>NZ_JBIVGP010000019.1:0-78360 GCF_044748725.1 Pseudomonas sp. NPDC089752
TATGGCACGGGCTACGCCCGTGTTCGCGGCTGAAGCCGCTCCCACAGCTCAATCCGCGCAGCTTTTTAAGTTTTGTGGAAGACAGTTGCTCCCACGGGTCACTACAGGCATAAAAAAAGGGCCTACCCCTGCCAAGAGATAAGGCCCATAAGCATTTGCCTGAAGAAAACCCTGAACATCAACGCGCCGTAATCACCGCCAGCTTGCTGATCCCCGCACGTTCAATCGCCGCCATGGCCCGCGCCACCTCGCCATAATTCACACCATCGTCGGCCTGCAGCTGCACACGCAACTCTGCATCCTTGGCCTTGGCCGCCTTGAGATTGCTTTCCAGCAGGTCTGGTTGGATCTCGTCCTTGTTGATGAACAACTTGCCGCCGCCATCGATGCTCACCACCAGCGGGTCCTTCTGCTCCACCGGGGCCACGGCCTCGGTCTTGGGCAGGTTGATGGGGATGGCGTTGGTCAGTAGCGGCGCGGTGACGATGAACACCACCAGCAGCACCAGCATGACGTCCACCAGCGGCGTGACGTTGATTTCACTGAGGACTTCGTCGCTGTCCTGGGTCGAAAAGGCCATATCAGGACGCCTCCTTCACCGGCTGGGTGAAACCGGCCTGGGCCTTGTGGACGGTAGGGTGCACCAGCACGCGGAAGGCGCTCTTCTGCGCCAGGCTGTAGAAGTCATGGGCGAAGTCATCCAGGTCGGCGGCGGTCAGCTTGAGGCGGCGCAGGAAGTAGTTGTAGACCAGCACCGCTGGCACCGCGACGGCGATACCCACACCGGTGGCGACCAGTGCCGCGCCGATCGGGCCGGCCACGGTTTCGAGGCTGGCCGAGCCTGCCGCGCTGATGCCCTTGAGGGCTTCCATGATGCCCCACACCGTGCCGAACAGGCCGATGAACGGCGAGGTGCTGCCGATACTGGCCACCACCGCCAGGCCGGTTTCCAGCGAGCGGCGCTCACGCACGATCTGCTGGCGCAGGGCGCGCTCCAGGCGGTCCTGGTGGTTGATGGCGTGGCTCAGGTCGTTGGCCTGGGCATCGCCGACGGCAATCGCGGCATAACCGGACTGGGCGACACGGGCAGCCGGGCCAGGCAGTTCGTGGCTGATCTCGGCGGCCGAATCCAGGCTCGATGCGGCCCAGAATTGCTGGTGAAAGCGCTTGTCCTGATTCTTCAACCGCACGAACTGCACGACCTTGACCAGGGCCAGGCCCCAGGTGGCGACAGAGAAACCAACCAGCAGCCAGATGACTGCGCTTTCAACGGATTCGAGGGGGGATGCCAGCAGGCTCATGGTGATGTCTTCCTATGTTCTGTGAAAAGTTAGCGAAGCTTGAAATCGATCGGCACGCTGACCCAGCCGGCCTGGGCCACGTCGCCCTGCTTGGCGGGGACGAAGCTCCAGCGCTTGACTGCAGCCAGCGCGGCGGCGTCGAGGGCGTCGCGGCCGCTGCTCTTCTGGACCTGAATCTGCCCCGGCTTGCCGCTGGGCAATACCTCGACCCGCAGCAGCACGGTGCCTTCCCAGCCACGACGCAGGGCCATCTGCGGGTACTCCGGCGCCGGATTCTTCAGGTATGCGGCGTTGGCCGAGGGTGGCGTCACCGGGGCCGGTGGTGCGGGCGGCGCCGGGGCGGCCACCGGTGCGGGCGCAGGGGGTGGTGCCTCGACCGGCTTGGGCTGCGGCTTGGGCGGTTGCTTGGCGACCGGCTTGGGCACAGGTTTCGGCTTCGGTTTGGGCTTCGCGGCGAGCTCGTCGACCACCGGTGGCGGCGGCTCCACCACCGGCGGTGCGGGTGCCGGAGGTGGCGGCTGGAGCACAGGCGGCGCAGGGGCCGCGAACTCGATGGTCATGGGCGGAATCTGCGGTGGTACCACTGGCAGCTCAGGCGTCGGCGACTGGCTCACCCAGTAGGCGGCAGCGCCGTGCAAGGCCAGCACCAGCAGGCCGAGAGCCAGCTTGTCCCTGCGCTTGAGGCCGCTGACCGGGGTGCGTTGCAGGCGCAGTTGGCCCAGTGGCAGGCGAAGCGTCCGTCCAAGCTCGACCAGGTCACCCGGGGCCGGGCGCCATGGCTGGTCGTAGGCCCTGACGGCCGTCTGGACATTACCCATTGATCAAACTCCTGGGGTTCTTGATTCAGGTGTGTGGCTGCATCATCGGGGGCAGGGGCTTAGCTCTTAAAGTAATGTTTGAAGTTAAAGTTAGCGCATTATGGAATAACTAAATTGAGTCACTCCCTCTAGCCCGCGGGTTTCGCGGGGTGTGGGCGAGCGACGATCTGGGGATGCCTTGTGGGCATATGAAATATTCGTGCAAGGCATTGAAATGATGCGAGGGCTGCGCCCTCGTTCGCGGGGCAAGCCCGCTCCCACAGGGCTGGTGCTGAACCTTGTGGGAGCGGGCTTGCCCGCGAATGCGGTCGCACGGGCAATAAAAAACCCGGGACCATGCCCGGGTTTTTCATCACCTGACGAATCAGATGTCCGCCACCTTCTGCCAAACCTTCGGCCTGAAGAACAGCGTCTCCCCCCGCGCCAGCCCGGTCAGGCTGTCGTGATCCTTGACCACCTCGGCCTCGATCAGCTCGCTCTGTCCTTCAACCTTGAGCGTTACCCGTGTCGTCGCACCCAACGGGCGAATGTCACGCACCTCGGCGGCATGGTGCCCTTCGGTCTCATGGCGCGACAACGACACCTCGTGCGGGCGGAACAGCACGTGGTGGCCTTCGCTCAGCGCCAAGCGGTTGGAGTCGCCGAGGAAGTGGTAAACGAAATCGTTGGCCGGTTTTTCATACACCTCGCCCGGCGAGCCGATCTGTTCGATCACGCCCTTGTTCATCACCACGATTCGATCCGCCACCTCCATGGCTTCTTCCTGGTCGTGGGTAACGAACACCGAGGTCAGGTTGATGTCCTCGTGCAGCCGTGCCAGCCAGCGGCGCAGCTCTTTGCGCACCTTGGCGTCGAGGGCGCCGAACGGTTCATCCAGCAGCAGCACCTTGGGCTCCACCGCCAGGGCGCGGGCCAGGGCGATCCGCTGGCGCTGGCCACCGGAAAGCTGCTCGGGGTAGCGGTCGGACAGCCAGTCCAGTTGCACCATGTTCAGCAGCTCATGGACCTTCTCGGCGATCTTGCTCTCGCTCGGGCGCTCGCCCTTGGGTTTCATGCGCAGGCCGAAGGCGACGTTGTCGAACACGCTCATGTGGCGGAACAGCGCGTAGTGCTGGAACACGAAGCCGACGTTGCGATCGCGCACGTCGTGGCCGGACACGTCCTCGCCGTGGAACACGATGCTGCCGTCATCCGGCGTTTCCAGGCCGGCGATGATGCGCAGCAGGGTGGTCTTGCCGCAGCCGGACGGGCCGAGCAGGGCCACCAGCTCGCCGCTGTGGATATCCAGGTTGATGTTGTCCAGGGCCTGGAAGCTGTTGAAGCGCTTGCTGACATTACGAACTTCGATCGACATGAATCATTCCTCCGCGGCGCTATGGCGCAGGCGGTTAATACGGTTCTCGCTCCACTGCTTGAGCAGCAGGATGAAGAGCGCCAGGATCAGCAACAGGCTGGCCACGCTGAAGGCCGCGACGTGGTTGTACTCGTTGTAGAGGATCTCCACGTGCAGCGGCAAGGTATTGGTGACGCCGCGGATATGCCCCGACACCACCGACACCGCGCCGAACTCGCCCATGGCCCGCGCGGTACACAGCACCACGCCGTAGATCAGGCCCCACTTGATGTTCGGCAGAGTCACGTGCCAGAACATCTGCCAGCCATTGGCGCCGAGCAAGCGCGCGGCTTCTTCTTCCTGGGTGCCCTGCTCCTGCATCAGCGGGATCAGTTCACGGGCCACGAAGGGCACGGTGACGAAGATGGTCGCCAGGACGATGCCCGGCAGGGCGAAGACGATCTGGATATCGTGGTCCTGCAACCACGGCCCGAACAGGCCCTGGGCGCCGAACATCAGCACATAGACCAGGCCGGCGATCACCGGCGACACCGAGAACGGCAGGTCGATGAGGGTGACCAGGATGCTCTTGCCACGGAAGGTGTACTTGCTCACGCACCAGGCGGCGCTGACGCCGAACACCAGGTTCAGCGGCACCGAGATGCCCACTGCCAGCAAGGTCAACTTGAGTGCGGACAATGCATCAGGCTCGAAGATCGCCTCGAAGAACGTCCCGAAGCCGTTTTTCAATGCCTGGGATACAACGATCACCAAAGGCAGCAGCAGGAACAGCGCGAACACCAGCCAGCCAAGGCCGATCAGGATGCGCCGCGAAGTGGCACTGCCGCGCCGCGCGGCATTGGCGGCGGCGGTAGTGCTCAGGGATGAACTGGACATGGCCGGGCCTCCTTCAAGGGGTTTCAATGCGGCGCTGCAGCAGGTTGATCAGCAGCAGCAGGATGAAGGAAACCACCAGCATCAGCACGCCGATGGCGGTCGCGCCGGTGTAGTCGTACTGGTCGAGCTTGACCATGATCAGCAGCGGCAGGATTTCGGTCTTCATCGGCATGTTGCCGGCAATGAAGATCACCGAGCCATACTCGCCGACGCCACGGGCAAAGGCCAGGGCAAAGCCGGTGAGCCAGGCAGGTAGCAAGGCCGGCGCCAGCACGTGACGGAACACCTGCAGCGGCTTCGCGCCCAGGCAGGCGGCGGCTTCCTCTACCTCACGCGGGATGTCCGCCAGCACCGGCTGTACTGTGCGCACCACGAACGGCAGGGTGACGAAGGTCAGCGCCAGGGTGATGCCCAGCGGGGTGTAGGCGATCTTGAAGCCCAGGTCGGTGGCGAACTGGCCGACCCAGCCTTGCGGGGCGTAGAGGGCGGTCAGGGCGATACCGGCTACGGCGGTGGGCAGGGCGAACGGCAGGTCGATCATCGCATCGATGATCTTGCGCCCGGGGAAGGTGTAGCGCACCAGCACCCAGGCCAGCAGGGTACCGATCACGCCATTGATGATGGCGGCGAACAGGGCGGTGCCGAAACTCAGTTTGAGCGCGGCGATCACCCGCGGCGCACTGATGATGTTCCAGAACTGCTCCCAGGTGAGCTGCGAGGCATGGATGAACATGGCCGCCAGCGGTATCAGCACGATCAGGCTGAGGTACACCAAGGTGTAGCCCAGTGTCAGCCCGAAGCCGGGTATGACGGGGGAAATGCGACGTGACATAAAAATCCCTGGTTGAACGCACGAAGCCCGGCAGTCATGCCGGGCCGGTGCAGGCTTTTGAATCCGGGGGCTGCTTTGCAGCCCATTCGCGGCGCAAGGCCGCTCCCACATTGGATCGCGGTTCCCTGTGGGAGCGGCCTTGCGCCGCGAATGGGCCGCAACGCGGCCCCAGCTTCACCATGGCATTACTGCGCCTGATAGATCTGGTCGAACACACCGCCGTCATTGAAGAACTTCGGTTGTGCAGTCTTCCAGCCACCGAAGTCCTTGTCGATGGTTACCAGATCCAGTTTCGGGAATTGCTTGCCGTATTCGGCAGCGACCTTCGCGTCACGTGGGCGGTAGAAGTTTTCGGCGGCGATTTTCTGGCCGGCCGGGCTGTACAGATGCTTGAGGTACGCCTCGGCGATCTGCTCGTTGCCCTTTTTCTGCGCGTTCTTGTCGACCACGGCCACGGGCGGCTCGGCGAGAATCGACAGCGAAGGCACGACGATTTCGAACTTGTCGGCGCCGCCGTCTTCCTTCAAGGCCAGGAAGGCTTCGTTTTCCCAGGCCAGCAATACATCGCCCTGGCCGTTGTTGACGAAGGTGATGGTCGAGCCGCGGGCGCCGGTGTCCAGTACCGGCACGTGCTTGAACAGCTCTCTCACGTATTCGGTGGCCTTGGCTTCGCCACCCTGTTTCAGGCCGTATGCCCAGGCAGCGAGGAAGTTCCAGCGGGCGCCGCCGGAGGTCTTGGGGTTCGGGGTAATGACCGAGACGTCCTTCTTGATCAAATCGCCCCAGTCCTTGATGCCTTTCGGGTTGCCCTTGCGCACCAGGAACACGATGGTCGAGGTGTACGGGGTGCTGGCATCCGGCAGGCGGGTCTGCCAGTTGTCCGGCAGGGTCTTGCCGAGCTTGGCGATTTCGTCGATGTCGCCGGCCAGGGCCAGGGTCACCACGTCGGCACGCAGGCCGTCGATCACAGCGCGGCCCTGCTTGCCCGAACCGCCATGGGACTGCTGGATCTTCACCTTGTCGTCCGGGTGCGCTTGCTGCCAGTGCTTGATGAACTCGGCGTTGTACTGCTGATACAGCTCGCGGGTCGGGTCATAGGACACGTTCAGCAGTTCGTAGTCCTTGGCGATGGCGGAACCGGCAAAAACGGCACTGGCCAGGGCGGCGAGCGCATAACGGCGGATGGACATGGTGAAGCTCCCGATTGGCATTTTTCTAGTTTTGAAGGTGGGGCGGTATCAGCCGGGTTTGTGGCCGGGCTGTTGCAGGCGGAACTTCTCCTTGCGCTCGATCTGCACGACCTGAGCGTTGTGCACGGTAATCTCCACCGCACCGAAACGCAGATCGCGCAGGGCGCTCTGGATCTCACGCAGAATGGTGGCTTCGTCCTGACCGTCGATGCTACGCAAAGATGCACTCATGCTCGTTCTCCTGTGAGTGAGGTGCCGGGCAGAGGTTTTGGAGGGGATTTGCGCCTGGCTTGAGGGCAATAGTAGTGAGGCGCGGATATTCTTAAAAATACTGTTTAAGAATGTTTATATAACCATTTTCAAAATTATGGCGCGGGCTCTGTGGGAGCGGGCTTGCCCGCGAATGCGATGGTGTTGCCACCGCCGTCTTCGCGGGCAAGCCCGCTCCCACAAGGATCTCCATTGGGCTTAGTGTTGGGGTTTGGCCGAGGTCTCCGGCTCACGAATCTTGTACCAGGCCACATACAGCGCCGGCAGGAACAACAGCGTCAGCAGCGTTGCACTGATGATGCCGCCGATCATGGCGTAGGCCATCGGCCCCCAGAACACTTCGCGGGCGATCGGGATCATGCCCAGGCTGGCCGCCGCCGCGGTCAGCAGGATTGGCCGCCGGCGGTGGTTGGTGGCCTCCATCACTGCATCCCATGGCGAATAGCCCTGGGCCTCGAACTCGTCGATCTGGGTCACCAGGATCACCGAGTTACGAATGATGATGCCCGCCAGGGCGAGGATGCCGAGAATCGCCACGAAGCCCATCGGCGTGCCTGTAGGCACCAGCGCCAGCACCACGCCGATCAGCCCCAAGGGCGCCACGCTGACCACCAGGAACAGCTTCTGCGTGCTGTGCAGCTGGATCATCAGGAAGGTCGCCATGAGGAACAGCATCAGCGGAATGACCTTGGCGATCGGCCCCTGTGCCTTGCCGCTCTCCTCCACCGTACCGCCGGTGGCGACTTCGTAACCGACTGGCAGCTGGCTGGCGAATTCGTCGATCTTCGGCTTGAGCTGCGCCACCAGGTCGGTGGGCTGGATGTCACCGTTGACCGAGGCCTTGATGGTGATGGTCGGCTTGCGGTCGCGGCGCCACACCAGTGGCTGCTCCAGCTCGTAGCGCACGGTGGCGAAGGCCAGCAGCGGTATCGAGGTGCCGCTGGGGGTGACGATCTGCAGGTTCTGCAGGGTGTCCGGCGAGCCGCGCTCGCTGTCCACGGCGCGGGCGATCACGTCCACCAGGTAGATATTGTCGTTGACCTCGGTCACCGGTGCGCCGCTGACGATGCTGTTCATCACGTTGGCCACGTCTTCCGACGACAGCCCCAGCTGGCGCGCCTTGTCCTGGGCGATTTCGATGCGCAGCACCTTACCGGGTTCGTTCCAGTCGTAGATCATCTCGCCGATGTGCTCGTTGGCATTGAGCATCGTGGCCAGGTCGATGGCGTGCTTGCGCACCTGGTCGATGTCCTTGCCGCTGACCCGGTACTGGATCGGCCGGCCCACTGGCGGGCCCATTTCCAGTGACTGCACGTTGGTGCCGACGCCGACGAACTCTTCATGCAGCAATTTCTGCAGGCGCGCAATCATGCCCGCGCGCTCTTCGAAGCCTTTGCTGACGATGACCAACTGGGCGTAGTACGGGTTCTGCAGTTGCTGGTCCAGCGGCAGGTAGAAGCGGATCGCACCCTGGCCGATGTAGGTACTCCAGCGCACCATGTCCGGGTCGTCCTTGATGCGCGCCTCCAGCCGGTCGACCACCTTGCGCGTCTCCTCGATCGAGGCGTTCTGCGGCAGGTTGAGGTCGACGAGGATTTCCGGGCGGTCGGACGACGGGAAGAACTGGTTCTGCACGAAACGCATGCAGAACAACGACAGGGCAAACAGCACGATGGTGCCGATGATGGTCAGCCAGCGATGGCGCATGCACCACACCAGGCCGCCCTCGAACGCTCGCCCGACCCGGCCAGGCTCTGCCTCGTGGGCCTTGAGTTTGTCGGCCTTGAGAATATGCACGCCGAGCACCGGGGCGAAGAACACCGCTACCACCCAGGACACGATCAGCGCCACGGCGATCACCGCGAACAGGGTGTAGGTGTACTCACCGGCAGAGCTGGCGTTGAGGCCGATGGGCACGAAGCCGGCCACGGTTACCAGGGTGCCGGTGAGCATGGGGAATGCCGTCGAGGTGTAGGCGAAGGTCGCCGCGGCCTCTTTGCTCTCGCCCATTTCCAGCCGCGTGACCATGACCTCGACGGTGATCATCGCATCGTCCACCAGCAGGCCGAGGGCAATGATCAGCGCGCCCAGCGAGATCCGCTGCATGGTGATGCCGCTGTACTCCATGAACACGAAGACCATCGCCAGCACCAGCGGGATCGAGCAGGCCACCACCAGCCCGGCACGCACGCCGAGGCTGACGAAGCTCACTGCCAGCACGATCACCACCGCCTCGAACAAGGCACTGGTGAAGCCACCGACCGCTTCTTTTACCACCACAGCCTGGTCGGACACGGTGTGCACACCAACGCCCACCGGCAGGTCCTTGATCACGCTGGCCATCTTCTTTTCCAGCGCGGCGCCGAACACCTGGATGTTGCCGCCGGCCTTCATGCCGATCGCCAGGCCAATGGCGGTCTGGCCGTTGTAGCGGAACATCGGCGAGGGCGGGTCGACGTAGCCGCGCTCGATATCGGCAATATCGGCCAGGCGGAAGAAGCGGTCATTGATGCGCAAGTTGACGGTCTGCAGGTCCTTTTCCGAGGCGAACTGCCCGGTAGTACGCACCGAGATGCGCTCCGGGCCGGCCTCGATCACCCCGGCCGGGGTCACGGCGTTCTGTTGTTGCAGGGCTTGCATGACCTGGCGCTGGTCGATGCCCAGCGCCGCCAGTTTGCGGGTGGAGAAGTTCAGATAGAGCACTTCGTCCTGGGTGCCGACCATCTCGATCTTGCCGATGTTGGGCACTTCGCGCACCTCGGCGCGGGCCTGCTCGACGTAATCGCGCAACTGGCGCAAGGTCAGGCCGTCGGCGGTGAAGGCGTAGATCGAGCCGAACACGTCACCGAATTCGTCGTTGAACCCTGGGCCCTGAATGCCCTGGGGAAACTCGCCACGAATGTCCTGGATCTTCTTGCGTACCTGGTACCAGATCTGCGGGATGTCGGCGGCCTTGGTGGTGTCGCGCAGGTAGACGTAGACGGTGGACTCGCCGGGGCGGGTGTAGCTCTTGGTGTAATCGAGCGAGTCGAGCTCTTCGAGTTTCTTCTCGATGCGGTCGGTGACCTGATACAGCGTTTCGTCCTGGGTCGCGCCGGGCCAGCGGGTCTGGATCACCATGGTCTTGATGGTGAAGGACGGATCTTCCTCGCGGCCCAGGTTGAAGTAGGAAAAGATCCCCATCAGCAAGCCAACGAACATCAGGTACCAAACGAACGACTGGTGGCGCAGTGCCCACTCGGACAGGTTGAAGCTTCCTTTCATTGCGCGTCCTCGTCGAAGATGACTTTCTGCCCGGGCTTGAGGCTGTTGACGCCAGCGGTGACCACCCGCTCACCAGGCTGCACGCCGGAGGCCAGCACGATGCTGTCGGCGGTGCGTTCCACCAGTTTCACATCGCGGGTGGCGACGGTTTTCTGCTGCGTGTCGATCACCCACACCTGGGTTTTGCCATCGCGCTCCAGCAACGCGCTCAGGGGCAGCTCGCTACGTGGAGTGATCGCCGACGTAAGGGTCACGCTGATCGCCGTGCCCAGGTGGAATGCTGCGGGGGTGCTGGCCAGAGTCAGGCGTGCACGACGGGTGCGGGTGGCGGCATCGGCTTGGGGCTCGAGCTCGCGCAGGGTGGCGGTGGTGTTGATGCTGTTGTCGAGCTGCGAGGCGACCGTGAAGGTGAGGTCCTTGGTCAAGGCCTCGGCGATGCCGATGGGCAGGTCGATCACGGCTTCCTTGACGTCGGGGCGGGCCAGGGTGACCACTGCCTGCCCGGCGCTGACCGTCTGCCCGGCTTCGGCCTGCCAGGCGGTGATCACCGCCGCGTGGTCGCTGCGCAGAGTGCTGTAGTCGAGCTGGTCGCGGGCCTGGCTGACGGCCGAGCGCGCTTGTTCAAGGCTGGCACCGGTGGTTTTCAGGTCGGTCTGGGCGATGTCCAGCTGTGCCTGGGCACCGACGCCGCGGTCGTACAGCTGTTGCTGGCGGCGGGCGTTGGCCTGGGCGTTGATCCATTGCGCCTGGATCCTGGCCAGGTCGCCCTCGGCGGCGCGCAGCTGGTTTTGCTGGTCGGTCGGATCGAGGGTGGCCAGAGTATCGCCGGGCTTCACCTGGGCACCGACATCCAGCCAACGGCGGGCGATGCGCCCGGCCACTCGGAAGCCCAGGGTGCTTTCGAAGCGTGCCTGAATGGTGCCGGCGAAGCGGCCCAGTTGCGATTGCGCCTGGGCCTCGACCAATGTCGACAGCACCGGGCGCACCGTTTCAGGTTGTTCTTCCTCACTGCCACAGGCGGCCAGCAGCACGCCTGTGGCGCAAATCAGCAGCAGGCGCTTCATGGTGCAGCTCCTCCATCCTTGGCATCGACTTTTTCCACCTGCATGCCCGGATGCAATAGCTGCCCACCGGCGACCACGACCGTTTCGCCGCCTTTGATACCTTGGGCGATGACCACCTTGCCGGTCAGGTAGCGGGTGACCTGGACCTTGCGCAGCTCGACCTTGTCGCCCTCGCCCACCACCCACACGGCGGGTTCGTGCAAGGCCTTGGTCAGTGCCGCCCAGGGCAATTCGATGCTTGGCCGCCCTTGGGCATTGGCCGTGGCGGTCACTGGCGAGCCCAATTGCATGGCCGGCGGGACGTTGCGCAGGGCTACCTTGACCTGCACCGTGCCGCTCTCTGCGGAAACGGTCGGGGTCACTTCACGGACAAAGCCCTGGGCCTGGACTTTGGGATCGTCGAGCAAGCTGACGATTACGCCCGCATCACTCGGCGGCGCCACCAGCAGCGACTCGTAAACGTTGAACACCGCATCGCGGTCGCCATCGCGGGCCAAACTGAAAATCGGCATCGTCGCCTGCACCACCTGGCCGACTTCGGCCTGGCGCTCGGTGATCACGCCATCGGCCTCGGACACCAGTGCGGTGTAGCTGAGTTGTTCCTTGGCGTTGGCCAGTTGTGCCTGGGCGGCTTTCAGCGCGCTCTGGTTGCTGCGCAGCGCAGCCTCGGCTGAGTCGTACTCGCTCTGGCTGGTGTAGCCCTTGGGCAACAGTTTTTGCTGGCGGACGAAGGCAGCGCTGGTCTGGGTGACCCGTGCCTGGGCGGCGAACACCTCGGCCTTGGCCGAGTCGACGTTGTTCTGCAGGTCTTTCGGGTCCAGCCGCGCCAACACCTGGTTGGCCTTGACGTGGTCACCCACATCGACGCTGCGCGAGATGATCTTGCCGCCCACGCGGAACGACAGGTCGGTTTGCACCCGCGCCTGTACATCGCCGGTCAGCGTGACCCTGGCGGCAAAATCGGTGGGTTGTACTTGTACGACACCGACCCGCGGCATGACCTCGGGCAGTTCTTCCTTGCCGCAGCCTGAGAGCAGGCCAAACAGCCCCAGGCCTACGGCCAACAGTGGTCGCGTCACCCTCATGCAGGCTCCTAGCTTGCGCGCAAATGATTCGTGGGATGCGACTGTTAGCGTAGATCAGGGTTCAGAAAAAACACTGATGGAGGTCAGTTGGGCGGGTATGGCGGCTGTTTCACGGTGTGTGTGTGGGAGCGGGCTTGTCCCGCGAACCAGGGCAGAGCCCTGGCCATTCAGAGATGACCTCTTCGCGGGGCAAGCCCGCTCCCACAGAGGATCGGGCTGCCCTTGAGAGTTCAGGATCGTCAGGCCGAAGCAGCCGCTGCGGCAGGCCGCTTGACCTGCGGCGCCGACACATTGGCCGCCGCCCCTTCCTCGATCGCCTGCTGGATCGCCTTGCGACGGCGCTCCTCTGCACGGCGGCTGAAGAACCAGACGAAGAAGGTCACCAACGACACCGACAGCAGAATCAAGCTGGCCACGGCGTTGATCTCCGGCTTCACGCCCAACCGCACCGCCGAGAACACTTCCATCGGCAAGGTGGTCGAACCTGGCCCGGAAACGAAGCTGGCCAATACCAGGTCGTCCAGCGACAGAGCGAACGACATCATGCCGCCCGCCGCCAACGAGGGTGCAATCATCGGGATGGTGATCAGGAAGAACACCTTCCACGGTTTGGCACCCAGGTCCATCGCCGCTTCTTCGATCGACAGGTCCAGCTCACGCAACCGCGCCGACACCACCACCGCCACATAGGCCGCGCAGAACGTGGTGTGGGCGATCCAGATGGTGACGATGCCGCGCTCCTGCGGCCAGCCGATCATCTGCGCCATGGCCACGAACAGCAGCAACAGCGACAGACCGGTGATCACCTCGGGCATCACCAGCGGCGCGGTGACCAGGCCACCGAACAGCGTGCGGCCTTTGAAGCGGGTGACCCGGGTCAGCACGAAGGCCGCCAGGGTACCCAATGCCACCGCCGCCACCGCCGTGTAACAGGCGATCTCCAGCGAGCGCATCACCGAACCCATCAGCTGGGTGTTGTCGAGCAGGCCGACGTACCACTTGATCGACCAGCCGCCCCACACCGTCACCAGCTTGGAGGCGTTGAACGAGTAGATCACCAGGATCAGCATCGGCAGGTAGATGAACAGCAAGCCGAGCACCAGCATCAGCTTGGAGAAACTGAAGCGTTTCATGCGCGGCCCTCCATTTCTTTGGCCTGGCTGCGGTTGAACAGCAGAATCGGCACGATCAGGATCGCCAGCATCACTACCGCCAGGGCGGATGCCACCGGCCAGTCGCGGTTGTTGAAGAACTCCTGCCACAGCACTTTACCGATCATCAGGGTTTCCGGGCCGCCCAGCAGTTCCGGGATAACGAATTCACCCACCACCGGGATGAACACCAGCATGCAGCCGGCGATGATGCCGTTTTTCGACAGCGGCACAGTGATTTTCCAGAAGCTGTTGAAGGTGCTCGAACCCAGGTCCGATGCGGCCTCAAGCAAGCTCTGGTCGTGCTTCACCAGGTTGGCGAACAGCGGCAGGATCATGAACGGCAGGTACGAATAGACCACGCCGATGTACACCGCAAGGTTGGTGTTGAGGATCTGCAGCGGCTGGTCGATCAAGCCGATCCACATCAGGAAACCATTGAGCAGGCCGTTGTTGCTGAGGATGCCCATCCAGGCATAGACGCGGATCAGGATCGCGGTCCAGGTCGGCATCATGATCAGCAGCAGCAGGACCGTCTGGGTCTCCTTCTTGGCATTGGCGATGGCGTAGGCCATCGGGTAGCCGATCAGCAGGCACAGCAGGGTACTGAAGAAGGCCATCTTCAACGAACCCAGGTAGGCCGAGATGTACAGCTCATCCTCGGTCAACAGGCCGTAGTTGGCCAGGTTGAGCACCAGCTGGATCTTGTCTTCGACGTAGCTGTAGATCTCGGTATACGGCGGGATAGCCACGTCGGCTTCGGCGAAGCTGATCTTCAGCACGATGAAGAACGGCAGCATGAAGAACAGGAACAGCCAGATGAACGGCACGCCGATCACCAAATGCCGCCCCTGCGGGGTGATGCGCTGGAAGGCTCGCTTGAGCTTGCGCAGTTTCATGACCGCAGTACCACGCCGCTGTCGTCTTCCCACCACACGTACACTTCATCGCCCCAGGTCGGGCGGGTGCCCTGGCGCTCGGCGTTGGCGACGAACGATTGCACGACCTTGCCGCTCGGCAGCTCGACGTAGAACACCGAGTGGCCGCCCAGGTAGGCAATGTCGTGGACCTTGCCGCGCGACCAGTTGTGCTCGAATTCAGGCTGCTTGGTGGTCACCAGCAGCTTTTCCGGGCGCAGGGCGTAGGTGATGTGCTTGTCTTCGACCGAGGTGGTGATGCCGTGGCCAACGTAGATCTTGCGCTCCAGCTCCGGGCTGGCAATGATCGCATGGCCTTCGGCGTCGTCGACCACGTCACCTTCGAACAGGTTGACGTTGCCGATGAATTCACACACCAGGCGGCTGGTCGGCGTCTCGTAGATATCCACAGGCGAGCCGATCTGGGCGATCCAGCCCAGGTGCATGATGGCGATGCGCTGGGCCATGGTCATGGCCTCTTCCTGGTCGTGGGTCACCATCACGCAGGTCACGCCGACGCGCTCGATGATCTCCACCAGCTCCAGCTGCATCTGCGAACGCAGCTTCTTGTCCAGCGCGCCCATCGGCTCGTCGAGCAGCAGCAGCTTGGGGCGCTTGGCCAGCGAGCGGGCCAGGGCCACACGCTGACGCTGGCCACCGGACAGCTGGTGCGGCTTGCGCTTGGCGTACTGGGTCATGTGCACCAGCTTGAGCATCTCGGCCACGCGGGCGTCGATGTCGGCCTTGGGCAGTTTGTCCTGCTGCAGGCCGAAGGCGATGTTCTGCGCCACGGTCATGTGCGGGAACAGTGCATAGGACTGGAACATCATGTTGATCGGCCGCTCATAGGGCGGCATGTCGGTGATGTCGACGCCATCGAGGAAAATCCGCCCTTCGGTCGGACGCTCGAAGCCTGCCAGCATGCGCAGCAAGGTCGATTTGCCCGAGCCGGAGCCACCCAGCAGGGCGAAGATCTCGCCTTTGCGGATTTCCAGTGACACATCGTCTACGGCGATGGTTTCGTCGAACTTTTTCGTGACCCGGTCGATCTTGACCAGCACCTGCTTGGGTTGCTGGCCACCCTCGAGGGCTTTCTTATAGGCACCGGAGGCAACTGCCATGAGTGAAACTCCCAACAAGATTTGTGTGCCCGCCGCTGCTTGGTCAGCGGGCCTGGATTGTTACTTGCCCGACTTGACCTTGGTCCAGCTGCGGGTCATCAAACGTTGCACCTTGGGTGGCAACTCACTGTTGACGAACATCTTGTCCAGCACTTCCTGCGGTGGGTATACCGCGGCGTCAGTCCTCACGGCCTGGTCCATCAGGTCGCCAGCCTTGGGGTTCGGGTTGGCGTAACCGACGTAATCACTGACCTGGGCGATAACCTCAGGTTTCAGCAAATAGTTGATGAAGGCATGCGCCTCTTTGACGTTCTTGGCGTCCTTGGGAATCGCCAGCACGTCGAACCAGAGGTTGCCGCCTTCCTTGGGAATGGCGTAGGCCAGGTTCACACCCTTCTTCGCTTCTTCAGCGCGGGCCTTGGCCTGGAACACATCACCGGAGAAGCCTGCCGCGACGCAGATGTCGCCGTTGGCCAGGTCGGTGATGTACTTGGACGAATGGAAGTAGGTCACGTACGGGCGCACGGCCAGCAGCTTCTGCTCGGCCTTGGCGTAGTCCTTGGGGTCGGTGCTGTTGGGGTTGAGCCCCATGTAGTTGAGCACCGCCGGGAGCATTTCGTCCGCCGAGTCGAGGAAGGCCACACCGCACTTGGACAGCTTCTTCATGTTCTCGGGTTCGAACAGCACGGCCCAGGAATCGATGGTATCCACGCCCAGCGCCGCCTTGACCTTGTCGACGTTGTAGCCGATGCCATTGGTGCCCCACAGATAAGGCACGGCGTACTGATTGCCCGGATCGTTCTTTTCCAGGCGCTTCATCAGTGCCGGGTCAAGGTTGGAATAGTTGGGCAGCAGGTTGCGGTCGAGCTTCTGGAACGCCCCCGCCTTGATCTGCTTGCCGAGGAAATGGTTGGACGGCACCACCACGTCATAGCCGGTGTTACCGGCCAGCAGCTTGCCTTCCAGGGTTTCGTTGGAGTCGAAAACGTCCTGCACGGGCTTGATCCCGGTGGCCTTTTCGAAGTCCGCTAGCGTGGTCGGGCCTATGTAATCCGACCAGTTGTACAGGTGCACCGTAGGCGCCGCTTGGACGCTGCATGCCAGCGTCAGGCCCGCTCCAGCCATCAAGGCTTTGCGTAATACAGAAATAGACAAGTGGGTAGTCCTCAAAATCAGTGCCCTGGTAACGGCGCGGTGCTGCCGCGCGCGTAAAACCGGCGCGCAACTTACCTTCGCAGCCTCGATGCCGCAATCAACAATTGCCATTCACTGGCTCTGGGCCGGAAAACCCCGGCCCAGAGGTGTTGCATCGGGGTTATTTGCCCGACTTGATCTTGGTCCAGCTGCGGGTGATGTCGCGCTGGGCAGACTTCTCAGGCGCCTTGATGGCGTACAGCTGCGCCTTCACTTCCTCGGACGGGTAGATGGCCGGGTCGCTGGTGATGTCCTTCTCCACGAACTCGGTGGCGGCCTTGTTGCCATTCGGGAAGCGCACGGCATTGGTAATGCCGGCCATCACTTTCGGCTGCAGGAGGTATTCCATGAACTTGTAGGCAGCGTCGACGTTCTCGGCGTCTTTCGGAATCGCGACCATGTCGTAGAAGGTGCCTGCACCTTCCTTCGGAATGACGTAGTTCAGCTTGACCTTGTCGCCGGCCTCGTGGGCACGGGCCTTGGACTGCTCCAGGTCACCCGAGTAACCCACGGCCACGCAGATGTTGCCGTTGGCCAGGTCCGAGATGTACTTGGAGGAGTGGAAGTAGGTGATCGAAGGGCGAATCTTCAGGAACAGCTCTTCGGCGGCCTTCAGGTCAGGCTTGGTGGTGCTGTCGCTCGGCTTGCCCAGGTAGTGCAAGGCGGCCGGGATCATCTCGGTCGGGGCGTCGAGGAAGCTCACGCCGCAGCTCTTGAGTTTTTCGATGTTCTCAGGCTTGAACACCACCTCCCACGAGTCGATCTTGTCGATGCCCAGTGCGGCCTTGACCTTCTCCGGGTTGTAGCCGATGCCGATGGAGCCCCACATGTAGGGGAAGGCGAACTTGTTGCCTGGGTCGCTGGCATCGCCAACGGCCTTGAGCAGGGCCGGGTCGAGGTTCTTCCAGCTCGGCAGCTTGGCGCGGTCCAGCTCCTGGTAGACGCCGGCCTTGATCTGCTTGGCCAGGAAGTTGTTGGACGGCACGACGATGTCATAGCCGGACTTGCCTGCCAAAAGCTTGGCCTCGAGGGTTTCGTTGCTGTCGAAGACGTCGTAGACGACTTTGATGCCGGTCTCTTTCTCGAAGTTGGCCACGGTGTCCGGGGCGATGTAGTCAGACCAGTTGTACACGTGCAGTACTTTGTCGTCAGCCTGAACAGCGGTGGCCATGGCACCCATCAGGGCTGCAGCCAGCAACGTCTTGCCCATTTTCTTCATGCGTCATGCTCCAGAATTTTTATTTAGCCATCTGTTCAGCAGCCAGGACCTACGGTGCAGAGCGCCGGGCGACTGGAACAGCCGCTAGTCTGGCAAGTTACAAGGCGCTGTTTCAAGGAAAGCAGCCCCTTGTAACGACTTAATGTCACTTCGCTAGCCTAGCAGGCGCTCAACGGATCGCTTCGAGGGTCAGGTCCAGGCACTTGCGCGCCTTTTCCACCAGCTCGTCCACCTCGGCATGGGTAATCACCAGAGGCGGCGCGATGATCATGGTGTCGCCCACCGCGCGCATGATCAGGCCGTTTTCGAAGCAGAAGTTGCGGCAGACCATGCCCACGCCTTTGCCTTCGTAACGGCTGCGGGTGGCCTTGTCCTTGACCAGCTCGATCGCGCCGAGCAGGCCCAGGCCGCGCACCTCGCCCACCAGCGGGTGGTCCTGCAGCTCACGCAGACGTTTTTGCAAGTACGGTGCCACTTCCGTGCGGGCATTCTCGACGATCTTCTCGTCGCGCAGAATGCGCAGGTTTTCCAGGCCTACCGCAGCCGCCACCGGGTGGCCGGAATAGGTGAAACCGTGGTTGAAATCGCCGCCTTCGCTGAGCACCTCGGCCACCTTGTCACGCACGATCACACCGCCCATGGGGATGTAACCGGAGGTAAGGCCCTTGGCGATGGTCATCAAGTCGGGCTTGAGGTCGTAGTAGTCGGAGCCGAACCACTCGCCGGTACGGCCGAAGCCGCAGATCACTTCATCGGCGACGAACAGGATGTCGTACTTGGCGAGAATCTCCTTCACCTTCGGCCAGTAGGTTTGCGGCGGGATGATCACGCCGCCGGCGCCCTGGATCGGCTCGGCGATGAAGGCGGCGACATTGTCTTCGCCAACTTCCAGAATCTTCTTCTCCAGCTGCTCGGCCGCCCACACGCCGAACGCGTCCGGGGTCATGTCGCCGCCTTCGCCGAACCAGTACGGCTGCGGGATGTGCACGATGCCCGGGATCGGCAGGCCGCCCTGTTCGTGCATGCCGCTCATGCCGCCGAGGCTGGCACCGGCAACGGTAGAGCCGTGATAGCCGTTGATGCGGCCAATGATGGTCTGCTTCTGCGGTTTGCCCTTGAGCGCCCAGTAGTGGCGGACCATGCGCAGCACGGTGTCGTTGCCCTCGGAGCCGGAGCCGGTGAAGAACACATGGGTCATGCCCTCGGGCGCCACGTCGGTGATGGCCTTGGCCAGCTCCAGCGCAGGCGGGTGGGCGGTCTGGAAGAACAGGTTGTAGTACGGCAGCTCGCGCATCTGCTTTTCGGCCGCCTGCACCAGCTCTTCACGCCCGTAACCGACCGCCACGCACCACAGGCCGGCCATGCCGTCGAGGATCTTGTGCCCCTCGCTGTCCCACAAATGCACGCCCTGCGCCTTGGTGATGATGCGCGGCCCCTTCTCCTTCAGCTGCTTGTAATCACTGAAAGGTGCAAGGTGGTGCTCGCCGCTCAGGGTTTGCCATTCACGGGTTTGCGGGTTTTTGACGCTCATGTGCTTCTCCATGGTCCGCAGGCCGCCGGCGGGCGGCCTCAGGGTTGATCACACAGCAAACAGCAGGAACTCACGCTCCCAGGAGCTGATGACACGCTTGAAGTTCTCATGCTCGGCGCGTTTGGTGGCGACGTAGCCGGTGATGAATTTCTTGCCCAGGTACTGGGTCAGCGCGCGGCTGACTTCCATGCGTTCCAGGGCATCTTCGATGGTCAGCGGCAGGCGCAGGTTGCGCCGCTCGTAGCCGCGGCCCTGCACCGGGGCGCTGGCGGCGATGCCTTCGACCATGCCGATGTAGCCGCACAGCAGGCTGGCGGCGATGGCCAGGTAGGGGTTGGCATCGGCGCCGGGCAGGCGGTTTTCGACACGGCGGTTCTGCGGGCCGGCATCCGGTACGCGCAGGCCGACGGTGCGGTTTTCCTCGCCCCATTCAACGTTCACTGGCGCCGAGGTGTCGGGCAGGAAGCGGCGGAACGAGTTGACGTTGGGGGCGAACAGCGGCAGCGCTTCGGGGATGAACTTCTGCAGGCCACCGATGTGGTTGAGGAACAGCTCGCTCATGCTGCCGTCTTCATTGCTGAAGATGTTCTTGCCGGTGACCGCATCCACCACGCTCTGGTGCAGGTGCATGGCGCTGCCCGGCTCGCCGGTCATCGGCTTGGCCATGAAGGTGGCGGCCACGTTGTGCTTGAGCGCCGCCTCGCGCATGGTGCGCTTGAACACCAGGATCTGGTCGGCCAGGTGCAGGGCGTTGCCGTGACGGAAGTTGATTTCCATCTGCGCCGTGCCGTCTTCGTGAATCAGCGTGTCGAGGTCCAGCTGCTGCAGTTCGCACCAGTCATAGACGTCCTCGAACAGCGGGTCGAATTCGTTGGCCGCCTCGATCGAGAACGACTGGCGGCCGGTTTCCGGGCGGCCCGAACGGCCGACCGGCGGTTGCAGCGGGAAGTCCGGGTCTTCGCTGCGCTTGGTCAGGTAGAACTCCATCTCCGGCGCGACGATCGGCTGCCAACCCTTGTCGGCGTATAGCTGCAGCACCTTTTTCAAGACGTTGCGCGGCGACAGTTCGACCGGGTTGCCCTTCTTGTCGTAGGTGTCGTGGATCACCTGCGCGGTGGGCTCGATGGCCCACGGCACGAGAAACACGGCGTTTTCGTCGGGACGGCAGATCATGTCGATGTCGGCCGGGTCGAGCAGTTCGTAATAGATGTCGTCATCGACGTAATCGCCGGTCACGGTCTGCAGCAGCACGCTCTCGGGCAGGCGCATGCCTTTTTCGGCGATGAATTTGTTGGTCGGCGAGATCTTGCCGCGGGTGATGCCGGTCAGGTCGCTGATCAGGCATTCGACTTCGGTGATCTTGTGTTCTTTCAACCAATCGGTGAGCTGGTCGAGGTTGTTACTCATAAATACCTCAGGAGGTAAGGTGGTCCGCGCCTTGATTCTGGATGGAGTAGATTGCTAAAGCAAAACACCCGCGCAGGAGCACGGTGGATACACGGCGGTTGCGTGTGTCCGCAATGAGCATAAAGGGCAGGAAGGAAGAAAAGGCGCAGCGAGGGCGCGCGGCAAAAATTGCGACGAGGGCGTTAATTATTGCGGCCAGGCGGCCACGCGCTTGGCGTATGCTTCGAACAGCGGCAGGAATGCCCGAACACACTGCACAGGCAGCGCTTTCAGGCCGCGGCAAGCGGACCATGTGACCCTCGTATTATTGTGTTTTGGGTTGTGACCGAGCTTAGCCTTGTTCATTTTTTTACACAACACCTGCGTAAAAAATAAAACACGGCATGCCGGAGATAGCCCTGCATGAGGGAAATAGCGGATAATGGCACGCCCCGATATGCAGCAAATCTGCCGTCGATGTGCCATTTCAGGGCATCATGGGGTTGGCTTGACATCAGTATGGCTTTTCGATTGACTGGTCCTGCAAGCCCCCCTTGATTGATATTTTTAACAACAAAGGTGTTGCATCATGTCGGTACCCCCGCGTGCCGTTCAGCTTAACGAAGCGAACGCGTTCCTTAAGGAACATCCTGAGGTTCTCTACGTTGACCTTCTGATTGCAGATATGAATGGTGTGGTGCGTGGCAAGCGCATAGAGCGCACCAGCCTCCACAAGGTTTACGAGAAAGGCATCAATTTGCCGGCCTCCCTCTTCGCCCTGGACATCAACGGCTCCACCGTCGAAAGCACCGGGCTTGGCCTGGACATCGGCGATGCGGACCGCATCTGCTACCCGATCCCTGGCACTCTCTCCAACGAACCCTGGCAAAAGCGCCCCACTGCGCAGTTGCTGATGACCATGCACGAGCTCGAAGGCGAACCCTTCTTCGCCGACCCGCGTGAAGTGTTGCGCCAGGTGGTGAGCAAGTTCGACGACCTCGGCCTGACCATCTGTGCCGCGTTCGAGCTGGAGTTCTACCTGATCGACCAGGAGAACGTGAACGGCCGCCCGCAGCCGCCCCGCTCGCCGATCTCGGGCAAGCGCCCGCAGTCGACCCAGGTCTACCTGATCGACGACCTCGACGAATACGCCGACTGCCTCCAGGACATCCTCGAAGGTGCCAAGGAGCAGGGTATCCCGGCCGATGCCATCGTCAAGGAAAGCGCTCCGGCGCAGTTCGAGGTCAACCTGCACCACGTCGCCGACCCGCTCAAGGCCTGTGACTATGCAGTGCTGCTCAAGCGCCTGATCAAGAACATCGCCTATGACCATGAAATGGACACCACCTTCATGGCCAAGCCCTACCCGGGCCAGGCTGGCAACGGCCTGCATGTACACATCTCCGTGCTGGACAAGGATGGCAACAACATCTTCACCAGCGAGGATCCCGAGCAGAACGCCGCGCTACGTCACGCTGTCGGCGGTGTGCTCGAGACCCTGCCCGCGTCCATGGCGTTCCTCTGCCCGAACGTCAACTCGTACCGTCGTTTTGGCGCGCAGTTCTACGTGCCGAACGCGCCGAGCTGGGGCCTGGACAACCGCACCGTGGCCCTGCGTGTACCGACCGGCTCGCCGGACGCCGTACGCCTGGAGCACCGCGTGGCTGGCGCCGACGCCAACCCGTACTTGATGATGGCCGCCGTGCTGGCCGGTGTGCACCATGGCTTGACCAACAAGGTCGAGCCGGGCGAGCCGATCGAAGGCAACTCGTACGAACAGCTGGAGCAGAGCCTGCCGAACAACCTGCGCGATGCCCTGCGCGAGCTGGACGACAGCGAGATCCTGAACAAGTACATCGATCCGAAGTACATCGACATCTTCGTCGCGTGCAAGGAGAGCGAGCTGGAGGAGTTCGAGCACTCGATCTCCGACCTCGAGTACAACTGGTATCTGCATACCGTGTAAACCAAAACGCCGCCCATCAGGGCGGCGTTTTTCATGCGGGACCATATCGTCTGCTTCGCGGGCAAGCCCGCTCCCACAGGTGATCCACAACCTTCAAGTGCTGTGGAGTTCCTGTGGGAGCGGGCTTGCCCGCGAAGTGGCCGGCACTAGCAATACATGTCAGATCTGCTTCTCGAAAATTTTCGAATTACGCTGATAGTTGTACAGCGAAGCCCGCGCCGCCGGCAGCCGTTCCACGCCACTGGGCGCAAAGCCACGCTCACGGAACCAGTGCGCAGTCCGGGTGGTAAGCACGAACAGCGTATTCAAACCCAACGCCCGTGCCCGGCTCTCGATCCGTTCCAGCAGCTCGTCCCCACGCCCACCATGGCGATACTCCGGGTTCACCGCCAGGCACGCCAGCTCACCGGCCTGCGAATCGGCAATCGGGTACAGCGCCGCACAGGCGATGATCATGCCTTCGCGCTCGACCACGCTGAACTGCTCGATCTCCCGCTCCAGCACCTCACGCGAGCGCCGCACCAGAATGCCCTGCTCTTCCAGCGGGCTGATCAGCTCCAGCAACCCGCCGACGTCCTCGATGGTCGCCTCACGCACCACCTCGAACTGCTCCTGCGACACCAGCGTGCCGCCACCGCCTCGGGTGAACAGCTCGGTCAGCAGTGCACCATCTTCGGCATAGCTGACGATATGGCTACGTGCCACGCCGCCTTTGCAAGCCTCGGCGGCGGCATCCAGTAGCTCGCCCTGATAATCCGTACCCAATCGCGCCAGGTGAGGCGCGATGTGCTGCGGGCGCAGTTCACGCACCAGCTTGCCTTGCTCGTCCAGCAAGCCGGGCTCGGCGCCGAACAGCAGCAACTTGTCAGCGCCCAGCTCGATGGCAGCACGGGTGGCCACGTCTTCGCAGGCCAGGTTGAAAATCTCGCCAGTCGGCGAATAGCCCAGTGGCGACAGCAGCACGATTGAACGCTCGTCGAGCAGGCGGCTGATGCCCTTGCGGTCGATGCGCCGTACTTCGCCGGTGTGGTGATAGTCCACCCCTTCGAGCACGCCGATTGGCCGCGCGGTCACCAGGTTGCCGCAGGCCACGCGCAGGCGCGAACCCTGCATGGGCGAGGCGGCGATGTCCATCGACAGGCGCGCCTCGATGGCCAGGCGCAAAGCACCTACGGCATCGATCACGCAGTCCAGGGTCGCCGCATCGGTGATGCGCAGGCCGCGGTGGTAGTGCGGGGTCAGGCCACGGGCGGCCAGGCGGCTCTCGATCTGCGGGCGCGAACCATGCACCAGCACCAGGCGCACGCCGAGGCTGTGCAGCAGCACCAGGTCGTGGACGATGTTGCCGAAATTCGGGTGTTCCACCCCATCTCCGGGGAGCATGACCACGAAGGTGCAGTCGCGATGGGCATTGATGTACGGGGAGGCATGACGCAGCCAGTTGACGTAATCGGGCATGACAGGGCCTGTGGATAAAGTGGACGGAGAACGTTGGATCACATGGCGTTCAGGATCATCGTCGGAACAGGCTTGCGGTCACGCGCGGTCTCCTCTAGGCAAGAACGAATCAGCAGGGTGGACGTTTAATTGAGGCAATAGTGCCGGATCAGGTCACGCAATAGACGCACGGTAGGCTCGATTCGTGACATTTCAAGGTATTCGCCGGGCTGATGGGCGCAGGCGATGTCGCCGGGGCCAAGGACGATGGTCTGGCAACCCAGCTGCTGAAGATAAGGCGCTTCGGTGCCGAACGCCACCGCTTCGGCGCGATGGCCGGTCAGGCGTTCGGCCACTTGCACCAGCTCGGCATCGGCAGCTTGCTCGAACGGCGGCACCTCGGGGAATAGTGTTGCGTAGTCGATGCGCACCTCGTGGCGCTCGGCCACCGGCTGCAGTTTTTCGCGAATGGCCGCACGCAGCTGTTCGGCATCCATGCCCGGCAGCGGGCGCAGGTCGAATTCCAGGGCGCACTGGCCGCAGATGCGGTTGGGGTTGTCGCCCCCGTGGATGCAGCCAAAGTTCATGGTTGGGGTTGGCACGCTGAATTGCGGGTTGCGGTAGGTGTCCTGCCATTGCCGACGCAGGCCCATCAACTCGCCCATCACCGCGTGCATCGCTTCCATCGCGCTACGCCCAAGGTTGGGGTCGGAGGAATGGCCGCTGCGGCCAAGGATGTCGATGCGGTCCATGAGGATGCCCTTGTGCATGCGGATCGGCCGCAGGCCCGTGGGCTCGCCGATCACCGCCGCACGGCCCAGCGGCTGGCCGGCCTCGGCCAGGGCACGGGCACCGGACATCGAGCTTTCTTCGTCGCAGGTGGCGAGGATCAGCAAGGGCTGCTTGAAGTCATGCTCCAGCAGCGGAATGACCGCTTCGATGACCAGCGCGAAAAAGCCTTTCATGTCACAGCTGCCCAGGCCTACCCAGCGGCCGTCGACCTCGGTCAGCTTCAGCGGGTCGCTGGCCCACAACTGCTCGTCGTATGGCACCGTGTCGCTATGGCCGGCCAGCACCAGCCCGCCTGGGCCGCTGCCACGGCTCGCCAGCAGGTTGAACTTGCCGGGGCTGACCTGCTGGATGTCGCAGCTGAAGCCCAGGTCGGCCAACCAGCCGGCCAGCAGGTCGATGACCTGACGGTTGGACTGGTCCAGCGCGGGTTGAGTGCAACTGACCGAGGGCGCGGCGATCAAAGCGGCAAACTGGTCTTTCAGCGTTGGCAACGGCATGCGCGTACTCCTCGAAAGCATTGCCCATCATAGGGCTATCCGCCGCAAGGAATAAACCGTTGCCAGCCCAGTCCTGTAGACTGCACGGTAATCACGCCTTCCCTTCGAGCCTGCGATGCACAAAGAAACCGAACTCAAGCTCCGCGCCAGCCGCGAGACCCTGGCCGCACTGCGCGAGCACCCGCTGCTGAAAAAGCGCAACAAGTCTGGCTGGCAGACCCGCGAACTGCTCAACCAGTACTTCGACACTCCGGATCGTGAACTCTCTGCCGCCCGCGTGGCGCTGCGCCTGCGCCGCGACGGTGAGGTGATCATCCAGACCTTGAAGTGCCGCGGCCAAAGCGTGGCGGGGTTGTCCGAGCGCAACGAGTACGAGTGGAACCTGGAAAAGGCCAAGCTCGACCTGAAGAAGCTCGATGCCACTTGCTGGCCCGAGCAACTGGCCGAGCTGGACAAGAAAACCATCAAGCCCCTGTTCACCACCGACTTCACCCGCGAGTTCGCTGAAATCGCCTGGGGCCGGGGCAAGAGCAAGGTGGTGATAGAGGCCGCGCTGGACCAGGGCTTCGTGATCGCCGGCAAGCGCAAGGAAGAGATCTGCGAGCTGGAGCTGGAACTGCGCGAGGGCGAGCCCGAGGCCCTGCTGGAGCTGGCCGCCGAGCTGGCTGCCAGCCTGCCGCTGATGCCGTGCGACATCAGCAAGGCCGAGCGCGGCTACCGCCTGCTGGAGCCGGACAGCTACGAACTGGGCCTGCCCAGCACCGAGCTGGACGCGGAAATGGCGGTGGACGATGCCTTCACTGCGCTCGCCTGGCAGTTGCTCGGCAGCAGCCAGCGCCTGGCCGAACAGTATCGCCACAATGGCCACTGGCGCCTGTTGCAGGACTGGGTGCAGTGCCTGGCCGAACTGCGCGCACTGGTCGCAAGCCTCGGCCAAGCCGCGCCACGCGCCACCACCCGCGAGCTGCGCGCCAGCCTCGACGCGCTGCTGGAAGACTGGCGCCCGCTGGTGCAGGCCGGCAATGACGACGAAGACATCCGCCGCGCCGCGCCTGAGCAGTTCCTCGAAGAGCTGGAAGACGTGCGCTGGGGCCAGTTCTCCCTGGAAACCTCGCGCTGGCTGCTGGCCCGTGCCTGGACCGCAGAACGCAAAGGCCGTGGCGAGCGCCAGGGCAAGGCGCAACTGGCCAGCTGGCTGGCGCATCTGCTGGGTGAAGAAGGCCGCGCGCTGAAGCTTGGGTTGTACACCCAGCGCCCGGAAGACCTGGCTGAGCAGCTGCCGCGTATCGAACAGTTGCTGGCCTGGCTGCACCATGCGCGCCAGGTGCTGGAAGCGCCGCAGATGGACCGCTTGTATGGCGATCTGAAGAAGCTGCATGAACTGGCGGAGTTGCCGCTGGGTGAAGAGCCTGGCGAGTTGCTTGAAGCGCGTATCGAGCAGGCTCGGGCGGTTGATCAGAGCCGTGGTTGGAAGCATCTGCTCAAGGCTTGATTGCGCGTCGCGCCTTTCGCGGGGCAAGCCCGCTCCCACAAGTTCTGCGCAGGAATTTGTGGGAGCGGGCTTGCCCCGCGAATGGCCTCACCGAGAAAGTGGCAGGCTAGTGGTGGACTTGATCTCGGACAACGCCACGATCGAATTGACCTCCTGAATCCCCGGGACGTTCGACAGCTTTTCGAAGAAGAACCGCTCATAGGCTTCGATGTCCTGGGTGACGATACGCAACAGAAAGTCCACCGCCCCCATCAGCACATAGCACTCCAGCACTTCCGGAAAACCGCGAATCGCCTCGGTGAACTCGGTGAAATTGGAACGCCCATGGGCGTTGAGTTTCACCTCGGCAAAAATCTGCGTGTTCAGGCCGACCTTCTTTCGGTCGAGCAAGGTAACCTGCCCACGGATAATCCCCTCCTCCTTCAACCGCTGTATGCGGCGCCAGCAGGGCGATTGTGACAGGCCCACGCGTTCGGCGATCTGCGCACTGGACAGTGACGCATCCTCTTGCAGCAGCTCCAGAATGCGCCTGTCATAAGCATCCAACTCGCCTTGCATTAATAATTCCTCAAGTTTCAACCTTATGAATTGATCCATCTGCTAATTCTGCAAACTGATCAAATGATAGCGAAAAGCACCCCCATCGACGTCATGATATTGGCGGGCTGAGCCGATTGCGCAAAAGCATCCCGGCAAGATCCCGAAACCCTTTACCTGCGCTCGGCTCAGCAACCCCGGCTAGCCTTTACCAGGAATTCATCACCTGGCACGGATGCCGCCATGCGCAAGCCCGACGATCAATCCCTCGACCTCGAACGCCTGTTGGATACCCTGCAGGCCGACCAGCACCTGAACCCCCGCGATGCACGGCAGGTGCTCGACCTCGCGGCCACACAACCGGCCCGCCATCCCCTCGAAACCATCGCCGCCCTGAACCTCGAAAATCGCCGGCACCCCGGTCAGCGCTTGAACCTGGATAGCCTTTGCCTGTGGCTGGCGAGCAAGGTCGGCCTGCCTTACCAACGCATCGACCCCATGCAGCTAGACCTGTCCCAGGTCAACGCGCTGATCTCCCCGGCTTTCGCCCAACGCCACGGCATACTCATCCTCGCCAGCGACAGCCATGGCGTTACCGTGGCCAGCGCCCAACCCTACCGGCGCGACTGGCAAGCCGACCTGGCCCGCAGCCTGGGCAAACCGGTCCATCATGTGCTGGCCAGCCCGTTGCAACTGCGCCAGCTCACCCAGTCATTGTTCCGCCTGGCCCACTCGGTGCAGGGGGCACAGCATCAGCAGGCGGCCAGCCTGGGGGAGCTCGAACAGCTGCTGGAAGTGGGAAAACGCCAGGGCGAAGCCAACGCCGACGATGCGCATATCGTGCACATCGTCGACTGGTTGCTGCAGTACGCCATCGAGCAGCGCGCCAGCGATATCCACCTGGAGCCGCGGCGCGAGCAGGGCCGGCTGCGCTACCGCATCGACGGCCTGTTGCACACGGTCTATGCCTTTCCCGCCAGCGTGACGCTGGCCGTGGTCAGCCGCCTGAAGCACTTGGGCCGCATGGATGTGGCGGAGAAGCGTCGCCCTCAGGATGGCCGGGTCAAGAGCGCCCTGTCTGGTGGCTGTGAGGTGGAGCTGCGGCTGTCGACCCTGCCCACTCCATTCGGCGAAAAACTGGTGCTGCGGCTATTCGATCCGCAGCAACGGCAGGAGGACTTCGCCCACCTGGGCCTCGAGGGCGAGCAGTTGGCGCAGTGGCAGGCACTGTTGCAGCGCCGGCAAGGCATCTTGCTGGTGACTGGGCCTACCGGCTCGGGCAAGACCAGCACGCTCTACGCCAGCCTCAAGCTGCTTGCAACGCCGGAGGTCAACCTGTGCACCATCGAAGATCCGATCGAGCGCCTGGAGCCGGCGTTCAACCAGATGCAGGTGCAACCGGCTCTGGACCTGGGCTTTGCCAACGGCGTACGTGCTCTGTTACGCCAGGACCCGGACATCATCATGATCGGTGAGATCCGCGATCGCGAGACCGCGCTGGTGGCCGTGCAGGCCGCCCTTACCGGGCATCTGGTGCTGTCGACCCTGCACACCAACGACAGCTGCAGTGCCATCACACGCCTGCTTGAACTGGGCGTGGCCGATTACCTGATCCGGGCCACCCTGGGCGGGGTAATGGCCCAGCGCCTGGTGCGATTGCTGTGCCGCGAGTGCCAGGGGGGTGCATCTTCAGCCTGCGGCCAGCCCTGCCTGGTGTGCCGCGGCACCGGATTCCATGGTCGCACGGGCTTGTTCGAGCTGTTGGTGCCCAGTGCAGCGTTGCGTGCACGGATCGGCGCCGGGGCCGACCTGGCCTGCTTGCGGCATCAAGCATTGGAAGAGGGCATGCTCGACCTGCACCGCTGTGGCGAGGCAAAAGTAGCCCGTGGGCTGACGCTTCCCGGGGAAGTATTTCGCGTCTGTGCGTAAGCGAAAAATCCTTGTATATAAAGAACTTGCGCCCTTTGGACGGGATCTAAGCGGGCATCTTCAACCCTCATTTTTCTAGGTGTTTCATCATGCGTCTCCAAACCGCCATCGCAGCCACAGTTGTACTTTCGCTGCCCGTTGGCACTGCCTTTGCCTCCTGGCGCGACGTGCTTACTTCCGGCGCGACCACGTCATCTACCTACCTGACCTCCCGGGATAAGAAGCTGGTCATCGCAGCCCAGGACGATGCCGGCAGCTTCGTGGCAAGCGAGGGCGCGATCCGTGGACCGTACCTGGAAGCGGCCTTGCATCAGCTACGGGCTGAGAACCCAAGTCTGCAAGCCAGCGACATGGAACTGGCCGAAGCCATCCTGGCGAACAATGCAGTAGCCGAATAACTGCGTCGCTCTTTTCGCGGCTAAAGCCGCTCCCACGGGGTTCAATGCATATCCGTGGGAGCGGCTTCAGCCGCGAAGAGCCTAGCGATAGTCCTCCACCGGCACACACGCGCAGAACAGGTTTCTATCCCCATATACATTGTCGACCCGGTTCACCGCTGGCCAGTATTTATGCTGGCGCACGTGAGCGCTGGGGGTGATCGCCTGCTCCAGGCTGTACGGCCGGGTCCAGGGCGCCAACACATCGGCCAGCGTATGCGGCGCATGCTTTAGCGGGTTGTCCTCCGCCGGCCAGTTGCCCTCCTGCACCTCGGCGATCTCCGCACGAATCGCCAGCATGGCATCGACAAACCGGTCCAACTCAGCCTTGGATTCGCTCTCGGTGGGCTCGACCATCAGCGTTCCCGGTACTGGGAATGACATGGTCGGGGCGTGAAAACCATAGTCCATCAGGCGTTTGGCAACATCCTCCTCAGTGATCCCGGTCTGTGCCTTGAGCGGCCGCAGGTCAAGAATGCACTCATGCGCGACCCGCTGGTTGCGGCCTCGGTACAGTACCGGGAAGGCGCCGCCGAGTTGGCCGGCCAGGTAGTTGGCCGACAGAATCGCCACTTCACTGGCATCGGCCAGCTGCGGCCCCATCATGGCGATATACATCCAGCTGATCGGCAGGATGCTCGCACTGCCCCAGGGCGCGGCGCTGACCGCACTGATGTTCGGGTCCAGGCCTGGCACTGGCACCACCGGGTGGCTGGCAACGAACGGCTTCAGGTGATCGCGTATGCCAATCGGCCCCATGCCCGGGCCGCCACCACCGTGGGGGATGCAGAAGGTCTTGTGCAGGTTCATGTGCGACACGTCGGCACCGATATCCGCCGGCCGTGCCAGCCCCACCTGAGCGTTGAGGTTGGCGCCGTCCATGTACACCTGACCGCCGTGCTGGTGCACGACGTCGCAGATTTCACGGATGCCTTCCTCGTAAACGCCATGGGTCGAGGGGTAGGTGACCATCAGGCAGGACAAGCGCTCGCCAGCGACAGCGGCCTTGGCCTTGAGGTCATCGAGGTCGACGTTGCCGTCATCGTCGCAGTCGACGATCACCACCTCCATGCCGGCCATCTGTGCCGAAGCGGGATTGGTGCCGTGGGCCGATGACGGGATCAGGCACAACGTGCGTTGCGGTTGATGGCGGCTGCGATGGTAGCGGGTGATCGCCATCAACCCGGCGTACTCACCTTGCGCACCGGAGTTGGGCTGCATGCAGATGGCATCGAAGCCGGTGATGGCGCACAACCAGCACTCCAGCTCGTCGATCATCGCTTTGTAGCCGGTGGCCTGGGCGGCAGGCGCAAAGGGGTGGAGATTGGCGAAGGCGGGCCAGGTGATGGGGATCATTTCGCTGGTGGCGTTGAGCTTCATGGTGCAGGAGCCCAGGGGAATCATCGACTGGTTCAGCGCCAGGTCCTTGTTCTCCAGTTGCTTGAGGTAGCGCAACATTTCGGTTTCGCTGTGATGCAGGTTGAACACCGGGTGGGCCAGGAACGGCGTGCGCCTTACCAGCGCGGCGGGAATACCTTCGGGCTGGGCCTGCTGGTCGAGCGTGGTGATGTCCAGACCGTGATCTACACCGAGGAAGATATCGAGCAGCCGCAGCACGGTGTCTTCGTTACAGGTTTCATCCAGGCTCACGCCCAGATGCCCGCGCCCGAGAATGCGCAGGTTGATTCGCGCCGCTTCCGCGCTTTCGATGATCGCCGCCTGGGCACCGCCGACATCCAGCGTGAGGGTGTCGAAAAAATGCTGGTTGAGGCGCTTCATACCCTTGGCTTCGAGGCCGGCAGCCAGCACGAAGGTCAGCCGGTGCACGCGCTGGGCGATGCGCTGCAGGCCTTCAGGACCGTGGTACACCGCATAGAAGCCGGCGATATTGGCCAGCAGCACCTGGGCCGTGCAAATGTTGGAGTTGGCCTTCTCGCGGCGGATATGCTGCTCGCGAGTCTGCAGCGCCATACGCAGCGCCGTGTTGCCACGGGCGTCGCGCGACACACCGATGATGCGCCCCGGCATGGCGCGCTTGTAATCGTCGCGGCAGGCAAAGTAAGCCGCGTGCGGGCCTCCGTAGCCCATGGGTACGCCGAAGCGCTGGGTCGAGCCCAGCACCACATCGGCGCCGAGCTCGCCGGGCGGGGTCAACACCACCAGGCTGAGCAGGTCGGCTGCCACGCAGGCCAGGGCTTGCTGGCTGTGCAACTGGTCGATCAGCGGACGCAGGTCACGCACCTCGCCATGGGTGTCCGGGTATTGCAACAGTGCGCCGAATACCTGGTGCTGGGCGAGGTTATCCACAGTGTCGACGATCAGCTCGAATCCGAAGCCTTCAGCCCGCGTCTTCAACACCGACAGTGTCTGCGGATGGCAGTGCTCATCGGCAAAGAACGCATTGCTCTTGTTGCGCGCCACGCGCTTGGCCAGGGCCATGGCTTCGGCAGCGGCGGTGGCTTCATCGAGCAGCGAGGCGTTGGCCAAGGAGAGGCCGGTCAGGTCGATGACCATCTGCTGGAAGTTGAGCAGGGCTTCCAGCCGGCCCTGGGCGATTTCTGGCTGGTAGGGGGTGTAGGCGGTGTACCAGCCGGGGTTTTCCAGCACGTTGCGCAGGATGACGGTGGGTGTGATGGTGCCGTGGTAACCCATGCCGATCAGGCTGGTCCAGACTTGGTTGTGTTCGGCGTAGCCGGCAAGTTTGGCCAGCGCGGCCTGTTCGTCCAGGGCCGGGGGCAAGTCGAGGGCGCGGTTGAAGCGGATGCCTGGGGGGACGGTCTGCTCGATCAGTTCGCTGCGGCTGGCGAGGCCGAGGCTGCTGAGCATGGCCTGCTGCTCTGCGGCATCGGGGCCCAGGTGGCGACGCAGGAAAGGGTTGAGTTCTTGCAGTTGATGCAGGGATGGCGATTGGGACATGACGACGCTCTCTTCCTGGACCAGGTCTCATGGAGACTTATAAGTCTAGGAAGGATTGCCGTTTTTGCGGGGAAAGTTGCTTTGGCAGTGCCGGCCTCTTCGCGGCTGAAGCCGCTCCTACGGGTTCAATGAACATCCGGTGGGAGCGGCTTCAGCCGCGAAGCAGGCGACGCGGTATCACTCGCCGATAGCAGCTTTGTAACCGGCAGCATCCAGCAGCTTGTCCAGTTCACTCTTGTCGCTTGGCTTGAGCTTGAAGATCCACGCGGCGTAAGGTTCTTCGTTGAGCGCTTCCGGGCTGTCAGCCAGCTCTTCGTTGACCGCGATCACTTCACCACCCACCGGGGCATAGATATCCGAAGCGGCCTTGACCGACTCGACCACGCCTGCCGCATCACCAGCAGCGAACACCTTGCCAACTTCAGCCAGCTCTACGAACACCACGTCACCCAGAGCCTGCTGGGCATGGTCGCTGATGCCCACGGTCACGGAGCCATCGGCTTCCAGGCGAGCCCATTCATGGCTTTCGGCAAAACGCAGGTCGGCGGGGATATTGCTCATGTCTTGTATTCCTCGATTGGGTCAGCGGTCGGCCCGCCGTTAAATGTTCAGATCAGGATCTTGCCGTGGCGCACGAAGGTCGGTTTGACCACCCGCACCGGGTACCACTTGCCGCGAATCTCGACCTCGGCACGGTCGCCGGTGGCCATGGGTACGCGCGCCAGGGCAATGGACTTGCTCAGCGTAGGAGAGAAACTACCACTGGTGATCTCACCTTCGCCAATCCCCGCTACGCGCACCATCTGATGGGCACGCAAAACACCCCGCTCTTCGAGTACCAGGCCGACCAGTTTGTCCTGCACACCGTGCTCGATTTCCGCCAGCAGGCCGGCGCGGCCGATGAAGTCGCGCTCGGCTGGCTCCCAGGCAACGCTCCAGCCCAGGTTGGACGTCAGCGGCGTGTGGCTTTCGTCGATGTCCTGGCCGTAGAGGTTCATGCCGGCTTCCAGGCGCAACGTGTCGCGGGCACCAAGGCCGCTAGGAGCGATACCGGCGCCGACCAGATCGTTGTAGAACGCCACCGCTTCGTGGCCAGGGAGGATGATCTCCAACCCGTCTTCACCGGTGTAGCCCGTACGGGCAATGAACCAGTCGCCCTCGGCAAGCCCCTCGAATGGGCGCAGCTGGCGGATCAGCGCAGCGCGCGTGGGGCTGAGCAGGGCTGCGACCTTTTCCCGCGCCTGGGGGCCCTGAATGGCAAGAATGGCCAGGTCGGGGCGCACCTCGATATCGACCGAGAAGCCAGCGCTCTGAGCTTCCAGCCAAGCCAGCACCCTGGCGCGGGTGGCCGCGTTGGTGACCAGGCGGTAGCCACTCTCGGTGCGGTAGGCGATCAGGTCGTCGATGACCCCACCGTTTTCGTTGAGCAGGGGGCTGTACAGCGCCTTGCCGACGCCATCGAGGCGGACGACATCGTTGGCCAGCAGACGCTGAAGCCAGGTACTGGCATCGCTGCCATCGACATCGATCACTGTCATGTGGGAAACATCGAACACCCCACAGTCACTGCGCACCTGATGGTGCTCCTCGACCTGCGAGCCATAGTGCAGGGGCATGTCCCAACCACCGAAATCGACCGTCTTGGCGCCTAGCGCCAGGTGCAGGTCGTATAAAAGCGTGCGCTGTCCCATGGGTTTCTCCTTCCGGGCGTGGCGAAGCGGCGGCGGTCGATGACGTTTGATCGTCAGCTCTTCTTGTAGGACCCGTCGCGCGAATGCCGCGCATTGTAGCTGCAAGGGCGCGGACTGGCACCCTCAGTGACTGTGACCGGGGCGCTTGGCGGAACGGCGGATCAGGCCGATGACCGGCAGCAGGCCCACCAGCACCAAGCTCAAGGCAGGCAGCGAAGCGCGCGCCCACTCGCCTTCGCTGGTCATCTCGAACACCCGCACCGCCAGGGTGTCCCAGCCGAACGGGCGCATCAGCAAGGTGGCCGGCATTTCCTTGAGCACATCGACGAAGACCAGCAGCGCAGCGCTGAGGGCGCCGGGCACCAAGAGCGGTAGATACACCTTGAAAAACAATCTCGCGCCGCCGACGCCCAGGCTGCGCGAAGCCTCGGGCAGCGATGGGCGGATACGCTCCAGGCTGCCTTCCAGGGGCCCGTAAGCGACGGCGATGAAGCGCACCAGGTAGGCCAGCAGCAACGCCGCGAGGCTGCCCAATAGCAGCGGCTTGCCGGCACCGCCCAGCCACGTGGACAGCGGGATCACCAAGTTATTGTCGAGATAACTGAAGGCGAGCATGATCGACACCGCCAGCACCGAGCCTGGCAAGGCATAGCCCAGATTGGCCAGGCCAACCCCGGCACGGATACCACCGGTCGGCGCCTGGCGTCGGGCAAATGCCAGCACCATCGCCACGCATACTGTGATCAAAGCGGCCATGCCGCCCAGATACAGCGTGTGCAGCACCAAGCCAATGTAGCGTTCGTCCAGATCATGCCGCCCGCGCTGCCAGAACCAAACGAGCAACTGCAGCAGCGGGATGACGAAGGCGCAGGCGAACACCAGCAGGCACCAGCCACTGGCCAGCAACGCCTTGAAGCCATGCAGGTGGTAGAGCGCCTGCCCGCGCGGGCGTTCGTTGCCCGTGCGCGTGGCGCCACGGGCACGGCGCTCGCCGTACAGCACCAGCATCACCGCCAGCAGCAGCAGGCTGGCCAACTGCGCTGCGCTGGAGAGGCTGAAGAAGCCGTACCAGGTCTTGTAGATGGCGGTGGTGAAGGTGTCGAAGTTGAACACCGCCACCGCGCCGAAATCGGCCAGCGTTTCCATCAGCGCCAGCGCGATGCCCGCACCGATTGCCGGGCGTGCCATGGGCAGGGCGACCCGCCAGAAGGCTTGCAGCGGCGACAGGCCGAGGACCCGCGCTGCTTCCATCAGGCCCTTGCCCTGGGCCAGGAACGCGGTGCGCGCGAGCAGGTAGACATAGGGGTAGAACACCAGCACCAGCACGATGATCACTCCACTGGTGGAGCGCACCCGGGGCAGCCGCATCGGCCCGAACACCTCGCGCAAGGCGCTCTGCACGGGGCCAGCGAAGTCCAGCAGGCCGACGAAGACGAAGGCCAGCACATAGGCGGGAATGGCGAACGGCAGCATCAGCGCCCAGTCCAGCCAGCGTCTGCCAGGGAACTCGCAGAGGCTGGTGAGCCAGGCCAGGCTGACGCCAAGCACGGTGACGCCAACGCCTACCCCGAGCACCAGGGTGAGGGTGTTGCCGAGCAGGCGGCTCATCTGGGTGTCGAGCAGGTGCGACCAGATCTGCAGGTCGATCGACTGCCAGGACAGCAGCAGGACGCTCAGCGGCAGGAGTACCAGGGCGGCGGTCAGGGTGACCGGGAGGTACCAGCGGCGTTGGGGGGTGTGGGGCAAGGCTCAAGTCTCGGATGCGATGGCGACCGCTGCGCGGCCGTTCGCGGGGCAAGCCCGCTCCCACAAGGATCGGTGTTGGATGAACTTTGTGGGAGCGGGCTTGCCCCGCGAAGGGGCCCTGGCAGGCCCCCGGAAGGATACCTCAGTTCCAGCCAGCCCGATCCATCAGGCGAATGGCCTCGGCCTGGCGCTTGCCGGCCACTTCAACTGCAATGCTGTCAGCCTTGAAGCTGCCCCAGGCCGCGACTTCGTCCGAAGGCTTGACCTTCGGGTTGGCCGGGAACTCCTGGTTGATGTCGGCGAACAGCTTCTGCGCCTCATCGCCGGTCATCCATTCCACCAGCTTCTTGGCGGCCTCCGGATGCGGTGCATGCTTGGTCAGACCGATGCCCGACAGGTTGACGTGCACCCCTCGGTCGCTCTGGTTGGGCCAGAAGATCTTCACCGGCAGGTTCGGGTTCTGCTTGTGCAGACGGCCGTAGTAATAGGTGTTGACCACACCCACATCACACTGGCCAGCCGCGACGGCCTGGATTACCGCATTGTCATCGGAGAACACGTCGGTGGACAGGTTGTTCACCCAGCCTTTGACGATCTGCTCGGTCTTCGCTTCGCCGTGGGTCTCGATCAGCGTGGCCGTCAGCGACTGGTTGTAGACCTTTTTGGCCGTGCGCAGGCACAAGCGGCCTTCCCAGTTCTTGTCGGCGAGGGCTTCGTAAGTGCTGAGCTCCGCCGGCTTGACCCGCTCGGTGGAGTAGATGATGGTCCGTGCGCGCAGGCTCAGGCCGGTCCAGTCATGGGACGAAGCGCGGTATTGCGGCGGGATGTTCTGGTCGATGATGTCCGACTTGATCGGCTGCAGGATCCCCATCTGCTCGGCCTGCCAGAGGTTGCCAGCATCGACGGTCAGCAGCAGGTCGGCCACACCGTTCTCGCCCTCGGCCTTGATGCGCTGCATCAGCGGGGCTTCCTTGTCGGTGATGAACTTGATCTTGACCCCGGTCTTGGCGGTGTAAGCATCGAACACTGGCTTGATCAGCTCGTCGATGCGCGAGGAGTACACTACCACTTCGTCCGCCGCCTGGGCCGTGCCGCCGAACAGGGTCAAGGCCAGAGCGGCCAGTAGGGGCTTGCGTGGCAACATGGAAAGCACTCCTCGGATCGTATGAAAGGCGTAAATGGTAGTGAATCCCATTTTACGGCTCATCCACCCAGCAGTTACCGGATGTTGCAAAGAACCCTCAAGGCTTGGCCAAGTCCGGCAGATCACCCGTCAGCCCCAACGCCTGGCGCACGAACAGCGCCTTGGCTTCTGGCAGCTTTTCGACCATTTTCAGCCCACTGTTGCGCAACCAGCGCAGCGGCAGCGGGTTTGCCTGGAACAGCCGCTCGAAGCCCTCCATCGCCGCCATCAGCGCGAGGTTGTGGGGCATGCGTCGGCGCTCGTAGCGGCTGAGTACCTTTTCATCCGCCAACCGCTCCCCGCGCTCACAGGCATTCACCAGCACTTCAGCCAGCACCGCCGCATCGAGAAAGCCCAGGTTCACGCCCTGCCCGGCCAACGGGTGGATGGTGTGTGCGGCATCGCCGATCAGCGCCAGCCCCTCGTCCACATAGCGCTTGGCGTGGCGCTGGCGCAGCGGCACGCAAACCCGCGGATCTGCCTCCAGCACCTCGCCCAAACGCCCCTCGAAGGCGCGCTCCAGGGCCTTGAGGAAGGCATGATCCTCCAGCCCCATGAGCTGCTCGGCATGCTCCGGCGTGGTCGACCAGACGATCGAGCACCAGTCCTGTTGGCCGTCACGGGTCAGCGGCAGGAAGGCCAGCGGCCCTTCGTCAGTGAACCGCTGCCAGGCGGTGGCCTGATGCGCCGCGCTGCAGCGCACACTGGTGACAATGGCGTGGTGCAGGTAGTCCCACTCACGGGTCTGGCAACCGGTAAGGCGCCGCACCGCCGAATTGGCGCCGTCGGCCGCCACCACCAACGGTGCCCGCAGGCGCCGGCCGTCGGCCAGGGTCAGCAGCCACTCGTCGCCCGAGCGGCGCATCTGTTCCAGGCGGGCATTGGGCAGCAGGCCGATGTCACTGTCGTGCAGGCGCTCTATCAGGGCATCCTGCACCACACGATTTTCGACGATATGGCCGAGCACCTGCGCGTGCACGCTGGCTGCGGAAAAGTGAATCTGCCCAGTACCGCTGCCGTCCCAGACATGCATGTCCGAGTACGGCGATACGCGCCGCTTGGCAATGCCTTCCCAGGCGCCCAGGCGTTCGAGAATGCGTTGGCTGGCGGCCGACAGGGCACTGACCCGCGGCTCGAAGGGTGCCTGGTCATCGAAGGGTTTCACCGACAGCGGACCACCGTCGAGCAGGAGAACTTCCAGGCCGCTGTGGCGCAATGCCAGGGCCAGGGCGCTGCCGACCATACCGGCACCGACAATCAACAGATCTGCGCGCATTTCCATGCCTTACGCCTGCCTCGCTTGCGGCTTGAGCCGCACGTATAGGGTTTTATCGACCCGCGCCACCAACTCGCCGGCACCGTCGCGGATATCGACCTGCAAACGGGGCAGGTATTTCTTGCCGCTGGCGGTCTGGAGGCGAATTTCGTCCAGCAGCGCGTCATCAAGGTGGAATTCGGCATATACCGGGCCTTTGCCCGGCGAGATGAAGTCGATGCTGGCAGCCTTGTCCCAGACGATGTACTCACGGCCAAGCTGCTCGATCAACAACAGCATGTAGAACGGATCGACCATGGAATACAGGCTGCCACCGAACTGGGTGCCGACGTAGTTGCGGTTCCAGCGGGTCAGTTTCATGCGCACCTTGACGCTGCGCATGTCCGGGCTGATGTGCTGGATGCGGATACCGGCGCCAAGGTACGGCGGGTAGAGGTTCAGCAGCCAGCGCAGCATGCGTGCCCGTCGCGCCAGCCGGCGCGGGTTGCTCATGCCTGGCCCCGCGAATCGGGGCGGGTGCCCAGGCCCATGGCCTGGCGGGCGAACCAGCTTTTGGCCGGTGGCAGCAGGTCGAGCCCGAGCAGGCCAAGGTTGCGACCTGTCGTGATCAAAGGCTGGTTGCTGCCGAACAGGCGGGTGACCTGGTCGGAGAAGCCGATGGTCAGGGCCTGGTCGAGGCGCTGGCGCTGCTGATACGCCTGCAAAGTCGCCAGATCACCTGGATGTTGCGGGCCAGCCAATAACGCGTCGGCCAGCGACTGAACATCCCGCAGGGACAGGTTGAAACCCTGCCCGGCAATGGGATGCAGGCTATGCGCGGCATTGCCCAGCACCACCAGGTGCGGGCGCACTTGCTCTTCGGCCTCGACCAGCGCCAGCGGATACAGGTGCCGTGCGCCGACCTGGCGCAAGGCGCCGAGGCGGTAGCCGAAGGCGTCCTGCAACTCGCGCAGGAAGCTGCGTTCGTCGATTTCGGCCAGACGCTTGGCGTCCATGCCTTGACGGGTCCAGACCAGCGCGCAGCGGTTATCAGGCAGCGGCAGCAACGCCATTGGGCCTTGCTCGGTAAAGCGTTCGAAGGCCTGCCCGCAATGGGCTTCGCCCGGCGTAATGTTGGCGATCAGCGCGCTCTGCTCATAGGGCGTGCGGCGCACATGGATGCCCAGTTGTTCACGCAACCCGGAGCGGCCGCCGTCGGCCAGTATCGCCAGGTCGCATTCCAGGCTGGTGTCGTCGTCCAGCTGCAGACGGTAGCCACCGGCAATCGCCTGCATCGCTTTGACTTCGGCGGGGCAACGCCAGCTCACCACTTCACTGTCCAGGCCCTGCCACAGGCACTGGCCGAGCCAGGCATTCTCGACCACGTAGCCCAACGCCGGCACGCCTTCTTCACCTGCATCCAGGCGGGTGGAGCCGAAGCGCCCACGGTCGGACACCTGAATCTGCCGGATCGGCTCGGCGCGCGGGCTGATGGTTGGCCACAGGCCCAGGTGCTGATAAATCTGCCGGGTACCGAACGACAACGCTGAGGAGCGCGCATCGTAGCTGGGCTGGAAACTGTCGCCTGGGGCGAATGGCTCGATCAGCAGGATCTTCCAGCCACGCGCCTTGGCACCCGCCTGCAGGGCCAGGGCCAGGCTGGCGCCGACCAGGCCGCCGCCGATGATCGCCAGATTCACGCGGTTCATGCCGCGTCCTTACGTGCCGCCTGCATCAGCGCCTCGATCTCGGCGACCGTGCGGGGCACACCCGAGGTCAGAATTTCACAACCCTGCTTGGTCACCACCACGTCGTCCTCGATTCTTACGCCGATGCCGCGCCATTTCTTCGCGACATTCTGGTTATCGGCGGCAATGTAGATACCCGGCTCGACGGTCAGCGCCATGCCAGGTTCCAGTACACGCCACTCGCCGCCCACCTTGTATTCGCCCACATCGTGCACATCCATGCCCAACCAGTGGCCGGCGCGGTGCATGTAGAAAGCGCGGTGGGCTTCGTTGTCGATCAACGCCTGCACCTCGCCTTTGAGCAGCCCGAGCTCGACCAGGCCCTCGGTGATCACCCGCACGGTGGCTTCATGGGCGTGGTTCCAGTGCTTGCCGGGGGCGATTTCGGCGAACGCAGCGGCCTGGGCCTTGAGCACCAGCTCGTAGATGGCCTTCTGCTCAGGCGAAAAACGCCCGCTGACCGGGAAGGTACGGGTGATATCGCTGGCATAGCAGTCGATTTCGCAGCCGGCGTCGATCAGCACCAGGTCACCGTCCTTGAGCGGCGCATCGTTCTCCTGATAGTGCAGGATGCAGCCATTTCGCCCCGCAGCGACGATCGAGCCGTAGGCGGGCATTTTCGCCCCGCCTTTACGGAATTCGTAGTCCAGCTCGGCTTCCAGGCTGTATTCGTGCAGCCCCGCCCGGCAGGCCTGCATGGCCCGCACATGGGCGCGTGCAGAAATATCTGCGGCAACGCGCATCACTTTCACTTCTGCCGCCGATTTATACAGGCGCATGTCGTGCAGCAGATGATCCAGCGCAACGAACTCGTTCGGCGGCTGGGCGCCGAGGCGCGCCTTGGAGCGGATCACGTTGATCCAGTCCATCAGCCGGCGGTCGAATTCGGGGTTGCTGCCCATGGCGCTGTAGACCCGCTCACGGCCTTCGATCAGGCCGGGCAGGATCTCGTCGATGTCGGTGATCGGGAAGGCATCGTCCGCGCCGAAGTCACGGATCGCGCCTTCCTGGCCGGCACGCAGGCCATCCCACTGCTCGCGCTCAGGGTTGCGCTCGCGGCAGAACAGCACGTACTCGCCATGCTCGCGCCCGGGGATCAGCGCGATCACCGCCTCGGGCTCGGGGAAGCCGCTGAGGTACTGGAAATCGCTGTCCTGGCGGTAAACGTGCTCGACATCGCGGTTGCGGATGGCGACCGCGGCAGCCGGCAGGATGGCAATGCTGTTGGGGACCATCTGCGCCATCAGCGCCTTGCGCCGACGGGCATACTCGGCCTTGGGTATGTGGCTCATGGGCAGAACTACCCCCGGTTGATCAGTGCAGCGATGGCTTGGACGCGGGTGCTGCCGGCTTGGCCAGCTCGGAGAACAGCAACAGCGGCGCCACACGCAGGTATTCCATGACTTCCATGTAGTCGCTTTCACCGTCTTCGGATTCTTCGAGGGCTTCCTGCACCTGGGAAATGGCAACCAGATCGTTCAGGACATCCTTGGCCTCGGCGGAAAGGTCCTTGCCACCTGCGTTCAGGCCAAAGCCTGTGATAAAGCCTTGGCACCACTGGCCCAGTGCCGCAGCACGATCGGCCAGCGCGGCGTCATCGGTTGGCAGCAGCAGGACGATGGCCATGTCTTCGCTGTTCAGCTCGCCCTTGACCATCTCTTGCAGGCCGATCAGGGCATTGCGGACAGTGTCACCGGGTTCGGTTTCCAGCAGTTGGGCGGCGTCGGCCAGCCAGGCTTCGGCATCGAAGCCGGCGCCGGCGCAGCTGCGCCCGACCAGCAAGCCATGCAGCTCGGCAGGAGTGACAGGATGGCCATTGCTCGAGAGCAGCATGGCGAAGGCGATGTAAGGCGATTGGGTATTAGGCATGGTCGGCTAGGCGCCAGACGGCGCATTTGACTAGAATGGAGACCTTGTATCCTAGCACCGGCAGGCGCGCCAAGACCATCGGCACTGGCCGCCACCGCTCAGGGAGAGGCATCATCGTCGGGTGATTCAATGACGGAGCGAATCGAGTGCAACCCACGCAAGAGAACGACCTGCAAGCATTGATGAGCCGGTTCGAGTTGCTGATCGAACGTGTCGAGCAACTAAAGCGGCAAAATGCACTCCTAGTAGCTCAGGAAAAATCCTGGCGCGAAGAGCGCGCCCACCTCATCGAAAAGAACGAGATCGCCAGGCGCAAGGTCGAGTCGATGATCTTACGCCTCAAGGCCCTGGAGCAAGACTCATGAGTTCAAGCAATAGCGTCACCGTGCAGATCCTGGACAAGGAATACTCGATCATCTGCCCGCCGGAAGAACGCAACAACCTGGTCAGCGCCGCACGCTACCTGGACGGCAAGATGCGCGAGATCCGCAGCAGCGGCAAGGTGATCGGCGCCGACCGCATTGCGGTGATGGCAGCTTTGAACATCACCCACGAGATGCTGCACCGCCAGGAAGATCGCACCGACGCCCCCGCCGGTGGCGCCACCCGCGAACAGGTGCGTGACCTGCTCGAGCGTGTCGATGTGGCTTTGTCCGACGACGCGGGTACCAAAAACGGCTGAGATTGGTATACTGGCGCCACTCCCTGGGGGATGCGCCAGTCGGTTATGTCCCTGAGCCGATACGCACAACCACGGGGGTTGCACGCTGGGGCCGGTGTGCATGTCCGCCCGACGGAAAGCCTTAACGCCCCCTGCAATCTCCACCTTGAACTTTCGGGTTCAAGGGCTACACCGATAGCGGTCTTATCGGGGAGCCTCATTTTCTTTGCCTGCCACCATCGCGGGCAGATACCACACCTTTAGCGACAACTGGGAACGCCTGTGCCATGACCGACACCGCGCCGCTCACCCGCCCCCAGCTTCGTCGCCTGCTACGCAATGCCCGCCGCGCACTCACGCCCGCCCAGCAACGTCAGGCCACTTTGGGCCTGTATCGACAACTGGCGCAGAACCCGCTGTTCCGCCGCGCCCGGCATATTGCCCTGTACCTGCCCAACGACGGTGAAATCGACCCGCGCCTGCTGCTGCGCGAGGCCCAGCGCCGGGGCAAGCAGGTTTACTTGCCAGTGCTGCATGCCTGGCCGCGCACGCGCATGGTGTTCCAGCGTTTTGAACGGGGTGAAAAGCTCAAGCGTAACCGCTTTCGGATTCCAGAACCCTTGGCCGACCGCAGGCGCCAGCGTCCGATCTGGTCGCTGGACCTGATTCTGCTGCCGCTGGTGGGGTTTGATGAAGTGGGCGGGCGACTCGGCATGGGCGGTGGCTTCTATGACCGCAGCCTGGCCTACCAGGCACGCCGCAAAACCTGGAAAAAACCACTGCTGCTGGGGCTGGCCCATGAGTGCCAGAAGGTCGAACGACTGGCGCAGGCCAGTTGGGATGTACCACTGCAGGGCACGGTCTCGGACCGTGGCTGGTACTTGGCGCCAAATTGAACGGCGCCAACCGGGGATCAGCGATGCGGCTGAGCGGCGTCGACGGGCGTCTGGTACGCGGTATCGAGCTTACGCTCCCAGATACCCTGAGCATAACCAGTGGTGACCACACCCAGTCCGAAGATGAAGACCAGAACCCAGAGCAGGTCCGGTTTACGTTGATTCATCGAAGAATGCCCCCCAGGCATACAGTTCATGCTCCACGACCTTCTTGGTGTCGCCAGAGCGTATAGCGTTAAAATCGGCGCATTTTCCGACAACCTGAGCTTGCACGCAAACGTTGACGCCAACCGACTGTCGGTTTGGTGCATCAGGTTATTTCAAACCTTTTCAGGAGCAGCATTCATGGCCTATTGGCTGATGAAATCCGAGCCCGACGAGCTGTCGATCGAAGACTTGAATCGATTGGGCGAGGCACGCTGGGATGGCGTTCGTAACTATCAGGCGCGCAATTTTCTGCGCGCCATGAGCGTGGGCGATGAGTTTTTCTTTTACCACTCCAGCTGCCCGCAACCCGGCATTGCCGGCATCGCCCGCCTCACTGCGGCGGCGTACCCGGACCCGACAGCCCTGGACCCGGAGAGCCATTACCATGACGCCAAGGCCACTGCGGACAAGAACCCGTGGAGCGCGGTGGATGTGGCGCACGTGAAGACGTTCAGGCAGGTGCTGGGTTTGGGATTGCTCAAGCAGCAAAGCGCGTTGGTGGAATTGCCGCTGGTGCAGAAAGGGACACGGCTGTCGGTGATGCCGGTGACCGAAGAGCAGTGGCAGGCGATTATTGCACTTGCTCGTTGAGGCTACAGGCATCCACTGTGGGAGCGGGCTTGCCCGCGAAGCAGGCGCTACGGTGGATGGCACGGGCTACGCCCGTGTTCGCGGGCAAGCCCGCTCCCACAGAGTTATAGGCAACTTCAAAAATCGGAGCATAACAGTTGCCGCGGTTAATGCACCGCTGATTACTGCACAATCAAGTTATTGAACAGCAGATCCTCAACAATCGGCTTGCCTTCTTCCGCTTCCATCACCTGCTGCACCTGCTTCAGCGCTTGCTGACGCAATGCCTCTTTGGCCTCGACGTTGCTCAGGTTATCCACACCCTGCTGGGTGAACAGCGCCACCAGCTGGTTGCGAATCAATGGTTCGTGGTGCTTCACCGCCTTGGCGGCTTCATCGCCAGTCACGCGCAGGGCAACGTCGGCTTTATAGACGCGCAGCTTGGGGCCACCGTCGAGAGCGTAGTTGCCAACGAAGGGTGGGCTCAGGCTGATGTAGGAGACCTTGGGGGCTCCTTCCTTGGCTTCTTCGGCCATGGCCGCCGCTGGCAGCATCAGGGCCAGCACCATCAAGATCCACGCTTTCACGAATTCGCTCCTCAAAACAATTGGCGCCAGCTTACCCAGCAGTTCGCTCAAACCCAAGCCCCGGCTTATGCCAGCCCATCAGGAGCGGCCATGCTCGTTGACCCGGCAGGCGGCCCTCCTACACTTATCGGCCACGACCCGCAAAGGAATAGCCCCGATGAAAGCTGTGTTGTGCAAAACCCTGGGCCCGGCACGCGACCTGGTGCTGGAAGAGGTGGCCAGCCCGGCGCCGAAGAAGAACGAGATTCTGCTCGACGTGCAGGCGGCCGGGGTTAACTTCCCTGACACCTTGATCATCGAAGGCAAATACCAGTTCCAGCCGCCGCTGCCGTTTTCGCCGGGTGGCGAGGCGGCGGGCGTGGTCGCCGCGGTCGGTGAGCGCGCTGGCGCGTTCAAGGTCGGTGATCGGGTTATGGCCCTGACCGGTTGGGGCGCGTTCGCCGAGCAGGTGGCCGTGCCGTTCTACAACGTGCTGCCCATCCCCGACAGCATGGACTTCACCACCGCCGCCGCGTTTGGCATGACCTACGGCACCTCGATGCACGCGCTCAAACAGCGCGGCCAGTTGCAACCCGGGGAAACCCTGCTGGTGCTCGGTGCATCCGGGGGTGTCGGCCTGGCCGCGGTGGAGATCGGCAAGGCATTGGGCGCCAAAGTGATCGCTGCGGCAAGCAGCGCCGAGAAACTTGCCGTGGCCAAGGCTGCGGGGGCTGACGAGCTGATCGACTACAGCCAGGCCAGCCTCAAGGACGAGATCAAGCGCCTGACCGGCGGCCAGGGGGTGGATGTGATCTACGACCCGGTCGGCGGCGAACTGTTCGACCAGGCTGTACGTGGGCTTGCCTGGAATGGCCGGTTGCTGGTGGTCGGCTTCGCCAGTGGCAGCATTCCACAGATGGCTGCGAACCTGGTGCTGCTCAAAGGGGCGGCGGTACTGGGGGTGTTCTGGGGGGCATTTGCCCAGCGCCAGCCGGAGGACAACGCGGCCAATTTCCGACAGCTGTTTGCCTGGCATGCCGAAGGTAAGCTCAAACCGCTGGTGTCGCAAACTTATCCACTGGCCGAGGCTGGGGCTGCGATTGAGCAGCTCGGGCAGCGAAAGGCTGTGGGTAAGTTGGTAGTGCTGACAAAGTAAGGCATTCCAAATGTATTGACTGAACCGACCCTTTCGCGGGTCAAGCCCGCTCCCACAGGCACCCCACCAGGCCTGAGGGCAGTGGGGTACCTGTGGGAGCGGGCTTGCCCCGCGAAGAGGCCGGTACAAGCGACTCAAACCTCGCGCAGGTTATGGCACCGCCTGAAGCGCGCCTCTAAGTTGCGATCCGGCATCTGATGATTGCGCAGCGCATTCAACGTCTGTTCGACATACTCGCGGGTGGTGCCATACCGTCCTTTGGCACTGGCAAGAATCTGACTGAGCAAGGTGTCCGGCAAGTTACCGGCGTAACACGGCAAGTGCCGCTCCAGCACAAAACCCAGGGCCTGAACCTTGCTGCCATCGCCCAACCGGCAACTGAGCCAATGCGGACGATACGCCGGATACGGCATTTCCCGCTGCCACAAAGCCATCAGTGAATCGTCCAGGCCGCTTTCATCCAGGCGATAGGCAAAACCGCTGCACGATCCTCCACGGTCGAGGCCAAACACCAAGCCCGGAGTTTCCGGCGTGCCACGGTGCTCGTGGGACCACAGGTAGAGCCCACGGTGATAGCCGTGCACGCGGGCGCGCTGGCGTTCAACCGAATTGCACTCGGGGCGCCAGATCAACGAACCATAGGCGAACAGCCAAACCGGTCCACCTGCATGACGAGACATGGTCGTTCGCATGGAGTGGAACAATTGCTCGCGGGTCAGTTGCTGGCCAAAGTCGAGCGCCGGAGGATAAGAACTTTTCCAGGAGCTACTTTCAAGTGCCGACATGAGCTGCCGCCAAAATTTCTGTTAACTTCCGAGGTGAGGAAAGCATTGTCCAAAGTGTAGTGAAAGTTGTCAGCGAAGGCGGTATTTAATTACCGCCTTATAACCACTAAGTGGAACTCAGGTTATTAACCACGCGGTGCATAGGCAAACACATCGGCACGCATGCGATGCGCATCCATGCCGGCCTCGACCAAGGCGTCGAGTGTGGCATAGACCATGTTGGGCGAACCGCTGGCATAGACATGCACGGTGTTGAGGTCCTTCACGTCTTCGCACACGGCCTCGTGCAGCATGCCGCAACGGCCCTCCCAGCCACACAGGTCGCTGACCACCTTGTGCAGGAACAGGTTGGGCAGTCGCTCCCATTCGTCCCAGTGTTCGATGGCATAGAAGTCTTCAGGACGGCGCACGCCCCAGTACAAGTGCACCGGGTGTTTAAAGCCCTGCGCGCGGCAATGCTCGACCAGGCTGTGCATCTGCCCCATGCCGGTACCCGCAGCGATCAGCACCAGCGGCCCGTCTGGCAACTCGGCCAGGTGGGTGTCGCCGAACGGCATCTCGATCCGCGCCAGACCGCTGCGCCGCAGTTGATCGAGCAACTGCAGGGCACTGGCCTCACGCGCCAGCACGTGCAGCTCCAGGTCCCGCCCACCATGGGGCGCGGACGCCAGCGAGAAGGCTGCCGGCTTGCCGCCCTCGCGCTCGATCATCAAGTACTGCCCGGCGTGATAGCGCGGCGGCTTGCCGGCTGGCGCGCGCAGGCGCACTCGCCAGACATCGCCGCCGACGTCGACGCACTCACTGACGGTGCATGCCAGCTTGCGCACTGGCAGCTCGCCCAGGGCCAGCACACCATCCCAGAGCAAAACGCAGTCCTCCAGGGGTTCGGCGATGCAAGTGAACAGCTCGCCATGGTCGCGCACCTCACCGTTCTGGCGAACGCGACCTTCGACCAACAATGCGGCGCAGACATGGCAGTTGCCATTGCGGCAGCTGTTCGGGCAGTCATAGCCCAGCCGCCGCGCTCCATCCAGGATCCGTTCCCCGGGTTCGAGCGCCAGCACCGCCCCGGACGGCTGCAACGTTACCTGCATCAATCTATTCCCAACTGATCCCACAGCTCATCGATGCGGCGGGTGACGGCCTCGTCCTTGACGATGACCCGGCCCCATTCGCGTGTCGTCTCGCCCGGCCACTTGTGCGTGGCATCCAGGCCCATCTTCGACCCCAGCCCCGATACCGGCGACGCGAAGTCCAGGTAGTCGATCGGCGTGTTGTCGATCATCACCGTATCACGCTTGGGGTCCATGCGCGTGGTGATGGCCCAGATCACGTCATTCCAGTCGCGGGCGTTGATGTCGTCGTCGGTGACGATAACGAATTTGGTGTACATGAACTGCCGCAGGAACGACCACACACCCAGCATCACGCGCTTGGCATGGCCTGGGTACTGCTTCTTCATGGTCACTACGGCCATGCGGTACGAGCAGCCTTCCGGCGGCAGGTAGAAGTCGACGATCTCCGGGAACTGCTTCTGCAGGATCGGCACGAACACTTCGTTCAGCGCCACGCCGAGGATCGCTGGCTCATCTGGCGGCCGGCCGGTGTAGGTGCTGTGGTAGATCGGCTTTTGCCGGTGAGTGATGCGCTCGACAGTGAACACAGGGAAGCTGTCCACTTCATTGTAGTAACCGGTATGGTCGCCATACGGACCTTCCGGCGCCATTTCCCCTGGGTGGATCACACCTTCGAGGATGATCTCGGCAGTCGCTGGCACCTGCAGGTTGCTGCCACGGCACTTGACCAGCTCGGTGCGGTTGCCGCGCAAGAGGCCGGCGAAGGCGTATTCGGACAGGGTATCAGGCACCGGCGTCACGGCACCGAGGATGGTTGCAGGGTCGGCGCCCAGCGCCACGGCGACCGGGAACGGTTGGCCGGGGTCCTTTTCGCACCATTCGCGATAGTCCAGTGCACCGCCACGGTGGCTCAGCCAGCGCATGATCACCTTGTTGCGACCAATGACCTGCTGGCGATAAATGCCCAGATTCTGGCGGTCCTTGTTCGGCCCGCGCGTCACGGTCAGGCCCCAGGTGATCAGCGGCGCCACGTCGCCCGGCCAGCAGTGCTGGATCGGTAGCTGGCCGAGGTCGACGTCGTCGCCTTCGACGACCACTTCCTGGCACACCGCGTCCTTGACCACCTTCGGCGCCATCGATACGACCTTCTTGAAAATCGGCAGCTTCGACCAGGCATCCTTCAGGCCTTTCGGCGGCTCTGGCTCCTTGAGGAAGGCCAGCAGCTTGCCGATCTCGCGCAGCTCATCGACCGATTCGGCGCCCATGCCCATCGCAACGCGCTCTGGCGTGCCAAACAGGTTGCCAAGTACCGGAATGTCGAAGCCCGTGGGCTTTTCGAACAGCAAGGCCGGGCCCTTGGCACGCAGGGTGCGGTCACAGACCTCGGTCATTTCCAGAACGGGAGAGATCGGAACCTGGATGCGCTTGAGTTCGCCGCGCTGCTCCAGGCCGCGGATGAAGTCGCGCAAATCGCGATACTGCATGCATGAGCCTCGTGTTGGCCGTATCGGTCGGGGGTGCAGAGTGTAGCGCTGATCGGGATTTGTTTGGGGCAAAAATGACTTGGGGCCGCTGGGCGCCCCTTCGCGGGGCAAGCCCGCTCCCACAAGGATTGCATGAAACCTGTGGGAGCGGGCTTGCCCCGCGAAGGGGCGCGAAGCGGCCCCAACAATGCCAGAGTGAAACGCTTACTTGCGCTTCATCGACAGGAAGAACTCGTCGTTGGTCTTGGTCTGCTTGAGCTTGTCGACCAGGAACTCGATGGCGGCGATTTCGTCCATCGGGTGCAGCAGCTTGCGCAGGATCCACATGCGCTGGAGTTCGTCGTCGGCGGTCAGCAGCTCTTCGCGGCGAGTGCCGGAGCGGTTGATGTTGATGGCCGGGAACACGCGCTTTTCAGCGATGCGACGGTCCAGGGGCAGCTCCATGTTGCCGGTACCCTTGAACTCTTCGTAGATCACTTCGTCCATCTTCGAGCCGGTTTCGACCAGCGCGGTGGCGATGATGGTCAGCGAACCGCCTTCCTCGATGTTACGCGCGGCGCCGAAGAAGCGCTTCGGCTTCTCCAGGGCGTGGGCGTCGACACCACCGGTCAACACCTTGCCGGAGCTCGGGATCACGGTGTTGTAGGCACGCGCCAGACGGGTGATGGAGTCGAGCAGAATGACCACGTCCTTCTTGTGCTCGACCAGGCGCTTGGCCTTCTCGATGACCATCTCGGCAACCTGCACGTGGCGGGTTGGCGGCTCGTCGAAGGTCGAGGCGACCACTTCGCCGCGCACGGTGCGCTGCATTTCGGTCACTTCTTCCGGGCGCTCGTCGATCAGCAGAACGATCAGGTGGCACTCGGGGTTGTTCCGGGTAATGTTCGCCGCGATGTTCTGCAGCATGATCGTTTTACCCGCTTTCGGCGGGGCGACGATCAGGCCGCGCTGGCCTTTGCCGATCGGGGCGCACAGGTCGATGACGCGGCCGGTCAGGTCTTCGGTGGAACCGTTACCGGCTTCCATCTTCAGGCGCTTGTTCGGGAACAGCGGCGTCAGGTTTTCGAACAGGATCTTGTTCTTCGCGTTTTCCGGGCGATCGAAGTTGATCGTGTCGACCTTCAGCAGGGCGAAGTAACGCTCCCCTTCCTTCGGCGGGCGGATCTTGCCGACGATGGTGTCGCCGGTGCGCAGGTTGAAGCGGCGGATCTGGCTGGGCGAGACGTAGATGTCGTCGGGGCCGGCCAGGTAGGACGCATCAGCCGAACGCAGGAAACCGAAACCATCCTGGAGAATCTCCAGCACGCCGTCACCCGAGATCTCTTCGCCGCTTTTCGCGTGCTTCTTCAGCAGGGCGAAAATCACGTCCTGTTTGCGCGAACGGGCCATGTTTTCGATGCCCATCTGTTCGGCCATTTCCAGCAGATCGGTAATCGGCTTTTGCTTGAGTTCAGTCAGGTTCATAAGGGGAGTGAGGTAATCATGTAAGAAGGGAGGATTAAGCTCTGGCTTAATGAAGCCGCGCCGCTAGAAGGCGATAGGATCGCGCACTGATTCTAATTAGGAGTGCGTCGGCGACGGCGTGCAGGGGGCACTGGAGAAGCAGTGCGAGGCCGAATGTAACACTTGCTTTTTTCGACGTCTAGTGGGTTGCAAAAGAAAAAGCCCCGGGATTTCCGGGGCTTTTCCACATCACAGGTGGGCGTCGAGGAACGCGGCCAGCTGCGATTTGGACAGTGCGCCGACCTTGGTGGCCTCGACGTTGCCGTTCTTGAACAGCATCAGCGTCGGGATGCCACGCACGCCGTGCTTGGCTGGGGTTTCCTGGTTGTCGTCGATGTTCAGCTTGGCGACGGTCAGTTTGCCCTCGTAAGTGGAAGCGATGTCGTCCAGGACTGGCGCGATCATCTTGCATGGGCCGCACCATTCAGCCCAGTAATCAACCAGCACCGGGCCTTGGGCTTGCAGGACTTCGGCCTCGAAGGTGGCGTCGGTGACGTGTTTGATCAGATCGCTGCTCATGGATATCTCCAGGGGTCGTAAGCAAAAAAACGTGGCCCATGATAGCCGCAGAGGCTGCCTACAGGAAGTCACGCACGATTGAGTGTAACTATAGTTGTGCAAGACGCCACGAATCGAAACTGTCACACAAGTGTCATAGCATCGAATGGCACATTGCCTTGCATCAACCCTTGGCATGCCGCGCGTTGGCGACAGCCGAGGAACGTGGCACGATTGCCAGGTTAACGACCGAGAACCCTCAGATCATGCCGCATACCTCCGCGAAGAACCTGTCCCTGATCGCCGCCATCGACCTCGGCTCCAACAGTTTCCACATGGTCGTGGCCAAGGCTCACCATACCGAGATACGCATTCTGGAGCGCCTCGGCGAGAAGGTTCAGCTGGCCGCAGGCATCGACGAAGCGCGCATGCTCAGCGAAGAAGCCATGGTGCGAGGCCTTGAATGCCTCAAGCGCTTCGCCCAGTTGATCAACGGCATGCCGGCCGGTGCCGTGCGTATCGTTGGCACCAATGCCCTGCGCGAAGCGCGCAACCGTAACGAATTCATCCTGCGCGCCGAAGCCATCCTCGGCCATCCGGTCGAAGTGATTTCCGGCCGTGAAGAAGCGCGCCTGATCTACCTGGGTGTCTCGCACACCCTGGCCGACACTCCCGGCAAACGCCTGGTCGCCGACATCGGCGGCGGCAGCACCGAGTTCATCATCGGCCAGCGCTTCGAGCCGCTGCTGCGCGAGAGCCTGCAAATGGGCTGCGTCAGCTTCACTCAACGTTATTTCCGCGACGGCAAGATCACCCCGGCGCGCTACGCCCAGGCTTACACCGCCGCGCGCCTGGAGCTGATGAGCATTGAAAACGCCTTGCACCGCCTGACCTGGGACGAAGCCATCGGCTCGTCGGGGACCATCCGCGCCATCGGCGCCGCGATCAAGTCCAGCGGTTTGGGCAACGGCGAGGTCAATGCCGAAGGCCTGGCCTGGGTCAAACGCAAGATGTTCAAGCTCGGCGAGGTCGACAAGATCGACTTCGAAGGCGTCAAACCAGACCGTCGTACCATTTTCCCAGCCGGCATGGCGATTCTCGAAGCCATCTTCGACGCGTTGGAACTGCAGCGCATGGACCACTGCGATGGCGCCCTGCGTGAAGGCGTGTTGTTCGACCTGCTAGGCCGCCATCACCATGAAGACGTGCGCGAGCGTACCCTGAATTCGTTGATGGAGCGTTACCACGTCGACCAGGGCCAGGCTGCGCGTGTCGAGCGCAAGGCGCTGCATGCCTTCGACCAAGTAGCCAAGGCGTGGGATCTGGAAAATGGAAACTGGCGCGATCTACTGGGCTGGGCCGCAAAAATCCATGAAGTCGGCCTGGACATTGCCCACTATCACTACCATAAACATGGCGCCTACCTGATCGAGCACTCCGACCTGTCGGGCTTTTCGCGTGAAGACCAGCAGATGATGGCCCTGCTGGTACGCGGCCACCGCCGCAACATCCCCAAAGAGAAATTCGCCGAACTGGGCGATGAAGGCGTGAAACTGCTGCGCCTGTGCGTATTGCTGCGCTTCGCCATCCTCTTCCACCACATCCGCGGCACTCAGCAGATGCCGCAGGTGCAACTCGAAGCCGGCGACAACAGCCTCGACGTCGTCTTCCCTCAGGGCTGGCTGGAGCAGAACCAGCTGACCCAGGCCGACTTCGCCAATGAGGCGGAGTGGCTGGCCCGGGTCAACTTCATCCTCAGCGTACGTTGAGGACCGGGTTGCTCAGGCGCTCCAGCAGGGTCGCCTGGGCACTGCGCGGGTTCTGGTTGCCGGTCGGGCTGCTGCGCACGTAGCGCCCGTCAGGCTGCAGCGTCCAGGCATGGGTGTTGTCGGTCAGGTAGCCTTCCAGCTCCTTCTTGACCCGCAGCAACAGCTTCTTGCCCTCCACCGGGAAGCAGGTCTCGACACGCTTGTCGAGGTTGCGCTCCATCCAGTCGGCGCTGGACAGGTAGATCTGCTCTTCGCCGCCATTGAGGAAGTAGAACACCCGGGTGTGCTCGAGGAAGCGGCCGATGATCGAGCGCACCTGAATGTTGTGCGACACCCCTGGAATCCCTGGGCGCAGGCAGCACATGCCACGCACTACCAGGTCGATCTTCACGCCCGACTGGCTGGCCTTGTACAGCGCCTTGATGACCTTGGCGTCGGTCAGCGAGTTGAACTTGGCGATGATGTGCGCAGGCTTGCCTTCGAGGGCGAACTGGGTTTCACGCGCGATCATGTCGAGCATGCCCTTTTTCAGGGTGAACGGCGCGTGCAGCAGTTTTTTCATGCGCAAGGTCTTGCCCATGCCGATCAACTGGCTGAACAGCTTGCCGACGTCTTCGGTCAGTGCGTCGTCGGAGGTCAGCAGGCTGTAGTCGGTGTACAGACGGGCGTTGCCGGCGTGGTAGTTACCGGTACCCAAGTGCGCGTAGCGGACGATTTCGCCCTGCTCGCGGCGCAGGATAAGCATCATCTTGGCGTGGGTCTTGAAACCGACCACGCCGTAGATCACAACCGCACCGGCGGCCTGCAGGCGGCTGGCCATCTGCAGGTTGGACTCTTCGTCGAAACGCGCACGCAATTCGATCACCGCAGTGACCTCTTTGCCGTTTCGCGCCGCGTCGACCAGGGCGTCGACGATTTCCGAGTTGGCCCCGGAGCGGTACAGGGTCTGGCGCACGGCAAGCACGTGCGGGTCCTTGGCTGCCTGGCGCAGCAGGTCGACCACTGGGGTAAAGGACTCGAATGGGTGCATGAGCAGGATGTCCTGCTTGCTGATCACGCTGAAGATGTTCTCGGCATTGGTCAGCAGCTTGGGAATCGCTGGGGTGAACGGCGTGTACTGCAGCTCTGGATGGCTGTCGAGGCCGGTAATGCTGAACAGGCGGGTCAGGTTGACCGGGCCGTTGACCTGGTACAGCTCGTTCTCGCTCAGGCTGAACTGCTTGAGCAGGTAGTCGGACAGGTGTTTCGGGCAGGTGTCGGCCACTTCGAGGCGCACGGCATCGCCGTAGCGGCGCGAGAACAGCTCGCCGCGCAGAGCACGGGCCAGGTCGTCGACCTCTTCGGAATCCAGCGCCAGGTCGGCGTTACGGGTCAGGCGGAACTGGTAGCAGCCCTTGACCTTCATGCCCTGGAACAGGTCGTCGGCATGGGCGTGGATCATCGACGACAGGAACACGTAATTGTCGCCCGCACCACCGACCTCTTCCGGCACGCGGATGACCCGCGGCAACAGGCGCGGCGCCGGGATGATCGCCAGGCCCGAGTCGCGGCCGAAGGCGTCGACGCCTTCGAGTTCGACGATGAAGTTGAGGCTCTTGTTCACCAGCAGCGGGAACGGGTGCGTCGGGTCGAGGCCGATCGGGGTGATGATTGGCGCGATCTCGTCGCGGAAGAAGCGGCGAACCCAGGTCTTGAGCTTGGGTGTCCAGTAACGGCGGCGGATGAAACGGATCGCGTGCTTCTCAAGCTCGGGCAGCAGCACGTCGTTGAGAATCGCGTACTGGCGGTCCACTTCGATGTGCACCAGCTCGCTGATGCGCGCCAGCGCCTGGTGCGGCTGCAGGCCGTCGGCGCCAGCCTGCTCACGGGCGAAGTTGATCTGCTTCTTCAGGCCCGCCACGCGGATTTCGAAGAATTCGTCCAGGTTGCTGGAGAAGATCAGCAGGAATTTCAGGCGTTCGAGCAGCGGGTACGACTCGTCCAGTGCCTGCTCCAGCACGCGAATGTTGAACTGCAGCTGCGACAGCTCGCGATGAATGTACAGGCTGCTGTCGTCCAGGCTCGTGGCGGCGATGGCCGGCGCGGCGGTTGCAACGGGGGCCGGCGCGGCAGCTTCGGCTACGGGCTCCGAAACCGCTGGCTCCGGCAGTTCAGGCAGATCCGGCGGGGTCTGCACCAGCTCTTCGGGGACAGCCTCGGCATCCTTGATCACGACAGGTGTAAGCACTTCATTATTCATCTGGACGTTCCTGGAGGACGTTAACGCCCTATCATCTATTGAGCGGGACGATAAGCAGCCATTATGACGCCTGTGTGACAGTCAGGCGCAAGACGCTGCATGGGGGCAAAGCCATTGTCCTTGTAGGAAATGTTCACGTCGAGACACATTTGGACACTTTCACGAATGCGCGCGAAGGGGTAGGCTGCGCGTTCATTTCGCCAGCACCTCAGAAAATGCTTCAACAATTCCTGCAGGATTTCGGCTACTTTGCCCTTTTTCTAGGCACCTTCTTCGAAGGCGAGACCATCCTGGTGCTTGCAGGGTTTCTTGCGTTTCGCGGCTACATGGACATCAGTCTGGTGGTGGTCGTGGCATTTTTTGGCAGCTACGCCGGCGACCAGCTGTGGTACTTCATGGGCCGCCGTCATGGGCGCAAGATCCTGGCGCGCAAACCCCGTTGGCAAGCCATGGGCGACCGCGCACTGGAGCATATCCGCCGCCACCCGGACATCTGGGTGCTGAGCTTCCGCTTCGTCTACGGCCTGCGCACGGTCATGCCCGTGGCCATCGGCCTGTCCGGCTACCCTCCGCGCCGCTACTTGCTGCTCAACGGTATTGGCGCGGCCGTCTGGGCCTTGGCGCTGGGCGCTGCCGCGTACCACTTTGGCGCCATTCTCGAAGGCATGCTCGGCAATGTGAAGAAATACGAGCTATGGGTGCTCGGCGGCTTGCTGCTGCTTGGTGCCCTGCTGTGGCTGCGCCGGCGCTTTCGCACGATGCGCGCGGAGCGCAAGGCGGCGGCAGAGAGCCAGGCCCCAGAGGCTGAGCAGGCTGTAAAGCACGAGCAAGAGCCAGACCAACGGCGTAACCACCCCTAAGCCCAGCGCGCCAGCCAGATACAGGGCCGGCGCATTCAGCAGCAGGCGTGCCACTTCCAGGCGCCCTGCCCACGGCCGATTCTCCAAGGCCGCACCCAAGGCGAACAACCCCAGCGCCATCACCGACCAGCCCAGCACAAGGGCTGCAGTCGGCACGTGCTCGGCCACATCCATCAAGTAACTGCCCAACGCCACGTAAACGGCGAACTGCAGCACCACGTAAACCTGCGGCGCTCGCCCAAGCGCGATTTCGAATTTGCGGAACTGGGCCAGGTTCTGCTTGGCCTGTGGATAACGTGCGGCCACGTCGGCCGGCCGCCAACCGGTGGGCATGAACCAGATACGCAGCTTGTCCCACAGGCTGCCGGTGTGCCGGGCATCGGCCCAGAGTTGGGCATAGAACTGCAGGTTGGCCCACAGCGGGTTCCAGCTGGCCAGCGGCGTCGTCACACCAAATACCACAGGTTCCGCCGGATCCTCTTCCTTGAACGTACCGAACAGGCGATCCCAGAGAATGAACACACCGCCGTAGTTACGATCCAAGTAAGCAGGATTTTGCGCATGGTGGACGCGATGGTTGGACGGCGTGATCAACACCCATTCGAGCCAGCCCAACTTGGGAATGTGCCGGGTGTGCACCCAGAACTGGTACAGCAGATTGAGCGACGCCACGGTGATGAACACCAGAGGCGGTACACCGATCAGCGCCAGCGGCAGGTAGAAGATCCACGAGAAGATGAAGCCGCTGCTGGTCTGGCGCAGTGCGGTGGTGAGGTTGTATTCCTCGCTCTGGTGGTGCACCGAATGCGCCGCCCACAGCACGTTGCGCTCGTGGCCAAGGCGGTGCAGCCAGTAGTAGCAGAAGTCGTAGAGCACGAAGGCCAGCAGCCACACCCATACGGCCTGCTCCGGCAAATGCAGCAGCGCCAGGTGCTCCCAGGCCAACGCATAGGTCAGCAGCCCTACCCCTTTGGTCAGCAACCCGGTACTGGTGGACAGCACGCCGGTGCTGAGGCTGTTGATCGAGTCGGCCAGGGTGAAATTACGCTGGCCGCGCATGCGGTCGGCGACCAGTTCAACCGCGATCAACACGAAGAAAAATGGCACGGCCAGCAGTATCAGGTCCATGGACAGCAGCCTCGAAGGGTATCCACAGAGATTAGGATGCGCCCCGAGCAATCCCTATGGCCACATCTGCCAAACTAGAGGACATTTAGCGCCTCGACACTGGAGTAATGAGCATGACGAAAAAAGTAGCGGTGATTCTTTCCGGCTGTGGCGTCTATGACGGCGCCGAAATCCATGAAAGCGTGATCACCCTGCTGCGCCTCGACCAGCGCGGCGCACAGGTGCAGTGCTTTGCGCCGAACATCGCGCAGATGCACGTGATCGACCACCTGACGGGTGAAGAAATGCCAGAGTCGCGCAATGTGCTGGTGGAATCGGCGCGTATCGCTCGGGGAGAAGTGAAAGACATTCGTGAAGCCAAGGTCGAAGACTTCGATGCGCTGATCGTGCCGGGCGGTTTTGGCGCGGCGAAGAACCTGTCCAACTTTGCAGTGGAAGGCACTGAGTGCACCGTGCAGCCGGATGTGTTGGCTCTGGCCGAAGCCTTTGCCGAAGCTTGCAAGCCGGTGGGATTGATGTGCATTTCGCCGGCGCTGGCGGCGAAAATCTACGGACCGGGCGTGGTCTGCACCATCGGTACCGATGCCGGCACCGCCGCAGCGGTGGTCAAGATGGGCGGCACCCATGAAGAGTGCGATGTGCATGACATCGTCGAAGATACTCAGCGCAAGTTGGTGACCACCCCGGCGTACATGTCGGCCAAGTCGATCAGCGAGGCGGCTGGCGGGATCTACAAGCTGGTGGACCGGGTGCTGGAACTGACCCACGAAGGCGACTGATCAGCCCTTGCTCAGGCGGGTAAGGATACGGTCCAGCGCATTGGCGAACGCCTGCTTTTCACGTTCGCCATAAGGCGCCTGCCCACCGCCGACCTGCCCCTGCTCGCGCAACTCGGTGAACAGGTTGCGCACGGCCAGGCGCTCGCCCATGTTGCGCTCGTCGAACTCGCGGCCGCGTGGGTCCAAGGCCGCCACACCCTTCTTGATCAGCCGGTCGGCCAGCGGTACGTCGCTGCAGATCACCAGTTCGCCCGGCTCGGCGTGCTCGACCAGGTAATCGTCGGCGGCGTCCATGCCGCTGGGCACCACGATCAGCCGGACCACGGCAAACGCCGGCTTGGCCACGGCCTGGCCGGCGACCATGATCACCTCCAGCTTGCGCTTGAGGGCGAATTTGACGATCAGGTCCTTGGCTGCCTTGGGGCAGGCGTCGGCGTCGATCCATATGCGCATGGGCAATCTCTTCTGTCAGTACTGGCCTCTTCGCGGGGCAAGCCCGCTCCCACAAGGATTGCATAGAACCTTGTGGGAGCGGGCTTGCCCCGCGAAGAGGCCAGCAGCATCAACCTCTAAACCGCAGCCCGCCGCTTCTCGGCCAGGCGACTGCGCCCATACAACACCATAATGGCCAGCAAGGCCACCGCCTGTGCCGTCAGCGAGTACGCATCGGCATGAATCCCCAGCCAGTCGAACTCGAAGAACGCCACCGGCCGTGTACCCAGCACGCCAGCCTCTTGCAGGGCCTTGACGCCATGCCCGGCAAACACCACCGACAGCGCGCACAGCAAGGCGGCGTTGATGGTGAAGAACAGCGACAGCGGCAATTTGGCCGAACCGCGCAGAATCACCCAGGCCAGGCCGACCAACAGCACCAACGCCGTGGCACCACCCGCCAATACCGCTTGATGCCCAGCGGGGCCCGCTTGCAGCCACAGGGTTTCATAGAACAGGATCACTTCGAACAATTCTCGGTACACCGAGAAGAAAGCCAGCATGGCAAAGCCGAAGCGCCCGCCGCCACTGACCAGGCTGCTCTTGATGTAATCCTGCCAGGCTGCGGCATGGCGGCGATCGTGCATCCACACCCCCAGCCACAGCACCATCACCGCCGCGAACAGCGCCGTGCAGCCTTCCAGCAGCTCACGTTGAGCGCCGCCAACATCGATCACATAGGCCGCCAGGGCCCAGGTGGCGAAGCCTGCGACCAGCGCCAGCGCCCAGCCGATATTGACGCTGCGAACTGCCGACTGCTGGCCGGTGTTGCGCAGGAAGGCCAGGATCGCGGCCAGTACCAGAATGGCTTCAAGGCCTTCGCGCAGGAGGATCAACAGGCCGGAGATGTAGCTCAGCGACCAGCTCAGTCCATCGCTGCCCAGCAGTTTGGACGCCTGGTCCAGCTTGGCCTTGGCTTCGGCCAGGCGTTGCTCGGCCTGGGCGACCGGCAAGCCGTCCTGCAGCGACTGACGGTAGGCCATCAGCGATTTTTCGGTGTCTTTGCGCGCCTGGGTGTCGATGTTGTCCAGCGAACTTTCGACCAGCTCGAACCCTTCCAGATAGGCAGCGACTGAAAGGTCGTAAGCCTGGTCGTGGTCGCCTGCGCGATAGGCCGCGAGGCTCTTGTCCAAAGTGCTGGCGGTGTATTCGAGCAGTTGTGCCGGGCCACGCTTGACCTGCGGCGGCTGGGCACGCTGGGCGCGGAAGGCCTCCACGGCGCCAGCGCCTTCGGTGCTGGCGACCTCGGCCGGTGTCTGGCGGGCCAGGTCGGCCAGGTTCCAGGCCTTGTCACCTTTGGCCGCCTGCGGGTCGGCAGTGAAGCTGGCGATATAGGCCGCCACGTCCCAGCGCTGGCGATCATCGAGTTGGTCGGCGAAGGATGGCATTTCGGTGCCATCGATGCCCAGGGCCAGGGTGTTGTAGAGGTCGAACAGGCTCAGCTGGTCGAGGCGCGTTTTGTTGCGCAAGTCGGCTGGAGCAGGCTCCAGGCCAACGCCAGCAGGGCCATCGCCCGCGCCCATGTCACCGTGGCAGATCGAGCAATTCTGCGCATACAACGACGCGCCACGGGCAGGGTCCGGTGTGATCACCGGGGCCTGGCTGACCTCGTAGGCCACTGCCAAGCGCGCGCCTAGCTGGCGGGCCTGTTTGGCGACCGAGGGGCCATCCTGGCGTTGCTCGATGGCCTGGCGCAGTGCTTGAACACCTTGCTCCAGGGCAGTTTGTTCAGCGTTTGCCGGCAGGCCTTTGACCAGGTCGGCCAATACGGCGCTGAACTCTTGTTGCTCACGGTATTCGCCGCTGTCGATGACCTTGCCGTTACTGACGGTTGGCGGGTAGTCGGCACCGATGTAGTCGAGCAAGTGCAGGGCCTTGGTGGCCTCGGCAGGCGCTTCGGCCACGGCCAAGGTGCTGCACAGCGCCAGCACCGGGGCAAGCAACAAAGCCGGCAACCAGGCAAGCAGGCGGGAACGGGTTTTCATGGCCAGTCTCGATGGGGATGCGAAAGAGAACATTGTTCACTTCCACTTTGCTTCGCTCAAGGGTCGTGGGCGGATTTCATGAAAAATCTTGCTACAAATCAGGAGAGCATGGGTTGAGTTTTGCAGCGTTGCGGATATCGAGCGCCGCCCGCGCGGCGCATCGCGGATGAATCCGCTCCTACATTTGTTTCGGGCCAGTCCATCCTGTGAAAGCATCGCTGTGCGCCTTCTTTGTACGACTCGATATCAAGGCGTACAGCCAAGGGCCGCGCGCGAACCCCACAGAAATAATTGGCCCGAAACAGATGTAGGAGCGGATTCATCCGCGATGCGCCGCGCGGGCGGCGCTCGATTTTCGCACCAACACAAAACCTAAGGCATGCACCCAGACGCCAAACCGATCTCAACGCTTGCCACCCTCCTTCCACCCACCACCAAGCGCCAAAAACACCCCAATCTGCCCCACAGCCACCTGGCTATTCGCCGCCGCCAGCTGCGCACGCACATCGGTGTAAGTCCGCGTAGCCTGCAAATCCGCCAGGAACGACTCGCGCCCCGCCTGGTAATACCGGTGCGTCTGATCAGCCGCTTCCTTCGCCGACTGCTCCGCCTCGGCCAGCGCATCACGCCGGTCAAGCAAGGCGCTGTACTGCGCCAACCGAGTCTGGGTCTCGCGAATGGCGTTCAGCACCACCCCATCGAAATGCGCCAGCGCCGCCTGGGTCGAAGCCTCGGCCATGCGAATGCGCGCACGGGTGCCGTTGGTAGGAATGCTCCAGCTGATCTGTGGACCGAAGCCCCAGCGGTTGGTCGCAGGCTCGCCGAGGTTCTCGAGGATGCCGATGGTGCCGACCTGGGCGCCGATGCTGATGTCTGGGTACAGCGCTCCTGTGGCCACACCGATGTTCGCGGTGGCCGCCGCCAGCTGGCGTTCAGCCTGGCGCACGTCGGGGCGACGCTTGAGCAACGCAGCACCGTCGCCAACCGGGACCAGCTGGTTCAGGTGCGGCAACTCGGCGCAATCGGCGGTGCCGGCGGGCAACTTGTCCACAGGCTGGGCGAGCAGCGCCGCCAGGGTGTACAGCCCGGTTTCGCGCTCGGCCTTGAAGCGCGGCAGTTCGGCGCGCAACGACTTGAACTGGGTCTGCGAACGGGTGACCTGGGTTTCGTCACCGCGTCCAGCATCGCGCAGGCGCTGATTGAGCTGCACGCTCTGCTGCTGCAGATCGAGCGACTCACGGGCGATGTGATATTCCTCGTTGGCCGAGCACACCTGGGTGTAAGCCTTGACCACATCCGCCACCAAGGTGATGCGCGCGGTGTCGGCAGCGGCCTGCACGGCGTCGGCATTGGCCTTGGCGGCTTCGGTGCCGCGCTTGAAGGTGCCCCACAGGTCGAACTGATACGAAGCGCTGATGATCGCTTCGCCGATGTTGGCAACGGGCACCTTCTCGGTCAGCAGAAAGGCTTCACCGGACTCCTGCAAGCGCTGCGCGCCCGCTTTGACGCCGCCACTGAAACCGCCCTGGGATTCGGCCACCTCGACCTGCGCACGGGCCTTGGCGATGTTGGCCGCCGCCACGCGCAGCTCGGTGTTGGCGCTCAACGCCTGGCGTACCAACGCGTTGAGACGTTGATCCTGGTACAGCTGCCACCAGTCCTCGGGCACCGGCGCCGATACAACGCTGTCGGCGTCCTGACGCAGCGGGCCGTTGAGGTCGCTGCGCTGCACGGCGGCGTCCTTGGGCACGTCATAGTCCGGACCGACCATCATGCAGGCCCCCAACGACAGGCAGACGCCAGCCAGGATCAGCTGCTTCATGGCTGCTGGCCCTCGATGATCGACACCGTGGCGGTACGCCCGGCGATCATGCGGAAGTCTGCCGGCACTTCGTCGAAGGCGATGCGCACCGGGATCCGCTGGGCCAGGCGCACCCAGCTGAACGCCGGATTGACGTTGGGCAACAGGTTGGCGCCGCTGCTGCGGTCACGGTCTTCGATACCGGCGGCAAAGCTCTGCACATGGCCGCGCAGGCGGGTGTTGTCGCCCATCACGCGGATGTCCACGGCGTCGCCGATGTGGATGCCGCCCAGCTTGGTTTCTTCGAAATAGCCATCGACGTGATACGAAGCACTGTCGACCACCGACAGCACCGGGCGGCCAGCAGTGACGAATTCGTGGTTACGCGGGGCGCGGTCGTTGAGGTAGCCGTCCACCGGGCTGCGCACCACTGAACGGTCGAGGTTGAGCTGGGCAGTGTCGACCGCGACCTGAGCCTCGCTGACCGCCGAACGCGCGCGCGCTTCGCGGGACTGGCTCTCTTCCAGTTGCTCGGCCGCCACCAGGTTGCCCAGCTTGCGGTTGCGCCGTGCTTCACGGGAAGCCTGGGCCAGGGTTTCCTGACGCTCGCCGAGAGTCGCCTTGGCCTGGCGCAGCGCCAGGCTGAAGCGGTCCTGGTCGATGGTGAACAGCACATCGCCGCGCTTGACGGTCTGGTTGTCGCGCACCTCGACTTTCTGAATCAGGCCGGACACGTCCGGGGCAATCTGGATGACATCGGCACGGATGTGGCCGTCGCGGGTCCAGGGGGCGAACAGGTAGTACACCACCATCTGCCACACGAGCACGGCGGCGAAGGTCACTACCAGCAAGGTCAGGACCACACGGCCCAGGGTCAGCAAAGGTTTTTTCATGGCAGCATCAGGCTTCGGCAAAAATGGTCCACCGCGCCAAGCAGCACGGCATATAAAGCAACGTTGAACAGCGCCCGGTGCCAGACCAGGCGGTAGAAATGCACCCGCACCAGCACCGCGTGCACCCCAAGGAACAGCAGGTAGGTGCCAAGCATCATCACCAGCAGCGTGGGCAGGAATACCCCGCTGATATCCAGTTCACCGATCACAGGGGCGCTCCATCCAGCCCAGGGGGCAGTTGCGGTTGTTCGGCTGGCTCGAGCATCACCTCGACGCCCGGCAGCAGCGCCAGGCGCAGGCCGCTCAGGGCGTGCAGCAGGTGGGTGCGGGCGTCGCCGCGTTCGTACAGTTCATCCAGATTCAGCGCCAGGCGCGCCCGTTCCATGTTGCGCAGCAGGGCTGCGGGGGCATGCAGGCGTTCGCCGGCGCGCAGGCAGGCGGCGTAATGGCCGCCGACGTCCTCGATCACCGTTTGCAGGCGCTCGCGGGCCTGGTTGCCGGCTCGTGGCAGGTGGGCCAGCAGGTCGAGCAGGTTCAGGCCCACGCGCAGGTCGCGCAGGGCCACGCCGCTGTCCTGGCCGGTCTGCGACAGGCGCGGCAGGTGCTGCATCAGGCGGTCGAGCATTTGCACGCCGACCTGGCGGTGTTCGGCCAGGGTCGCTGGTTCGGTCATCTCGACGATGTCGCGCCACAGGAAGCGGGTCATGCGTTTGGCCGCCAGTTCGACGCCGAACGGGCGCATCACCAGAGTCCAGATGAAGGCGAACAGCAGCCCCACCGGGCCGGCCAGGTTGGAGTTGAGGAAGGTGAAGAAGTCGGCGTCGTAAGCGCCCTGGATGCTGATGAAGGTCGAGGTGTTGACGATGGTCAGCAAGGTGCCCAGGTAGAAGCGCGGCTGCACGGTCAGGGTGCCGACGCAGATGAACGGCACGGCGAAGGCCAGCACCAGCATCGGGAAGTCGTGCAGGTTAGGCAGTACCAGGAACAGGTACAGGCTGGAGAAGATCACCGACATCAACGTCCAGAAGAAGAATCGGTAGATCTGCGGTGCGGGGTCGTCCATCGCCGCGAAGAAGCTGCACGACACGGCGGCGAGGATCACCGCGCTGGCCCCGTCGTTCCAGCCAAGGCCGATCCACAGGCCGCAGGCGACGATGATCGCCAGCACGGTGGACGCTACCGAGTAGAGCATCAGCCCACGGTCGAAGAAGGGGGTCAGGCGGCCCAGACGCCAGTGGCGGTACACCGCACGCCAGGGCTTGGGATCGTCATTGCGCAAGGCATGTTGCAGGGTGCAGCAGTCCTGCCAGAGATCGGCCCATTCGGCCAGGCGGTAAAGCGCGTTGGACAGCAGCAGTTCAGCGCGCTGATCGAGGGCGGCAGCGCCGGGTTGCAGGCGATCGATCTGCTCGTGCAGGTGGGTCCAGCGTGCTACCGAAGCACTTTCGGCGGTGCCCTTGAGCCACTCGCGGGCGGCAGCCAGCACGGGTTGCAACTGGGCGAACTGGGCAGGCGCGCGGCCTTCGAGCGCCACCAGGGCGTCGTCAAGGGCATCAATCACCGGCAACAGGTGGATCATCCGTCCGCGCAGTTCGCGGGCGTTCTTCAGGGTGTGCGGGCCGGCGCCCTCGTGGCCGAGCTGGCCAATCATCAGTTCCAGCGAGTTGAACGTGGCGACCATCGCACCGCGCATGCCGCCCACCTTGTCAGCGGCCACATCGCGGGCAAGGTAGGTGTCGCTGTAGCGGATCGCTTCGCTGAACCAGCTGCCGGTCGCGCCAACCACCACCGGCGCCAGGCGCCGCGGCCAGAAAATCGCTCCGACCACTGCGGCGCAGACGATCCCCAGGCAGATTTCCTGCGCGCGGGAAGAGGCCACATCGAACACCGCCAGCGGATTGTCGACCACTGCCAGGGCGATCATCGGCAGGGTGTAGCCGGCCAGCATCAGCACATAGTTGTTGGCTGTGCGCAGGTTTAGCGACAGGTACAGCAAGGTCCCCGTCCACAGCGCGATGGCCACCGTCAGCAACAAGGGTGACTGCACCAGCGGCGGCACCAGGAAGATGGCCCCACCGGCCCCCAGCAGCGTACCCACCGCGCGATACAGCGCCTTGGAGCTGGTTGGCCCGACAAACGGGCTGGAGACGATGTACACGGTCGCCATCGCCCAGTACGGGCGCGGCAGCTGCATCAGCAGGGCGATGTACAGCGCGATCATCGACGCGGCGAAGGTACGCACGCCGTAGAACCAGTCGCGGGCCGGTGGTACCGAGCTGAAGAAGCCGTTCATGCCACCCCGCCAGAGTTGCCCAGGCCGGCGGCCTCGAAGGCGCGCAGCACACGCAAGGCGGCTTGCAGGTCGGCCTCGTCGATACCCTGCAACACGTCGTGGCGCACACGCACAAGCTCGGCTTCGATGGCTTCGGCCAGGGCACGGCCTTCGGCGGTCAGGCTCAGGGCCTTGGCCCGGCGGTCCAGCGGGTCCTCGCTGCGGCACACCAGGCCGGCCTTGCACAGCTGGTCGAGCAGGCGCACCAGCGACGGGCTTTCCAGGCCAGCGGCTTGGGCCACGGCGACCTGGTGCACACCATCGCCCAGGCGCACGATCATCAGCAAGGGTGCGGCGCAGGCCTCGGAGATACCGTAGCTGGTCAAGGCCGTGTGGCAGATGCGCCGCCAATGGCGCGCCGCAACGACCATGCCGCTGCTGACTTGCAGGCGCAGGGAATCAAGCGTCATGTAAGGAACCAAGGATATTCATAGTTTGCTAACTATCAATATACGCCTGGCCCTCCCCCTGTCGTCAACCGGGGGTGACGAGGGGTCTGGATGAAATGTTGTTCATTCAAGGCTGAGGTTGTCAGTGCCGGCCCTTTCGCGGGGCAAGCCCGCTCCCACAAAGTCCTGCGCCATAGCTGAATTTGTGGGAACGGGCTTGCCCCGCGAAAGGGCCGGAACAAGCGACACAAGGCTCAGGGCTGAACCTGATCCTCAAGCTTCATCGCCAACGCCAGTGTGCTGCCCATCTGCACCGCCCTGTCGCGCCAATCCAGATACCGCGCGCCGTCACGTCGGCTGAAATGCACCGCCAGCTCCTCGGCCGCCTGCATCACCCCGGTGGCTGCCGCCAACTCCAACCAGTAGAGGGCCGCCCTGATATCCGCCTGCACATGCAAACCATGTAACAACCGATAACCCACTTCGAAACGGCAACGCGCCTCTCCCCGCTCGGCACCTCTTAGAAACCACTGATACGCCTGGACCAGATCCACCTGCCAGCCCAGTTCGGCATCGCAGACCTCTTCTTCGTAGAGGTCACCGAGCGCGGCCGCAGCGTGCAGCATGCCGCGCTCAAAGGCCTGGCGATAACATTCCGCAGCTTGTACATAGGACGTATCGACACCTTTGCCAAAGTAGTGCTGCTGCCCCAGGTTGAACCAGGCCGCCGCATTGCCCTGCAGCGCCGCCATTCGCAGCAGATGCCCGGCCAGCACGGTATCCGCGCGCCAGTACTTGCCATTGAGCCAGATCCAGCCGAGGTCGTTGAGCGCAGCCACATTGCCGGCCAGCGCTTGCTGGCGCAGGTCGGCATACACCGCCTGCAGGTCCGCCGCTTCGTCCAGGCGGTTGACCAGCAGTGCGCGCTGGCTCGGCAACCCGATCCCGGCGAACAGCCGCTGCCGCCTCCCCGCAGGTGTCGGGGCGGGAGTGACCTGCTCTGGCAGAAGGCGGGCGAGCAGCGAATGGATATTGCTGACAGCAGACATGTTCATCCTCATTGAACGACCCACAGGCCCGACCTCGGCTGTGATGAGGCGTGATTTTGCGCGACGTCACGTCAAAACCTGTCGCGAACGAACCGGCGCAAGGCAACCAAATGGCGGAACCTTGATCTGAGGGAGTCGTGGCTAATTGCCATGACCTGCTCATGCCGCCATCCTGTTGCGGCAAGCCTAGACAAGGACGTTACCTTTTGCCGTTCGCCACCACCCGCGCCACCCTCAGCCGTCAGTGGGCGCTGCTGCGCCAGCTCCCCAGCCGCTCGCCGGGCACCACCAGCGCCGAGCTGGTGTGGCGTCTGCGTGATGTGGGCTTCAATGTCAGCAAACGCACGGTGGAACGCGATCTCAACGAGTTGTCGTTGATCTTTCCGCTGGAGCGTAACGACAAGAGCATTCCGTTTGGCTGGCACTGGTCGGCGAATGTCGTGGGGGAGTTGCGCGGGAATTTCGATCTGCTGGGCTATTTGCGTGGTGAAGCGCAACAGCCGGCACCGGGTGATGGGCTGGAGCTGCAGGCCTGGGTCAGTGACGCCGTGGTGCGGCAGCTGCGTGATGCGCCGTTGAGCGCGGACATGCAGCTGATGGCCCTGGAGCAAGGGCACCGGTTGCGGGCCACGGTGGAAGACGGCTGGGCGCTGCGCTGGTGGGTGCTGAGCCAGGGGGATGGGGTGATGGTGGAGCAACCCGCCAGATTGCGTGACGAGATTGCCAATACCCTGGCCAGTGCGGCTGCCCAGTACAAAATTACCGCTGCATGCCCCAGCGCCGAACAGTGAGCCGCTCCAGCGTATTGAACACCAACCCCTCGACCAACAACCCGATCAGGATCACCACAGCCAGGCCCGCAAACACCTTGTCGGTATACAGCTCGTTACGGTTCTGGAAGATGTACCACCCCAGCCCGCCCTTGCCGCTGCTGGCGCCGAACACCAGTTCGGCGGCGATCAGCGTGCGCCAGGCGAACGCCCAGCCAATCTTCAACCCAGAAAGAATCGACGGCAGGGCCGCCGGCACCAGGATATGCAGTACCAGCCGCAGCCCCTTCAGGCCATAGTTGCGCCCGGCCATGCGCAGGGTCTCCGAGACCCCGAGAAAACCCGCGTAGGTGTTCAGCGCCAACGCCCAGAGCACCGAATGCACCAGCACGAAAATCAAGCTGTTGTCGCCCAATCCGAACCACAACAAGGCCAACGGCAGCAGGGCAATCGCTGGCAGCGGGTTGAACATCGAGGTCAGCGTGCCCAGCAAATCGCGCCCGAGCTGGGTCGACACGGCCAGGCTGGTCAGGCCGAACGCCAGGACGATACCCAGCAGGTAACCCTTGAGCAGGATCACCAGCGACACGCCGACCTTGGCCGGCAGTTCGCCGCTGGCCAGGCCCTCCCACAGTGCGGCCGCAGTCTGCAGGAACGTTGGCAGCAGCAGGTCGTTGTTCTGGTAGCGGGCGATGGCTTCCCACAACACGGCGATTACCACGAGGATCACCGCCTTGCGCAACCAGCCCTGGTGCCACAGGCGCTGGGCCAGCGGCAGGTTGCGTTCTACAGGCACACTGAGCAGCGGCTCCAGCTGCACCTCGTATTCCTGACGTACAGGTGTAGTGGTCATGGCTGAAGCTCCTGTCAGTAGGCGATGCGGATGTCGTTGAAGCCCAGGTCGTCGGGCTGTTCGAGGGCTTCGGCCTCGTCGAACAGCAAGCGGTGGATGCGCCGCGCGCTGGCCTGGAAGTCACTGGCGCCGAGGCTGCCAAGGTCGTATTGATGGCTGTGCACCTCGGCCCGTACCCGCCCTGGGTGGGGCGACAGCAGCAGGATGCGGTTACCGACTATCAGCGCCTCTTCGATGGAATGGGTGACGAACAGCAAGGTAAAGCGCACCTCTTCCCACAGCAGCAGCAGTTCTTCCTGCATCTTGCGACGAGTCAGTGCATCGAGCGCGGCGAACGGTTCGTCCATCAGCAGAATCTTCGGTTGCGTGGCCAGAGCCCGGGCGATTGCCACACGTGCTTTCATGCCGCCCGAGAGGGTGTGCGGGTAAGCGTCGGCAAAGCTCGCCAGGCCGACCTTCTCCAGGTAGTGCAAGGCTCGCTCTTCGGCCTCGGCGCGCTTGAGCTGGCCGGACACCAGCAATGGGAACATGACGTTCTGTTTCACCGTTTTCCACGGCGGCAGCTGGTCGAACTCCTGGAACACCACGATGCGATCGGGGCCCGGGCCTTTGACCGGCTGGCCCTGCAGCAGGATCTGCCCTTCCTGCGGGCTGATGAATCCGGCCACGGCCTTGAGCAGGGTGGACTTGCCGCAGCCCGAGGGCCCCAGCAAGACAAAACGGTCGGCACGGTCGACTTCGAAGCTGACCTGGTGAGTGGCCCGCACCACGCGCTGCGCGGTGCGGTATTCGAGGCTGAGGTTGTCCACTTCGAGCAACGGCGGAGTCGCGACACGGCTCAGGTTGCTGGCCGTGTGGCCTGGCAATGGGGCGGTCATGGTCGGTCAGCTCCCTTGCAGCGGGCGTTCATCCTGGAAGAAGTAGTCCTTCCACGATTCCGGCTTATGCTTGATGGCGCCCACTCGGTAGAGGAAGTCGGCCAGTTTGTAGGTGTTCTTCGGCGTGACGGTGAATTCGTACTGCGGGTTGTCGATCAGCTTGATCAGCGCGTCGCGGTCGATCTTGGCCTTGGTCACGCGGATGTAGGTGTCGGCAGCGGCCGCCTTGTCTTTCTGGGCAAAGTCCGCGGCTTCTGCCAGCGCATCGACGAAGGCCTTGTAGGTCTTGGGGTTGTCGTTGCGGAATTTCTCGGTGGCGAACAGCAGGGTGGGCGAATTGGGGCCCAGCAGGTCGTAGCTGTTGAGCACCACGTGCACGTCCTTGTTGGCCAGCGCCTGGTCCTGGAACGGCGGGTTGGAGAAGTGCCCATTGAGTTCGGTGCCTCCGGCCAGCAAGGCAGCGGTGGCATCCGGATGCGGTACCGCCAGGGTGTACTTGTCGAGGCGGTTGTACTCCTTGTCGCCCCATTGCTGCGCAGCGGCGTACTGCAGGAACCGCGATTGCACCGAGACACCCACGGCCGGCAAGGCGATGCGGTCATTCTCGGAGATGTCGGCGATGGTTTTCACGTTCGGGTTGCTGCTGACCAGGTAGTACGGGAAGTTGCCCAGCGAGGCCACGGCCTTGACGTTTTGCCTGCCCTTTGTGCGATCCCACACGGTAAGCAGCGGGCCGACACCGGCCCCGGCAATGTCTACCGAACCGGAGAGCAGCGCGTCGTTGATCGCGGCGCCACCGGACAGCTGGGCCCAGTCGACTTTGATGTCGAGGCCCTGTTCCTTGCCGTGCTTCTCGATCAGCTGCTGGTCGCGCACCACGTTGAGCAGCAGGTAAACGATGCCGAACTGCTCGGCAATGCGAATCTCGCCTTCGGCATGGGCCACGGCGGGGGCAGCGAGGCTGCCGATGACCAGGCTTGCGCCCAGGCCGATGCTGGCCGCCAGGCGGCTGATGGATTTGCGCATGATGGTGTCCTCAGTCGTCAGAACGGGGCGTCGCCCTGGATGGTGGTACGGAACAATTTGCGCCGCAGGTGCGCAGGGCAGCCGGTGGCCAGGTGGATCAGCGAGCGGTTGTCCCAGAACACCAGGTCGTGGGGCTGCCATTGGTGGCGGTAGATGTTCTGTTCGAGCACGCTCAGGGCATACAGCTGCTGCAGCACGTCGCGGCTTTCATCATCCGGCAGGCCGACGATGCGGGTGGTGAAGCCTTCGCTGACGAACAGTGCCTTGCGGCCGTTTTCCGGGTGGGTACGCACCACCGGGTGGATGACTTCCCTGACCTGCGCCAGCTGCTCGGCGGTGAGGGTCGGGCGCCAGTTGCCTTCGAACTTGGTCTCGGCGTAGCGGGCGGTGTAGGAATGGGCGGCACTGCGGTTTTCGACCACCTTGCGCAACACATCGGGCACCGCGTCCCAGGCCTTGTGCATGTCGGCGAACAGGGTGTCGCCGCCTTCGCTGGGCAGCTCCTGGGCATGCAGCATGGAGCCAAGGCTGGGCAACTCTTTGTACGACAGGTCGGAATGCCAGAACTTGCCGGCATCACCCAGGCCGATGTTCTGGCCGTTCTCGATGATGTTGGAGACGATCAGGATTTCCGGGTGGCCGGCGAGCAAGAACTGCTTGAGCACGTGAATCTGCAGCTCACCGAAGCGGCGACTGAAGCTGATCTGTTGTTCAGGGCTGATGCGCTGGTCGCGGAACACCAGCACATGGTGGTCGAGGTGGGCGCGATGGATACGCTGGAAATCCTCGGCGCTGACCAGTTTGGTGAGGTCCAGGCCAATGATCTCGGCACCGACGGAACCGGAGAACGGGCGGATTTCGAAAGTTTGCGGCAGGGCGCTGTCGATGGACGACAAGGCGTTCGAGACGGCGGACATGTTTCACTCCCACGCAGTGCGCGACTTCAATGGCGCGCAACGATCAGAAACGCACGGGGATTTCCCGTGTGGGTTCAAGTCGTGCGGCGCATCGATTGGTCGACGGGTACGCAGCGGGGTGACTATAAAGTCATAAGAATAATAATTTAAATATCTTTGTGGAATAAAGATATGAAAAGGGCTTGCTGCACATTTTTGTGGGAGCGGCTTCAGCCGCGAAGCAAGCGCCGCGGGCTCTGACATCGGCTTCGCCGATGTTCGCGGCTGAAGCCGCTCCTACACGAGGTCCTCTGCCAAAGCGTGGATACGTCAACGCTCGCGCAGAGCTTCCGAGCGGGCTTTCATGATCGGCTTGAGCAGGTAGCTCATGATGGTTTTCTTGCCGGTCATGATATCCACCGTGGCCACCATGCCGGGGATGATCAGCAAGGGTTTCTCGTCGGTCCCAAGGTGGCTCTTGTCGGTACGCAGTTTGATCAGGTAGTAGGTGGTCTTCTTGTCTTCGTCTGTGATGGTGTCAGCACCGATCTGCTCCAACTTGGCTTTCAGCCCGCCGTAGATGGTGTAGTCATAAGCAGTGAACTTGACCGTCGCCTCCTGGCCAGGGTGCAGGAAAGCGATGTCCTTGGGCAGGATCTTGGCCTCGACCACCAGGGAGTCGTCCAACGGGACGATTTCGATGATGTCGCTGCCCGGTTGGATCACGCCACCCACGGTGTTGACCAGCAGCTGCTTGACGATACCGCGCACCGGGGATGTGACCATGGTGCGGTTGACCCGGTCATCCAGCGCCTTGCCCGTGGCGGTCGCCTTGTTCAGCTCGGTGCGGGCTTCGTTGAGCTGGGTCAGCGCCTCGCTGCGGAACTTGCCGCGGGTTTCTTCGATCTTGCTCTGCACTTCCTTGATGGCCGCTTCGGCCCGGGGAATGGCCAAGGCGGTGGAGTCCATCTGGCCGCGGTTTTCCACCTCGGCACGGCGCAGGCGCAGCACCTCCACCTGGGAAATCGCGCCCTGGGCCACCAATGGCTCAGACATGGCGATTTCCTGTCGCAGCAGCTGCAGGCTGTTGGCGTACTGCGCGCGCTTGGAGGTAAATTCACGAAGTTCTTGCTGTTTCTGCACCAGTTGCTGTTCGAGGCCGCTGATCTCGTCCTGCAATTGCTGGCGCCGGCTCTGGTACAGCGACTGCTCGCTGGCGGCTTGATTGGGTGCGGCCTTGCGCAGCTCTTCGTCGATTTGCAGCGGCTTGTCATCCACTTCGGCGCTCAGGCGCTGCACACGCAGGGCCATGGCCAGGCGGTCGGCCTCGGTCTCACCGACATTGGAAGCGAAGCGGGTTTCATCCAGGCGCAACAATGGCTGGCCCACTTCGACGATTTGCCCTTCCTTGGCGTAGATCTGGGCGACGATGCCGCCTTCCAGGTTCTGGATTTTCTGCACCTTGGAGGACGGGATAGCCTTGCCTTCGCCGCGGGTGACTTCATCGATCGGCGCCACGCTGGCCCAGATGATCATCACCAGGAAGAACGCGATGATGCCCCAGATGGTCAGGCGCACGATGCGCGGTGCGTCTTCGATCAGCGCCTTGTTGACTTCAGGCAGCGGCTGCCCGGCCAGCGACTCGGAGCCCTTGAAGTAGCGGCGCAGATTGTCCTTGAAACGCCCCATATCCAGCTTATGCAACACTGATCTGCCCCTTCTTCAGCGCTTCCATGACGGCGGCTTTCGGGCCATCCGCGACGATCTGCCCACGGTCGATGACGATCAACCGGTCCACCAGCGACAACAGCGACGCGCGGTGGGTCACCAGCAACACGGTCTTGCCTTCGATCACCGCGCTCAGGCGCTGCTTGAGGCGCTCTTCGCCGGTGTTGTCCATGGCGCTGGTCGGCTCGTCGAGCAGCAGGATCTGTGGGTTGAGCAGCAGCGCGCGGGCCAGGGCGACGTTCTGCCGCTGGCCGCCGGACAGGTTCTGGCCGCGCTCGCCGACCTGCAGTTCGTAGCCGTCGGGATGCAGGCGGGCGAATTCATGCACGCCGGCCAGCTCGGCGGCCTGCAGGATCAGCTCGTCCTCGATATAGCGGGCGCCACTGACCAGGTTGTCGCGCAGGGTGCCGGCCAGCAGCTGGATGTCCTGGGGCACGTAGCCGATGTTGTGGCGCAGCTCGCTGACGTCGATCTGGCGGATGTCCACGCCATCGACCAGCAAGGAGCCGTTATCCGGTTCGTACAGGCCGACGATAAGTTTGGCCAGCGAGCTCTTGCCCGAGCCGCTGCGGCCGATGATGCCGATCTTCTCGCCGGGGCGGATATTCAGGTTGATGCCCTTGAGCGCCTGATTCTGCTGGTTCGGGTAGGTGAACTCGACACCGCGGAATTCGACTGCGCCCTGCAGCACCTGGCGGCTGAGCGGGCGCTCCTCGAAGTTGCGCTCCTGGGGCAGCTCCATCATCTGGTCGGTGGCGACCATGGTCACCTTGGCCTGCTGGTAGCGGGCCAGCAGCCCGTTCAGCGAACCCAGCGGGCCCAGCGCGCGGCCGCTGAGCATGTAGCAGGCCACCAGGCCGCCCATGCTCAGGTTGCCGTCGATGATCAGGTACACGCCGACGCAGATCATCGCCACGCCCGCCAGCTGCTGGATCAGCATGGTGATGTTCATGGCCAGGCTCGACAGCACCTTGACCCGCAGCTCCAGGCGGCTGAGGGTGCCAAGGGTCTGCTCCCACATGTACTGGCGCTCGCTCTCGGCGTTGTTGACCTTGACCCCGTCCAGCCCGGCCAGGGTTTCGATCAGGCTCGACTGACGCTCCGAGGCGAGCGCCATGGTGCGTTCCATGGTCGCCATCAACGGCTTCTGCAAGGCATAGCCGATGCCCAGGGCCAGCGGGAAGGCAAGGATCGGAATCCACACCAGGTGCCCGCCGATGATGGCGATGACCAGCAGGATCAGCAGAGTGAACGGCAGGTCGATCAGGGTGGTCAGGGTGAGCGAGGCGAGGAAGTCGCGCAGGCCCTGGAATTCATGAATGTTCTGGGCAAAGCTGCCGACCCGCGCAGGGCGATACTTCATCGACATGCCGACGATCCGCTCGAACAGCGTCGCCGAAATGATCAGGTCGGTCTTCTTGCCGGCAAGGTCCAGACATAGGCCGCGCAGCCCTTTGAGAATCAGGTCGAACACGTAGGCGAAGCCGATACCGGCGGCCAGCACCCAGAGCGTCGAGGTGGCCTGGTTGGGCACCACGCGGTCGTACACGTTCATCACGAACAGCGGCGCGGCCAGGGCAATCAGGTTGATCACCAGGCTGGCGGCGATGGCATCGATGTACAGCCACTTGCTGCGCAACAACGTATCGCGGAACCAGGATTTCGCCCGTGGGATCAAGTTGCCGTGATTGACGTCGTACTTGTGCTGCGGTTGGGCGAAGAACACCTTGCCGCTGTAGTCGTCCTGCAGTGCCTCGCGGCTGACCAGCACTTCACCACCGTCGCTCTCGCTGAGCAGCAGGCGAGCGGTGTCGCCATTCTCCCAGCCCACCAGGATGGCGCTGCGGCCATCCTTGAGCAGCAGCATGGCTGGCATGGCGATGCTCGGAATCTGCTCCAGCTTGCGCTGCAACAGGCGCCCCTGCAAACCAGCCCGTGCAGCTGCACGTGGCAGCAGCTCAGCGTTGAGACGCTGCGCCGGCAGCGGCAGGCCGGTGGTCAGCATGGCCCGGCTGGCGGGCTTCTGGTGCAGGACACACAGGGTCAACAGACTGTCCAGCAAGGGATCGTCATGCTGACTGCGTGGATCGTGGCTGAGTTGGACTCGACTGACTTCGGATTCCACGCGGCGCTCTCTTCATCCTTGCGGGTAGATGGATCGGGTGCGCCTCAGTTCATGCCTGGCAGGTTCACCCGTGGTTTCAGATCATTCTGCACAACGGTGGCCATCGGCGCTACGACGCCCTGGCTCTTGAGCAGTTGCCCAATGGTCGCCTTGATTCGGTACTGAGTAAACAATTGTATGTTCTTCACTTCTACCAGACGACGCTGGGCGGTGAAGGTTTCATTCTCGCTGTCGAGCAGGTCGAGCAGGGTCCGTTCACCGAGGCTGAACTGCTGCTGGTAGGCGCTGCGCACTCGGTTGCTGTGGTCGACGTACTGCTGGGCGATCGGCACCTGGAGGTTGGCATTTTCTTGCGCATTCCAGGCCAGGCCCAACTCTTCGTTGAGCTGGCGCAGGGCATTGTTGCGAATATCCAGCGCCTGATTGGCCAAGTAGGACTTGGCTTCCAGGTCGGCCTTGTTGCTGCCGCCGGCATACAGGTTGAAGTTCATGCGCAGCATCGCCTGCCACTCGTTGTTGTGGCCAACGGTGCCGTCTATGTTGTTATCGGCCGTTCGTCCGAGTTCTGCATCGAAGCGCGGATAGAAAGTGGACTTCGCAGCGTCGTACTGCTTTTCTGCGGCGGCGATGTCCGACTCGGCCGAGCGCAGTACCGGGCTGCTTTCTATCATCTGCACGCGAGCTTCTTCCAGAGAGGCCGGCAGCAGGTCGATGAAAGGCGCGGGTGCACTCAGCTCTTCCGGCAGTTGCCCCACCACGCTCAGGTAGTTGGTGTTGGCGTCGGCCAGGTTGGTCTGTTCGGTGATCAGGTTGTTGCGGGCCTGGGCCAGACGCGCTTCGGCCTGATCGAGGTCGGCCAGGCGGCCAACGCCGCGGTTGGTGCGCAGGGTGATTTGATCGAGGATGCGTTCGTGATTGCGCAGGTTTTCCTGGGCCAGCCGCACCATTTCCCGGCGCGTGAGCACATCCAGGTAAACCTGGGCCACGTCCAGCGCTGTGCGCTCGGAGGTGCCCATCAGCGAATAAGCGCGGGCATTGGCGGTGGCTTGTTGACGGCCTACCTCGCTGGAGGTGGCAAAACCGTCAAAAACCATTTGACGGAGTCGGATTGCTGACTCGCCACGGTCGAGGCTCTCCCAGCGGTTGCCGGTACTTGGACTGTCGGTGCCTTCGCGGCCATAGCCGGCGGTCACATCGACCCGCGGCAAATAGCCGCCCTTGGCCGCCCGCAGTTGATAGTCCGCAGCGACCCGAGCGTTGACCCCGGCCTGAATTTCCGGGTGCACCTCGAGGGCTTTCTGCATGGCTTCGGGCAAGGTTTGTGCTTGTACGAAAGAGGCGGCAAAGGCGAATGGAAGAGCGGTAAACAGTGACGCACGCATTTTTTACGGATCCCCGAGGGCGCTGTTGTCCTGAAGCACGGCCGGAGCGGTTCAGGTCTTAAAAAATGACAACCTGACATGACCGATGAGCAGACTTCCGAAGGGGCACTGGTATTAGTACTAAAGGAAGGGATGGCAAACGTTCAAATATCAATGTGACATTACCAAGCCGATTGTTTAGGATGGCGGTAATAAGGTCAATAGTTTGGCATAAAGTAAATAGCCAACAGTTATAGACGGAATTTTGACGTCAAATACGTCAGAAACATTATTTACACAATTCCACCTGCAGCGGCTCACTGACACCGCTCGGCGCATGGAAGAAGATCACATCGGGTAACCCGGAGAGTCTAATGAGCAGCGTTGTAGCCATCGTAAAAAGCATTGTTGGCCAAGTCATCGCAGTATCCCCAGAAGGCATCCGGCGCGTATTGATCGAAGGCGATCGCCTGCTGGCCGGTGAAGAAGTACTCACCGGCCCGGGCGGCGCCGTTACCCTTGAGCTGGCCGATGGCCGCCTGCTCGACCTTGGCCGCGACACCCAGTGGAGCGCCGATGCGCCCGACAGCAGCACCGACCTGAGCCAGGCCACTGCACAGGCAGCGCCGTCGGTGGAAGAACTGCAGCAGGCGATCGCTTCGGGTGTCGACCCGACCACCGAGCTGGAAGCGCCGGCAGCTGGTGCCTCGGCCGGTGGCGGAGGCGCTGCGGGTGGTGGCCATAGCTTCGTGATGCTCGACGCAACGGCGGGCAGTGTGGACCCGACCATCGGCTTCCCAACCGAGGGCCTGGGTTTTGCAGCCGAACTGAACAATGAAGAGCTCGGCGGGCTGGATACGGACACCAGCAACACGGCGACAACGGCAGCGGTCGCCACCGGGCTGACCCTCAGCGCCACCCCTTCCATTTCCGAAGCGGGTGGCGTAATCGTCTATACCGCGACCGTGGGCCAGGCCCCCACCACGAACCTGACCGTTACCCTGTCGAATGGCGCTGTCATCGTCATCCCTGCAGGCCAGAACACCGGCAGCGTCAACGTTACGATTCCAGCGAACGATACGCCCTACATCGACGCAGGCCAAATCACCACCACGGTGACCGGCACCACGGGCGGCAACGGGATTATCGTGACCGTTCCGCAAACACCGGCGGTGACCCAGGTTACCGACACCGTCGACACTACCTCTGCGACCCTCACCGCGTCTCCAAGCGTGACCGAGGGCGGGGTGATCACCTATACCGTGACGCTGAGCAACCCAGCTCAGACGCCGGTGACCGTGACCCTTTCGAATGGCCAGACCGTTACCGTCGAAGCCGGTCAGTCCACTGGCAGCGTTAACTTCCAGACGCCGGCCAATGATGTCTACAACAATGGTTCCACGGTCAGCACGACTATTACGGGCGCCACTGGCGGCAACTTTGAGCAGCTGACGCCGAACCCGGCGCCTGCCCAGACCGTCATTTCGGATTCGGTCGATACCACTACCGCGACCCTCACTGCCTCGCCTAGCGTGAC
>NZ_JBIVGP010000020.1:0-70843 GCF_044748725.1 Pseudomonas sp. NPDC089752
TCTGAATCACTCCCACGAGATGAACGAGACCAAAGAGGGTACAGACCGCTGAACTCACCGCAATGAACTGAATCGTTCGCCCCGTACCCGCTAGGAAAAACGGCCCTATTAATCCCCGCGCCAGGTAGACGAGCGTTACCCCGACGAGCGTCGGACGCAGCAGCGGCAGCGGCCTGATTATCCCAGCACCGGAGACTGCATAGGCAGCCCAAGAGACGAGAACCAGTGCGATGCCCCCGTGATGAGAGGCGGATGAATTTTGCCTTTTTCGGCAGCGCGGACGAAACGCTCGCCGGCGCCAAACAGCCGATAACCCGAGGGTCCCATAATGATAGCGACCACATGCAGCGTTGCCGCCATGAGGCTCAGGACAGCCCCGAGGACCAGTACCCAGTTATATTCAGCAGCCATTGCTCTTCCCTTCTTCCATGATTATCTCCCAGGACCGCTATGAGCCCGTATGACCGTGGTGAGATTACAGGGGCAGTAAAGCTCAGTGGAACCTCAGAAAACCGTAGGTCTGCTAAGGGTAGATAGCGGACGTGAAACACGAACGGACTGACGGGGGTGAGCTGATTTGGAGGCCGTGCGCCGTACAGGTAGCGGAAGATCGTTTCCGCTTCCACTCTAATGTACGGCGATCACCGCTAAAGATCCGGCTGGGCCGGTGCCTGAGGCATCTGCGGACTGAAGCTTGGTATGACCATGCTCCCGTGCTTGTATTGCTGATAACTGGTGTAGGGCAGCACAACGGTATCAGCAATGCCAGACGCGGCCATGTCGATCAGGATTTCGTATGGATCTGGATGTACTCCCGTCCGTTCCGGTCCAGTCAGGTTGCAAAACTGATACGCAACACCGCTATACACCCGAGGTATTTCTGGACAGTACGAATTCCATTGCGCCAGGTCGCCCACAGCCTTTGATTCATCAGAGACGGTGCGTACCGTCCCGCACCCGCTCAGCGCTACTGCGAGCGCGCACCCTATCCATAACCTCATATCGACCTCCTGTCCCGCTGACCTATAAGCCCGTCACTATGCGGGCTGGAAAGTAGGCGTCAACGTCCTTCGCGAATGGAATCAATCAGTTTGTTGAGAATACCTTATTGGTACCGACGGTTGTAACAGCCTGGTTGATTTGCTGCAGTGTCATCGACGGCGATCTGATGAGAGCTGGTTGAACTCCCGTAAGTGCTGTTGGCGAAGTGGGAGCATCGGGTAAGCATGCAGGATGAGGGCTCATCAAAACTCGAGCTCACCCTGCTGGCTTGCGTTGTCAATCGGCGAGACAAGCGTCTCTCCCTCATTTTTGACATTGCCCACCGCCTTCGACACTGGATACCAGCGGAACTCGGATGCCGGCCTGCAACCGTATTCCATGATCGCGGTAGCCCGATCTGGTGAGGTAGCTGGATCGATCCATTCCCGTGCCAGCTCAGGGCGCAGCACCAAGGGCTTCCTGTCGTGGATATCGACCAGTCCCTGGTCGGCCGCCGCGGTGATGATCACGAATCCATCGCGCTCATCCCTCTCAACGCTTTGGTGGACCTCAGCCAGAGCTGCAAAGAAAAGCGGGCAGCCGTCTGCGCTGGTGATGTAGTAGGGCTGCTTTCGCTTCGGGTCCGCTGGATCGGGTAGCCACTCATACCATCCATTGGCGGGCGCCAAGGCTCTGCCGTTCGGCCATAGGCCCTTGAAGAACTTCCCACTCATTACTGTCTCGGCCCGTGCATTGATCGGGTCCGGACGCTTCCCCTTGGCCCAGAAAGGCGACCATCCCCACTTGACCCGATCCACGCTCAAGCCATCTCCAACCTGGTGAACGATTTCCACGCGAGTGGACGGTGCTACGTTGTAACGGTTGATCGGCTCACGGTCGTAGCCATTGATCACTACCAGGTCCAGCGATAGCTGTCGCAGGTAGTGATCCATCGACTCGTAGATCGAGTACCGTCCGCACATATCCCACCTCTCACCTGTCAGAAATATCACCGCCCAGGATTGACCGGACACCTGATGCCAGATCTACTGTATAAACATACAGTTTGCATTGGACCTTCCGTCATGACCATTACATTCTTGGGTTCGCCCTCCGGCGGCACCGAACCGCCACCGCTTTACTCGTTCCATGTCCCTGCCGGTTTTCCTTCGCCTGCGGCAGACCCTCTGGAAGGCCATATTTCCCTGGATGAGTTATTCGACCTTCGCGCGTCGAATGTGTATCCAGGGAAAGTTGAGGGCGACGAGCTCGTCATCTGGGGCGTTGTGCGTTACAGCGTTCGCGACCATGCGCAGTGACCAGGTGTTCGCGCTGATCGACTGCAACTCGTTCTACGCGAGTTGCGAGCGCGTGTTCCGGCCAGACCTGGCCAAGACCCCAATCGTTGTGCTGAGCAACAATGATGGCTGCGTGATTGCCAGGTCGTACGACGCCAAGCCCTACGTGAAGATGGGAGAGCCGTACTTCCAGGCAAAGGACAAGCTACGCCGGCATGGCATCATGGCCTTCAGCAGCAATTACGCGCTGTACGGCGACATGAGCGAGCGCGTGATGACGGTCATCGAGTCGATGGTGCCTGCGACCGAGGTCTATAGCATCGACGAATGTTTCGCGGATCTGACCGGTATCCAGGAAAATCTGACCCAGTTCGGCAGAAAGGTCCGATCGCGAATTTTCCAATGCACCGGCATCCCGGTGGGTGTCGGCATTGCCGGCACGAAGACCCTTGCCAAGCTTGCCAATCACACCGCTAAGCGCCTGCTCGCGCAAACGGGGGGAGTGGTCGATATCACTGATCCGTTCAAGCGTGACTGGGTTCTGCGCAATACCGAGGTGAAGGAGGTTTGGGGGGTTGGCCGCAGGATGACTGCACACCTTGAGGCGATGGGCATCCACACAGCAATGGACCTGGCCAAGGCCGATGCTTGGACGCTACGCCAGAAATTCAGTGTGGTGGTGGAGAAGACCGCCCGGGAGTTGGCTGGCACGCCGTGCCTGGAACTGGACGAAGCCGAGCCGCCGAAGCAGGAGATCTGCTGCAGCCGGATGTTCGGCAAACGACTGACCGAGTTGGCACCCATCAAACAGGCGGTTGCCACTTACGTGGGGCGTGCGGCGGAAAAGCTCCGGATCCAGGGCTCAGTCTGCAAGCGCATTCGGGTGAGCATTCGTACCGGGATGTTCAATCCTGATGAGGCGCACCACGCTCAGGGCGCTCTTGTTGAACTCCCATATCCCACGTGTGACACGCTGCTGATGGCTCGGCTTGCAACTGATGCTGTTGAGCGCATTTTCCGGCCCGGTTTCAGGTACAGCAAAGCTGAGGTCTTGCTGATGGATCTGCGACAACCTGGTGAGTTTTCAGAGGATTTGTTTGCGCTGAAGCAGTCAGCGACCTGTGATCGGCTGATGCAGGTAATGGACGTCATCAACGAGCGTTGGGGGAGGGGGACGATGCGGGCTGCCAGTGTGCCGGCGGCACCCGACTGGGGAATGAGGAGGGAGATGATGAGCCAATCCTATACGACACGGATCGATCAATTGTGGACGGTCAAATGTTGAGCGTGCCATCGGCGAGCGCCTATGAGATCGAGCGCCGCCCGCGCGGCGCATCGCGGATAAAATCCGCTCCTACGTTTGTTTTTGGCCAATTATAATTGCGTTGCTTGCTGTTGGACTGGCTACATCGAATCCTGGCCTCTGGATGCCAGGCTCCGTCCTGATGGCTGCCGACGTTGTGAAACGAGCACGCAGCTGAGCCCTTGCCAGTCGCGACGAGCATTGGGATAACCTCATTGCTTTCAGGTTCCGTCCCTGCATGACGCGTCACAAGCCATGCAGGCACAGATAACCTCAACCTTTCTGGCTCTGCACGTACTGTTCAGCCATGACCTTACCTTCGAGAATGGCTTCAGTCGAAGAAGAAAATGGTCTACTTACCCGCAGCGTGCGCGCCGTTGCGCCTGGCTTCCCTATCTCAACCAACATCCCGCTGGGAAACTCGACGCTCGACTCCCAGAATACGTAAATCGATGCCTGATAACCCAGGTAAGAATGCTCGTAAAGGTCATGACTGGTGGACTGAAGGCTCATCACTCTCTCCAACTGGGCGTCTCAATTGCGCCTCTGATGGAGATACGACTGGTACGTGCGCACGAGCGTTCCGTTTTCCCGGCATTGCTGTCTGTGAAGGCGCGAATCCAACAGCTGCGCTCGTTGGTCATCGGTCTGCAGGCCAGGTAGTCTCGCCGGGAGACTACCTGCCTGACACGCTAGAGCTTGTACTCAATGGTATAGGACGCATCAGTTCTCGGTTCTATCGTAATAGGAATGCCGAATAGTTTGCCCCGGCACTCACTGACGGTACAGCGGTGTATCGTCCCCTGCCGTAGTTGAGTCCACAAGCCTTCATCATGTATCGAGATACGCAACACGCGGTTGTTCGGATCCTCCATGACTTGAGCAACATGGTGGTCAAGGTCGCATCCAAAATCCGCAGGGGTAAGCTCTGGATCGTAGCCGATCTGCACCCCGTGCCGTTTCAGATCGTCCCTGATACGCTCAATTACGTCATCGGCTTCTTGTTTTAGCATGATCGTTATCTCGCGGTGTTTTAACTCATTGAAACTCTAGTTGACCCTGATGATTTTTGGTACGGCGTGCCGCTGGGGTGATGGGCGGCTCCGATAGCTGGCGCTTGGCTCTACCTCCCGGCGCGTTGCGATGGAGTGGCGGGATGGTTTGCCTTGGGCTATTGCTGAATCTGCAGCCAATGAAACACGAGGTGTCGAATGAAGCGCTTTCTGTTGGGGGCGGTGCTGTTGCCACTAGCCGCTACGGCTTACGCCGAGATGCCATTGGTTAACGCGACCTGCCCAGGTGAGATCGAGGTGCACGCAGACGAGGGTGGGCCGGTGTACATCGATGGCAAGGAAGCAAAACTGAAGAAATTCAGTGATACGTACTTTGAAGCCAAGGGCAGTGGTGTGACCGTATCGATTACCATCAACCCTGATGAGACGCTGGGTGTGTCGTACACCGGCAAGGGTGGTGCGAATGGCGTGTGTGAGCTCACGGAGCAAGACTGATTTAGTTGTGAGTTCTCATCCGTGCAGTTCGGGCGCGCGCTCTATCGCCAGTGCCAGTGCATCCGATTGGCCCCAGGCTATCTGCATCGCCCGCAGGCCGTGCAACAGCAACTGTCGGGTTTCTTCGTCCTCGATGCGTTCAAGCGCGCGTCGGCTGTCGCTATAGGCGAACATCAGGTAATGGGAGACATTCATCAGCACGTGTTCGATAGGTACGACACGCTCGCCGATGGCGCGGGAGAGCGTCTTCCCGGCTGGCAGTTCGAAAGTGTGGGGTGGATCAGGGACTATTTTTTTCATATCGAATACTCGTAGGTTGAACTGAACCTCTCCGATTCCACGCGGAAGGGTGGCAGTTGTACGCGGGGTGGAATCCAGGCTACGAGTAAACCCGGTAGGCTTTGCGGCCTCCCGCGCACAACTGCCATAGCGACAGCTACTCAGTAAATTGTCGGGATTCCACACCCGATCGCTGAACCATCAGCGACCTGGAGAGCCTAGAGGGCAGGGGTTCCCGGGACAATCAGATGAGCGTCGACAGACCGCGTAGGGTATTTCTTCAGACTTGAACTCACCAGTGCAAATTTGTGGGAAACATCTGAATTCTTCGTAGGGCAGTTTTCTTCTGCATGTTTTTTATAGCAAACAAGAATATTGGACCGAAACTCATGCAGCGTACTATGAGCACGTCATAAAACTAAAACATGGGCTCTTCTCAGTCTTGCAATGTTCTTGTAGGGGCAGCAGGAGCGTGTCGCGTGAAAAGTTCTATCTTCTTCCCAGGCTCTGTATTGGCAACAACTTTGGCTACAGCTTTGTTGTCAGGATGTGCACAAAATCCAGATGTGCGGGAGGGTCACGACTATACATCCGGCATCACCGAGAAAAGCCCGCCGGAGTATCTAAGTTGCGTTAAAGACGAGTTGCATGGCCGTGCAACGACTTACGAGGAGGGCACAGGTGACTCCGTCAAGCTCTACGTCGACAGTACCGACCCCAACAAAGCCAATGGCCTGGTGGAGATGCGCAATACTGGCAGCCATCACCAGTTCACGGCCTACCAACGCGATGCCTGGTATGACCATGGCCGGCTGCTCGATGCAGCACTCATGTGCTCAAAAGCTTGAGAACCCCCTGGAACAAAAAGCCCGCACCCAAGAGCGCGGGCTTTTTGTGATGGGTGCTGATCCTTCAGCGCGAAGTATTTTAAGTGAATTATTCTCATTTGAAATTCGACGGAAGTCTTGCGTCCTACCATTGGTGGATTAGTGCTTTGGCAAAACCATCGCTAGAATGCACGCTGTTCACTTGGGTCAATTGCAAATGCCTACCTTTCGTATTCTTTCCTGTGCCGCAGTGGCCGTCAGCCTGGTCGGTTGCGCCAACCCTGGCAAACCCACGGCCAGTAAGCTGACCAAGAAGTCCCCCGAGGCCTATGCCGCTTGCGTATTGCCCAAGTGGCAAGCCGTGGCGCCGCTTACCACGCAAAAGTCCATCAGCCACGGCTATCGGCTGACTGCACCCAGCGCCGTCACTTCCGATGAAGTACTTGAAGTCGTGGAGAACCGTGACGGTAGCCGGGCGACTTTCTACAAAGGCAGCTTCCTCGCAGGTGACAAACTACGTCAGGCGGCCAGAGAGTGCCTGGATTGAGCACTCGCTTACTGCTCATTGAGGTCGGCTGTTCATCATCCGCTTGTACTGTTTAACCCGGCGCAGCGTGCACCATTGCTCCAGCAACAAGGCGCGCAAGGGCGAGGCATGGGGGGCAGGCCTGTTGCCCGCTGCCAGCCGGCGCATCTGCAGTTTTACCAACGCCATGTAGGCCAGGGCCGCGAACGCCTTGCGCTTCCAGCGAATGGGTTGCAGCGCCGCGGTCGCTGTGGCCTCGCCGTTTTTCCAGCGCGCGGGCAGGGCGGGTTCGACTGCCAGGGCGGTGGCGATCCCGGCCATGGCCACGCCTTTGTCCAGTACCTGCTCGACCACTTGCAGGCGGCGAATCCCGCCAGTGACCATCACCGGCATTTTGGCGATGGCGGCGATGTCTTCGGCAAACTCCAGGAAATAAGCCTCGCGCGCCAAGGTGCGACCGTCACGGGCGTCGCCTTGCATGGCCGGCGCCTCGTAGCTGCCGCCTGACAACTCCACCAGGTCTACCGGCAGTTCGTTGAGCCACAACACGACCTGGCGGGCATCCGCCGGCTCGAAGCCACCACGCTGGAAGTCCGCCGAATTGAGTTTCACCGCCACGCTGAAACCAGGCGAGACTGCTGCCCGCACGGCCTTGACCACCTCCAGCAACAGCCGCGCACGGTTTTCCAGGTTGCCACCCCAGCGATCCTGGCGGTGGTTGCTCAGCGGCGACAGGAACTGGCTCAGCAGGTAGCCATGCGCGGCATGGATCTGCACGCCGCTGAAACCCGCCTCTTCGGCAAGCGCAGCGGTGCGGGCGAAGCGTTGGATCAGCGCAGCTATCTGCGCCTCATCCAGTGCCTTGGGCAGTGGGAACAGCTTCGACAAACCGCCCATATCCAGGGCAATCGCCGAAGGTGCCACGGTGGCTTGGCCGAGATTGGCCTGCATCTGCCGGCCGGGGTGGTTGATTTGCATCCAGAATTGCGCGCCTTGTGAGCGGCCGATATCGGCCCATTGGCGAAAACGCTCGAGCTGCTGGCTTTCATCCAGCATGACGCCACCAGGCCCGGTCATGGCGCTGGCATCGATCATTACGTTTCCGGTGAGCAGCAGCCCGGCACCTCCCTCTGCCCAGGCCTGGTACAAGCGCAGCAACTGGTCTGATGGCGTCTGGTCTGGATTGGCCAGATTTTCCTCCATGGCCGCTTTGGCGATGCGGTTGGGAATGATGCTGCCATTGGGCAGGAGCAGGGGCTTAAAGGGTTTCATGCTGACCTCAAGGTATCCGCACCTCTGCATCTTCAGATGCCAGGCGGTAGTGGGTTTCCTCGAAGGCTAAGGTTAAAGTGAACCTTAAGGTCAAGAGAGAAATCATCCATCATGAAAATTGGCGAGCTGGCACGACGCACCGGCCTCAGCGCATCGCGCATCCGTTTCTACGAAGCCAGCGGGTTGATCGAGGCCCGCCGCTTGGGTAATGGCTATCGCGACTATCCCGAGCAGGCGGTGAGGGCGTTGGAGATCATTACCTGCGGTCAGCAAACGGGGTTCAGCCTGGAGGAAATGCGCAAACTCACCCGCGCATCGATCGATGGGGAGGGCCGTCATGAACGTTTGCTGACCAGTCTCAAGGCTAAAGTCGCCGAGATCGAGGCACTACAGCAGCGCCTCGCACACAACCGCGCGCAATTGTTGGCGGTGATTGCGGGTATTGAAGCCAAGCCCCAGGGTATGGACTGCGACGAAAATGCACAGCGCTTGATCGCCGACTGGCAGCACGGCGAGGGGGCATCCAAGGCGTGACTAGCGCAAGCCCAGGTTCATCTGGCGGCATTGTACTTCTGCGACCAGCCTGTTCGGATAGCTGGGCTTGAGCCGTTCCTTCGCCTGATTGTCATAGATGTCATAGCCGCCGCACTCGGAGGCGGCAGGGTACCTGCCACCGAGGCGGAAGGACTCCTTTTCGATGGGCACAGCAGGGACGATAACGAATCGTGGTTGCATGGTGCATGCCTCCCCAGGCAGAGACTTAAGTATTAGTACTCCAGGGGATAACCAGCAAGGAAACGCATCACTTTATGGGTGACACGGTGTGGACGAAAAGAGACCCGCTGGTCGGATTGTGTAAGGGTTTTGTAAAAGTGACTGCAGCCTGGGCAGGCATGGGTATGCTTTGTACATAGTCCGAACCGAAGAAAGTCAAGATGAACACACTTCCGTCGCAGCAAAATGCTGAACGCGGGGCGTTCTCCAGTTTTGAGGCGTGTCGCAATACCCAGAAAGGCCCGGTGGTGATTCTTGCCTCAGGTGCCTCTGCCAAGCAGTTCCCCTTGCGTGACTTCGCACATCTTCCCGTTATCGCCATGAACGGCTCCGTGGCGCTCACCGCCGCCTGCGCTGTAAAGCCGTTTTTCTACGTGTGCACCGACAAGAGCTTTCGCGACCAGCAGCCCGAGCTGTTTGCCACCGCGTTGCGCGACAGCCAGCGCCTGGCGTTATGGCCCGAGCAGTTCGTCGGCGCCGATATTCCCGACGACACGGAATGCTATCCGTTGCACAAGGCCGACACTCCAGGCCTGATCGATGGCCTGCGCGGGCATGGCTCGAGCCATGTCTGCAGTCGTGCGTTGTGGAGCAAACGGGCACGCTCGATCGCCTTCAGCAAAGATCTGTCAACCGGCTACTACGACGCTCGCACGGTGGCGTACGTTGCCTTGCAGTTGGCTTACCACCTAGGTTTCGAACAGGTATTGATGGTCGGCGTGGACCTTGACCAGACCGTTGGCCGATTTTACGAGCGCGACGGAGGCGAGCATTCACCCTGCGGGCTCGATCAGCACTGGGACACACGGATCCTGCCTTCGCTGACCTTGATGGCCGAGCAGGTGGTCAACGAGCATTTTCAGGTTTACAACCTGTCTGCCGTTTCCCGTATTCCTCCAGAGATAATCCCCAAAATCGGTTTGCCAGAAGCACGGCGCATGGCCGTTTGAGGTTTACTTGCGCAAGAAAGCGGATGCACTGTGTTGGGTGCAGGGTTAGAGTGCGCGGACCTTGTCCCGCAGTGAGTACCCATCATGGCCAGTACATTCACCCTCATGCAATCCCCGGTCGGCACTTTGACGTTGGTGGCACGTGGTGAGTGCCTGGCGGCCGTGTTGTGGGAGGAGGAGCGGGAAAACCGAGTACGGCTGGGTGATCTGCAGCGGGACGATCGGCAACCCATCCTGCGCGAGGCTGCGCGCCAGTTAGGGGAGTACTTTGCCGGCCAGCGTCAGCGCTTCGAGCTGGCATTGGACTTTGCCGGTACCGAATTTCAGCGGCAAGTGTGGACGGCACTGCTGACCATCCCCTTTGGCGAGACCCGCAGCTACAGCGACATCGCCCGGCAGATCGGCAACCCCAGTGCGGTGCGCGCAGTGGGCGCGGCCAACGGTCGCAATCCGATCTCGATCATCGCCCCATGCCACCGAGTGATTGGAGCGTCCGGGAGCCTGACCGGTTTTGCCGGTGGGTTGCCGGCCAAGCAGTACCTGTTGGCACTGGAAGGGCGCCAGAGCCTGGTGCTGGATTTCTAGATTCAGCTAAACCAGAACGCGATCAGGCAGGCCACCACCGCCAACCCAGTCCCCGCGATCAGTGTGTATTGCCGGTGTGCCCGCCGTGCATGCGGCCGCACCTCCCGCAGATACTGCCCAGGCGCAGGCGCGTCAGGACGATGACGCAGCCCCTCGGCGATGTCGGCCAGTTGGCCCTGGATCAACAGCCCCACCAGGTAATAGGTGCTGGCAAAACTGGCCAATGTCAGCAATAGATATTTCATCCGACAGCTGAATCCAACGCCACGCCCATGGCGCTGGAGGTTTCGGTATCCAACATGATCATGCCTTCGTGTCGGTCGTCCAGTGCCGCCAGCAACGTACCCTGTCCATCCCAAGCCGCTGAGCCGCCAGCACCGACAAAGGTATCGGCCGGGCCTACGCAGTTGGCCATCAACACTGGAATGCCGAGTGTGCGCGCCACTTCAGGGTAATGTTCATTGCCTTCGCGGATACCCTTTGCAGTCTTGGCGACGCTCACCAGGTACAGTTGCGCGCCCAATGCGTGCGCCTGTTGGGCATGTTCGATGAACATCGACTCATAACAGATGGCAGGCGCCACCTGCAGGTGCCCGGACGCGAACACCAGCGGTTGCTCGCCCGCAACGAAGTACGCCAACTCGTCGCCATGCAAGCGTTGTTTGGCGTACGCCAGCGGCGGCTGGCCAGGGCGTAGAATTGGCATGCCGATCTGAACACCATCAGCGCAGCGCATCGGAAGGCCTAGGGCGACGCAGATGTTCAACCTGTCGCAGAGCGCCTGTAGCGGCTCTAGGCGTGGAGAGTTAGCGGGTAGAGCCAATTGCCGGGCCAGGGCGGGCTCATAACCGGTCAGTGACAGCTCGGGGAACACCACCAGCTCCGCGCCTAGCGCCGCAGCCTGCTCGATACACTGCAGGTGGCGGACCAGGTTGCCCTGCAGATCTGCTTTGCGGGATGCGAGCTGTACGGCGCAGAGTTTCATGGGTGGAGGTCCTTCCCTGGTGCGAGTCGATGGCCGAGCATACTACCGGCGCGCGCGGCTGTACCAGTGCAGGGTAGGTCAGGTAGCAGGATGCGCAGCGAAACGTTGGCGGAACCAATCATCGAGCATGGCCTTTTCCGCGTACAGCCGGTCACTGCTACTGGCGGCGCGGCCAGGTCGGCTGAGGTACATCTTGTCACTGACCCGTTCCTCGGCCTGTTGGGTGGGTTGCCCAGGCTGGCTCAAGGTATAGGTGAGGTCGATGCTTGGCCAGGTGATATCGCGCATGAAGCGTACGTCGTAGGCGCGACTGTGCCACGGCTCGAACCGTCCGGCGAGGTCGATGTCACGGATGTCGATGACCAGTTGCTGGCCTGGCTGCAAGTAGCGTTGACCCAGCTTCTGCAGGTACTGAGTAAGGGTTTTCATGACATAGTCGTCGGCACCGCGGTCATAGCCGGCGCTGTCGAGGCTGGCGTCGCGGAATTTTTCAGGATTGTCGTAATGCACCTCGACCTGCGCAGGTGTGGTGCCTTGTGCCATGCTGTGGGTTGAGAGCGCCATAAGCGCGGCACAGATGAGAGCGGTACGCATGATGCACCTCCGGGCGTGCTACGTGTTTGTCCATTTTACGCCTGCCAGGGGTGCGGCAGCAGAGGAAGATTGCAATGAGCCGGTTTCGGCGGGTAGCCGCCAACAGCCACGGGCGTGACCTGGCCGTTGGCGATATTCACGGGCATTTTCGGCGTCTTGTGCAGTGTCTGGACGCGGTGGGTTTCGACCCGAAGGTCGATCGGCTGTTCAGCGTCGGCGACCTGGTGGACCGCGGCCCGCACAGCGTCGAGGTGCTGGCGTGGCTGCAAAAGCCCTGGTTTCACGCCGTGCAGGGTAACCATGAATCGCTGGCCATTACCCACTTCAATGGCGGGCAGCTCGATCTGGAAATGTACCGCGCAGCCGGAGGAGGTTGGTTCATCGACCTGCCGAGGGACGAGCAGGCCCACTTTGTCGAGCAGTTCCTGCAGTTGCCGATTGCCTTGGAGTTGCAGACGGACGAAGGCTTGATTGGCCTGCTGCACGCCGATAGCCCGTTTCAGGACTGGGCCGTTTTGCGCGACAGCTTGTTGTTCGATGACGACGCGAGAGTACGCGAAATCTGTCAATGGTCGCGCCAGCGCTTGAAAGAGGGTGATACCCAAGTCGTCGAGGGGCTACGCGCATTGCTGGTCGGCCACACGCCGGTACTGCAGGCTAAACGCTTGGGCAACGTCTGGCACCTGGATACTGGCGGTTGGGCCGGCGGCTATTTCAGCTTGATGGACGTTGCCACCCTGCAGTTGCTTACCCCTGAACCAGGTGAACCAGCAACCCTGCGGCCAGCACCATCAGCATGACCCCCGAGGCCCGTTCCAGCCAGGGCAGGGCGTGGGAGAAGCGCCGCAGCAGGCGTCGATTGCCAATGGCCACGGCCACCAGCAGGTCCCAGAGCAAGACGATGATGAACATCCACGTACCATAAGCGTACTTCCAGCCTGCGCTGCTGCTGGCGACCATGCTGGCGAGACTGGCATAGAACAGCGCGTTCTTCGGATTGAGGATGCCGGACACAAAGCCCATCCCCAGCCCTCGCCACCAACCGCGAGTGGGGCCACGCGTGCCCACCGCCGCAAGACTGGTTTTTCCGGCATGGCGCAGAAACAGCACGCCGACATACATCAGATAACCCGCCCCGGCCAGTTGCAGGGCGATGAACAGCGCGCTGCCTTCGCGCAGTACCGCCAGGCCGGCGAACGCCACCCCGATGAATACACCATTGGCCAAGGCAATCCCCAGGCAGGCACCGCTGGCCACTCGCCAACCGGCACTGATCGATGTTCTGGCAACCAGAAAGAAGTCGGGCCCAGGCGAGAGCAAGGCAAGGAAGTGGGCGAGGACGATGATCAGGAACTGCTCCATGGGGCGGGCTTTCTCGGAAGGAAAGCCGCAGTGTGGCGGCAGCTTTGCGAGCGGTATTGAAGAATATTGCAACTTGGCTGTGGCTTACCGGTACTGCCCAGGCGTCACCCCGACATGCGCCTTGAACACGCGCTGGAAATGGCTCTGGTCGGCAAAGCCCAAGCGATAGGCCACCTCGGCCAGCGCCAGGCCGTCACGCAGAAGCTGCCGCCCACGGTTGATCCGGGCGTTGAGCAGGTAGGCATGGGGCGTTAACCCAGTGGCAGCACGGAAGGCGCGTATCAGCTGGTACCGGCCTAGGCCGGCTTGCCGGGCCAATGTCTCCAGGCTCAACGTTGCCGGGTCATCGGCTTCGATGCGCTCTAACAAGCCGCGCAGCGCTGGCATCGCCAATGTGGGCGCAGGCGCTGCCGTCAGCGGCGGGTGTTCGGAAAAATCATGGTCGCCCATGAAGGCGATCAGCGCGGCCTCCTTGTCGACCGTATTCGCGGCAGAGAACAACAATTCATTCAATGAGCAGAACTGGCGGTATAGCGCGGGCAGCCGGCTGATACGTGCTGGCGCCCCTGTCTTGGCCGCTGCCAGCCCCGACTCCAGACGCAGTTGTGCCAGCCATTCGGCTTGCACGTGCAGCATCTGGTAGCTCCACGCCTGGCCTGGCTCTGGGTTGCAGGCATGCACCCGCTGCGCTGGCACCATCACCAGCGTGCCCGGTGTCAGGCGCTGCTGCCCTTCGCCTGCGCCAGTGAAGTAGCTGCAACCTGCGTCCACGGCACCAATGGAGAACGTGGGATGGCTGTGAGCCTTGTAGCAAGCACGGCTGTGGCAGGCTCGGCGGCTTTCCACCCAGGGCAAGGACGGGTCACGCCAGAGCGAGGAGCGGGTACGGGGCATGCGAGAATCCTCGGTCAGCCCGGCAGCTTAGCAGTGCGCTGCACACGGCCGTACAGTTTTTGCCAATGGCTGTACCTTGACCTGGTGGCGTCTGGGCATCGACAGTAGCGACAGACTTCGTGGAGAACACAATGGACCTGTCGAGCCTGCTGCTATTCATCCCTGCCTGCTTCGCCCTTAACATGGCACCTGGGCCGAATAACCTGCTGTCGTTGCACAATGCCAGCCGCTATGGCCTGCGCACTGCTTGCGTGGCGGGTGGCGGGCGTATCCTGGCATTCAGCGGCATGATTGCGCTGGCAGCCATGGGCCTGGCGGTGGTGCTGCACACCAGCGAATACTTGTTTCTGGTGATCAAGGTGGTGGGCGCCGCGTATCTGTTCTACATCGCCTGGCAGCTGTGGCGTGCGCCGGTGAGCGAGGCCCAGATGGCAAGCGATCAGCCAAGCGGCAGCTGGCGCCTGGCACGCCAGGAGTTCTGGGTGGCGGCGGGTAATCCAAAGGCGATTCTGATCTTCACCGCCTTCCTGCCGCAGTTCGTGTCGGTGGGCAGCGCCACCCCGGTGAGCGAACAGTTCCTCTGGCTGGGCGTGCTGTTCCTGCTGCTGGAATGGGCGGCGATTGCCATCTATGCGGGCCTGGGCGCCTACCTGCAGCGCTGGTTCAGCCAGCCGAGGCCGCGTCGGATGTTCAACCGGATCAGCGCATCCTTGCTGGGTTGCGCAGGCCTTGGGTTGCTGGCGGCGCGGCGTTAGAACGCCAGCGCAGATTTCAGTCGCGATAGAACGTCTGCACCAGGTGATAACCGAACTTGCTCTTGATAGGCCCATGCACCACTCGCAGCGGTTTCTTGAAGATCACCTGGTCGATCGCGCCCACCAGTTGCCCCGGGCGTACTTCGCCCAGATCGCCACCACGCTTGCCCGAAGGGCAGGTGGAAAACTTCTTGGCCAGCACGTCGAAGGCCTCGCCGTTGGCGATGCGCTGCTTGAGCTTTTCGGCTTCGTCAGCGGTCTTGACCAGGATATGGCGGGCTTGAGCTTTCATTGGGACACCTGTGCTTCGGGGTAAAAGGGCGCCATTATGCCTGAACATGCAGCGCCCCGGCGTTGGTCAGGATTACTCTACGTTAGCCTTCTTCACATCGTTCGACGCCGACCACACGCGATAGCGCACCTCGACCCCTTCCGGCACGTACACCACGACCGGCAGCTTGCTGTTGTAGCGCAGCATGAAGCCTTCACCCACCACCGGCACGAAGGCTTCGCTCTTCTTGCCATCCGGGCAGGCCATCAGGGTACTGGCCGGACCACCGACCTTTTCCAGGCGGTAATAGCTGTAGCCCCAGCCTTCGAGGGTGCGTTCTTCCAGGCTGCCGGCCAGGCGCTGACGGTTGCAGTCAACCTGCAGGGTCTTGCCCGCCAGGATTTCCAGCTTGAAGGCATGTTCATCGGCTTGTGCCGGCAGATGGATAACCTGGCGGGTGAAGCCTTTTTCAGCGTCGGGGTAGGGGGCGATGTCCTTGAGGCTGGCGGCCATTGCCGGGGCGGCGGCCGCCAGGGTCAGGGCCAGGATCGAGGGCAGTAGGGTTGGGCGCATAAGGCCTCCTTGCTAGAGAACGGATGCAAGACCAGCGCCAGGCCCAGGCTTCCCATCACTGGGCCAGCCAGCCACCGTCGACGTTCCAGGCGGCGCCGCGGACCTGGCTTGCGGCCTCGCTGCAGAGGAATAGTACCAGCTCACCCAAGTGCTCTGGCGTGACGAAGGCCAATGAAGGCTGCTTCTCGGCCAGCAAGTCCGCCTGCGCTTGCTGCGGGTCGACACCCTTGGCGGCACGTTCATCGATTTGTTTCTGCACCAGCGGCGTCAACACCCAGCCCGGGCAGATGGCGTTGCAGGTGACGTTGCTGGTGGCGGTTTCCAGCCCCACCACCTTGGTCAGGCCGATCACGCCGTGCTTGGCTGCAACGTACGCGGCTTTGCCGGTCGAGCCGACCAGCCCGTGCACCGAGGCGATGTTGATGATCCGCCCCCAGTTGCGCTCACACATGCCGGGCAGCGCCAGGCGGGTGCCGTGGAATACCGCCGACAGGTTCAGGGCAATGATCTTGTCCCAGCTTTCTACGGGGAACTGTTCGACCGGCGCCACGTGCTGAATGCCGGCGTTGTTGACCAGGATGTCGACGCCACCGAACTCGCGCGCGGCGAAGGTGAACAGCGCTTCGATCTGCGTCATATCGCTGAGGTCGGCCGGATGGTGCGCGGCCTTGACGCCATGCTGCGCAATCTCGGCCAGCGCCGGCGCAGGGTCGCCGAACCCGTTGAGCAGGATGTTGGCTCCGGCGCGGGCCAGCACCTGGGCAATGCCCAGGCCGATGCCGCTGGTGGAACTGGTGACGAGTGCAGTCTTGCCTTTGAGGGTCATGCAAATGCTCCTTGTTGGGCTGCGCTGTTGCGCAGAGATCAAAGCCTGCGAGTGCGCCGCATGCCCTGTGGGAGCGGCTTTAGCCGCGAAGCAAGCGACGCGGTGTATGGCACCGGCTTCGCCGGTGTTCGCGGCTGAAGCCGCTCCCACGGGGACTGCCAAATCAATCGGTTAGTGTTTTTCTACCGCCTCGGATCAAACGCCTCGCGCAGGGCATCGCCGATAAACACCAGCAACGACAGAATCACTGCCAGCGCGAAGAATGCAGTAAAGCCCAGCCAAGGGGCTTCCAGGTGCTGCTTGCCCTGGGTCACCAGCTCACCCAGTGAAGCACTCCCGGCCGACATGCCAAAGCCCAGGAAGTCCAGCGCCGTCAGCGTGGTAATCGCCCCGGTCAGCATGAACGGCACATAGGTCAGCGTGGCGTTCATCGCATTGGGCAGTATGTGCCGGAACATCACCTGGCTGTCCGGCAGGCCCAGAGCGCGGGCGGCTTTCACGTATTCCAGATTGCGGCCACGGAGGAATTCGGCGCGCACCACATCGACCAGGGTCAACCACGAAAACAGCGCCATGATTCCCAGCAGCCACCAGAAATCCGGCTCGACGAAGCCGCTGAGGATGATCAGCAGGTACAGCACCGGCAACCCCGACCATACCTCCAGCACGCGTTGCCCGAGCAGGTCGACCCAACCGCCGTGGTAGCCCTGCAAGGCCCCGGCAACCACGCCGACCAACACGCTGACCACGGTCAGCGCGAAGGCGAACAGCAGCGATATCCGCGTGCCATACAGCACCCGCGCGAGCACATCGCGGCCCTGGTCGTCGGTGCCCAGCCAGTTGCTGCTGCTCGGCGGGCTGGGTGTTGGCACCTGCAGGTCATAGTTGGGTGTGTCGGCGCTGAACGGAATCGGCGCGAACAGCATCCAGCCACCCTGGCCCTCGATCAACTGGCGCACATAGGCGCTGCGATAGTCCGGCTGAAACGGCAGCTGGCCGCCGAACTGCTGTTCGCTGTAGCGCTTGAGCGCGGGCGCGTACAACTCGCCCTTGTAGCTCAGCAGCAGAGGCTTGTCATTCGCCACCAGCTCCGCGCCGAGGCTGAGCAGCAACAGGCCGGCGAACAGCCACAGCGACACCCAGCCACGGCGGTTGCGGCGAAAACGTTGCAGGCGGCGACGCGAGACGGGCGAGAGCATCAGTGCGCCCTCGCGTCGAAGTCGATGCGCGGGTCGAGCAGGGTATACGACAGGTCGCCGATCAGGCGGATCAGCAAACCTGCGAGGGTGAAGATGAACAATGTGCCGAACACCACCGGGTAGTCACGCGACACCGCCGCCTCGTAGCTCAAGCGCCCCAGGCCATCGAGGGAGAAGATCACCTCGATCAGCAGCGAGCCTGCGAAAAACACCGTGATCAGCGCTTGGGGCAACCCTGCCAGCACCAACAGCATGGCGTTGCGCAGCACATGCCCGTACAGCACGCGCCGTTCGCTCAGCCCCTTGGCCCGTGCGGTGACCACGTACTGGCGGGAGATTTCATCGAGGAAGGCATTCTTGGTCAGCAGCGTCAGCGTGGCAAAGCCGCCGATCACCAGCGCGCCGACCGGCAGTACCAAGTGCCAGAAGTAATCGGCGACCTTGCCCAGCAGGCTGAGCTGGTCGAAGTTCTCCGACACCAGGCCGCGCACCGGGAACCAGTTCAGCGAGGTTCCCCCGGCGAACAGCATGATCAGCAGCAGGGCGAACAGGAACGAGGGCAGGGCGTAGCCGACCACGATCAGCGCGCTGCTCCAAGCGTCGAAGCGGCTGCCATGACGCACCGCCTTGCGGATGCCCAGCGGGATTGACACCAGGTAGGTAATCAGCGTGGCCCAGAACCCCAGTGACAAGGTTACCGGCAGCTTGTCGAGGATCAGGTCGGTGACCTTGGCGCCCCGGAAGAAGCTCTGGCCGAAGTCCAGCCGCGCGTACTGGCCGAGCATCAGCCACAGGCGTTCAGGGGCGGATTTGTCGAAGCCGTACTGGCGCTTGATCTCTTCGATCAACTTGGGGTCCAGGCCACGGGTGGCACGGGACTCACCGTGCACCACCTCGGCCCGCGCGCCCGGTGCGCCGCCGCCAATGCCCTGCAGCCGAGCCACCGCCTGTTCCACCGGGCCACCGGGGGCGGCCTGGACGATGGCGAAGTTGACCAGCAGGATGGCCAGCAGGGTGGGGATGATCAGCAGCAGGCGCCGCAGGATATAGGCTGTCATGGCTCGGCCTTCTGGCGCTCGGCCATTTGTGCGTTGGTCAGCGCTTCCGGGCTGATTTCCCACCAGCCGTCCAGGCCTTCGTCATAGGCAGGCTGCACCTTGGGCAGGCCGAAGCGGTTCCACCACACGGTCGAGCTGCCCGGGGGGTAATAGTTGGGGATCCAGTAGTAGTTCCACTGCAGCACCCGGTCCAGCGCATGGGCGTGGCGCAGCATGTCGGCCTGGGTGTCGGCGCGGACCAGTCCGTCGATCAGGCTGTCCACTGCCGGGTCCTTGAGCACCATGAGGTTGTTCGAGCCCGGGTCGTTGGCCGCTGCGGAGCCGAAGTAATTGTAAAGCTCGGCGCCAGGCGAGAGGGTGGTGGTGTAGCCGGTGACGATCATGTCGTAATCGCGGGCCATCACGCGGTTGATGTACTGGGCCGAATCGACGTTGCGGATATTCAAGGTGATGCCGATCTGCGCCAGGTTGCGCTTCCACGGCAGCAGCAGGCGCTCGACGCCGGACTGGCCGTTGAGGAAGGTGAAGGTCAACGGTTCGCCCGCAGCGTTCACCAGCCGATCGTTTTCGGGATGCCAGCCAGCTTGTTCGAGCAAGGCCAGGGCCTGCAGCTGCTGCTGGCGGATAATTCCCGAGCCGTCGGTTACCGGCGCCGTGAACACCTGACTGAACACTTCGTCCGGCACCTTGCCGCGCAAGGGTTCGAGCAGTTGCAGCTCGCTGGCATCCGGCAACTCACGCGCGGCCAGCGGGGTGTTGGAGAACACGCTCTGCTGGCGGATGTACATGTTGCGCATCATCTGCCGGTTGCTCCATTCGAAGTCCCAGAGCATCGCCAGCGCCTGGCGCACCCTGCGGTCCTTGAATTGCGCCCGGTCGAGATTGAACACGAAGCCCTGCGCGGTCTGAGGCTTGGCCGGGCCCAGGTGGGCGCGCTGGAGGCGGCCATCGTCCAGCTGCGCGCCGTTGTAGCCGAGGGTGAAGGCCGTGGCGGAGAATTCGCGGTTGTAGTCGTAGCCACCGCCCTTGAGCACCTGGCGCGCCACTTCGGTATCGCCGAAATACTCGATGCGGATACGTTCGAAGTTGAAGCGGCCGCGGCTGACCGGCAGCTCCTTGGCCCACCAGTTGGGGTTGCGCTCGAAGGTGATGCTGCGCCCATTGTCGATCCGCCCGATGCGGTACGGGCCGCTGCCGACGGGGGTTTCGAAACCGGCGCCGTTGGCGAAGTCGCGGTTCTGCCAATCGTGCTCGGGCAATACCGGCAGGCTGGCGAGGTCCAGGGCAAGGGTGCGGCCGTGGGGTTGCTTGAAGTCGAAACGCACGCGGTGCGGGCCTTCCACTGTGACGCCGGCGACGTCGACGAAAAGCGTTCGATACTTGAGGCTGCCTTGGCTCATCAGCTTGTTGTAACTGAAGCGCACATCCTCGGCGCGTACGGGTTTGCCGTCCGCAAATGTGGCCCTGGGGTCGATCTCGAAGCGCAGCCAGGCATCTTGCGGGCCGCGCTCCATACGCCGGGCGATCAGCCCGTAGACGGTGTAGGGTTCATCGAACGAGCGCACTGCCAGGGGCGCGTACAGCCAGCCATCGACCTCGCTGACGCCAGTGCCCTTGTCGATGTACGGCAGAATATGGTCGAACTGGCCAATCTCGATGGCCGAGCGGCGCAATGTGCCGCCTTTCGGGGCGTCGGGGTTGACGTAGTCGAAGTGGCGGAAGCTTTCAGCGTAGCGGGGCGCTTCGCCGTAGACGGTGAGGGCGTGGCTGGGCGCGGCTTGTATCGCAAAGCTCAAGCACGCCAGTACTACTCCCAGAAAAACCTGTGGGAGCGGGCTTGCCCGCGAATGCGGCGGCGAATTCACCATCGCATTCGCGGGCAAGCCCGCTCCCACAGGGAACACTACCGGGGACCTTGGCTTAGTCCTGACGGCTGGTCACTTCCAGCAGGTGGTAGCCGAACTGGGTCTTGACCGGGCCTTGCACGGTGTTGAGCGGGGCGCTGAACACCACGGTGTCGAATTCCTTGACCATCTGGCCTGGGCCGAACGAGCCCAGATCACCGCCCTGGCGGCTGGACGGGCAGGTGGAGTTGGCTTTGGCGATTTCAGCGAAGTCGGCACCGGCTTCGATCTGAGCTTTCAGTTCGTTGCATTTGTCTTCGCTGCTGACGAGGATGTGACGGGCGGTGGCGCGTGCCATGGGTACTACTCCTTGGGTGAAAAGGGCAAGCCTAGCGCGTTGCATGGCAAATGTCTCGCAAGGCTTGCCGCAGTTCATTACAGGCGTTCTGCGGCCTCGCGCAACAGCCGTTCTGTCGCCCCCCATCCCAGGCAGCCGTCGGTGATCGACACGCCGTACTTCAGCGCGCCTTTACCCAATGCCTGGCAGCCATCGAACAGGTGACCTTCGAGCATCACCCCGACAATCGAGGTATCGCCGGCCAGGCGCTGGGCCAACACGTCCTCGAACACGGCCGGCTGGCGCGCCGGGTCCTTGCCGCTGTTGGCATGGCTGCAATCGACCATGATCCGTGCCTGCAGGCCGGCCTTGGCCAGGCCTTGGCGGGCCTGGGCAATGCTGCTGGCGTCGTAGTTCGGGCCCTTGTGGCCGCCGCGCAATACCAGGTGAGTGTCCGGATTGCCCAGGGTCTCGATGATCGCCGGGTAGCCCTGCGCATCCATGCCGAAGTGGCGGTGCGGGGCGGCAGCGCTGCGCATGGCGTCGCAGGCGATGGCGACACCGCCGTCGGTGCCGTTCTTGAAACCGACCGGTAGCTCCAGGCCGCTGACCATCTCGCGGTGCACCTGCGATTCGGTGGTGCGCGCGCCAATCGCCGCCCAACCCAGCAGGTCATCGAAGTAACCGGCGGCCATCGGCTGCAGCAGCTCGGTGGCGATCGTCAGACCGCGTTCGATCATGTTCAGCATCAGGCCACGGGACAGGGCGATGCCGGCATGCATGTCGTCGCTGCCATCGAGATGTGGGTCGTAGGCCAGGCCTTTCCAGCCCACCGTGGTGCGGGGTTTTTCCACGTAGGCGCGCATCACCAGCAGCAGCTTGTCATCCACTTCGCGGCTGAGCGCGGCCAGGCGGTCGGCGTACTCCAGGGCCGAGCGGGGGTCGTGGATCGAGCATGGGCCGACGACCACCAGCAGGCGCGGGTCGCGGCCTTCGAGGATGGCGCGGATGGCCTGGCGCTGGGCTTGGACTTGCTGAGCGTGTTCAATGGAGAGCGGCATCTGCTGTTTGAGCAGGTGCGGGCTGGGCAGGCGGCGGCTGACGGTGGTGTTGGCCGCGTGCGGCTGGGTCAGGGGCAGAGCGAGGTTGGAGGCTTGCATGGCGTAGGTTCCCTGGGCGGACGGCGGGTTCTGGCCCGCGCGGTCGGCCGCTATCGAGGTGTTCGACTGATCGTTGAATTCAAATTGGCTGCAGCGTTGCCACCGTGGACGGTCCGATCGGAGGCGGCAGGCTGGCCCGAACGGGAATGGCTAAATCGCCAGGCGTAGGTGCTTGCGTAGTAGTAAGTGGCGTAGTTCATGAAAGTGTCCTCAGTGTGATTCGGTAATGTTCGAAAGCCTGAAAAAGCAAAACCCCCGGTCGGGGAGCCGACCGGGGGTTTGAGTATTCTCATGTTCGGCGGCCCCTCGAAGGTGGGCGCCGTGTGGGTATCGGCGCCTAGTGGCTAAACCAATACCCAAAATACGAGCAGGCGAGTGCCTTGCAGCCGGCAACGGCCAGCACAGGGCGCAGGCTGCGACCGGTGTGGTTGGCGTGGTTGCGGGTGTGTTTCGGCATGTTGCTCTCCAGTGAATGAGCCCGAGCTTACTTCAGGTGATACACCGCGTTCAATGGATAAATGCTATCGCCCCGATATTTGCAGTAATTGGATAGCGCTGTGCAGCAGGCGGATATTGCCCCCTGGATGCGCCCCTTAACCTGAGCCGGTCTGAACAATAACAATGGAGACCCCGGCCATGTCCCTGGGATTCGACTACCTCAATGCCATGCTCGAGGACGACCGTGAACAGGGCATCTACCGCTGCAAGCGCGAGATGTTCACCGACCCACGGCTGTTCGACCTGGAGATGAAACACATCTTCGAGGGCAACTGGATCTACCTGGCCCACGACAGCCAGATCCCCGAGAAAAACGATTTCCTCACCCTCACCATGGGGCGCCAGCCGATCTTCATCGCGCGCAACAAGGACGGTGACCTCAATGCCTTCCTCAATGCCTGCAGCCACCGCGGCGCCATGCTCTGCCGGCACAAGCGCGGCAATCGGTCCAGCTATACCTGCCCGTTCCACGGCTGGACCTTCAACAACAGCGGCAAGCTGCTCAAGGTCAAGGACCCGAGCAACGCCGGTTACCCCGACAGCTTCAACTGCGACGGCTCCCACGACCTGACCAAGGTCGCCCGGTTCGAGTCGTACCGGGGCTTCCTGTTCGGCAGCCTCAACGCCGACGTCAAGCCGCTGGTCGAGCACCTGGGCGAGTCGGCGAAGATCATCGACATGATCGTCGACCAGTCCCCCGAGGGCCTGGAAGTGCTGCGCGGCGCCAGCTCGTACATCTACGAAGGCAACTGGAAGCTAACTGCTGAAAACGGCGCCGACGGCTACCACGTAAGCTCCGTGCACTGGAATTACGCCGCCACCCAGAACCAGCGCAAGCAGCGCGAAGCGGGTGACGAGATCAAGACCATGAGCGCCGGGGCCTGGGCCAAGCAGGGCGGCGGCTTCTACTCCTTCGACCACGGCCATTTGCTGCTGTGGACGCGCTGGGCCAACCCCGAGGACCGCCCGGCATTTGAGCGAAGAGCTGAACTTGTCGCCGACCATGGCCAGGCCCGCGCCGACTGGATGATCGAGAACTCGCGCAACCTGTGCCTGTACCCCAACGTGTACCTGATGGACCAGTTCAGCTCGCAGATCCGCATCGCCCGGCCGATTTCGGTGAACAAGACCGAAATCACCATCTATTGCATCGCGCCCAAAGGCGAGAGCGCCGAGGCCCGCGCCAGCCGCATCCGCCAGTACGAAGACTTCTTCAACGTCAGCGGCATGGCTACCCCGGATGATCTGGAAGAGTTCCGCTCGTGCCAGACCGGCTACGGCGGCGGCACCGGCTGGAACGACATGTCACGCGGCGCGACGCACTGGGTCGAAGGCGCCGACGAGGCTGCCCGCGAAATCGAGCTCAAGCCGCTGCTGTCGGGTGTGCGCACCGAGGACGAAGGCCTGTTCGTGCTGCAGCACAAGTATTGGCAGGACACCATGCTCAAGGCGCTCGAAGGCGAACAGCGACTGATCCCAGTGGAGGCCGTGCAATGAGTCTCTATGAAACCGTGCGCGACTTCCTCTACCGCGAGGCGCGCTACCTGGACGATGCCCAGTGGGACCAATGGCTTGAACTCTATGCCAGCGATGCCACCTTCTGGATGCCGAGCTGGGACGATGACGACACCCTGACCGAAGATCCGCAAAGCGAAATCTCGCTGATCTGGTATGGCAACCGTGGCGGCCTTGAGGACCGGGTGTTCCGCATCAAGACCGAGCGTTCCAGCGCGACCGTGCCGGACACCCGCACCTCGCACAACCTCAGCAACATCGAGATCGTCGAGCACGGCGAGGGCAGCTGCCAGGTGCGCTTCAACTGGCACACCCTGAGCTTTCGCTACAAGACCACCGACAGTTACTTCGGCACGAGCTTCTACACCCTCGACCTGCGCGGCGAACAGCCGTTGATCAAGGCCAAGAAGGTCGTGCTGAAGAACGACTACGTGCGTCAGGTCATCGACGTCTACCACATCTGATTCGAGGCAAAGCGAACTGCCCGGCGTGCCCCAAGAGCGCGCCGCGGCCAGCTTCGCCCGCGAGGTGCAACATGAGCTTCCAGATCGCGCTTAATTTCGAAGACGGGGTGACCCGCTTCATCGAGGCCAGCGGCCATGAAACCGTGGCCGACGCCGCCTACCGCCAAGGCATCAACATCCCACTGGACTGCCGCGACGGCGCCTGCGGCACCTGCAAGTGCAAGGCCGAGTCCGGACGTTACGAGCTGGGCGACAACTTCATCGAAGACGCGCTCAGCGAGGACGAAATCGCCGAAGGCTACGTGCTGACCTGCCAGATGCGCGCCGTAAGCGACTGCGTGGTGCGTATCCCGGCGTCTTCGCAGGTATGCAAGACCGAGCAGGCCAGCTTCCAGGCCGAAATCAGCGACGTGCGTCAGCTGTCGGCCAGCACCATTGCCTTGTCGATCAAGGGCGAAGCGCTGAGCCGCCTGGCCTTCCTGCCGGGGCAGTACGTTAACCTCAGCGTGCCGGGCAGCGACCAGAGCCGTGCCTATTCCTTCAGTTCGCTGCAGAGGGACGGCGAGGTCAGCTTTCTGATCCGCAACGTGCCGGGCGGGCTGATGAGCAGCTTCCTCACAAGCCTGGCCAAGGCCGGCGACAGCATGAGCCTGGCCGGGCCGCTGGGCAGCTTCTACCTGCGGCCGATCCAGCGGCCGTTGCTGCTGCTGGCGGGCGGCACTGGGCTGGCACCGTTCACCGCCATGCTGGAGAAAATCGCCGAACAGGGCTGCGAGCACCCGCTGCACCTGATCTACGGGGTGTCCAACGACTTCGACCTGGTCGAACTGGACCGCCTGCAGGCCCTGGCTGCACGCATCGCCAACTTCACCTTCAGCGCCTGCGTGGCCAACCCCGACAGCCAGCACCCGCAGAAGGGCTACGTGACTCAGCACATCGAGCCGCGCCACCTCAATGGCGGCGACGTCGACGTGTACCTGTGCGGGCCACCACCGATGGTCGAGGCGGTCAGCCAGTACATCCGCGAGCAGGGCATCACCCCGGCGAATTTCTATTTCGAGAAGTTTGCGGCAGCGGCCGCCTAAGTGCTGCCCGGGCATGGAGAAATAACGATGAATACAAGATTTCAAGGCAAAGTCGCCCTGGTCACCGGTGCCGCCCAAGGGATTGGCCGGGGCGTGTGCTGGCGGCTCAAGGCCGAAGGCGCGCAGGTGGTGGCGGTGGACCGCTCCGAGCTGGTCCATGAGCTGGCCGGGGAGGGAATGCTGACCCTCATCGCCGACCTCGAACAGCACAGCGACTGCGCCCGGGTCATGGCCACGGCGGTCGAAACGTTCGGCCGCATCGACATCCTGGTCAACAACGTCGGCGGCACCATCTGGGCCAAGCCGTTCGAGCACTACGAAGTCGAGCAGATCGAGGCCGAAGTGCGCCGCTCACTGTTCCCCACCCTGTGGTGCTGCCATGCCGCGCTGCCGTACATGCTCGAACGCGGTAGCGGCGCCATCGTCAACGTCTCGTCCATCGCCACCCGCGGCGTCAACCGCGTGCCCTACGGCGCGGCCAAGGGCGGCGTCAATGCGCTGACCGCGTGCCTGGCCTTCGAAACCGCCGGCCGTGGCATCCGCGTCAACGCCACCGCGCCCGGGGGCACCGAAGCACCGCCTCGGCGGGTGCCACGCAACGACGCCGCGCAGGGCGAGCAGGACAAGGTCTGGTACCAGCAGATCGTCGACCAGACCCTCGACAGCAGCCTGATGCACCGCTACGGCAGCATCGACGAACAGGTCGGCGCGATCCTTTTTCTGGCCTCCGACGAGGCCTCCTACATCACCGGCGTGACCCTGCCGGTAGGGGGCGGTGACCTTGGCTGAGGTTCACCCTCCAGGCTCGCTTCTCCTCCACAAAAACAACTGGAGCTCTTGCATGACAAGCCCGACCATTGAACGGCTGGAGGCGCTGATCGTCGACCTGCCGACCATCCGCCCGCACAAGCTGGCCATGCACACCATGCAGCAGCAGACCCTGGTGGTGCTGCGCCTGCATTGCAGCGATGGCGTCGAAGGCATCGGTGAAGCCACCACCATCGGCGGCCTGGCCTATGGCTATGAGAGCCCTGAAAGCATCAAGGCCAATCTCGACGCGCACCTGGCGCCGGCACTGCTCGGCATGGCTGCCGACAACATCAACGCCGCCATGCTCAAGCTCGACAAGCTGGTGAAGGGCAACACCTTTGCCAAGTCCGGCATCGAAAGCGCCTTGCTCGACGCCCAGGGCAAGCGCCTGGGCCTGCCGGTCAGCGAGCTGCTCGGCGGGCGCGTGCGGGACAGCCTGGAGGTGGCCTGGACCCTGGCCAGCGGCGATACCGCGCGCGATATCGCTGAAGCACAGCACATGCTGGAGATCCGCCGCCACCGAGTGTTCAAGCTGAAGATCGGCGCCAACCCGCTCGAGCAGGACCTCAAGCACGTTGTAGCGATCAAGCGCGAGCTGGGCGAGCGCGCCAGCGTGCGCGTCGACGTCAACCAGTACTGGGACGAATCCCAGGCCATCCGCGCCTGCCATGTGCTGGGTGACAACGGCATCGACCTCATCGAGCAGCCTATTTCGCGCATCAACCGAGGTGGGCAAATCCGCCTGAACCAGCGCAGCCCGGCACCGATCATGGCCGACGAATCCATCGAAAGCGTCGAGGACGCCTTCAGCCTGGCCGCCGAGGGTGCTGCCAGCATCTTCGCCCTGAAGATCGCCAAGAACGGCGGCCCACGTGCCGTGCTGCGCACCGCGCAGATCGCCGAGGCGGCCGGCATCGCCCTGTACGGCGGGACCATGCTCGAAGGCTCGATCGGCACCTTGGCCTCGGCACACGCGTTTCTCACCCTGCGCCAGCTGACCTGGGGCACCGAACTGTTCGGCCCGCTGCTGCTGACAGAAGAAATCGTCAACGAAGCGCCGCAGTACCACGACTTCCAGCTGCACGTGCCGCGCACCCCGGGCCTGGGCCTGACCCTGAACGAAACCCAGCTCGCCCGCTTCGCCCGCCGCTGAAGGAAGCACACATACCCCTGTGGGAGCGGGCTTGTCCCGCGAAGCAGGCACCGCGGTGCATGGCACGGGCTTCGCCCGTGTTCGCGGGACAAGCCCGCTCCCACAGGGATCGCGCCAGCTTTCATACACAGATACAAGGAGAACCCCATGCTGTTCCACGTGAAGATGACCGTAAAACTGCCGGTCGACATGGACCCGGCCAAGGCCACGCAACTGAAGGCCGACGAAAAGGAACTGGCCCAGCGCCTGCAGCGCGAGGGCACTTGGCGCCACCTGTGGCGCATCGCCGGGCACTACGCCAACTACAGCGTATTCGACGTGCCCAGCGTCGAGGCGCTGCACGACACGCTGATGCAACTGCCGCTGTTCCCCTACATGGACATCGAGGTCGATGGCCTGTGCCGTCACCCGTCGTCGATGCACAGCGACGACCGCTGAACCGAGCCTTTTGCACAAGAACAAGATGAGGTAACCCCATGACCGTGAAAATTTCCCACACTGCCCAAGCCCGGAAGTTCTTCGAAGAAGCCGCAGGCTTCGGTAATGACGAAGGCAGCCCGCGCCTCAAGCGCATCATCCAGCGCCTGCTGCAGGACACCGCGCGCCTGATCGAAGACCTGCAGATCAGCGAGGACGAGTTCTGGCATGCGGTCGATTACCTCAACCGCCTGGGCGGGCGCGGCGAGGCCGGGCTGCTGGTCGCCGGCCTGGGCATCGAGCATTTCCTCGACTTGCTGCAGGATGCCAAGGATGCCGAAGCCGGTCTCACCGGCGGTACCCCGCGCACCATCGAAGGCCCGCTTTACGTCGCTGGGGCACCCATCGCCCAAGGCGAAGTGCGGATGGACGATGGCAGCGAAGAGGGCGTGGCCACGCTCATGTTCCTCGAAGGCCAGGTATTCGACCCACAGGGCCAGCCGCTGGCCGGTGCCACGGTCGACCTCTGGCACGCCAACACCCGTGGTACCTATTCGTTCTTCGACCACAGCCAGTCCGAGTACAACCTGCGCCGACGCATCATCACCGATGCCGAAGGTCGTTATCGCGCGCGCACCATCGTGCCGTCCGGTTACGGTTGCGATCCCCAGGGGCCGACCCAGGAATGCCTCGACCTGCTCGGCCGCCACGGTCAGCGTCCGGCGCATGTGCACTTCTTCATCTCGGCGCCAGGGCATCGGCACCTGACCACGCAGATCAACCTGTCCGGCGACAAGTACCTCTGGGACGACTTCGCCTATGCCACGCGGGACGGGCTGGTGGGGGAAGTGGTGTACCGGGAGGGCCGCGAGGGGCGGTATGCGGAGTTGAAGTTCGATTTCCAGCTGCAGAAAGCTCAGGAATGTGTGGATGAGCAGCGCAGCGGGCGGCCTCGGGCGTTGCAAGAGGCCTGATTCTTCGCGGTGGCCTTTCGCGGGCTTGCCCCGCGAAGAGGCCGATGCAGATTTTTGCCAATCGTTGTCACACACCAGCATTTGCACCCTGAAGCGTTCGAGGGTTAGGTTTCCGCTATTGCCCATTCAGGAAGCTTTCCCTTGGACTCCATCACCCAAGCCGTACTCGGCGCCGCCCTGCAGGGCACGGTGCTCGGTCGCATTCAGGGCCGTAGATCGCTCGTTTACGGTGCGCTGCTGGGCACCGTGCCGGACCTCGATGTGGTCATCCGTTACGCCGACCCGGTTTCGCAGATGACCTACCACCGGGGTTTTTCCCACTCCATCTTCGTGTTGACCGGCCTGGCGCTGTTGCTCGCCTGGCTGGTCAACGGGCTTGGCCGCAAGTATTGGCCCGATAAGGGCTATGCCTTGCCGAGGCTGTTCCTGGCGTTCTGGCTGGTGCTGGTCACCCACCCGATTCTCGATTCATTCACGGTGTACGGCACGCAACTGTTCTGGCCGTTGCAGTTCACGCCGCAAAGCTGGGCCTCGGTGTTCATCATCGACCCGGTGTACACCGTGCCACTGTTAGCCGCAGTGCTCTACGCAGCCTTCAAGGGCATCAGCGGCAGGGCGCTGCGCCTGTTGAGCCTGGCGCTGGTGTTCAGCACGGCCTACCTGGGCTTTGGCCTGGCCGGGCGCATGGCTGCGGAGCAGCGTTTCCAGACGGCACTGGACCAGCAGGGCATTGTCGTCAGCCACGTGCGCGCCGTCCCAATCGCATTCAACAGCCTGGTCTGGCGGGTACTGGCCAAGACCCCGGACGGCGACTACTACGAAGGCGTCAGTAGCGCTTTCGACCACGACCCACCCGAAATGCAGCGCTTGGCGCTGAACCTTCCGCTCGCCGACGCAATTGCTGAGGCGCCGCTGTTGCAGCGCCTGCGCTGGTTTACCGATGACTGGCTGCGCTACGACGAGGTGGACGGCGCGCTGGTGGTCACCGACCTGCGCATGGGCATTCCCGGCAACTACACCTTCCGCTTCAACATGGCCCACCGCGACGCGCAGGGGCAGTGGGTTGCCCACACCCCAACCGCGTGGCGGGGCGCCGGAGTCGGTTCGATGTTCAACAGCCACGACCTGGCGTTGATCTGGCGGCGCATTCTTGATCAGCAACCGCCGCTGCCGTTGGCTGCGTGGACCAGCAAATACCTGGGCCAAACCGCCGTACCTGGGCGCTGAGCGATGCGTTCGGCGGGGCTCGACCTGGTCAAATGGACCGCGATCGTGACCATGGTCGCCGACCATCTGCGTTATCTCTGGCCGGCCGCCGATGGCTTGTTCATTGTCGGTCGGCTGGCGTTCCCGCTGTTCTGCCTGGCCATTGCGGTGAATGTCGGGCGCAGCCCGGCGGGCAGCTTGTTCACCCGTGGCAACGTGCGCTACCTGAGCTGGATGCTGGCCTTCGCGGTGCTGTCCGAAGGGCCTTATCGCTGGCTGGACCCCGCCACGCAGACCCTCAGCGTTATCCCCACGCTGACCTTGGGGTTGCTGGTGGCCTGGGGCGTGCGGCACCCGCAACTGCCGGCACGGTTGATCGGGCTCGGTGCTTTACTGATCGCGACCCTGTTCAGTGCGCAATTGATGTATGGCTTGCCGGGTGTGCTGCTGCCAGCGGCCTGGCTCATGGCACACAGCCGCGGCGGTGCCGCCTGGTTGCTACCCTGCCTGTTGGCCGTGGCCGGCAACCTGACCAACAGCTGGTTGTTCGGGCACCTGATGGCGCCGTTCACATTGCTGACCCTGGCTGCCGCCACATTGGCCATCCCTATCGGCTGCCGGCTGCTGCGCTGCGATCATCGCCCAGTGCCGGCGGTGGGCCGTTGGGGCTATCTGTTCTACCCGCTGCACCTGCTGGTCATCAAAGGGCTGCAAGGGCTGTTGTAGCCATGCCCTTGCAATGCGCCAAAATGCACCCATCTAAGCGGGTCTCACTCTGCGCAGGAGCCTGCCATGGAACCCAACCGCTTCGGCGACATCGCGGCCTTTGTCTGTGCCGCCAAGGCCGGCAGCTTCACCGCAGCGGCGGCAAGCCTTGGGCTGACGCGCTCGGCCGTTGGCAAGAGCATCGCCCGGCTGGAAGCGCGCATGGCGGTGCGCCTGCTCAACCGCACCACGCGCAAGCTGAGCCTGACCGACGAAGGCCTGGTGGCCTTCGAGCGCTGGCGGCAGATCCTCGACGACCTGGACGAGGTGGAAAGCACCATGGCCCTGCGACGCGGCAAACCTACCGGCACCCTGCGCCTGACTGCGCCGCTGTCGCTGGGCCAGCGCCATGTGCGGCCGATTCTCGATGCCTACCTCAAGCAATGGCCAGAGCTGCGCGCCGACATCCGCTTTACCGACCGGTTCGTCGACCTGGTCGAGGAAGGCGTGGATATCGCCGTGCGCATCGGCGCACCCAAGGAGGACTCGCAGTTGCTCACCCGCACGGTGGGCTGGCAGCAGTTCGTCACCTGCGCCTCGCCGGATTACTTGAGCCAGCATGGGGTGCCGCAGGTGCCAGCGGACCTCTACGGGCATGACAAGATTGCCTTTCTCGCTGGCGAAAAGACCATGGCTTGGCGCTTTCATACGGCCGAGGGCCTGCACCTGTGCGAGGAACCGGGCCGCCTGAACATCGACAGTTCCGAAGCCATGCTCGACGGCGCGCGGGCGGGTTTCGGGCTGATTCACCTGCCCACTTACATCACCGCTGACGACCTGCGCGCCGGCACCTTGGTGGAGGTGCTGCAGGCTTACCGGCCACCGGCGGACCCGATCCGCGTGGTCTACCCGAGCAAGCGCCACCTGTCCCCACGGGTGCGCGGTTTCATCGACCTGTTGGTGGCAAGTTGGGAGCAGGGTGTGCCTTGGGAGCGATGATTGGGAAAAGACGCAGTTGAAAGGTGCCGGTGGGCGCTTGAATCAAGGCTGGGTAAATTGCCAGTGGCGCCTTCGCATTGGATGGTCGACACTGGTACGAACCGGGGCTTGTCAAACGACCAGATACCCGCCACGTTCACCCAATGCAATACGCAGATAGCGATCGAGGATTCAGCGCATGGCCGAAAGACAGAAAGGAACTGTTAAATGGTTCAACGATGAAAAAGGCTTTGGTTTCATTACCCCGGCTGGGGGTGGTGATGACCTGTTCGTTCATTTCAAGGCAATCGAGTCGGATGGTTTCAAGTCTTTGAAAGAAGGCCAGACTGTCAGCTTCGTTGCCGAAAAAGGGCAGAAGGGTATGCAGGCTGCGCAAGTACGTCCTGAGTAACTCGGACGTAAATGAAACGGGGCCCCTAGGGGCCCCGTTTCATTTCTGCCGTATCGCCACTTCAGGCCCGCTGCAGGAACGGGTAGTCCGTGTAGCCTTCAGGCCCATTGGCATAGTCGAACTGCGCCCGGTGCTCGTTCAGTGGGGCATTGGTCTGGAACCGTTTCACAAGGTCTGGATTGGCAATGAAGGTCCGTCCGAACGCGGCGGCATCGATCAAACCGCGCTGGATCAGGTCTTCAGCTTTCTCCGCTGTGTACGCGCCGGCCGCCACGATTACACCAGGATAAGCTGCGCGAATCGCCTCACGGAACGTGTCACGCAGCGGCTTGCCCCCAGCCCAGTCAGGCTCGGACAGATGAAGGTAAGCGAGATTACGCTTGGCCAGCTGTTCAATCAGGTACAACCCTGCAGCCTCCTGATCTTCGCCATTGTCCACACCATTGAAGCCACCCAGCGGGAAAATGCGAATCCCCACACGGTCAGCACTCCAGCTGGCAATCGCTGCATCCACGGCCTCCAGCACGATACGCGCACGGTTCTCGACACTTCCGCCATACCGGTCTTCACGCTGGTTGGCACTCGGGGTGAGAAACTGGTGCAGCAGGTAGCCGTGGGCGGCGTGCAGCTCGATGAAATCGAAATCGGCCTCGCGGGCATTGACGGCTGCCTGACCGAAGTCGGCAACGATGCCGGCGATTTCCGCTTCGCTCAATGCGCGCGGTGCGGAGGTCTCGGCACGTACCAGGTTGCCGTGCTCATCCCGCAACGTGGTACGGGCATCGGCAGGCAGGGCGGACGGCGCGACTGGCGCTTCGCCTCCCGGTTGCAGTGAAGTGTGGGATATCCGGCCGGTGTGCCAGACCTGCACGGCGCTGTGGCCGCCAGCCGCGTGGACGCCTTCGTTGACCAGGCGCCAGGCAGCGATCTGTTCGGCACTGTGGATGCCGGGCGAGCCCGAGTATCCCTTGGCCTGGAAGGAAATCTGCGTGGCTTCGGTGATGATCAGCCCAGCGCTGGCGCGTTGCGCATAGTACTCAGCCATCATCGGCGTTGGTACATCGCCCGGCTCCTGGCTGCGCAGGCGGGTGAGGGGGGCCATGAACACCCGGTTGGGCAGGGTCAGTGGGCCGATTTGCAGGGGTTGGAAGAGTTTCATTGCCGCTCCAAAGATGAAAAATCGATGGCGGGCACGATACCGCGATGATTGGGGAAAGGGGGGACCGGCACCCTGGCGGTTCGGTCCCCATTGAGCACTTGATAATTAGGCGAGGCTATCAATGAGTTGGCGTGCCTCATTCAGGTTCAACGTCCGCTTCATCCGCTGCGACAACTGCGCCATGGCATCCGAGTAGCCTTTGGCAATCACCGCCTCCACCTGCTCGCCGACACACTGCAAGGCGATGAAATCGCCTTTCTCCGGCTCCCCGACGAATTCGATGCGATCCCAGGCGTGCGCATGCCCCAAAACTTCATAGGTGCGTCCATGCTGGTAGGTCCAGAAAAACGGCACATCCGCGTAGCGGCGTTGCTCGCCGAGCATGTTGGCCGCAGCGATCACGCCGTGCTGCTGGGCCAGGCGCCAGTGTTCAATGCGCACCGGGCGGCCGGCGAGCGGGAAAGTAGCGATATCGCCAGCGGCCCACAGTTGCTCGCCGGCATGCAGTTCGGCGTCGACCCGTAACGAACGGTCCTCGGCCAACGCCACACCCTGCACGAACCCGGTGGCGGGCGAGACCCCGGTGCCGAGCAGCACCAATGGCGTTGCCAGCTCTTCGCCATTGGCCAGCAACACGGCTTCGACCCGCTCTTCACCGATAAACCGTTCGACCTCGGTGGGGCCATGGAACACCACGCCCTTGCGCTCATGCAGCTCGCGGATGCTGCGCCCGATGCGCTCACCCAGTTGTTTGCTCAAAGGGACCTCATGGCGGTTCACCACGTGTACTTGCGCGCCAAATTTGCGCAAGGCCGAGGCAGCCTCCAGGCCGATGAAACCGTCACCGACGATCACCACCGGCTGCCCGGGTTCGGCGGCATCGAGCAACCGCGCGGCGTCATCGCGTGAACGCAGCGTGACGATGCCGGCCAGGTCGACACCGGGCAGCTCGGGGCGCTGGGGCTTACCACCCGTGGCCAGCAACGCCGCGTCATAGTCGATACGCTTGCCGTCGGCCAGGGTGATCTGGCGCTTCTTGACGTCCAGCGCGCGGACTTTGCCAAAACAACGCTCCAGCTGGCCCCTGCGCAACTGGTCAGGCTCCAGCAACGCCGGTACCTCGTCTGGCGGCATCTCCCCGGAGATGACGAATTTGCTCAGTGCGGTGCGGTCGTAGGCGGGTTGGCGCTCCTGGTCGATCCACACCAGGCGACCGCCAAAACCATGCGCCAGCAATGTGGCGACTGCCGCCGAGCCTGCGGCGCCGGCACCGATGACGACGAAGCAGCGGGCATCGCTATGGCGCGGCGGTTCGGCATGGGGAAGGGGCTGGTCGTCAACCCAGATTTCGCCGTCCTTGACCGTAGCGGCATAGCGGCGCAGGTCGGTCAATGCTGGCGGCTCGCACACCGCGCCTTCGTCGACGGCAAAGGCGGCCTTGTGCCATGGGCAGACCAGCAGGCCGTTGCAGATCACCCCTTCGTCCAGTGGCGCGCCCGCATGCGGGCAATTGGCCTGATAAGCGTGGACCCGGTCACCGTGGCGAATCAGGATCACTTCTTCATTGCCGGCCTGTACGCGCAGGGGGCGGTTGGGGTCGAGCTGCTCTAGCCGGGCCACGGCGTGCTGGGTCATTGGGCTTCTCCAAAGGGGGGCCTTTGGAATCATTTGACGCCTGTGCCCCAGAGGTGATGCGTCGAACTGACGATCGGAGCAGCGTTACGCGCTGGCATCCAGCAACGGCTGGAATTCCTGCAGCAGCCAGTCGCGCAGGCGTCGACAGCTGGAGTCGTGTTCCTTGTCTTCATTGAAGGCCAGGAAATGGAAGGTGTCCTTCAGCACCAACTGCTGTTCGACTGGCCGCACCAGCAAACCCTGGGCAACCAGCGGCGCCACCAAGTGGTGCCAGCCCAGCGCCACGCCCTGGTTGCTCAAGGCCAGTTGCACCAACAGGTTGTAGTCGTTGGCATTGAAAAAATGCGGTGCGGTATTGGCCCGGGTTTTCAGGTCGACATCGTGAAAAGCCAACCAGACATTCCAGTCCACGTGTTCGGCGACTTGCGAGCGGCCATAGGGGCTGAGGTTGAGCAACGAGCCATCACGGATGCCCTCCAGGGTGGCCAACTCGGGGTGCTGGGCCAGGTACTGCGGGGCGCATACCGGGTAGATCACGTCATGGTTCAACGGGTGACAGCTGTAGCCCGCCTGAATCTTGCCCAGTTTGGTGATGTAGATGTCCGGCCGCACCCCCGGCTCCATCGCCAGGAAGTTCTGCGTGGTCACCAGGTTGATGTCGATATCCGGGTTTTCTTCGAAGAACTTCGGCATTCGTGGGCCCATCCACAGCGCCGCGAAGGCCGGCGAGCAGCACAAGGTGACCACGTGCTTGGTGTTGGTGTTGCTGCGAATGCGTTCGGCGGCCTGGCTGATGTTGACGAACGATAACTGCACCGCATCGAAGAAGATCGAGCCGGCCACCGTCAGCTCCACGGCGCGGCCCACCCGGTCGAACAGCTCAGCGCCCAGGTAGGTTTCCAGCTCGCGGATCTGCCGGCTGACCGCTGCCTGGGTCACGCAAAGGGCCTCGGCGGCGCGGGTGAAGTTCTGGTACTTGGCGGCTGCGACGAAGACTTTCACCGCGCGCAGCGAAGGCATCTTGATCAGCGTCTGATCGGGTTCGGAGTGTCTGACCATGGTCGTGGGGTGAGGTCCTTCATCTCGCCAGGTCATCCACTCTAGCCTGTTACCCGGCTGGCGGTAAATGCGCAGGCGCTCTGGCGCAACAGCTCCAACGCCATTGATAACTTCAGGTAATGGTTAGCGCCATGCAAATGTCGTTGGACCCCGTCTGGATCAACGCCTAACGTTAATTCTACGGCGCGGCATCTGGACATCGATGTCGATAATTTTGAAGCAGGACATTCTGCGTGCCGGTTTCGACTCACGTTCGAATTTGAACGGACTGCCAAGCGTACTCGCACTGATCTCTACCCGCCTTATTGAAAGTGCGTTGTTGATTGATTGGTTAATAAGCATAAGAAAAGAGGGTCGTATGAGCCATGCCGATGAGATTCTTTCGGTAAAAAACATCTTCAAAGTGTTCGGTCCCAACCCGGACATGGCCATGGAGATGCTCCGCAAGGGGGCCGACAAGAACGAAATTTTCAGCAAGACCGGCCACGTCGTCGGCGTGTTCGATGCAAGTTTTTCCGTCAAGCGTGGCGAGATCTTCGTCATCATGGGCCTGTCCGGTTCGGGCAAATCGACCATGGTGCGGCTGTTCAACCGCCTGATCGAACCCACCTCCGGCAGCATCCACCTCAACGGCCGCGAAATCACCGGCCTCTCCGATAAAGACCTGCTCGACGTGCGCCGCAAGGACATGGGCATGGTGTTCCAGTCCTTCGCGTTGATGCCGCACATGAGCGTGCTGCAGAACACCGCCTTTGGCCTTGAGATTGCCGGCGTATCGGAAGCCGAGCGCCACAGCCGTGCCCGCGAGGCGCTGGCCCAGGTCGGCCTGGCCGGCCACGAGCACAGTTACCCGCACCAGCTGTCCGGTGGCATGCAGCAGCGCGTGGGCCTGGCCCGTGCGCTGGCCAACGACCCGACCATCTTGCTGATGGACGAAGCGTTCTCGGCCCTTGACCCGCTGATCCGCAGCGAAATGCAGGGCGAGCTGATGCGCCTGCAGGCCGAGCAGCAGCGCACCATCATTTTCATCTCCCACGACATCGAGGAAGCCATCCGCATCGGCCACCGCATCGCGATCATGGAAGGCGGGCGGGTAGTGCAGATCGGCACGCCGCAGGAGCTGATCAACCAGCCGGCCAACGATTATGTGCGCACCTTCTTCAAGAGCTTCGACAGCTCTCGCGTGCTCAAGGCCGGCGATGTAGCGAAGTTCGACCCGGCGGTGGTGTGCAAGGTCAACGGCAAGGCGCCGAGTTTCCAGGCTGGCGTACCGTTCGGCTATCTGGTCGACGACCGTGGCCAGCTGCTGGGAGTTGTCGACACCGACGCCAGCGGTGCCACCGCCAGTGACCGCTACAGTCTGCACGAGCGCCAGCCGGTGTACACCGACACGCCCTTGCACGAAGTGCTGGGGATCGCGGCCGACTTGCCGTACCCGGTGCCAGTGCTCGACCGCGAGGGCGCCTTCAAGGGCACCCTGTCGAAGAACGAGCTGCTGCAGACCCTGAGCCGTAACTAATTACAACAAGAGGTAAGCCCTCATGTCCGAATTCAGCCTTCTCGACCCGTTCCAGGCGGCCACCATCCCCCTGGGCGACTGGGTCACCGCAACCCTCAACTTCCTGGTGCACAACTTCCGCGAAGTGTTCCGCGCCATCCGCTGGCCGATCGACCAGGTGCTCAACGGCATCGAATTCACCCTGCAGAGCATTCCACCGACCATCGGCATTCTGTTGTCGTCCTTGCTCGGCTGGCAGCTGGCGGGCAAGCGCATGGCGCTGTTGTGCTTCGTCACGCTGACCTTGCTGGGGCTGATCGGGGTGTGGTCGGAGTCGATGACCACCTTGGCGCTGGTACTCACCTCGGTGTTCTTCTGCGCCGTCATCGGCATCCCGCTGGGCATTCTCTGTGCTCGCAGCAACCGCCTGGAAAGCATCATCCGGCCGATCCTCGATGCCATGCAGACCCTGCCGGCATTCGTTTACCTGGTGCCGGTGGTGATGCTGTTCGGCATCGGCAACGTGCCCGGCGTACTGGTGACCATCGTGTTCGCCTTGCCGCCGCTGGTGCGCCTGACCAACCTGGGCATCCGCCAGGTGCCGGAAGACAAGATCGAAGCCGCCCGCGCCTTTGGCTGCACGCCCCGGCAGATGCTGACCCGGGTGCAACTGCCACTGGCCACTTCGACCATCATGGCCGGCCTCAACCAGACGCTGATGCTGTCGCTGTCGATGGTGGTGATCGCTTCGATGATCTCGGTGGGTGGCCTGGGCCAGATGGTACTGCGCGGCATCGGCCGGCTGGACATGGGCCTGGCCACTGTCGGTGGCGTGGGGTTGGTGCTGCTGGCGATCTTCCTCGACCGCCTGACCCAGGCCATGGGTGCACGCAGCAGCGCCGACCCGAGCGTGCGCTGGTACCACACCGGTCCGGTGGGCGTGGTGATGCGCCTGTGTGGTGCGGGCCAGGCTGCAGAGCGGCGCAAGACCGCCTGAAACAAACGCATTCGAACTGCCGCACACGTTATAAAAACCAGAAGAAGGTACGCGACGATGTTGGAATCCAAGTTCTTCCGCAGCATTCTGCAAGGTGCCGGCGCCCTGGCCCTGGTGATCGCCTCGCTCACCGCCAACGCTTCGGCCGACAAGCCGGGCGAGGGCGTCAAGGTGACGCCGATCTTCCCCTCCATCGCCGAAGAGCGCTTCCGTGGCGAGGTCGCCATGGAAGGCCTGCGCGAGTTGGGCTACAAGGTGCAGGAGCCGAAGGAAACCGAATACGGCGTGATGATGGTGGCCCTGGCCAACGGCGATGCCGACTTCACCGTGCACCTGTGGGACAAGCTGCACGACAAATTCTACCAGCAGGCCGGTGGCGACGACGTGATGGTCAAGGCCGGCGATATCATGCCCGGCGTGCTGCAGGGCTACCTGATCGACAAGAAGACCGCCGAGCAGTACAAGATCAAGTACATCACCGACCTGAAGAAACCGGAGATCGCCAAGCTGTTCGACACCGATGGCGATGGCAAGGCCAACCTCACAGGCTGCAACCCAGGCTGGGGCTGCGAACTGGTCATCTCGCACCACATGAAGGCTTATGGCCTGGATGACAGCGTGCACGTCGACCAGGGTTCGTACTTCGCGTTGATGGCCGACACCATCACCCGTTACAAGGAAGGCAAGCCGATCCTGTACTTCACCTGGGTGCCGCAGTGGATCTCCACCGTGCTGGTCGAGGACAAGGATGTGGTCTGGCTGGAAGTGCCGAAGACCGACCTGCCTGACGGCAACAACAATGTCGACACCATGTACAAGGGCAAGAACCTGGGCTTTGCGGTCGACAAAGTCGAGGCTGTGCTGAACAAGGAATTCGCCGAAGAGAACCCGGCGGCCACCAAGTTCCTCTCGCTGATGCAGATCACCACGGCTGACGAGAGTGCGCAGAACCTGAAGATGCAGCAGGGCGAGAAGAAGCCTGCCGACATCACCCGTCATGCCAAGGAATGGGTCGCTGCGCATCGCCAGCAGTTCGACCAGTGGCTGCAGGCATCGCGTGCCGCCGCTACCCAAGCCAGCAAGTAAAAAAGAGGTGAGCCCTTCGCGGGGCAAGCCCGCTCCCACAGGTCTGAGATCCACCATCGATCGCTGTGGGAGCGGGCTTGCCCCGCGAAGCATTCACCGCGATTCCCGCTGTTGAGTCATTGCCATGAGCCATTTCGAAAGCATCCTCAAAAATACTAATCTGGCCCACCTCGACCCGGCCGGCCGCACTCTGTCGACGCTGCCCTGCCAGCGAGTAGCCTTCGTCCTGCGCGAGCACTTCTCGATGATGGCCTTCACCGCCGCCATGGACACCCTGGTCACCGCCAACCTGATGAGCGCCACGCCGCTGTTCCACATCCAGGTGGTGGGCGAGGGCGAGCAGGTAATGAGCGACCTGGGCATCGCGCTGCCGGTCAACACAGCATTGGCCGACCTGGACGTGCAGGGCCTGGACAGCCTGCTGGTGTGCGGCGGTTTTCGCGTACGCCTGGAGTCCGCCCCGTTGCTGCGCACCAAGTTGCGCCAGGCAGACCATCTCGGTTGCCTGCTGGGTGGTTTGTGGAATGGCGCCTATTTCCTGGCCGAGGCAGGTTTGCTCAACGATCACGACTGCGCGTTCCACCCCGATGGACGGGCCATGATGAATGAGCTGTTCCCCAAGGTACGCATCAGCCGTCAGCCTCATGTGCTGGACCGCCGGCGCATGAGCTGCGCCGGCGCCAGCAGTGCGCTTGACATGATGCTGACACTGCTTGAACACCTGGGCGGCAATGGCTTGCGCCGTGCGGTGGAGCAGATGCTGGCCTGCGACCGTTCGCGGATTCTCAGCGATGCCCCCGCCAGCGCCCCGGAGATAGACCCCAGCTTGCCGCGCGGCGTGCGCCTGGCGCTGGAGCTGATGCACGCGAATATCGAAGACCCGATCGGCATCGACGAAATCGCCGAGCATGCCGGGTTGTCCCGTCGCCACCTGGAGCGCCTGTTCCGCCGCCATGTGCAGGCCACGCCGCCGCGTTATTACCTGGAGCTGCGCCTGACCCACGCCCGGCAGTTGCTGCAGCACACCAGCAAGTCGCTGACCGAAGTGGCGGTAGCCAGCGGGTTCGTCAGCTTCCCGCATTTCTACCGGCGCTTTCGCGAGCTGTTCGCCATCGCCCCACGGCAGTTCCGGGCGCGCAGCCAGGGGTGGGCAGGGCGGCAGGAGGCCAGCGTTCGATAATCGGCCGATAGCGGGTGCCCGGCTGTCCGCTATCCGCCCACCCAATACCAACATCTCATTGCCCAGCCCCCGCCTTTTGCTTAGTGTGTAAGCGTCAACGACCGTGAACGACCGCAACCACCCGTAGGAAGCGGCGACCAGAACAATAACGATATCGAGTGCTTTGCCTATGGAAAGCCGCCTGCTGAGCGAGCGCAGTAGCGTGTTCCATCACGCCGACCCCTACGCCGTGTCCGACTACGTCAACCGGCACGTGGGCCAGCATTGCATCGGCCTGTCGCGCACCACCCATCCACAGGCCAGCCTCAGCCACCGCAAGTTCGCCGAATTCGACCTGTGCCGCATCAGCTACGGCGGCAGCGTGCGGGTCACCTCACCGGCCCTGGAAACCATCTACCACCTGCAGGTGCTGCTCAACGGCAATTGCCTGTGGCGCGGGCACTACCTGGTGCCGGGCGAGCTGCTGCTGATCAACCCCGATGACCCGGTCGACCTCACTTACTCGGAAGACTGCGAGAAATTCATTCTCAAGGTGCCAACGCACATGCTCGACTCGATTTGCGAGGAGCAGCGCTGGCAGCGGCCGGACGGTGGTGTGCGGTTCTTGCGCAATCACTACCGGCTGGATGAGCTGGACGGCTTCGTCAACCTGCTGGCCATGGTCTGCCACGAGGCCGAGGTCAGTGACTCATTGCCGCGCGTGCAGGGGCACTACAGTCAGATCGTCGCCAGCAAACTGCTCACGCTGATGAGCACCAACATCCGCCGCGAAAGCCTGGGCACGCCGGGTGGGAGCCTGGAGCGGATCCTTGACTACATCGACCGCAACCTGAAGCTGGAGCTGGCCGCCGAGACGCTGGCGGAGCAGGCGTGCATGAGTGTGCGTTCGCTGTATGGGCTGTTCGACCGCCACCTGGGCACTACGCCCAAACAGTACGTGCGCCAACGCAAACTGGAGCGGGTGCATGCGTGCCTCAGTGATGGCAGCTGCGCGGTACGCAGCGTCACCGAGCTGGCGATGGATTACGGGTTTTTGCACCTGGGGCGGTTTTCGGAAATCTACCGGCAGCGCTTTGGGTTGCTGCCTTCGGAAACCTTCAAACAGCGGCGCTGATCACATGGTCACCGGTTGTTGGCCTGTGGGAGCGGGCTTGCCCCGCGAACCAGGGCAAAGCCCTGGCCATTCACTGCTGGTGTCGGGGCGGGCCTCTTCGCAGAGCAAGCCGGATCGCCGGACCGCCGCTCCCACAAGTAACGCTACAGCGAGTAGTGCTTCAACTCCCGCGCAATCAGCATCCGCTGGATCTCGCTCGACCCCTCATAAATCTGCGTAATCCGCGCATCGCGGTAATACCGCTCCACCGGGTAATCCTCCAGGTAGCCATACCCGCCATGCACCTGGATCGCCATCGAACACACCCGCTCAGCCATCTCGGACGCGAACAGCTTGGCCTGCGAGGCCTCCGACAGGCACGGCTTGCCGGCACTGCGCAGGCGGGCGGCGTGGAGGATCAGCAGGCGGGCGGCATTCACCTGCACCTGCATGTCGGCCAGCAGGTTCGCGATGCTCTGGTGCTCATTGATCGGCTTGCCGAACTGGATGCGTTCGCGGGAATACACCAGCGCCGCTTCGAACGCCGCTCGGGCGATGCCCAGCGCCTGGGCGGCAATACCGATGCGCCCACCTTCGAGGTTGGACAAGGCAATGGCCAGGCCCTTGCCGCGCTCGCCAAGGAGATTGGCCGCCGGGATGCGGCAGTTGTCGAACGTGACGGCGCAGGTATCGGACGCGCGAATACCCATCTTGTGCTCGCTGCGGTCGACCTTGAACCCTGGGTTGTCGGTCGGCACCAGAAACGCCGACAGGCCTTTCTTGCCCCGCTCCGGGTCGGTCACCGCGAAGACGATCGCCAGGCCCGCGCGACGGGCATTGCTGACGAACTGCTTGGCGCCATTGATCACCCACTCGCCGTTGATCAACTCGGCACGGGTGCGCAGGTTGTGCGCTTCGGAGCCGGCCTGCGGCTCGGTCAGGCAGAAGCAGCCGATCACCTCGCCGCTGGCCAGGCGTGGCAGCCAGGCCTGTTGTTGCTCGGGCGTGCCGTAAGCCAGCAGCGGGCCGCAGCCCACCGAGTTGTGGATGCTCATCATCGCGCCAGTGGCGCCGCAGCCGGCGGCGATTTCCTCGACTGCCAGGGCATAGGCGACGTAGTCGGTGTAGCTGCCACCGAAGTCCTCGGGCACCACCATGCCCAGCAGGCCCAGTTCGCCCATCTTGCGCACCACGCCGTCATCGATCCAGCCGGCCTTCTCCCAGGCCTGGGCATGCGGGGCGATCTCGCCGCGGGCGAAGTCCCGGGCCATGTCGCGGATCATGATCTGCTCTTCGTTCAGTTCGAGGTCTTGCATCTGCGTACTCCCCGGCTCACAGGCCTTCGAAGAATTGGTCGACGCGCTGGCGTTGCAGGCCGGCCAGGGTCGGCGGGTTCCAGCGTGGCTGCTTGTCCTTGTCGATGATCAGGGCGCGCACGCCCTCGATGATGTCGCCGTGCTGGAACCACTGGCGGTCCAGGTGCAGCTCCATGGCAAAACAGTCCTCCAGCGCCAGGTGGCGGCCGCGGCGCAGCATCTCCAGGGTAACGGCCATGGCCAGCGGTGAGCGGCTCTCCAGCTGATCGGCGGTGGCCAGTGCCCATTGGTGGCTGTTGCCGATGCTGACGGCGCGCAGCTGCTCGATGATCGCGGCCAGGTCGGGCAGGGCGAAGAAGTGGTCGATGATTGGGCGCAGCTGCTCCAGAGGGGCGTCGTCCAGGACCTGGCTGCCCAGCTTGGCCAGCAGGTTCTGCAGGTCTTTGAGCGGATTGTCGCCGAAACTCAGGCGGTCGAGGCCTTCGTCCAGCGCGGCGAGCTTCTCGCTTGGCACAAACCAATCGGCCAAGCCGCAGTACAGCGCATCGGCGGCGTGGATCTGCGCGCCGCTGACGCCCAGGTAGGTGCCCAATTCGCCTGGGATGCGCGACAGGAAATAGCTGCCGCCGACATCCGGGAAATAACCGATGCCGACCTCGGGCATGCCCAGGCGGCTGCGTTCAGTGACCACCCGCAGGTCGCAGCCCTGGGCCAGTCCCATGCCGCCGCCGAGGGTGAAGCCGTCCATCAGCACCAGCACCGGTTTGCGGTAACGGTGGATGAGCAGGTCGAGGGCGTATTCTTCGACGAAGAAGTCTTCGTGCAGGGTGTCGCCGGCCTTGAAACTGTCGTACAGCGAGCGGATATCACCGCCGGCGCAGAAACCCTTGGGGCCTTCGCCGCGCAGGACCACGGCCTGCACCTGTGGGTCTTCGGCCCAGCGGTCGAAATGCTGGCGCAGGCTGCGCACCATCTCCAGCGTCAGGGCGTTGAGGCCGGCGGGGCGGTTGAGGGTGAGGTGGCCAATCTGGTTGCGGACCTCGGCCAAGACATGATCCGTTGCCGAGATGTGAGCATGCGCGGTCATCGCGTTCTCCCTGCTTTGTTATTGATTTTCCGAGTGAAGTCTGGAGTGCGTTGGGGCATTGCAGGATCCTGTCATGCACATTTGCTCGGCACAATCGGCAAATCTGCAGGGGGGGCATGCATTTATGCGGTTATGCGGTTTATACGTCTTGAGCTTTGTAGCGTACTTTAAATCGAGCGCCGCCCGCGCGGCGCATCGCGGATGAATCCGCTCCTACATTTGTTGCATCGTGCCATTCATTACCCTTAGCGTAACGATCACGCTTCCTGCTTGATTGATCGCCCATCGCACAGCGCTCTAATGTGCCTCCACGACAGCGAACCCGTGGAGTCACCCAATGACCATAACGAAGAATCCACCGCCGCAATGGTCGAGACGGCGCGCTGAAAAACAGCGTCGCCTGGACCGCGTCAAACACCTGGCCGACGGTGTGGTGCTGCCCACCGAGCGCATCGTCGAAGCCCTGGAGCTGTTGATCGCGCCCGGCGACCGGGTAGTGCTCGAAGGCAACAACCAGAAACAGGCTGATTTCCTCTCTCGTTCCCTGGCCAAAGCCGACCCCGAGCGCCTGCACGACCTGCACATGATCATGCCCAGCGTCAGCCGCGCCGAGCACCTGGACCTGTTCGAACGCGGCATCGCCCGCAAGCTCGACTTTTCCTTCGCCGGCCCGCAAAGCCTGCGCATCGGCCAATTGCTGGAAGACGGCCTGCTCGAAGTCGGCGCCATCCACACCTACATCGAACTCTATTCGCGCCTGCTGGTGGACCTGATCCCCAACGTTACCCTGGTCGCCGGTTTCATGGCCGACCGCGACGGCAACCTGTACACCGGCCCCAGTACCGAGGACACCCCGGCACTGGTCGAGCCGGCTGCCTTCAGCGATGGCTTGGTCATCGCCCAGGTCAACCAGTTGGTCGACCGGGTCGACGACCTGCCGCGCGTGGACATCCCCGCCTCCTGGGTGGACTTCGTGGTGGTCGCCGACCAGCCGTTCTACATTGAGCCGCTGTTCACCCGCGACCCGCGGCATATCAAGCCGGTGCACGTGCTGATGGCGATGATGGCGATCCGCGGCATCTATGAAAAACACCAGGTGCAGTCGCTCAACCACGGCATTGGCTTCAACACGGCCGCTATCGAACTGATCCTGCCGACTTATGGTGAGTCGCTGGGTCTCAAAGGCAAGATCTGCCGCAACTGGACGCTCAACCCGCACCCGACGCTGATCCCCGCCATCGAAACCGGCTGGGTCCAGAGCGTGCACTGCTTCGGCACCGAACTGGGCATGGAGGATTACATCGCGCAACGCCCGGACGTGTTCTTCACCGGCCGCGACGGCTCGCTGCGCTCGAACCGCATGATGTGCCAGCTGGCCGGGCAGTACGCGGTCGATCTGTTCATCGGCGCCACTTTGCAGGTCGATGGCGATGGCCATTCCTCGACGGTCACGCGCGGTCGCCTGGCCGGTTTCGGCGGCGCGCCGAACATGGGCCACGACCCCCGCGGCCGGCGCCATGCCACCCCAGCGTGGCTCGACATGACCGTGCCCGGCACCATGCTGGAGCGTGGCCGCAAGCTGGTGGTGCAGATGGTCGAGACCTACCAGGAAGGCGGCAAACCCACCTTCGTCGAAACCCTCGATGCGGTGGAGGTGGCGAAAAAGGCCGGCATGCCGCTGGCACCGGTGATGATCTACGGCGACGACGTCACCCACCTGCTGACCGAAGAAGGCATCGCCTACCTCTACAAGGCCCGCAACCTGGAGGAGCGCCAGCAGATGATCGCTGCCGTGGCCGGGGTCACTGCTATCGGTTTGCGCCATGACCCCAAGGACACCCTGCGCCTGCGCCAGCAAGGCCTGGTGGCCCTGCCCGAAGACCTCGGCATCCGCCGCACCGAGGCCAGCCGCGAACTGCTGGCCGCACGCAGCATCGCCGACCTGGTCGAGTGGTCCGGTGGCCTTTACAACCCACCCGCACGGTTCAGGAGCTGGTAAATGACTGCACAAGCGATCCCCGTAGGAGCGGCTTCAGCCGCGATGAGGCCAGTACAGCCAGCCGAGCTCTCCCTGCCCGACCACCTGGCCGACCTGGCCGTCGAAGCCCTGATCGACGAAGCCGACCTGTCCCCCAAACCCGGCCTGGTCGACCGCCGCAGCAGCGGCGCGCACAGCGACATGACCCTGGCCCTGATGCATGCCTCGGCGCTGGCCCTGTGGCCCTGCCTGCGGCAAATGGCCGAAGCCGCGCAGATCCACGGCGAAATCGGCCTGCCGCTGCGTGCTGCACTCGGTCGCATCGGTCGCGAAGGCGAGGCCGCCATGCTGGCTGCTACAGGCGGTGTGAATACCCATCGCGGTGCGATCTGGGCGCTGGGTCTGCTGGTTGCGGCGCGCGCACTCGATGCCCAGGCCGACACAATCACCATCGCCGCCCGTGCCGGTCGCATCGCCCTGATCAATGACCCGGCTGCCACCACCCAAGACAGTCACGGCACCCAGGTCCGTCGCCGTTACGGCGCCAGCGGTGCCCGCGAGCAAGCCCAGCAAGGCTTTCCCGCCGTGATCGAACACGGACTGCCGCAACTGCGCCGCAGCCGTGCTGCCGGCGCCAGCGAAAACCACGCACGGCTCGATGCCTTGCTGGCGATCATGGCGTCACTCAGCGACACCTGCGTGCTTTGGCGCGCTGGCCCAGAAGGCTTGCAAACCCTGCAACAGGGCGCCCGCAACGTGCTGACCGCTGGCGGCAGCACCACACTCGCTGGCCGCCGTCAACTGCGCCTGCTCGACGCCCAGCTGCTGCACCTCAGCGCCTCACCGGGCGGCGCCGCCGATCTGCTGGCCGCCTGCCTGTTCCTCGATAAAGCCGGGAGCCTGTGACATGGAAACCCTGACCTTTCAATTCCCCGCGGCCGAGCCTGGCCGTGGCCGCACCCTGGTGGGCTGCGTCAGCTCCGGTGACCTGGAAGTGCTGATAGAGCCCGGCACTGCTGGCCGCCTGGAGATCCAGGTGGTGACCTCGGTCAACGGCAGCGGCGCGCGCTGGGACCAGCTGTTCCAGCGCCTGTTCGAAGGCCGCGCCTGGCCGGCCGTGAAGCTCGATATTCATGATTTCGGCGCCACCCCTGGCGTGGTCCGCCTGCGCCTGGAGCAAGCGTTCGAGGAGATCGCCCATGACTGACACTGAACGCCTGCTGCGCAGCCGCAGCTTCGTCGAATTGGGTGCGCGCCAACGCGCCCGCGCCGTGCTCGACCCGGGCAGTTTCCGCGAACTGCTCGGCCCGTTCGACCGGTTGATGTCACCGTGGCTGCCGCGCCAGGGCATCGTGCCGCAAGCCGACGACGGCGTGGTCATCGGCAAAGGCCTGATCGACGGCCGCCACACCGTGGTTGCGGCCATCGAAGGCGGATTCCAGGGCGGCAGCATGGGCGAAGTCGGCGGCGCCAAGATTGCCGGCGCGCTGGAACTGGCCATCGAAGACAACCGCAACGGCATCCCGACCTGCGCCGTGCTGCTGCTGGAAACCGGTGGCGTGCGCCTGCAGGAGGCCAACTTGGGCTTGGCGGCGATTGCCGAGATTCAAGCGGCAATCGTCGAACTGCGCACCCATCAGCCGGTGATCGGCCTGATCGCCGGCTCGGTCGGCTGTTTCGGTGGCATGTCCATCGCCGCCGGCCTGTGCAGCCACTTGTTGGTCACCCGCGAAGCACGCCTGGGCCTCAACGGCCCGCAGGTGATCGAGCAGGAAGCGGGGATCAGCGAATACGACGCCAAGGACCGCCCATTCATCTGGAGCCTGACCGGTGGCGAACAGCGCCACGCCAGCGGCCTGGTGGACGGCTACGTTGCCGATGGCGTCGACAGCATCCGCCAGCAGTTGCTGCAACTGCTCGACACGCCAGCCACCAAGCGCGCGGGCCGACACGCCTGGTATCTCGAACGCCTGGCAAGACTCGGCGACGACTGCCCGCAACTGGATGCCGCCGCCGTGCGCGCCCTTTACCAAGGAGATGCCTCATGAACCGTGCCCTGAACTGGCTACCCGGGCTGGCCGGTGGTGAAGCACTGCCAGGCTTTCCCGCCTCCTTGCGGGTGATCGACGGCGAGCTGGACAATCGCCTGGCGCGCTTCATCGCCGTGGTACCGGATCCACACAACCCGTTCCCGAGGGCGCGCACGGGCGAGGTCGGCCTGCTCGAAGGCTGGGGCCTGGCCAAGGCGGTAAGCGAAGCGGTCGAGCTGGACCGCGACGCCGAGAAGCGCGCCATAGTCGCGGTCATCGATGTCCCCAGCCAGGCCTATGGTCGCCGCGAAGAGGCATTGGGCATCCACCAGGCCCTGGCCGCAGCGGTGCAGGCCTATGCCCAGGCACGCCTGGCCGGGCACCCGGTAATCGGCCTGCTGGTGGGCAAGGCGATGTCCGGCGCCTTCCTCGCCCACGGTTATCAGGCCCAGCGCTTGATAGCCCTGGATGACAGCGGGGTGATGGTGCACGCGATGGGCAAGGCAGCCGCGGCGCGCATCACCTTGCGCAGTGTCGAACAACTCGAAGCCCTGGCCGCCGAGGTACCACCGATGGCTTATGACCTGGCCAGCTATGCGTCGCTGGGCCTGCTGTGGCGGCGCCTGAGCGTGGATAACGCCGACACGCCAAGCAGCGCCGACCTGGCTCAGGTGCGTGCCTGCCTGGCCGAGGCCGTGCGCGATATCGGCAGCTCCACCGACCTGTCCTCACGCTTGGCCGGCGAACACCGCAGCGCCTCGCGCGACGTGCGTTCGCGCCTGCGTAGCCAGTGGCGGGAGGCCTGAGATGAATGCCCCGCAACCCCATGATCTGCTCTGGGGAATGACCCCGGCGGCGTTGCCTGCCGATGCGCCTGACTGGGCCTCCCAGGTGCTGTCCGCCGGGCAACCCGTGGTGGTACGGCGTGCGGCCTGCGCCGCAGGCTGGGTGGCGGTGGGCCTGCGTGGGGAAGGGCGGGCGCAGCGTGTGGCGGCGCAGATGCGGCTGGCCGATATTCGTCGACAATTGAGGCCCGAAGCTTTGCGTTGCCGGGGTGAAAGTCCCTGGCCAGCGCTGCAGGCATTGGCCTCGGTGGCCCCGGTTCTCGACGCCAGCGGGCTGGCCTGGGGGCCGACGGGCGGGGTGGGTTACCAACTGGCCAGCGGCGTCGATGTGTTGCACGCCGCCAGCGATCTTGACCTGGTGTTGCGCACCCCCCAGCCCCTGACACGTGCCAAGGCGCGCGAGCTGCTGGATATCCTCGACTGCGGCCCATGCCGCATCGATTTGCAACTGGACACCCCCGCTGGCGCCGTCGCTCTGCGCGAATGGGCCGGGATGGCGCGCCGTGTACTGCTCAAGTCGGCGCATGGAGCACAGTTGGTGGCCGACCCTTGGAACCCGCTGGAGCGTGCAGCGTGAGCAGCCTGTTCGCCTTCCCAGGCCAGGGCGCACAGCAACCGGGCATGCTGCATCAATTGCCCGAGGGCTCGTCCATGCTGCTGGAGGAGGCCAGCGACACCCTCGGCGAACAGGTGCTGGCACTGGACAGCCCCCAGGCGCTGCAATCTACCCGCGCCGTGCAGTTGTGCCTGCTGCTGGCGGGTGTCGCCTGGGCGCGCTGGTTGCTGCAGCGCAGCCCAGCGCCCGACTACGTGGCGGGCCTGTCGATCGGCGCCTATCCCGCGGCCGTCACAGCCCAGGCCTTGGCTCTGCCGGACGCCGTGCGCCTGGTGGCCTTGCGCGGCGAGCTGATGCAGCGCGCCTACCCGCAAGGCTACGGCATGACCGCCCTCAGCGGCCTCGACCTGGCCAGCGTCGAGCGTTTGCTGGCGGAGGTCGGTGGCGAGGCCTACCTGGCCAACCTCAACAGCGACAACCAGATCGTCATCGCCGGCAGCGATACCGCCATGGCCGAGGTCGCTGCCCGTGCACGCAGTCGGGGTCAGGGTGTGGCCCGGCGCCTGGCGGTCAGCGTCCCATCCCATTGCTGCTTGCTGGACGGCCCGGCCGCAGAGCTGGCACGCGCTTTTGCAGACGTTACCTTGAATCGCCCGCGCATCACCTACCTGAGTGGCAGCAGCGCCCGGCCGATCCATGATCCACAACGCCTGCGAGATGACCTGGCCGGCAACATGGCCAGGCTCGTCGACTGGCGTGCTACGTTGCGCACTGCCTATGAACGCGGCGTGCGCCTGCACCTGGAGATACCGCCCGGCAGCGTGCTCAGCGGCCTGGCCCGGCCGGTGTTCGAACAGGGCAGGGTGGTTGCGCTGGAGCAAACCCGATTCGATACAGTCGACGCATTGCTGCGTCAGGAGGTCAACCAGCGCCCATAACAGCCGTGTTTTTCGAAGGACAACAACAAGCAACTTCGACCCAACGCGAGGACAATAACAATGATTATCTACGGTGTGGCCTTCCTGGCCCTGTGTACCCTTGTCGGCCTGTTCATCGGCGAACTCCTGGGCAAGCTCCTGGGCGTGCCAGCCAATGTCGGCGGTGTCGGCATTGCCATGCTCCTGCTGATTTTCATCGGCAGCTACCTCAACAAGCGCGGCCTGATCAAAGCCAAGTCCGAACAGGGCGTGGAGTTCTGGAGCGCCATCTATATCCCCATCGTGGTCGCCATGGCCGCCCAGCAGAACGTGCTCGGCGCGCTGTCGGGCGGGCCTATGGCCATTCTGGCTGGCGTGGTGGCCGTGGTCGCAAGCTTTGCCATGGTTCCGCTCCTGGACCGCATCGGGCAAAAGAAGCCTGAGGCGGTTACCGACAAACCCCTGACTGCGCCGCAACGGTGACCGCCATGTACGAATCCATGATGAAAGTGATCAGCGGCTATGGCCTGATCAGTGGCTTTGCGGTCATTGGCGTGACCATGTGGCTGTCCTACTGGCTCTCCGACAAGTTGACCCGGGGGCGGCTGCACGGCTCCGCGATCGCCATCTTTCTTGGCCTAGTCCTGTCCTATGTGGGCGGGGTGTACACCGGCGGGCAAAAAGGCTTGGTGGATATTCCCCTGCTGTCGGGTATCGGCCTGCTGGGCGGGGCAATGCTGCGGGACTTCGCCATCGTTGCCACGGCCTTCGGCGTCAACATCGAAGAGCTCAAGCGCGCAGGGGTGTCGGGGGTGATTTCACTGTTCTTTGGCATCGCTACCTCGTTCGTCGCAGGTGTAGGCGTGGCGATGGCGTTCGGTTACACCGATGCCGTCAGCCTGACCACCATTGGCGCCGGGGCCGTGACGTACATCGTCGGGCCCGTGACAGGGGCGGCCATTGGCGCAAGCTCCGAGGTGATGGCGCTGTCGATTGCCGCCGGCCTGGTCAAGGCCATTCTGGTGATGGTGGTGACGCCGTTCGTGGCGCCGATGATAGGGCTTAACAACCCACGCACCGCCGTGATCTTTGGTGGCTTGATGGGCACGTCGAGTGGCGTGGCGGGTGGCTTGGCGGCCACCGACCCCAAGCTGGTGCCCTATGGTTGCCTGACGGCAGCGTTTTACACGGCACTGGGCTGCCTGCTCGGGCCTTCATTGCTGTATTTCTGCATGCGCGGCCTTGTGGCGTGAGCGCGGGCCTCTTCGCGGCTGAAGCCGCTCCTACAGGTACAGTGGCCTGTCCTGTGGGAGCGGCTTCAGCCGCGAAGAGGGCAACTCAATTCTCCCTGCTATACATCCGGCATTCCGCCAGCAATGCCAGCAAATTCGGCTCCCGCTCCCGGGCCTTCAGAAAAACCACCCCGATATGCTGCTGCAAGCGATACCGCGCCTGCAGCGCAATCAGCTTCACGCGGTTTTCGTATACCGCCGCAATCCGCCCCGGCAACAGGGCAAACCCCACGCCGGAGCTGACCATGCTCAGCAAGGTGAAGATATCGTTCACCTGCATCGCCACCTTCGGCTCGAACCCCGCCTGCTGGAACACCCGCGCGCCATCACGGTGGGTGGCGAAGCCTTGGGTCAGAGTGATGAAGGTCGAGTCGGCCAAGTCGGCCAGGTCGACTTCCTGTTGTTCGGCGAACGGCGAATCAGTGGGCACGGCCAGGAAGATATCGTCGGAGAACAGCGGCAAGTGCTCGCAGGCAGGGTCTGCCACGCTTTCGTCCAGCGACACCAGCACCGCTTCAAGTTCGTGGTTCTTCAGGCGCTGCAGCAAGTCGACGTTCGAGCCCAGGGTAAGGTCGATGTTCAGCTCGCTGCGCCGCAGCTTCAGGCCCATCACCAGCTTCGGCACAGTCTTCACGGTCAGCGAGTAGAGCGCCCCCAGGCGGAAGCGCTCGGCATAGAAACCGGCGGCTTCGCGAGTCTGGCGCACCATCTGCTCGGCATCCTGGATCAGCTGGCGGGCTTTCTTTTCCAGCACATAGGCACTTTCCAGCGGAATCAGCTGGCGGCCCTCGTGCTTGAACAGCGGGCAGCGCAGGGCGCTTTCCAGCGAATGGATGGCGCGATGCACGCTCACCGCGCTGGTGGACAGTTCGGCGGCGGCGCGGCCGAGATTGCCGCTGCGCATGAAGGCGAGGAAGGTCTCGAGCTTTTTCAGGGTCAGTTCTTCGTCGATCAACATGTCCAGGCCCTGAAATGAAAGTGCTGCAGAGCATGCCACAACCTCACCCCGAAGGGTGATGGCCGGCCTCGCCAACCCATGCAAGAATCCCAACCATAACAACCCGGCATGGGACAACGACAATGAGCAAAGACCGGCTGAAATCGCCCGACTGGTACGCGCAGATGGCCCGTGTCATCGACGCCCAGGGCACGCCGGGCTTCGTCGAGGCGCTGTTCGCCGCGCTCAAGCTGCTCGCGCCGTGCCAGGCCATCACCGTGTTCCTCTACCCGCGCAAGGGCCTGCCTTCGGCGCTGTTCGTCAAGGACGAAGAGGGCCCCTGGCTGCCGGAAGGAAACGTGCAGCGCTACCTTGAAGGTTACTACCTGCTGTGCCCGTTCTACCGGGCCTGCATGGACGGCGTGGCGGCCGGCTGCTTTCGCCTCAGCGACGTCGCCCCTGACCATTTCAAACGCAGCGAGTATTACCTGTCGTTCTACCAGCACGCGCATTTGGAAGACGAACTGAATTTCATCGTGCCGCTGGATGAGCACCTGACCATCGCCGTGGCCCTGGCCAGCACCCGCCGCCTGGACCGCCAGCAGGTCAGCGACCTCAAGTGCGTGGCGCCCTGGGTGGTGGCGGTGGTGCGGCGGCAGTGGAGCCACCTGGATGTCGATGCCGTGGGCGGGCGTTTCGAGAGCGCCCTGGGCCGACAGATCAACGCTGCCCTGAACAATTTCGGCTCGTCCTTGCTCACTGAGCGCGAGTGTCGCATCGCCCAGTACCTGCTTCGTGGCCATTCGACGCGTTCCCTTGCTGAGCGCCTGGGCATCAGCGAAGACACGGTGAAGACCCACCGCAAGAACCTCTACACCAAGCTCGATATCGCCAAGCAGTCCGAGCTGTTTTCGCTGTTCATCGACTCCCTTGCCCAGGCCCAGGAGGGCTTGAGCAAAGACCCGCTGGAAAGCTATCTGCGAAGGCGCTGACAGCGCCACATCCGCCCTTACGAACAACCATCACAAGCGGCTGCCCGCGCGGCCGCAAGGGAGACCTGCGTGCATACGAAAAGCGATTGGCAGCAGCGCGCTGCACGGCAAAGCTTCATCACCACCGCGTTGGTCGATGGCCGCCCGTTGGCGGCACAGTCCGGACTGACCTTCGATGCCATCAACCCGGCAACCAATCAATTGCTGGCCTGCGTGGCCGCCAGTGGCGACGCCGAAGTCGACCAAGCCGTGCGTTCAGCTCGCCGCGCCTTCGAGCACGGCCCCTGGGCCCGTATGGCACCGGCGGCACGCAAACGGGTGCTGCTGCGCCTGGCCGAACTGATGATGGCCCACCGCGAAGAGCTGGCGCTGCTCGACTCGTTGAACATGGGCAAGCCGGTGATGGATGCCTACGCCATCGACGTGCCCGGCGCCGCCAACGTGTTTGCCTGGTACGGCGAGGCGCTGGACAAGGTCTATGACCAGGTTGCGCCAACCGCCGACAATGCCCTGGCCACGGTAACCCGCGAAGCGCTGGGCGTGGTCGGCGCCGTGGTGCCGTGGAACTTCCCGCTGGACATGGCCGCCTGGAAGGTCGCCCCGGCCCTGGCCGCTGGCAACAGCGTGGTGCTCAAGCCGGCCGAGCAGTCGCCATTCTCGGCCCTGCGCCTGGCCGAGCTGGCCCTGGAAGCGGGCGTGCCGGAGGGCGTGCTCAACGTGGTGCCGGGGCTGGGCGAAAACGCTGGCCGTGCGCTGGGTCTGCACCCGGATGTCGACTGCCTGGTATTCACCGGCTCGACCCAGGTGGGCAAGTACTTCATGCAGTACTCGGCGCAATCCAACCTCAAGCAGGTGTGGCTGGAGTGCGGCGGGAAAAGCCCGAACCTGGTGTTCGACGACTGCCAGGACCTCGACCTGGCCGCCGAAAAGGCCGCGTTCGGCATCTTCTTCAACCAGGGCGAAGTCTGTTCGGCCAACTCACGGCTGTATGTGCAGCGCTCGATTCAGGACGAATTCATCGAGCGCCTGCTGGCCAAGGCCCGCGACTGGCTGCCCGGCGACCCGCTGGACCCGGACAGCCGTGCCGGGGCCATCGTCGACGCGGCGCAGAGCGCGCGCATCATGGCCGCCATCGAGCAGGCCCAGGGCGACGGTGCCCGCCTGCTGTGCGGTGGCCAGCGTCTGAGTTTCAACGGCTCGAACAATTTCATCACGCCGACGGTGTTCGCCGACGTGCACCCGGATTCAACGCTGGCTCGTGACGAGGTGTTCGGCCCGGTGCTGGCGATCACCGCCTTCGACGACGAGGAAGAGGCTGTGCGCCTGGCCAACGACAGTGTGTACGGCCTAGCCGCCTCGCTGTGGAGCGACGACCTCAACCGCGCCCACCGCGTCGCACGGCGCCTCAAGGCCGGCACCGTGTCGGTCAACACGGTCGATGCCCTCGACGTGGTGGTGCCTTTTGGCGGTGGCCGCCAGTCGGGCTTCGGCCGCGACCTGTCACTGCACGCCTTCGACAAGTACACCCAACTCAAGACCACCTGGATCCAGCTGCGCTGACCCTCACTCACGGAGAACGACCATGAACGCACCCTTCACGCCGCAACGCGAGACCCGCGACTACCAGGCCAGCGACGCGGCCCACCACATCCACGCCTTCCTCGACCAGAAGGCGCTGAACGCCGAAGGCCCGCGGGTCATCACCCGTGGCGAACGCCTGCACCTGTGGGACAACGATGGCCGGCGCTACCTGGACGGCATGTCCGGCCTCTGGTGCACTCAGCTCGGCTACGGCCGCAAGGACCTGACCGCCGCCGCCGCCGCGCAGATGGACCAGCTGGCGTACTACAACATGTTCTTCCACACCACTCACCCGGCGGTGATCGAACTGTCCGAGCTGCTGTTCAGCCTGCTGCCCGGGCACTACAGCCACGCCATCTACACCAACTCCGGCTCCGAAGCGAACGAGGTGCTGATCCGCACCGTGCGCCGCTACTGGCAGGTGGTCGGCCAGCCGAGCAAGAAGATCATGATCGGCCGCTGGAACGGTTACCACGGCTCGACCCTGGCGGCGACGGCGCTGGGCGGCATGAAGTTCATGCACGAAATGGGCGGGATGATCCCGGACGTGGCGCACATCGACGAGCCGTACTGGTACGCAGAGGGCGGTGAGTTGACCCCGGCCGAGTTCGGCCGCCGTTGTGCCTTGCAGCTGGAAGAGAGGATTCTCGAACTGGGCGCTGAAAACGTCGCAGGTTTCGTTGCCGAACCGTTCCAGGGCGCGGGCGGCATGATTTTCCCGCCGGAAAGCTACTGGCCGGAAATCCAGCGCATTTGCCGCCAGTACGACGTGCTGCTGTGCGCTGACGAGGTGATCGGTGGCTTTGGCCGTACTGGCGAGTGGTTCGCCCATGAGTACTTCGGCTTCGAGCCCGACACGCTGTCCATCGCCAAGGGCCTGACTTCGGGCTACGTGCCCATGGGCGGGCTGGTGCTGAGCAAGCGCATCGCCGAAGCGTTGGTGGAGCGGGGCGGGGTGTTCGCCCACGGGTTGACCTATTCCGGCCACCCGGTGGCGGCGGCGGTGGCCATCGCCAACCTCAAGGCGCTGCGCGACGAAGGCATCGTGCGTCAGGTCAAGGACGATACCGGGCCGTACCTGCAGCGCGTTTTGCGTGAGGTGTTCGCCAACCACCCGTTGATTGGCCAGGTGCAGGGTGCGGGGTTGGTGGCGGCGTTGCAGTTTGCCGAGGACAAGGGCAGCCGCAAGCGTTATGCCAACGAGAATGACCTGGCTTGGCAGTGCCGGACTTATGGGTTTGAAGAGGGGGTGATCATTCGTTCGACGCTGGGGCGGATGATCATGGCGCCGGCGCTGGTGGCCAACCACAGCGAGCTGGATGAGCTGGTGGAGAAGACCCGGATTGCCGTGGATCGGACAGCCAGGGGTCTTGGTATTTTGTAAAACGGGTATCGCCTTGAGGCCCATTCGCGGGCAAGCCCGCTCCCACAGGTCCAGCGCCGCCTGAGAAGACAGCGATGATCCTGTGGGAGCGGGCTTGCCCGCGAAGAGGCCCTTACAGGCCCACCGTCAATGCGGCGCCCGCACGATGGTCTTGAGCAGGTCTTCCGGGCTGATATGCCCCACCACCTGGGCGACCGCGCTGCCCGGGGTCGGCAGGTCGATGATGTGGCTCTTCATCTTGCCGACCACATGCATCTCACACGGCTTGCAGTCGAACTTCAGGGTAAGCACTTCATCGCCCTGAATCAGCTGCATCGGCGCCACCTTGGTGCGCACGCCCGTCACGCCTTTGGCCTGCTTGGGGCACAGGTTGAACGAGAAACGCAGGCAGTGCTTGGTGATCATCACCGGCACCTCGCCGTGCTCCTCGTGCGCTTCGTACGCTGCGTCGATCAGCTGCACACCGTGGCGGTGGTAGAAATCGCGGGCCTTCTGGTTGTAGACGTTGGCCAGGAACGACAGGTGCGACTCAGGGTACACCGGCGGCGGCGTGGTCTCGGCCTTGCGCCCGCCACGCGGGTGGGCCTTGATGCGCGCTTCTGTCAGCGCCTCGATGGCTTCACGGCGCAGGGCCTTGAGCTGCGAGTTGGGGATGAAGTACGCCTGTGGCGCATCCAGCTCGATGGCGTTGGCGTGGTACATCGTGGTACCCAGCTGGCCCAGAAGGTCGTGCAATTGGTCCAGCGCCTGCTGCGGCTTGTTGGCCGCGCCGAACGGGCCGTCCAGCGCAACCTGCACGCTGATGCCTTCCTCGCTGCAGACGCTGAGCATCAACCGCTGCTCAGTGAGCACGGCATGCCATTCCACGCCAACCCGGCGCTCGGCCGAGGTGCGCTGCAGGGCCTGCTGCCAGTTGTGGTCGAGGTTGCGCGACAGCGGGTGGTTCGGGCGCAGCTTGTACATGCCCTCCGGCATCTCGTTGGGCTCGACGCGGTAGCGGTAGCGCTTCTGGCCGTCTTCCTCGAACTCGCCACGCGGCTCGGCGATGTTGGCACGGAAGCCCACCACCTCACGCTTGACCAGCACATTGAGGCCGTCGCCATTGGTCAACGGCACGTCGGTGACCACCTGCATGTCGCGCTTGCCGACCTTCTCGACCACGCCTACCGGCAAGCCGGTGAAGGTTGGCGAGTCGAAGGCGCCGATATCGACTTTGCGGTCGGTGACGAAGTAGTCGGTGCTGCCACGGTGGAAGGTCTTGTCCGGGTCGGGCAGGAAGAAGTGCTCGGTGCGGCCGCTGGAGGCACGGGCGAGGGCTGGGCGGTCTTCGAGGATGGCGTCCAGCTCTTTGCGGTAGTGAGCGGTGATGTTTTTCACATAGCCCATGTCCTTGTAGCGGCCCTCGATCTTGAATGAGCGCACGCCGGCATCGACCAGGTCGCGCAGGTTGGCGGTCTGGTTGTTGTCCTTCATCGACAGCAGGTGCTTCTCGAACGCCACCACCCGGCCCTGGTCGTCCTTGAGGGTGTACGGCAGACGGCAGGCTTGCGAGCAATCGCCACGGTTGGCGCTGCGGCCGGTCTGCGCGTGGGAGATGTTGCACTGGCCGGAGAAAGCCACGCACAGCGCACCGTGGATGAAGAACTCGATCGCCGCGTCGGTTTCAGCGGCGATCGCACGGATTTCCTGCAGGTTCAGCTCACGGGCCAGTACCAGCTGGGAGAAGCCGGCCTGGTCGAGGAACTTGGCCCGCGCCAGGGTGCGGATGTCGGTCTGGGTGCTGGCGTGCAGCTCGATCGGCGGGATATCCAGCTCCATCACCCCCAGGTCCTGCACGATCAGCGCATCGACGCCAGCGTCGTAGAGCTGGTGGATCAGCTTGCGTGCTGGCTCCAGCTCGTTGTCGTGGAGGATGGTGTTGATGGTGGTGAACACCCGCGCATGGTAGCGCCGGGCGAACTCGACCAGCTCGGCGATCTCGCCGACTTCGTTGCAGGCGTTATGGCGCGCGCCGAAGCTTGGGCCACCGATGTAGATGGCATCAGCGCCGTGCAGGATCGCTTCGCGGGCGATGGCCACGTCACGGGCAGGGCTTAGCAGTTCCAGGTGATTCTTTGGAAGGGACATGTCGTTATAGGTTCGGGCTGTCACGGTAGGGCGGCATTGTAGCGGGGAAATGGGTAGGTGGCATGTTCTGGCTGCTGAGAGGTGTGTTGCCTGGGGCGGCCCCTTCGCGGGACAAGCCCGCTCCCACAGATTCTCCCTGTACTCAAGAGTTGCGATATGCCTGTGGGAGCGGGCTTGCCCCGCGAAGAGGCCAGCCCAGTCAGTAGAGGTGGATCAGAACTGATACTCCATCCCGGCGCCTGCATACCAGGACCGCCCTGGCGCCGCTTCGTAGTAGCGGCCATTACCATCACCCACAATCACCGATCCGACATACTGCCGGTCCAGCAAATTATCCAACCGCACCAGCTGATGGAACGTCCACGGCCCGTAATGCTGCTCGAACCGCGTCCGCCAGTTGAACACCGCATAACTCGGCGCAGCATGCTGGTCGTTGGTGTCCTCGACATACACTTTGCTGCGGTACTGCCCCTCAACCCCCATGCTGATGCCGTCACGCGGCTTCCACACCAATTCGCCGAACAGGCTGCTGCGCGGTACGCCCGGCAGCTGGTTGCCCTTGTCGATGGTCGTGGTGCCCTGGTTGAAGGCTTCGTCATAGGTGGCATCGAGCAGGGTGTAAGCCAGGTTGGCCTGCCACTGGGCGTTCAGCTCACGCTGCACGCTAAGCTCGAAGCCACGGCGCAGGGTCTTGCCGGCATTGCGGTAGCTGGTACGGCCACCTTCTGACGCCGCGACGACGAGCTCATCCTCCGTGCGGATTTCGAAGATGGCCGCGTTGATCCGCGTACGGTCGTCCGGGCGGGCCTTGAGGCCAAGCTCGTACTGGGTGCTGGTAGCCGGTTCCAGGCCGAAGTTGAAGCCTTCGACAGCACCTGGGGCGTAGGCCATTTCGGCCTGGGTCGGCGTCTCGAAGGCTTTGCCGGCGCTGATGTAGCCATGCAGGTTGGGGGTGAAGGCGTACATCACCGACAAGGTCGGGGTGGTGCGCTGGTACTTTTTCGAACCGCTGGCATCGCCGTTTGAGAGGAAGCGGTCGTCCACTTCCATCTTCATGCTGCTGTGACGCAGGCCCGCATCGACGGTCCAGCGCTCTAGTTCCCAGTGCGCCTGCACATAAGGATCGAGGCTGGTAGCGGTGTCTTTCTCGTCCCGGCGCAGTTCGCCTTTCACCCCGAGCGTGTCGCCGCTGAAGTTCTGGAAGCCTCGGCGGTCGTCGCGGCTGCGGTCGTAGTCGGCACCGAAGGTCAGCGTCAGGTTGCCGGGCGCGGCGCTGATCGGCTGGATCCAGCGCAGGGTGCCGCCGTGGAACTCGCGGTCGAAATCGACCACGCCGCCGCCTCGGTTGTTTGCCGGTGTGCCTTTGGGGATCGACAGGTACTGAATGACGCTGCGCTTGCCGGCATACAGGTTGAACTGCAGGGTCGCGTCGCCGAAGTAGCGCTCGTAGTTCATCCCCACTTGCTGGTGGTGGATGCTCTTGCGCGTGTTGTATTCCTCGGCGCGAGACGACACCGAACGCGGGTCGTGCTTGTAGGCGTCCCAAGTCTGGCCGAGCGGATCTTCGGTGCCGTTCTGCTCCAGGGTGCTGAGGATCAGCGCCAGGCGGCTGTCTTCATCAGGCTTGACGTGGACCTTGGCGAAGGTCTGGTCGCGGCGTGCGGCGCTGTGGTCGCGGTAGCCGTCGGTGTCCATGCGCGAAGCATCGACCAAAAAACCGGCCTGTTCACTGCCGCCCTCGCTGTAGACGTGGTTCTTGTTGAAGCCATCGCTGCCAAAGGTGGTTTCGGCGCCGACCTTGGGCGGCCCCGAGCCATCGCGGGAGAACATCTGGATCACGCCGCCGGCATTGCTGCCGTAGATGGCCGAGGCTGGGCCGCGCAGCACTTCGATGCGCTCGGCCACGTCCAGGTTGAGCGAGGCTGCCTGGCCTTGACCGTCCGGCGTGCTGGCCGGGATGCCGTCGCTGAGCAGCTTGATGCCACGAATGCCGAAGGCCGAGCGGGCGCCATAGCCACGCGAGGAAATCTGCAGGTCCTGGGCGTAGTTCTGGCGGTTCTGCACCACCAGGCCGGGGACACGGTTGAGGGCTTCGGACAGATTGACGCCCAGCTGGCCATCGGCGATCTGCGAACGGTCGACGGTGTCGATGGAGTAGGGCAGGTCGAAGCTGGGGTTGGGCGCGTAAGTGCCGGTGACTACGACCGGTTCGAGCAGGTTGAAGGTCGTGGCGGGTTCGGCGTAGGCGAGGGTGCACAGTCCCAAGGTAGGCGCCAGGGCGAAAATTGCCTTACGGCGTGAAGGGTGATGCATTGGAGCTGCGTCCTGCTTTGGTTGGGGCCGCTTTGCGCCCCTTCGCGGGGCAAGCCCGCTCCCACAGGCACCCCACTGCCCTCAAGAACAGTGGTACACCTGTGGGAGCGGGCTTGCCCCGCGAAAGGATCTCAAGGCTATAGCATTGTTAGCGTTTGGCCGCCATTGCGGTCACTTCCACGCGCATCTCCGGGTAGGCCAGCGCAGCTACGCCAACCGCTGCACGTACTGGCCAAGGTTTGCTGAAGAAACGCTGGTACACCTCGTTGAACGCGGCGCGGTCGGCCATGTCGGTCAGGTAGATGGTCAGGTGCATGACGCGGTCCATGCCGCTGCCGGCCTTTTCCAGCGCCTCTTTCAGCGCCTGCAGGGTACTTTCGCTCTGCTGCACGATGTCACCGTCGAGGTCGGCAGGGATCTGGGTGGTGACCAGGATGCCGTTGAACTCGGCGACGTCGGAGGAAATGGACTCGGCATCGGAATCCGGGGTGAAGACGAGGTTTGCCATGGGAGGTTTGCCTTGCAACGGAAGGAAAGGCGCAAGCCTACGCGAGCGCGGCGCAGGGGTCGAGCCGCGTGGCACCGTCTGGCCTGCGCGCATTGTAATGGCGCGCCATGACCGTCAGAATCGCGCCGATTGTCGAGCAAGGGGTATGAGTTGAACGAACAGACATTGTCGATGCGCCTGGAGCGCGTCGCGGCGCATGTGCCGCAGGGCGCGCGCCTGGCCGATATCGGCTCGGACCACGGCTACCTGCCGGTGGCCCTGGCGCTGCGTGGCGTGATCGAAGCCGGCGTGGCCGGCGAAGTGGCGCAGACGCCGTATGCGTCAGCCCAGCGCAACGTGCGCAGAAATGGCCTGCAGGAACGCATCACCGTTCGCCTGGCCGATGGCCTGGCAGCCATCGAAGCCCAGGACCGCATCTCGGCGGTCAGCCTCTGCGGCATGGGCGGCAAGACCATGTGCGAAATCCTCGAACGGGGCAAGGCGCATCTCAACGGCAGCGAACGGTTGATCCTGCAGCCCAACGGTGATGAGCGCGAGCTGCGTACCTGGCTGATGGATAACGGCTACCGGATCGTGATTGAAGAGCTGTTGCGCGAAAACCGCTTCGACTACGAGATCATCGTGGCCGAGCCGGAAGGGACAGTGGCCTACAGCGAGGAAGAACTGTATTTCGGCCCGCTGCTGATGCGTGAGAAAAGCCCGGCATTCATCACCAAGTGGCAGCGTATGTTGCGCCAGAAGCAGCAGGCTTTGGCCAATTTCGAGAGGGCTCGGGATGCGATCCCGCAAGACAAACTTCGTATTTTCAACACGCAGGTAGGCTGGATCAACCAGGTGCTGGCCTGAATCACAGCTGCGAGCAGTTACCCATCTCGCGGTAGTTTACCTCGCGGGTCTGGCCTTGATGGTCGACATAGACCATGTGCGCGGTGCCGATCTGGCAGTCGGCAGCGTTGCTGGCCGGGGTGATCGAGATGACCTTGGCCACGTCCAGCGGCATGCCGTATTCGTAGTTCGCGCTATTGCTGGCGACCGACTGGCTGGCGCTTTGATCGGCCAGTGCCCCGAACGACGCAAAGGCGGCAGTCAACGTAAGCAGGGCGATCGAGCGTTTGATGTTCATGGCAGGCTCCTTTTTCGATGTTTTACCAATAATGTATTCATTGGCCATGCACAATAAATGGGCTAAGCCGTGATAGATTCCTGCCTGCAACGTACGAATAAGAACGCACAAGGAGCCGAGCCTCATGGACATGCTGCACGCCATGCGTACCTTCGCCCGGGTCGTGGAATGCGGCAGCTTCGCCGCCGCCGCCAACGCCCTGGACATCTCTGCCGCGCAGGTGTCGCGGATCGTCGCCGAGCTTGAGAACCAGCTGCAGACCCGCCTGCTGCACCGCACCACGCGGCGCCTGCGCATGAGCGAGGCGGGCGAGCGGTTTCTCGAACGTTCGCGGCAGATCATGCTGCTGACCGAAGAGGCCGTGGGCGAGGCCCGTGGCGCGCACCTCACCCCACGCGGCCGGCTGCGCCTGCACTGCCCACATGGGCTTGGGATGCTGCTGATGCCGCTGGTGGCCGGCTACAACGCTCTGTGCCCGGACGTGGTGATCGAGCTGACCCTGTCGCAGCGCAACCCCGACCCGCTGGCCGAAGGGCACGACGTGGTAATTACCGTGGACGAGGCATTGCCTGACTCGCAGTTGATCGCCGTGCCGCTGGGCAATATCTTCAGCATCCCTTGCGCTGCGCCCAGCTACCTGAAGGCCCATGGGGTACCGCGACGGCCGCAAGAGCTGCACGATCACCGCTGTCTGCGCATGGCTTATCCGATGTATGAAGGTGACTGGGTGTTCCCGGAGGGCCTGGACCACTGCGTGATCGCGCCGCGCGACAGCTTCCTGACCAACGTCGCCGACGCGATGCTGGTGGCCAGCGAATTGGGCATGGGGATTGGGTTGTTGCCGTTCTATACGGCCAGTCAGGCAATCGAGCAAGGACGCTTGCGGCGGTTACTGGCGCCGTACCGGTTACGGGAGAGTGCGTTGTATGCGATCTATCCGTCGCGGCATTACCTGGATGCCAAGGTGCGGACCTGGATTGACTACCTCAAGGAACAGCTGCCGGCACTGTTTGCGGGGCATGAGCAGATTGTCGATGATCCGCAGTATTGGCGGTGAGTCAGTGCGGGCCTCTTCGCGGGACAAGCCCGCTCCCACAGGGTCCCCGCTGCCCTAGAGAACGGTGCAGGTACTGTGGGAGCGGGCTTGTCCCGCGAAGGGGCCACACAAGCCAACATCAATGTCCATATCTGCCCACTAAGCTCTGCGCCCCCAGCGCATGCCCCTGCAGCAGTTCCATCAACCCATTGCGGTCCAGCCCTTCAGGCAATGTCCCAATGGGAATATCGGTCGCAATCAACGTCAACGCATAGTGATGCGGATTGTCCCCGGCTGGCGGGCAAGGCCCACGGTAGGTGAGGGTGCCTCGCGAATTGCGCCCCACCATCACCGCGTGAGTGGTCAACGCAAACTGGCCTTCTTCCAAACCATCGAGTTCAGGGTCGATGTTATAGGCCAGCCAGTGCACCACGCCAATGCCCTTACCGCCGTCCGGGTCGAACATCACCAGGGCCAGCGAACGGGTGCCTGCCGGCAGGTTCTTCCAGCTCAACTGCGGCGTACGCTCTTCACCTGCGCCGCAGGCCGGGTCGGGCCCGACCTGCTGCAAGGCGATCACACCGCCATCGGTGAATGAAGACGAACTGATCGACATCGCACCGGAACCATTACCAGCCGCCAGCGCAGCACCCGGCAACAAAGCGGCGAACAGCCAGGGTTTGAAGTTCATGGCGATTCCTTGGCAAGGCGATTGGCCGCGGTGTAGTCCAGGCTGAATTCAGCGGCTGTCCTGATCCTCGGCAGTTCCGCCGCTGTGCCCGGCGCCGGAGCCGGTGGCTTCGCCAGTGCTATTCGACCCACCTGCGGCGCCGTCGGCCGCGTCGCTGCCGGTGTCGGCACTGTCGTTGTCCTGGCCACTGCCGGGGCTGTTGACGCTGCTGCCTTCACCGGCGGTCTTGCCGCCTTGCTGATCGGTTTTCGGGTAGGCGTCGGTGTTGGTGTTGGAGGTGTCGGAAGCGGCGAAGCTGGTGGCCGAGCCGAGGCCCAGGGCAACGGTGAGCAGCAGCGGGAGCGGGCGAATGCGGATCATGGCGAATCTCCTGTGCGGATGATCTGTCATTCGTTTGGCTAAAGCAGGGTGGCAGGGTGCCCCCAGGGCGACGAGCGGTCAGAAAAAAGGCCGCAAAAGCGGCCTTCAATTTCAATCAGCTTGCGCGCGCGTTACAGGCGCTTCGGCCGGCTGCAGCGGCGGATGCTCTTGTGGGTGCTCCTGCGCAGCATGCATCAGGTCTTCGGTCACCCGCAGCTCGGCGCCGGTCGGCGAGAAGGTGGTCGAGGCCGTGAACGGCGCCGGGTGCTCCGCCGCCGGGCGTTTGCCGCGGCGCCAGAGGAAGAAGCACACCATGCCCAGGTTGACCACGGCAAAGGCCCAGAACAGTCCGGCTTCGCCGAATTCGGTCATCGCTGGCGAAATCGCCAGCGGTGCCATGGCCGAGCCCAGCGAGTTGATCAGCAACAGGCCCTGGATCATCGGCACCAGCGCATCGGACGGCGCACGGTCGGCGGCGTGGCTGACCGCCACCGGGTACAGCGTGAATACGCCGCCACCGAGCAGGAACAGCATCGCCGGCAGCAGCGGCGACTGCGAGGGCAGGAACACGGTGATCAGCGACAGCACCACGCACAGTGCAGCCAGTGCAATCAGTACATCCTGGCGGTCCTTGCGGTCGGACCAGCGCCCCACCGGGTACTGCAGCAGCATGGCGCCGAGGATCACCCAGGCCATCATGTTGCCGACTTCCCCCACGTCCAGGCCGATGCGCTGCAGGTACAGCGGCAGCAGCGCATAGATGCCGGCGATGGCAACGCCCGAACCGAAGCAACCGACCAGTCCCGACGGCGCAACGCCGAGCAGTTGGCGCGGCTTGAGCGGCTCGACCTGCTCCAACAGCGGCGAAACCCGCGGCAGGATCACGATCGGCAGCACCGACAGCGCCGCCAGCATGCCGGCCAACATGAACGGCGCGCTGTCGCCCAAATGGGTAATTTCGCCAAGACCGGCCTGGGCGATCACCCCGGCGCCGTAGAAGGCGATCATGTACAGCGCCAGCAGACGCCCGCGAATTTTCGCGTCGCCAGCCAGCAGCAACCAGCTCTCGATCACCAGGAACACGCCCACGGCGGCCCAGCCGTTGATCAGGCGCAGGATCGACCACCAGGTGGTGTCGTAGAACAGCCCTTGAAGCAGGATGGTGGCGGCGATCAGCGCGGCGAAGCTGGTGTAGGCGCGGATGTGGCCGATGCGCAGGATCAGGCGGTCGTTGAAGATCGCGCCAAGGGTCAGGCCGAGAAAGTAGCTCGACGAGACGATACCGATCATCGTCGCCGATTCACCGGCAGCGCCCAGGCGCAGGGTGGTCAGGGAAGACATGAAACCATTGCCCAGGGCGATGATGAACAGCCCGAGCAGGGGTGCCAGCGCCATGGCCAGCAAACGCGGAGACATACATACCTCAAGTTGGAGTGGCGGTTGGGAACGCCTCTTCGAACGCGCACGCCAAACAGGCCCGATAGGGGCCGGAGGGGTGCACGGATGTGCCTGGGCTGGATGCGACCTGGGCAAGACTCAACCGCTTGGCCTTGGAAAAGCTGGGCCGGGGCGGGGTCGGTTGAGCCTATTTCACATGGGCTGCATGTGTTCAGGCCTGGACTCTGTCGTTGCTGCCGGTTGCCACCGTTCAAGGCGACGGGCGAAAAGGAGGCGCGATTCTACGGGTTGCGCACGATTTGCCCAAGAGGTTACGGGCTGCGACCAGACGCCGCAGGGTGGAATGCGACGGGTTTGTGCCCGGATCCGACATCCTTGGGGCAGGTCACGATGCGGGAGCAACTGTCTTCCACAAAACTTAAAAAGCTGCGCGATCCCTGTGGGAGCGGGCTTGTCCCGCGAACACGGGCGAAGCCCGTGCCATCCAGCGCGGTGCCTGCTTCGCGGGGCAAGCCCGCTCCCACAGCAGAAGTTGCGCAGCACCCATCACTTATCGAACAGGCGCTCGTGTACCCAGCCCTTCTGGGTCAGCACCATTGCCCGCGTTTCCTTGGCAGGTGTGTCATTGGTGGCCACAGCCTCGCCCAGCTGGCGAATGCTGTCTTTCACTTCTTGCCTAGCCGCCCATTCCGGCAAGCCAGTGATCTTGTAGGCATAGGTCACCTCGGAAATCGTCTGCCCCATCTTCTCCCCCGGCTCGGTGAACCCTTCGATCGCAGTGACCTGCGCCTTGCCGAAGCACAGCCCGCCACGGGTGCTACCGTTAGGCATTTTTTGCGCGTCGGCCTTGTAATACTTGCGGCCTTCGTCGGTCAGGTCGTAGGCATAGTAAATGTCGGTGCGGGCGGGTTGCCACAGGCGTTCCGGCACCTCGGTGCGGGAGATTTCCTTCTCGCTGACCACCCCGACCTGCGCCAGTGCATGCAGCGCCTTGTTGCTGCCGTCGACGTCGAAATCCTGAGTCCTGGTAGGAAATGAACTGACCACGAAGCATTGTGGATACTGGGTGTCGAGGTAGGCCTGAGCGGCCTTGTGGAAAGTGGCTTCGCTGACACCCTTGTCGTCCGAGCAGCCGGCCACGGTGGCCAGCAGGGCCAGCGGTACGATCTTCCTGTACATGTTCAAGCGTCCTTGGATTGCGAAGATAAAACCGATGGGTCGGAATTAGAACCCACGGTTTAGAGCGGCGCAATCGTGGCACGGCGGCATCGGGAAGGGGTTCTCACTTGGCGCGGTCGTCACTCCGGGTATCGATGCTGACCACCACCGACATGCCTGGGCGCAAGTGCCTGGCCTCGGGCTGGTCGGCATCGACGGTGATGCGCACGGGAATGCGCTGGGCGATCTTGACGAAGTTGCCGGTGGCGTTGTCGGCCTGCAGCAAGGCGAATTCAGAGCCGGTAGCCGGAGAAATCTGCTGCACGTGGCCGCGCAACTTCAGGTGGTTCAGCGCATCGACGGTGAACGTCGCGGGCTGGCCAATGCGCACATCGGCCATCTGGGTTTCCTTCATGTTGGCGATCACCCACAGGGTGTCGGGCACCAGGGGCATCAGCTGCGCGCCGGAGTTGACATAGGCGCCCAGGCGCGTGCCGATCTGCCCCAGCTGACCATCGCGCGGCGCCGTCACCCGGGTGTTGTCCAGGTCGATGCGAGCGAGCTCCACCGCTGCCTTGGCGTTTTCCACCGACGCCTCCAGTGCTGCGCGGTTGACGATCACCGTCTCGCGGTCCTGGCGAGCGATGGCCAGCGCGGCCTTGGCCTGGGCCAGGTTGGCGACGGCGGCGGCCTGGCTGGCCCGGGCCAGGTCAAAATCGCTGCGTGACACCGAGCCATCGCTGACCAGCGCCTGGCTGCGGCGCAGGTCGGCACGGGCCTTGTCGGCCTGGGCCGCCGCGTCGCCGATGGCGGCCTGGCGTTGGGCGATGGTGGCGTCGGCGCTGTTGCGCTGCTGCAGGTTGTTGGCCAGCGCTGCCTGCTGTTGCTGCAGCTGGGCAATGGCCTGGGCCAGACGCTGCTTGTAGATGCGGTCGTCGAGTTGCACCAGCAGGTCACCGGCCTTGACGAACTGGAAGTCATGCACCGGCACATCGACGACGTAGCCGCTCAACTGCGGCCCGATGATCGTCACCTGGCCACGCACCAAGGCGTTCTCGGTGCTTTCGATGGCACTGCTGAACGGCGGCAGGCGCCAGGCATAGAGCACCAGCAGGATGCCGGCCAGGGCGACGCTGGCGAACAGAAGCGACGACAGTATGCGCACGCGCCGTGTGCGCACCGGGCTGGTCGGTTCGCTGGGCGGCGTGGCGCCTTCCGGGGTTTCGGCGAGGGCGGTGGTGGTGGTTGTGCGGGTTTCGTCGGTCATCGGTTGGCAGTACCGCGAGTGGCGTCAGGTGAAGCGGCCTGGCGGGCGGCGTACCACAGCCAGGAACCGCGGATGCAAATCCAGATCATGGTGAGCACGGCAATGCAGCCGATCAACATGAAGACATCGTTGTAGGCCATTACGTTGGCTTCACGCGTTGCCGCGCTGGCCAGCACACGCATGCCGGCCTCGCTGCGCAGGGCCGGGTCGGCGAGGATTCCGGCATAGCCACCGCCAGCGCTTTGCACGCGGGCATTGACCAGCGGCTCGAGGTAGCTGAGGCGATCCATCAGGTGGCTGGAATGAAACTTTTCGCGCCAGGTCTGGAACGTGCCCAGCAGCGCCGCGCCTATCAGCCCGCCAAGGTTGTTGCAGATGCCGAACAGCACCGAGAAGCTCACCAGGTTGCGCGGGTTGGCGCGCACGTGGCTGATCCCCAGGGCCATGGACGGGCCGAGGAAAAAGGTGCTGCCAAAGGCCAGCAGGAACTGGCTCAGATACATCTGCGCCGGGCGGGTCAGGTTGCTCGAACTGCTGTCCATGAACGCCCCGGTGGCCATGGCCAGCAGCGAGATGAACAGCGGGATCACCAGGTGATTGGGGTTGATGGTCAGCGCGCTGCTGGCCAGGCCCGCCACCGCGCCGAGCAGCATGACCCCGTACAGCGTGCGCATCTGCTCGCTGCCCATGTTCAGCACTTGCAGAAAACCGACGGCGCCGGTGGACTGCTCGGAGGTGACCATGCGGATCAGGATCACGCACAGGCCCAGGCGGATGATCGCGCCACTGCCCAGCCAGCGTGTCATCAGCAAGGGGTTCTGGCGGTTGTGCTCGATCGCCAGGCCGCTGAATATCAGGGCGATGGACGCCGCCAGGGCGACGCCGATCCACGGCGCGTCCAGCCACCAGTCGATGCGCCCCAGCGACAGTGCCGCACAGAGCAGGGCAGTGCCGCTGGCCATCAGGGAGAAGGTGAGAAAGTCCAGGGGCTCGAAGGTCTTGAAGCGGTCCCCAGGTGGCAGCTTGAGCAGTAGCACGCAGCCCAGCGCGGCCAGCGCCAAGCCCAGTTCGAACAGGTACAGGCCGCGCCATTCGGCAATCTGCAGCAGGTCTTCGGAGAAGATCCGCGCCAGCGGCAGGGCAAGTTGCGAAGCACCCAAGCCAAGCACCATTGCCTTGAGCCGCCACTGTGCCGGGAACGCCTGGATCATGTAGTACAAGCCCAGTGAACTGAGCGCGGCGCCTACCATGCCATGGGCTGCGCGTACGGCAATGGCCGAATTGAGGTCGTTGACGAACAGGTGGGCGAAGGTGACCAAGGCGTAGAGCACCAGGAACACCTCGGTGAACGCGCGCAGGCCGTACTGCTGGCGAAATTTGACCAGCAGCAGGTTGATCGAGACGTTGGTCATCACATAGGCGGCGGGCAGCCAGGCCATTTCTGCGGTGGTCGCGCCCAGGGCGCCCTGCAGGAACACCAGGTTGGCGGTGACCAGCGCGTTGCCCAGGCCGCCGGTGATCGCCACCAGCAGGCCGACGACGCCGAAGGCCAGGCGTTTGCCCGGGGTGTGCAAAGGCGTGGAGGGGGAGCCGGGCAGGCTGGGTTGTTCGTGCGGCAGCCACTGGCGGGGGGCGTATTTGTCCATGGCGCAGACTGTACTTGAGGGGACAAGACCTTGAAAGATGCCTGATGTATTGCGGTGACTTCTTCGCGGCTAAAGCCGCTCCCACAAGTACAGCACAGCCTTCAAGGGCAGTGATGGACCTGTGGGAGCAACTGTCTTCCACAAAACTTAAAAAGCTGCGCGGATTGAGCTGTGGGAGCAACTGTCTTCCACAAAACTTAAAAAGCTGCGCGGATT
>NZ_JBIVGP010000021.1:0-57582 GCF_044748725.1 Pseudomonas sp. NPDC089752
TGACAGCGGCGGTTGTAGCGGTGAGAACTGGCGCAGTGCGCCTTCAGGCGTGACCTGGTAGGCCTGCCAGATCTGCTGGTCGAGCAGGACGTAGACATAGCCCTGGCGCAGGGTGCGCAACTGCTCGGTGCGCATGGGCAGGTGAGTGATTTCGCTGTCGACGGCCAGGCGGTAGGACTGGGTTTTGCGCGGGTGCGGCGCGTAGGCGGTTCGCAACAGCAGAATGGGCAGGCCGGAGCGTCGGCAGGTGTTGCAGGTAAGCTTTGGATTAGGGATCGCCTGGCGCATGGCGAGGTCGATCCCGCTGCTGATACTCATGAATAGCTCCTTGCCTGTGGCAGTGCGGCGACGATCCGCGACCAGGCAGGGTCGTCATACGCGGCGAAGCGTGATTTCAGTGTCCGATTGCCCGCCACTACTTGTGCGACATCCTTCTGAATCTCTGGATGGCAAAGCAGCAGCGGGTGGAGCATCACCCTATGCAGGTTCAAACAGTGGATGTCCGCGTAATCGCGCAGCCCATGCTGGTGAGCATCGCGGATAAGGTTCCAGGCGTGGGTTGGCGCCTCATTGGGCAGCCCGGTAGGCCCTGACCAGCGCCAGGGGGCATAGGCTTTCACCGACCTGTTCAACTCACGCCATGCCGTTAGAAAGTGGGAAACGTGCGGGGCCAACTGCTGAACCTGCCTGGCGACTTCCGGCACGCCAAGCTCACTCGTCGAAGGGCTGCCTTTGAACTGCGCGATCCCGCCGTCGACTTCGGGATGAAACCAGGACCGTATGGGCCCTAGGAGCTTGCCTGCATCTTTCATTGCCGCGCGCAGCAGCGCCACGCGCACGGGTTCGAACCAGGGCACCGCGGTCGCTTTATCCGCAGGGCGTAGTGCCTGGCACAGCTGGGTGATGTGCTGGCCGATGATCGCGCCGGGCTGTTCACTGCTCAGCCAGCCGCAGACGTAGTGCGTTCTGGCTGCCATCTCACGAGATGCGTAGGCTTGGGAAAGCCTGAGTAGATCTGCCGCCGTGGCGTCGTCAGCGGGGAACTGGACTAGGGTTGGCCAAAAAAGCGGAAAAGCGACATCGTCGCGAGTAACACATACGATGGCTTCGCTACCGAGCGCTTCGGTCAGCGATGCAATGCTCAGGGGATGGTCTTCTTTGCAGTCACCCATGGGGTTGATGAGCAGGAACAGGTTTTCTGCGGGTCCAGGCAGTTCACTCGCGCTAGGGGCAAGCGGCGTGGAGTCATGGTCCGGATCGGACGGGTTTGGCATGAGAAGTCCCTGTCTACCAATGAATGGCGGCGCCGGTCAGCCAGAACAAGGTGGTTGACGACCGGCGAGCGAGGACCTGAACATTAACGAGGAAGCGATTCGCGGGGGAGTTGATGCTTTCCTAAAGCGTTGTAGGAAGTTTCGTCACGATTTCTTGCAGCGATAATTTGAAGCGAGCCGAACCGGTTTTAACTCATTTTTTCAAGGATTGAAGGTCACGTGACAAACGTCTTGCAAGGCAGTTGCCTGTGTTCGTGCATCAAGTATGAGCTGGTCGTCACTCCAAAAGCGGTAACCCATTGCCACTGCAGCCAGTGTCGAAAAGGCCATGGCGCTGCGTTTGCCACGTACGGCAGCGTGCCGCGTGAGGCGTTGCGGATCGTGAGTGGCATTGACTACCTCAGTGCATTTGCATCCTCAGCATCGATAAGGCGCGAGTTCTGTTCACAGTGCGGTTCAAGCTTGTTCTGGTCGCGCTCGCAGGGTGAATACGCGGGTTGGATTTCAATTGCGCTGGGAACACTTGATACGCCATTCCAGCCCCACGAACAGAAGAACGCTCATTTGGCTTCTGCCGTTCCTTGGCTGATGCTTGGCGCGCCGGGTGACGCCTGAAAAAGGCAGCGTAATCGATGTGGGAGCGGCCTGGATGGCACGGGCTTCGCCCGTGTTCGCGGGACAAGCCCGCTCCCACAGGGATCGCGCAATTTTTTAAATTTTGTATCCCAGGGTTGAGCAATTCCCCTCAACAGAGCACATCGCTACAAGACCCAGTGCCCCGAAATTTCTAGCGTGCAGGCCCGCGAAGGCTCAAACACGCCGCTTGTCCGCCAGATGGCAATTAGCCTCATTGCAGGTTGATGTTTGGATATGGGAAGCATTACCATTTGCGCCCTCGCGCTTACCTCCATTCCCTGTCCAGGATCCGTATTATGGCGTCCCGCTTTCCGTCACGCCCAGCCTTGCTGGCGCTCTGCTGTTCCGTAACCTTGATGGCACATGCAGCCGAACCGATCCAGCTGGAGGCGACCGACGTCAACGCCGACGCCGTCAAACCCCAACGCAACGCGCTGCCCGAGGCCTTCGCCGGTGGCCAGGTTGCGCGCGGCGGGCAGATGGGTGTGCTGGGCAACCAGGACAACATGGATGTCCCGTTCACCATGACCAGCTACACCTCCAAGGTGATCGAGGACCAGCAGGCCGAGGACATCGGCGATGTGCTAGCCAATGACCCGTCTGTGCGCGAGTCGTACGGTTTCGGTAACCAGTCCAAGGTCTTCGTGATTCGTGGCCTGCCGCTGGCTGGGGACGATATTGCGTTCAATGGCCTGTACGGGATTTTACCGCGTCAGATCATGTCCACCGACGGGGTGGAGCGTGTCGAAGTGTTCAAGGGGCCGAATGCCTTCCTCAACGGCGTGAGCCCGACCGGTACTGGCCTGGGCGGCAACGTCAACCTGCAGCCCAAGCGTGCCGGTGACGAGCCGACCCGTCGCTACACCCAGGACATCAGCTCTGATGGGCGTATCGGCGAGCACCTGGATATCGGCCAGCGCTTCGGCGAAGACAACCGCTTCGGCGCGCGGCTGAACCTGAGCCAGCGCGAAGGTGAAACTGCGGTCGACGATCAGGATCAGCGCACCAAGCTGTTCGTTGCGGGCCTGGACTACCGTGGCGACGATTTCCGCGTCTCCACCGACTTCGGCTACCAGAAGCAGCGCATCAACCACCTGCGCAACTCGGTGCGTCCTGGCTCCGCAACCAAAATTCCTACCGCGCCGGATGCCAGCCGCAACTACGGCCAGGACTGGACCTACAGCGAGTCGGAAGACACCTTCGGCATGATCCGCGGCGAATGGGACCTGAATGAAAGCTGGACCGCCTACCTGGCCGGCGGTGCGCGCCACACCCGTGAGCACGGCACCTACGGCACGCCGGTGCTGGTCGGCAATAGCGGCCTGGCCACACTCTCCGGCTCGGATATCGTTCACGGCGAAGACAACACCAGCTTCAGCGCAGGCCTTAATGGCCGCCTGCAGACCGGCCCGCTCAGCCACCAGATCGCGGTGGGCGCCAATACCATGTGGACCCAGGCAGAAAATGCCTACACGTTCTATCGCTCCACAGCTGGCAATACCAACATCTACAACCCCACTCCGCTGCCCCGGCCGACCGACGTCAGCCTTACAGGGGGAGAGATGGGCGACCCGGGTGTAACCGGCAAGGTCCGTAACCGCAGCATCGCCATCTCCGATACCGTCGGTATCTTCGACGACCGCCTGCTGCTGACCTATGGCGTGCGCCGTCAACAGCTACGCGTCGAGAACTACTTCTACGACGGCACAACACCCAACAGCGCCACCAACCCTTCCAAGGATGGCAGCCGCAATGGCGACCCCTATGAGAAGAGCGTGACCACACCGGTCTACGGCATCGTGTTCAAGGCGACCGACAGCATCTCGCTGTACGCCAACCGTATCGAAGGCCTGGCTCAAGGCCCGACCGCGCCGGCCAATACCGTGAACGCTGGTCAGATGTTCCCGCCTGGCCGCACCAAGCAACTTGAAGCGGGCATCAAGCTCGACAAGCAGACCTATGGCGCAAACCTTGCCGTGTTCCGCATCGAGAAGCCTTCGGATGGTTACACCGAAGGCGTGACCTACATCCGTGACGGCGAACAGGTCAACAAAGGTATCGAGCTGAGCGTCTTCGGCGAGCCAATCGAGGGCCTGCGCCTGATGGCGGGCGGCACCCGCATGACGTCCGAGCAGAAGAAGACCCTGAACGGCACCAACGACGGCAACCACGCCATCGGCGTACCGACGTTCCAGCTCAATGCCAGTGTCGATTGGGATGTACCCGGCGTACCAGGCCTGGCGCTCAATGCCCGGATGCTGCGCACCGGTGGCCAGTACGTCGATGCCGCCAACAACCTCAGCCTGCCGACCTGGAACCGCTTTGACGCGGGTGCGCGCTACAAGCTGAAGGTCTCGGATAAAGACCTGACGCTGCGTGTGAACGTGGAAAACCTCACCGACAAGAACTACTGGGCCTCGGCCAACGGCGGCTACATGACCCAAGGCGACCCACGCCTGGTGAAGTTCTCGGGCACGATCGATTTCTGATTCAGGGATTGACCTCAAGTTAACCTGAGGTACTAGGCTGTCGTCTCATCTCACAAGGAAGGCGACAGCATGAAGACGATGGTAGTCGGTGGCAGCAGGGGGTTGGGCCGTGCGCTGATCGAGGGGCTTGGCAAGCCAGGGGATCGCTTGATAGGGGTGTCGCGGTCGCAGCCGGAGGGCCTGGTGCTTGTGCCAGGGATAAATCTCAGCTGGATCGAGGCAGACCTTGGCGAGCCTGTTGCCGCCGTCGAACAGATCGCGTCACAGACGCCTGACGACCTGGATGTGCTGATCTACAACGTTGGCATCTGGGAAGAGCAGGCGTTTAACGAGCAGTACAGCTTTCTCGACGATAGCGATGCGTCGATCAGAAAGCTGGTCGATGTAAATATCACCGCCACACTCCTGCTGCTCAAGCGCCTGGTTCCCAAACTGCTCACCTCTTCCAGGCCGCAACTCATCCTGACCGGTTCCACCTCGGCCCTGCGACAGAGCGGGCGCCCAGAGGTGGCATTCGGTGCCTCCAAGTTTGCCCTCAATGGCATGGCCGATGCGCTACGAGAAGGGTTCAGGCACCAGAAGCTGGCCGTGACCGTGCTGCACCTTGGCTACCTGAACACGGATGATCCGCTGTCCACGCCGCTGCAGGACGCTGGGCAGCGTGGGGGCGGTCAGTGGGTGCCCGTGCACGATGTGGTGACCATGGTCGATGCGCTGTTACGTCTGTCGGATGCTTCGTTCGTGCGTGAGCTGGTCATGCCGGCGATTGCTGATGAGCGGTTTTGATGAAGAGACGCAGCTTGAGCGGCGGTTCGCGTCGCAGAAGGCAGTAAAGGGCGAGTGCTTCATTCGTACCCCATCCTCAGCTCCTGTGCCTGAGCAGCCAGAGCGTCCATTGCGGAGCGACTGACCTCGCCACGTTTGTCCTTGTAGGCAACCAAGTCAGAGAACTTCACCCGTCGATGGCGGCCGGTCTTGGTGTGTGGGATGACAGCTTCGTCGAGTAATTTGACCAAATGCGGGCGCGATACGTTAAGCAAGTCGGCAGCTTCCAGGGTGGTTAGCTCTGCATGACGACAATCGCAATAAACGAAACGCGTAGCATGCCGGTGTAGAACCTGCCTCAATGCTTCATTCCCAATTCAGCGTCATCCATCAGCGCCTTGACCAAAGCACTCAGGTAGTAGGTGGCCCAGATCAGTTGTGGGTTGTCATCCATCAGGCCGGCGATGGTCAGGTCGCGTACGCAGCCCATCAGCTCCGAGGCTTGTTCGCGGGCTTCCTGGCAGGGGATGCCCGGTTCGATGCAGAACAGGGGTTGTTTGTTTTCGCCTTGGTAGAACTTGGTTTTGCCGGCGGTGGTTTTGATGGTTGGGGTGTCTGTGGGCATTGCTTGATCTCCCTGAAATTTTTGTCGTTTGTACGGGCTCTATCGCGGATGAGGCCCAAACAGGCACCACACGGCCAACGCCTAGTGCCGCATGCGCGGCTCCGCCGGCATCTGCATCTGGATCAACGCTGACTCAAGCAGCACGCGCAATGCTTCGAGTTCATGCATGGAGGCCAGCATCAAGACCGAGGCCGGTGTTAGGGGCTGCAGTGCGATTGCCTGTTACGTCACGGTCTGTGCGCACAGGGCGTACTCGGTGGCCTGGATGAGGGTGTCTTCGAGGGAGTGGCGGTTGTGGGGTGGATCGGGGACGATCTTTAACATATCGATTTACCGTTTTTCGGGCCTCCACCGGCCTGCTGTCAAACAGTAGGGTGGCAGCTGTACGTGGGTTGACAGACCGGCGGAAAATCGACAAAAGCTCCGGCGCACGCAAGCGTGCCCGCACGTACAGCCGCCATAACAGCGACCGCATCCGATTAACCGTCACAGCCTGTCAAAGCTGTGTCGCTGATGAGCAACGACACGCCGAGACTAGTGCCCAGCCAGAGCAGCCGCAACGGAAAATAGGCGGCAAGAGTATCTTTGGGAAATGGACTACAAGGAAGGGGGGAAGTCTGATTTTTTCAGGCGGTGAATGGCACGGGCTTCGCCCGTGTTCGCGGATGAATCCGCTCCTACGGGAATTGCATAATTCCCGGGCATTGCGGGGTGCCCGTAGGAGCGGATTCATCCGCGATGAGGCCCGTACCGACACCACGGCCAGGGTGGCAGCTGTACGTGGGTTGACAGACCGGCGGACATAGTAAGTTCCGGCGCACGCAAGCGTGCCCCACGCACAGCCGCCATAAAGACGAGCTGATAACCATGTACCGTCGCGGCCTGTCAAAGCCGATCGCTGTGTTCAGCGACTTGCCGAGACTAGTGGGCTACTTGAGCAGCCGCAACGGAAAATAGGCGGCAAGAGTATCTTTGGGAAATGGACTACAAGGAAGGGGTGAAGTCTGATTTTTTCAGGCGGTGGATGGCACGGGCTTCGCCCGTGTTCGCGGGGCAAGCCCGCTCCCACAGGGGCCTTTGTTGATCACTGGACAGCTTCAACTTTCAGAAACGCGGCTTCGAGTAGCTGGCGAGTGTAGGGATGCTGCGGCTCGTGGAAGATCATCTGTGCATTGCCTTGCTCGACCACATGCCCGTGCTTGATCACCATCAACTGGTGGCTCAGCGCCTTGACCACCGCCAGGTCATGGCTGATGAACAGGTACGTCAGGTTGTATTTCTGCTGCAGATTACGCAGCAACTCCACCACCTGCCGTTGTACTGTCCGGTCCAGCGCTGAGGTCGGTTCATCCAGCAAAATCAAAGCCGGCTTCAATACCAATGCTCGAGCAATAGCGATCCGCTGGCGCTGCCCACCGGAGAACTCGTGCGGGTATCGATGCCGAGTGCGCGGGTCCAATCCCACTTCCTCCAACGCCGCAACAATCGCCGCTTCCTGCTCGGCAGGCGTGCCGATCTTGTGAATCCGCAGCCCCTCGCCAACGATATCGGCCACGCACATCCGCGGGCTCAGGCTGCCGAATGGGTCCTGGAACACCACCTGCATTTCCCGGCGCAACGGCCGCACTTCTTTCTGGTTCAGGCCTTCGAGTGATTGCCCGTGGAAGCGGATGCCGCCCTGGCTTGAGATCAAGCGCAAGATCGCCAGGCCGAGCGTGGACTTGCCCGACCCGGACTCACCCACGATCCCCAGTGTCTGCCCCTGCGGCAGGCTGAAGTTGATGCCGTCAACCGCCTTCACATGGTCAACCGTGCGCCGCAGCAAGCCCTTCTTGATCGGGAACCACACCTTCAGGTCGTTCACTTCCAGCAATGGCGCGCCGACGGGGTTATGTGCAGGCCCGCCACTAGGCTCGGCATTGATCAGCATCTGCGTGTAGTGATGTTGAGGCGCGCTGAACAAAGTGGCGCAATCTGCTTCTTCGACGATCTTGCCGCGTTGCATCACGCACACCCGGTGCGCAATCCGCCGCACCAGGTTCAGGTCATGGCTGATCAACAGCAGTGCCATGCCCAGGCGCGACTGCAGCTCCTTGAGCAGGTCGAGAATCTTCAATTGCACGGTCACGTCGAGCGCCGTGGTTGGTTCATCGGCAATCAACAGCTCCGGCTCGTTGGCCAGCGCCATGGCGATCATCACCCGCTGCCGTTGCCCGCCGGACAACTCATGGGGCAGGGCCTTGAGGCGTTTGCGCGGCTCGGGAATGCCGACCAGCTCCAGCAATTCCAGCGTGCGCGCCGTGGCTTGTTTGCCGGTGAGGCCTTTGTGAATCAGCAGGATCTCGTTGATCTGCTTCTCGATGCAGTGCAACGGGTTCAGCGAGGTCATCGGCTCCTGGAAGATCATCGCAATGCGGTTGCCGCGAATTCGCTGCATGGCCTTTTCGCCTTGCTGCAGCAGGTCCTTGCCTTCGTAGCCGATGCTGCCGCTGGGGTGGCGCGCGAGCGGGTAGGGCAGCAGGCGCAGGATCGAGTGGGCGGTGACGGACTTGCCCGAGCCGCTTTCGCCGACCAGGGCCAGGGTCTCGCCCTTGCGGATGTCGAAGCTGATGCCGTCGACCACGCGGTTGACCTGGTCGCCGGTAACGAATTCCACCGCCAGGTCGCGCACTTCGATCAGGTTCTGTTCACTCATTTCACTTCCTCGGGTCGAAGGCATCGCGGGCGGATTCGCCGATGAACACCAGCAGGCTCAGCATGATCGCCAGTACGGCGAAGGCGCTGATGCCCAGCCAAGGCGCCTGCAGATTGGACTTGCCCTGGGCGACCAGCTCGCCCAGCGACGGCGCGCCGGGGGGCAGGCCGAAGCCGAGGAAGTCGAGGGCGGTGAGGGTGCCGATGGCGCCGGTGAGGATGAACGGCATGAAGGTCATGGTCGAGATCATCGCGTTGGGCAGAATGTGCCGGTACATGATCGCGCCATTACGCATGCCCAGCGCACGGGCGGCGCGTACGTATTCGAGGTTGCGCCCACGCAGGAACTCGGCGCGCACCACGTCCACCAGGCTCATCCACGAGAACAGCAGCATGATGCCCAGCAGCCACCAGAAGTTGGGCTGCACGAAGCTGGCGAGGATGATCAGCAGGTACAACACCGGCAGGCCCGACCAGATTTCCAGGAAGCGCTGACCGGCTAGGTCGACCCAGCCACCGTAAAAGCCCTGCAAGGCGCCGGCAATGACGCCGATGATGGAGCTGAGGATCGTCAGCGTCAGGGCGAACAGCACAGAAATACGGAAACCGTAGATCACCCGCGCCAGCACGTCGCGGCCCTGGTCGTCGGTACCCAGCAGGTTGTCCGCCGAGGGTGGCGCCGGGGCGGGCACGCTTAGGTCGTAGTTGATGCTCTGGTAGCTGAACGGGATCGGCGCCCACAGTACGAAGCTGTCTTTGTTGGCCAGCAGTTCGCGGATGTAGGGACTCTTGTAGTTGGCTTCCAGCGGGAATTCGCCGCCGAAGGTGGTCTCCGGGTAGCGCTTGAAGGCCGGGAAATACCACTCGCCGTCGTAGCGCACGGCGATCGGCTTGTCGTTGGCGATCAGCTCGGCGCCCAGGCTCAGGCCGAACAGAATCAGGAACAGCCACAGCGACCACCAGCCGCGCCGGTTGGCCTTGAAGCGCTCGAAGCGCCGTCGGTTGAGAGGGGACAAGGCCATGTCAGTGCTCCCGGCTGGCGAAGTCGATACGCGGATCGACCAGGGTGTAGGTGAGGTCGCCGATCAGTTTCACCACCAGCCCGAGCAGGGTGAAGATGAACAGGGTGCCGAACACCACCGGGTAATCGCGGTTGATCGCCGCTTCGAAGCTCATCAGGCCCAGGCCGTCGAGGGAGAAGATCACCTCGATCAGCAGGGAGCCGGTGAAGAAGATGCCGATGAACGCCGACGGGAAGCCGGCGATCACCAGCAGCATGGCGTTGCGGAACACGTGGCCGTATAGCACGCGCGGGCGGCTCAGGCCTTTGGCCTTGGCGGTGACCACGTACTGCTTGTTGATCTCGTCGAGGAAGCTGTTCTTGGTCAGCAAGGTCATGGTGGCGAAGTTGCCGATCACCAGCGCGGTAATCGGCAGCACCAGGTGCCAGAAGTAATCGAGCACCTTGCCGGTGGTGGACAGCTCGTCGAAGTTGTTCGAGGTCAGGCCGCGCAGCGGGAACCAGTCGAAATAGCTGCCGCCAGCGAACAGCACGATCAGCAGGATGGCGAACAGGAACGCGGGGATGGCGTAGCCGACGATGATCGCCGAGCTGGTCCAGACATCGAAATGGCTGCCGTGGCGCACGGCTTTGGCGATCCCCAGCGGGATCGACACCAGGTACATGATCAGCGTGCTCCACAGCCCCAGCGAGATCGACACCGGCAGCTTTTCGGCGATCAGGTCGATGACCTTGGCATCGCGGAAGAAGCTTTCGCCGAAGTCCAGCTGGGCGTAGTTCTTGACCATGATCCACAGGCGCTCGGGCGGCGATTTGTCGAAGCCGTACATGCGCTCGATTTCGGCGATCAATGCCGGGTCAAGGCCTTGCGCACCCCGGTAGTTGGAGCCGGCCACGGACACTTCGGCGCCGCCGCCGGCAATGCGGCTGGTGGCGCCTTCGAAGCCTTCGAGCTTGGCGATCATCTGCTCGACCGGGCCGCCGGGGGCAGCCTGGACGATGAGGAAGTTGATCACCAGGATGCCGAACAGGGTCGGGATGATCAGCAGCAGGCGGCGCAGGATGTAGGCCAGCATGTCAGTTGGCCTCTTGCGCGGGGGCTTCGGTCACGGCTGGCGTGACGTCGGGTTTGATCCACCAGGTGTCGATGCCGACGTCGTACTTGGGCGACACCTTGGGATGGCCGATGTGGTTCCAGTAGGCCACGCGGTTGGTCTTGATGTGCCAGTTCGGCACCACGTAGTAGCCCCATTGCAGCACGCGGTCGAGGGCGCGGCAGTGCTCGACCAGGCTCTGGCGCGAGTCGGCGTTGATCAGCGCTTCCACCAGTTGATCGATGGCCGGGTCGCGCAGGCCGATGAAGTTGCGGCTGCCAGGGTTGTCGGCGGCGGCGCTGGACCAGAACTCGCGCTGCTCGTTGCCGGGCGAATTGGATTGCGGGTAACCGCCGACGATCATGTCGAAGTCACGCGAGCGCAGGCGGTTGATGTATTGCGAGACGTCCACGCGGCGGATCTCGAAGCCTATGCCCAAATCGGCGAGGTTGCGCTTGAACGGCAGCAGCACGCGCTCGAACTGGGTTTGCGCGAGCAGGAATTCGATGCTGACCGGCTTGCCATCCTTGTCGACCATCTTGTCGTCGACGATCTTCCAGCCGGCTTCCTGCAGCAGCTTGTAGGCCTGGCGCTGTTGCTCGCGGATCATGCCGCTGCCATCGCTGACCGGGTTGGCGAAGGCTTCAGTGAATACTTGCTCAGGGACCTTGCCGCGCAGCGGTTCGAGAATCTTCAGCTCGGCAGGCGAGGGCAGGCCGCTGGCAGCCATTTCGGAGTTCTCGAAGTAGCTGTCGGTGCGAATGTAGGCACCGTTGAACAGCTGCTTGTTGGTCCATTCGAAGTCGAACAGCAGGCTCAGTGCCTTGCGCACGCGGATGTCCTGAAACACAGGCTTGCGCAGGTTGAAGATGAAACCTTGCATCCCGACCGGGTTGCCGTTGGGGATTTCTTCCTTGATCAAGCGGCCATCGCGCACGGCAGGGGTGTTGTAAGCGGTGGCCCAGTTCTTCGCGCTCATCTCCAGTTCGTAGTCGAAGGCACCGGCTTTCAGTGCTTCCAGCGCTACGTTGTTGTCGCGGTAGACGTCGTAGGTCATGGCGTCGAAGTTATAGAAACCGCGGTTGATCGGCAGGTCCTTGGCCCAGTAGTCCTTGACCCGCTCGTAACGGATCGAGCGCCCGGCCTTGACCTCGGCGACCTTGTACGGGCCGCTGCCCAGCGGCAGCTCGAGGTTGCCACGGGTGAATTCGCGGGTCTCGTACCAGTGCTTTGGAAGCACCGGCAGCTGGCCGAGAATCAAGGGCAGCTCGCGGTTGTTGGTGTGCTTGAACTTGAACAGCACCTTGAGCGGGTCCTCGGCCACGACTTCGGCGACGTCGCTGTAGTACTGGCGGTACAACGGCGCGCCGTCCTTGATCAGGGCATTGAAGGTGAACACCACGTCCTCGGCGCGCATCGGGTGGCCATCGTGGAAACGCGCTTCGGGGCGTAGGTAAAAACGCACCCAGCTATTGTCGGGGGCCTTTTCGATCTTGCCGGCGACCAGGCCGTATTCGGTGAAAGGCTCGTCCAGGCTCTGACGCATCAAGGTGTCGTAGATGATGCTGAGGTTGTCGGCCGACACGCCCTTGTTGATGAACGGGTTGAGGCTGTCGAAGCTGCCGAAACTGGACTGGCGGAAGGTGCCGCCCTTGGGCGCGTCGGGGTTGACGAAGTCGAAGTGCTTGAAGTTGGCCGGATACTTCGGCGGCTCGTCGTAGAGGGTCAGCGCGTGTTGCGGCGCGGCCAGGGCCGGCAGGCTCAGGCAGGCGAGCAACAGGCTGCCAGCCAGCTGGCGCAGGCGGTTGCTGGGCATCATTGGGCTTTCTCCGAAGTCTTGAGCCACCAGCTGTTCAGCCCGAGGGTGTAGGGCGGCGTGGTGACGAAGCCGAACCGGTTGCGGTAGGCCAGGCGGTGATTGTCGAGATACCAGTTGGGGATCATGTAGTACTGCCATGAAAGCACGCGGTCCAGGGCGCGGGCGGCGGCGACCTGGTCGTCGCGGGTGCGCGCGGCGAGCAAGGTGTCGAGCAGGTGGTCGACCACCGGGTCCTTGACCCCAGCATAGTTCTTGCTGCCCTTGGTCGCGGCTTGGCTGGAATGAAAGTACAGCCACTGTTCGAGGCCGGGGCTCAGGGTCTGGCTCAGGGTCATCAGGATCATGTCGAAGTCGAACTGGTCCAGGCGTTGTTTGTACTGGGCGCGGTCGACGGTGCGCAAATGGGCGTCGATGCCGATGCTTGCCAGGTTTTCGACATAAGGTTGCAGAATGCGTTCGAGGTTGGGGTTCACCAGCAGCAGTTCCATGCGCAGTTGCTGGCCTTTCTTGTCCACCAGGCGCTGGCCGTCGAGCTTCCAGCCGGCCTGGCCGAGCAGGGCCAGTGCCTGGCGCAGGGTCTGGCGGCTGACGCCGCGGCCGTCGGTGTGGCTGACCTGATAGGGATGGGTGAACAGTTTTTCCGGCAACTGGTCGCGGAACGGCGCCAGCAGTAGCCACTCCTTGCCCGTGGGAAGACCACTTGCTGCGAATTCGCTGTTGGGGTAGTAGCTGGTCGAGCGTCGGTAGGCATCGCTGAACAAGGCGCGATTGGTCCACTCGAAGTCGAGCATCAGGCCCAGCGCCTGGCGCACCCGGGCATCGCTGAAGGTGGCCCGCCGGCTGTTCATGAACAGGCCCTGGGTCTGGGTCGGGATACGGTGCGGGATCTGCGCCTTGATCACCTCGCCACGGCGTACGGCCGGGAAGTTGTAACCGTTGGCCCAGTTCTTCGCCTGGTGTTCGATATAGATGTCGAACTCGCCAGCCTTGAAGGCTTCGAACGCCACCGTGGCGTCACGGTAGAACTCGAACTCGACGCGCTTGAAATTGTACTTGCCGCGGTTGACTGCCAGGTCCTTGCCCCAGTAGTTCTTCACCCGCTCGAAGATCAGGCGTCGGCCTGGCTGCACCTGGGTGATCCGGTAGGGGCCGCTGCCCAGTGGCGGCTCGAAAGTGGTGGCCTGGAAATCTCGGCCTTGCCAGTAGTGCTTGGGTAGCACCGGCATTTCGCCCAGGCGCAGGATCAACAGCGGGTTGCCGGCGCGTTTGAAGACGAAGCGGATACGCAGCGGGCCGAGAATGTCGACACGCTGCACTTCCTGCAGGTTGGTGCGGTAGATCGGGTGGCCTTCCTTGAGCAAGGTGCGGTAGGAAAAAGCCACGTCCGCCGAGGTAATCGGCCGGCCATCATGCCAGCGCGCTTCCGGGCGCAAGTTGAACACCACCCAGCTGCGGTCTTCGCTGTACTCCACCGAGCGCGCGATCAGGCCGTAACTTGACGTGGGTTCGTCGCCCGAGGGGTCGTATTGGCCAGTGCCGACCATCAGCGTCTCGTTCAGCTCGCTGACGCCGTACTGCAGGAAATTCGGCGTGGTGACCGGGCTGGTGCCCTTGAAGGTGTAGGGGTTGAGCGTGTCGAACGTGCCGAATGCCATGGCCCGCAAGGTACCGCCCTTGGGCGCTTGCGGGTTGACCCAGTCGAAGTGGGTGAATGTGGCTGGGTACTTGAGCGTGCCGAACTGCGCGTATCCGTGGCTTTCGCTCACCATCGCGGCTGCGGGAAAGCTCAAGGCCAGGCTGAGTGACAGCAGGAGGGGACGTATCAAGTCGGCATCCGATCCAGAGGCGTTGGGCTTTGGTCGGGGTACAGTAACAGCTTGGCGGGGTTGGAAAAAGGGTGTGTCAGGCGGGATCGTACGGGGCCGCTTCGCGCCCCATTCGCGGGGCAAGCCCGCTCCTACAGGTACTTCGCATTTCTTGAGCTTGGCGAGCAATCTGTGGGAGCGGGCTTGCCCCGCGAATGGGGCGCGAAGCGGCCCCAGAGGTCACGTCAATGCGACAGGTAGACAGTCAAGGTCTGACCAGGCTTGAGGGCATGCCCGCTGCGCGGGTTCCAGCGTTTGAGGTGCTGCATCTCGACGTTGAAACGTTTGGCAACCAAGTAAAGCGAGTCGCCTTTGCGCACCTTGTACTGAGTGGAGCGTTTGCCCGAGGCAGCCACTCGGTTGCCCGCCGCACTCGGCGCCTTGCCGCCGCGCAGCGCGAGCACCTGGCCGGCCTTGACGCGGTTGCCCGGCAGCTTGTTCCAGCGCTGGATGTCCTTGACCGAAACCCGGTTGGCCCTGGCGATGGTGCTCAGGTTGTCGCCGCGCTTGACGCGGTAGCTGCGCGCGGCTACCGGCGCCTTGCCCTCGGCTACAGCGCGTGCAAACACCGCCTTGTTCGGCTGCAGGCTGAGCAGTTGCTCGGGCTTGAGGTTGGACAGGCTGGCAGACAGCAGCTGCGCCTTGGCGGTCGGCACCAGCAGTTGCTTGGGGCCATCCACGGTCATGCGCTTCTTGAATGCCGGGTTGAGCTGAATCAGCTCGTCTTCGTCGATGTTGGCGAAGGCGGCGACCCGCGACAGGTCGAGGCGGTCATTGATGGCGACCGCTTCGAAGTAAGGTTCGTTGGCAATCGGGCTGAGGTTTACACCGTAGGCCTCGGGGGTCGAAACCACCTGCGACAGGGCCAACAGCTTGGGCACGTAGTCGCGGGTTTCCTGCGGCAGCGGCAGGTTCCAGTAGTCGGTCGGCAGACCGAGCTTCTCGTTGCGCTCGATGGCCCGGCTAACGGTGCCTTCACCGGCATTGTAGGCCGCCAGGGCCAGCAGCCAGTCACCGTTGAACATGTCGTGCAGGCGGGTGAGGTAATCCAGAGCGGCATTGGTCGACGCGGTGACATCGCGGCGGCCGTCATAGAAGTTGGTCTGACGCAAGTTGAAGTGACGGCCGGTCGCCGGCATGAACTGCCACATGCCTGCAGCGCTGGCACGCGAATATGCCATCGGGTTGTAGGCACTTTCGATCGCGGGCAGCAGCGCCAGCTCCAGCGGCATGTCGCGTTCTTCGAGGCGCTCGACAATGTAATGCAGATAAAGGCTGCCGCGTTCGCCCGCGCTTTCGATGAACGTCGGATTGCTGGCGAACCACAGACGCTGTTGTTCGATACGCGGGTTCACGTCGATGCTGTCTTGCAGGGCGAACCCCTGGCGCATGCGTTCCCACACATCTCGTGGCGCTTGCTCGACGGGTTTGATCGCGAGCGGGGCCGGTTTGTGCTTGATCCGCGCCTGATAATTGTGCGCGCGAACGCTGTCGGATTCGTCGACCTGACGGGTGCTCTGGCAGCCCACCAGGGTGGCGGCCAGCGCCAGCGCACTGATTTGGGCCAGGCGCGTCAGGGCGACTGAATGAGCGGTTCTGCGGCTACGAGAAGACATCGGCGGGGACGGGTATCCGGGCAAAATATTTCGGCGATTCTAGAAACCGCACCCGCCTGGGTCAACCGTTGACAACCGCTTGCGATATATCTTGAGGTTATCAGAAGGTGTCCTTCCAAGACCTCAAAGCAGCAAAAACAGTGACCTGCGTCTCGTTTGAATGTCCCTTCCATTCGTCTGCTTTTTGTTTAACTAATGTTTCAGAGGTGCGCAGGAAGGGGTTGGTCCGGCGTTCCAGGGCTATGGTTGATGGCAATGTGATGCGATTTTCGGTACGCAACCGGGTAACTTCTTCGAACCGTTGCACAACGTCTGGATTGCTGGGTTCCACCGCCTTGGCGAAGCGCAGGTTGCTCAAGGTGTATTCGTGGGCGCAATAGACTTCGGTCTGCTCGGGAAGCGCTGCCAGGCGGGCGAGCGCAGGCTGCATCTGCTCCGGCTGGCCTTCGAACATGCGCCCGCAGCCGGCGGCAAACAGCGTGTCGCCACTGAACAGGACAGGCGTAGCTGGCTGATCGCTGAAGAAGGCGATATGTCCCAATGTGTGCCCCGGCACGGCCAGCACTTGGAATTCCACACCCAGTACGGTGACCTTGTCGTTGTCGTCCAGAGCCAGGTCACGGGAGGGAATATGCTCCTTGGCCGGGCCGCAGACACGGGCGCCAGTCAATTGCTTGAGGCGCTCGACACCGCCGACGTGGTCATGGTGATGGTGCGTCACCAGAATATCCTCCAGCACCCAGCCGGGGTTGGCCGCCAGCCAGGCTTCCACCGGGCCGGCATCACCGGGATCGACCACCGCGCAACGGCGTTTGGCAGTATCCTGTAACAACCAGATGTAGTTGTCGGAGAAAGCGGAGAGAGCATCGATCTGTATCATGGTGCGGATCCGTATCGCCAAGGGTGGCACATGAGGCCATCTTAGCCGCGATGGCGCGGTGCGAGAACCTTCGAGGGAGAGCGCAATGACCGACCAAGCCTTTGCCCAGGCCGACCCGGATTGGGTCGAGCTGATCAGCCTGGCCCGTGAGTGGTTCCACGGCCCACTCGGCCAGCTGATGCTGAAGGAAGAGGAAAAGCTGCTGGAAGAAGAGCTGGGGCGCTTCTTTGGCGGTTATCTTGTGCATTACGGCCCCTGCGCCGAGGCGCCGCCCAGCGCGCCGCAGGTGCAACGCAACGTGCGCCTGGGCGCGCCGCTGCCGGGCGTGGAGATCGTCTGCGAAGAGCAGGCCTGGCCCTTGAGCGAGCACGCCGCCGATGTGGTGGTGCTGCAGCACGGCCTGGACTTCAGCCTGTCACCCCATGGCCTGCTGCGCGAGGCGGCCAGCGCGGTGCGCCCGGGCGGGCACCTGCTGATCGTCGGCATCAACCCCTGGAGCAGTTGGGGCATGCGCCACTTCTTCAGCCACGGCGCGCTGCGCAAGGCCCGTTGCATCTCGCCGTCACGGGTCGGCGACTGGCTCAACCTGCTGGGCTTTGCGCTGGAGAAACGCCGCTTCGGGTGCTATCGTCCGCCGCTTGCCTCGCCGGCCTGGCAACAACGCCTGGCGGGCTGGGAACGGGTGGCCGGCGGCTGGCAGAGCTCTGGTGGCGGCGTCTATCTGCTGGTGGCGCGCAAGATGGTGGTCGGCTTGAGGCCGCTGCGCCAGGAGCGCCGCGAGCCAATGGGCAAGCTGCTGCCGCTGCCACTGGCCAAGGTCAACCGCACGGCGGCCAGCCCGGATACCGACAAGCACTGAACATGAGTGGTACATGAGCGATAGCGTCGAGCTGTATACCGATGGTGCCTGCAAGGGCAATCCCGGCCCAGGCGGCTGGGGCGTCCTGTTGATCTACAAGGGCGTGGAAAAGGAACTGTGGGGCGGCGAGCGCGAAACCACCAACAACCGCATGGAATTGATGGCGGCGATCCAGGGCTTGATGGCGCTCAAACGCGAATGCGAGGTGGTGCTGACCACCGACTCGCAGTACGTGATGAAGGGCATCAACGAGTGGATGGTCAACTGGAAGAAACGCGGCTGGAAGACCGCCGCGAAAGAACCGGTGAAGAACGCCGACCTGTGGCAGCAGCTGGACGAGCAGGTCAACCGCCACAAGGTCACCTGGAAGTGGGTGCGCGGGCACATCGGCCACCCCGGCAACGAGCGCGCCGACCAACTGGCCAACCGTGGCGTCGACGAGGTGCGCGCCAAGCGCTGAGCTGGGGTACAATCCCCGGCTTTGTAACTGATGCAAGTTGGAGCGCCCCGCGTGGAGCAGCAGCAAGATAAGCGTTTTGTCATTCTCGATACCGAAACCACGGGCATGCCAGTCAGCGAAGGCCATCGGATCATCGAGATCGGCTGCGTCGAGGTCATTGGCCGGCGCCTGACCGGGCGGCACTACCACGTTTATCTGCAGCCTGACCGCGAGAGTGACGAGGGCGCGATCAACGTCCACGGCATCACCGATGCGTTCCTGGTCGGCAAGCCGCGCTTCGCCGATGTGGCCGAGGAATTCTTCGAATTCATCCAGGGCGCCACGCTGGTCATCCATAACGCGGCGTTCGACGTTGGTTTCCTCAACAACGAATTCGCCCTGCTGGGCCAGGGTGACCGCGCCGACCTCTCGCAGCACTGCACCATCCTCGATACCCTGCTGCTTGCCCGTGCCCGCCACCCGGGGCAACGCAACAGCCTCGATGCGTTGTGCAAACGCTACGACATCGACAACTCCGGCCGTGACCTGCACGGCGCCTTGCTCGACTCGGAATTGCTGGCCGACGTCTATTTGGCGATGACCGGTGGCCAGACCACCCTGTCGCTGGCCGGGCATGGGCAAGACAGTGAGGCTGATGGGCAGGGCACGGGGGGCAGTGAGATCCGGCGGATTACCGGGCGTGCACCGGGGCGGGTGATCATGGCCAGTGCCGAGGAGCTGGAAGCGCACGCCGAGCGCTTGGCGGCCATCGCCAAATCCGCCGGCGGGCCTTCGATGTGGCAGGCCTTGACCGAGGCGCCTGCCGGTTAATTCATAGTTAGTGCCGGCCTCTTCGCGGGGCAAGCCCGCTCCCACAGCGGCAGCTTCAACACTGAACCTGGCCCTGTGGGAGCGGGCTTGCCCCGCGAAGAGGCCGGCACTGACAACATCAAGCTCAACTACCCTGAGAGTGACGATCTGTCCTGCGGAGGTAGCCGCCTGATGTACAAGGACCTCAAGTTCCCTATCCTCATCGTCCACCGCGCCATCAAGGCCGACAGCGTCGCCGGCGAGCGCGTGCGCGGGATTGCCGAGGAGTTGCGTCAGGACGGCTTCGCCATCCTCGCCGCTGCGGACAATGCCGAGGCACGCCTGGTCGCCGCCACCCACCACGGCCTGGCCTGCATGCTGATCGCCGCCGAAGGCATCGGTGAAAACACTCACCTGCTGCAGAACATGGCCGAGCTGATTCGCCTGGCCCGCCAGCGTGCGCCGAACCTGCCGATCTTCGCCCTGGGCGAGCAGGTTACCCTGGAAAATGCCCCGGCCGAGGCCATGAGCGAGCTCAACCAGCTGCGCGGCATTCTCTATCTTTTTGAAGACACGGTCCCGTTCCTGGCCCGTCAGGTGGCGCGAGCTGCGCACAGTTACCTTGATGGCCTGCTGCCGCCGTTCTTCAAAGCCCTGGTGCAGCATACGGCGCAGTCCAACTATTCCTGGCACACGCCCGGCCATGGCGGCGGTGTGGCTTACCGCAAAAGCCCGGTGGGCCAGGCTTTCCATCAGTTTTTTGGCGAAAACACCCTGCGTTCGGACTTGTCGGTTTCGGTGCCGGAGCTAGGCTCGCTGCTCGACCACACTGGCCCTTTGGCCGAGGCTGAAGAACGCGCTGCGCGCAACTTCGGCGCCGACCATACGTTCTTTGTCATCAACGGCACCTCCACCGCCAACAAGATCGTCTGGCATGCCATGGTCGGGCGCGACGATCTGGTGCTGGTGGACCGCAACTGTCACAAGTCTGTGGTGCACGCGATCATCATGACGGGCGCCATTCCCATCTATCTGTGCCCGGAGCGCAACGAACTGGGCATCATCGGGCCGATTCCGCTCAGCGAATTCAGCCCCGCGTCGATCCAGGCGAAAATCCAAGCGAACCCTCTGGCCAAGGGGCGCGAGCCGCGCATCAAGCTGGCGGTGGTGACCAACTCTACCTACGACGGCCTGTGCTACCACGCCGGGCTGATCAAACAGGCCCTGGGCGGCAGCGCCGAGGTGCTGCATTTCGACGAAGCCTGGTTTGCCTATGCGGCATTTCATGAGTTCTTCACTGGCCGCTACGCGATGGGTACGGCGTGCAGCGAAGACAGCCCGCTGGTGTTCAGCACCCATTCCACGCACAAGCTGCTGGCGGCCTTCAGCCAGGCGTCGATGATCCATGTACAGGACGGTGCGCAGCGACAACTGGACCGTGACCGCTTCAATGAAGCGTTCATGATGCATATTTCCACGTCGCCCCAGTACAGCATCCTGGCGTCTCTGGACGTGGCGTCGACCATGATGGAAGGCCCGGCCGGGCGCTCATTGCTGCAGGAAATGTTCGACGAGGCGCTGAGTTTTCGTCGCGCCCTGGCCAACCTTCGCGAACACATCGCCGCAGACGATTGGTGGTTCAGCATCTGGCAGCCGCCAGCGGCCGAGGGCATCCATCGGCTGGCCGCACAGGACTGGCTGCTGCAACCGGGAGCGCAGTGGCATGGTTTTGGCGATGTGGCCGACGATTACGTGCTGCTGGACCCGCTCAAGGTCACGTTGGTCATGCCAGGGCTCAGTGCTGAAGGGTTGCTGGGCGAGCATGGCATTCCGGCGGCGGTGGTCAGCAAATTTCTGTGGGAGCGCGGGTTGGTGGTGGAAAAAACCGGGCTGTATAGCTTCCTGGTGCTGTTTTCCATGGGCATCACCAAGGGCAAGTGGAGCACGCTGTTGACCGAACTGCTGGAGTTCAAGCGCCATTACGAGGGTAATACCGCGCTGAGTCTGTGCCTGCCCAGCATCGTTTCCGTCGATAGGGTGCGCTATCAGGGCCTGGGCTTGCGCGATTTGTGTGATCAGTTGCATGACTGCTATCGCGTCAATGCCACGGCCAAGCAGCTGAAAAAGCTATTCAGCCGCTTACCGGAAGTGGCATTGAGCCCGGCGCGGGCCTACGACCAGATGGTGCGGGGGGAGGTGGAAGCGGTACCGATCGAGGCATTGCTTGGCCGTGTTGCGGCAGTGATGCTGGTGCCGTACCCACCAGGCATACCGCTGATCATGCCGGGCGAGCGATTCACCGAGGCGACCCGCTCGATCCTCGACTACCTGGCCTTCGCCCGTGCCTTCAACAGTGGCTTCCCGGGCTTCGTCGCGGACGTGCATGGCCTGCAGAATGAAACCGGCACTTACACGGTGGACTGCGTCAAGGAATGCGAATGATCTCGACGCCGCTCTGCACCAGTTCGAAACGGTCTTCACCCAAGTGGTTGACTCGGTCACCAATGGCCAGGCGGTAGGTGGTGATGGGCGCGCCCAGGGTGCTGCCGTCGGTCTGCAGGGTGGATTCCTGGAATTCGTGAACGGGATAGATACGGCCTTCGGCGTCACGGGCGTGGAATTGGCCGACCATTACTGCTGCCATTTAGGTGAAAACCTCTGAATTGCGTAGGAAATGTCTGAGTGGATAGACCGCCAAATGTACCGGGAAGTTTTCCGCCCGAGGGAAAAAAAACCACGGCGCCGAGGAACGGTCATCTATAACTATTCAGTCTCTTTTCCCAGCAAAGGATGGAAATCGCCATGAGCCAGGTGTATTCGGTAGCGGTCGTCGTCGGCAGCTTGCGCAAGGAGTCCTATAACCGCAAGGTAGCCCGCGCCCTTGCGGAGCTGGCGCCGTCCAGCCTTGACCTGAAGATTGTCGAGATCGGCGATTTGCCGTTGTACAACGAAGATGTCGAGGCCGAAGGCGTGCCCCAGGCCTGGAAGCGCTTTCGCGATGAGATCCGGCGCAGCGATGCAGTGCTGTTCGTTACGCCGGAATATAACCGTTCGGTGCCGGGCTGCCTGAAAAACGCCATTGACGTAGGGTCGCGACCTTATGGCCAAAGTGCCTGGAGTGGCAAACCGACGGCGGTGGCCAGCGTGTCGCCCGGTGCTATCGGTGGCTTTGGTGCCAATCATGCGGTCCGCCAGTCGCTGGTGTTTCTGGACATGCCGTGCATGCAGATGCCGGAGGCGTACCTTGGCGGGGCGGCAAGCCTGTTCGACGAAGGTGGCAAGCTCAGCGACAAGACCCGGCCATTTCTGCAAGGCTTCATCGACAAGTTCGCCTCCTGGGTGAAGCTGAACCGGGCCGTGTGAGTCGGTGCCATCGCCGGTCCGCTGGCGATGGCACCTGCACGATCCTGTCAGAAGGCCTGCGGCATCTCACCCTTGGCCAGGCGCCGGTTGATATCGGCAATCACCTCCGGCAGATCGTTGATGGTGTCGATCAGGTAGTGCGGACGCGAGCTTTCGAACATCGCGTGGATGCGCTTGCGTTCGCTCTCCAGCTTCTCGGCGCCGAGCGCTTGGTAACCTTCCCACGTCAGGCCCAGGGCGTTGCCTGAGCACACCAGGGCCACGGTCCACATCCCGGCACGGCGGCCTTCGAGGATGCCCGGCACCGTATCGTCGACCTTGACGCAGGCGGCCACATCATCGATGCCCAGCGCGATCACGTTGGCCAGTGCCTGGGCAGGCCACGGGCGGCCGTTCGGGGTCTCGTCGGTGGCCACCACATGGTCGGCCACGTAGCCGTTCTGTGCGGCCAGCTCCACGACCTTGTCCATCACCACCTTCGGATAACCCGAGCACGAGCCAATTTTCAACCCGTCCTGACGCAGGCCGGTGAGCGTGTCCAGGGCGCCGGGGATCAGCGCCGAGTGCACGGCGATCTTCTCGATCTGCAGCGGCATGAAGCGGTTGTAAATGGCAGTGACGTCGTCGTCGGTCGGGGTGCGGCCGAACACCTTGCGGTAGCGTTCGGCGATGTCCGGCACGTCGCACAGGGTGCGGATGTGGTCCCACTTGCCCATGCCCATCGGGCCACGAGCTTCTTCGATGGAAACCTGGACGTCGAATTCGGCGAAGGCCTCGACGAAAATCTGAGTTGGGGCGAACGAGCCGAAATCGACCACGGTGCCGGCCCAGTCGAGAATGGCGGCTTGCAGCTGGGTAGGGTTGCTGTAGTTCATGTGCGCTAATTCCTGGATTCGGGTGGGCAAAGGGTCAGATGTCCAGCACTTCCATTTCCCGCAGCACGTCGGCCACGGCATTCACGGCGGCCTGCATGCCGTCCGGGCCGACCACGCCGATGCAGCCGACGCGGAAGGTCTCGACCTGGGTCAGCTTGCCCGGATAAAGGATGAAGCCCTTGGCCTTGACGCGCTCGTAGAAGTCCTTGAACTGGTAACGGGGATCGTTGGGTGCGTGGAAGGTGACGATGATCGGTGCCTGGATCTCGGCCGGCAGGAAGCTGCGCAGGCCAATCGCGGCCATGCCGTCGAGCAGGGTCTTGCAGTTGTCGGCGTAGCGTCGATGGCGGGCAGGCAGGCCGCCTTCCTCGTTGTACTGTTGCAGCGCTTCGTGAAGAGCGGCGACCACGTGGGTCGGTGGGGTGAAACGCCATTGGCCGGTCTTGGCCATATAGGCATGCTGATCGTGCAGGTCCATGGCCAACGAGTGAGCGTTGCCCTCAGCGGCGGCCAGGGCGGTTTTCTCGGCGAACACGAAACCCATGCCGGGTACGCCTTCCAGGCATTTGCCGGAAGCGGCGATCAGCGCTTCGAAGGGAATCTCGCGGGCATCGATAGGCAGTGCGCCGAACGAGCTCATGGCATCGATGATCAGGCGTTTGCCGTGGCGCTTGATCACCTGGGCGATTTCCGGCAACGGGTTGAGAATACCGGTGCTGGTTTCGCAGTGGATCAGCGCCACATGGGTGATGGCAGGGTCGGCGGCCAACAGGCGGTCGACATCGGCGCTGGTGGTTGGTTGATCTTCGGCGGTTTCGAAGGTGCTGTATGTGCGGCCCAGCACTTTGCAGATTTTCGCCAGGCGCTGGCCGTAGGCGCCGTTGATCAGCACCAGCACCTTGCCATCACGTGGCACCAGGGTGCCGATGGCGGCTTCCACGGCGAAGGTGCCGCTGCCTTGCAGGGGCACGCAGTGGTGGCTGGCGTTGCCGTCGATGATCGCCAGCAGCTGTTCACAGACGCTGGCGGTCAGTTGGTTGAAGTCGCGGTCCCAGGAGCCCCAGTCCACCAGCATGGCTTGGCGGGTGCGCAGTGAAGTGGTCAGGGGGCCAGGGGTCAGCAGGATCGGGGCGTTGCTCATTCCGTTTTTCCTCACAAGCGGTGGGCTGAAACTATGGGGCCTAGGTTGCAATTCGCGCTGTCATCAATCAAATTGTTTGTCGTTATCTCAGCTATAAGTCAGGCCGATACATATGAATCTCTTCCAGCTGCGCGCCTTCGATGCCGTCGCGCGCGAAGGCAGTTTCACCCGCGCCGCTGCGCGCCTGTTCATCAGCCAGCCGGCGGTCACCGGGCACGTGAAGGCACTGGAAGAGCACTACCAGATCACCCTGCTGCGGCGCACCGCACGGCGGGTCGAGCTGACCGAGGAGGGGACCCGGCTGGCGGCCATCACCCGCGCCATGTTCGGCCTGGCAGAAGAAGCCCAGGCCATGCTCGAAGCCAACCGCCAGTTGCTGACCGGGCGTCTGGAGGTGGCGGCCGATGGCCCGCATCGGGTCATGCCGATGCTGGCGCAACTGCGCGAACGCTTTCCGGGCATCACCGTCAATCTGCGCCTGGGCAATGCTCAGGAAACCCTCGGCGCACTGCTGTCGGAGCATGCCGACGTGGCGGTGCTGACCGAGATCGAGCCGCGCAAGGGCCTGCATTTGCAGAGCCTTTGCCAGTCGCATCTATGCGCCTTGCTGCCAGCGGGCCACGCTTGGGCGCAGGGGCAAGGCGATCTACCGTTGGCCGAGCTGCACCAGCAGATCATGGTGTTGCGTGAGCCCAGCTCGACCACCCGGCGCACCTTCGACAAGGCCTGCAGTGCCGCCGGCATTCAGCCGCGGGTGCTGCTGGAGCTCGACAGCCGCGAGGCGGTGACCGAGGCGGTGGCGTCGCAGCTGGGGATCGGCGTGGTTTCGTCTACCGAAGTGGCCAATGACCCGCGGGTGGTGGCAAGGCCGCTGGCCGGCGCCGGGCTGGTCAACCAGCACATGGTCGGCTGCCTGGAGCGGCGTCGCGAGTTGCGTTTGATCCAGGCGTTTCTCGGGCTGGCCGTCGGTGCATGAGCCTTGGCTGGTATATTCACCGCGCGGCCTAAGGTGGCCGACACAGCGCAATGCGGGTAGTCGATGAGCGATAAAGACACCATTTCCATGCAGTTGGTGCGTGAGGCGCTGCTGCAGACATGCCCCGATGGCGCGGCCGATGCCGTGCTGCTCGGGCGTTCCGGCATCGATGCCAGCCAGCTCGCACGTCCCGAGGCGCGCGTCAGTGCCGAGGCCTATGCACGGTTGTGGCGGCTGTTGGCACGTCGCTGCAATGACGAGTTCTTTGCCATGGACCCGCGAGGTCTGCGCAGCGGAAGCCTGGCCTTGCTCTGCCGCGCGGCCATGGCGCAGCCGACCTTGGCCGATGGCCTCGAGGTCGCGCTGGAGTTCCTCAGCCTGATGCTCGAAGACCTCCAGCCCAGCCTGGTACGTCAGCCAGGCCTTGCCGAAATCGTCATCAATGAGCCGCGAGATCTACCTCGCAGGGCCTTTACCTACTTCACCTTCTGGATGATCGTGCACGGCGTGGCCTGTTGGCTCGCGGGTCGTCGCATCCCCATCATGGCCATCGACCTGCGCTGTGATGAACCGCCGTTCTGCGACGACTATCGGGTGATGTTCTCGGAGAATCTGCAGTTTCAGCGCCCGCGCACGCGCATGATCATCTCCGCCGACAGCCTGGACATGCCACTGCGGCGCACGGCCTTGGACCTTCAGCGCTTTCTCGCCGAGGCCCCTGGCAATATCCTGGTGCGCTATCGTGACCCGGCAAGCCTGGGGCGGCGAATCCGCCACGATCTGTTGGCGCTGGAACCCACCCAGTGGCCTGATGCCGACAGCCTGGCACGTCATTTGTGCCTGTCGGCCTCGACCTTGCGCCGCCGCTTGGCTGAAGAAGGCCAGACCTATCAGGGGCTCAAGGACAGCGTGCGCCGCGAACTGGCGATCGCCTGGCTGGCCGAGGATCGCTTGAGCATGCAGGATATCGCCGCCGCCCTCGGTTTTGCCGATGGCAGTTCGTTCTACAAGGCGTTTCGCAAGTGGTTCGGCTGCAACCCAGGACAATACCGGCAATTCGCCTTGGCGCGCGAGGGGCAGGTTGGCGCAGAGGGAGGCTGATTTCCAACTGCTGTCTGCAAGGGCTGTCATTCAGGCTTGGGTCTTCATCACCCAAAGGAATAGACATGTCCAAGGACTCCCCAAGCGCTCCAGGTCCGGCTGGCGCCAAGCTCAGCAAGGCGACCGACAGCTTTATCGGATACGTGCTACCTGATTGGCTGAAAAATGCCAAGCCGGCGCAGATCAATCGCCTGCGCGACAGTTTCAAGCGGCACCAGGCCAGCCAGGGTCCGCTGCGTGCCGCAACAGCGGCATTGATCCCTTTGCCACAGTTCGCTGCCGAGCAGTTCGGCCGCTTGCTGGCTGACCGCCTGCCGGTGGGTACCGATCTGCAGGCGCTGCATTGGTTACAGGTACGGCGGGGCTTCGCTCACCTGCCCGTTTTGCACTGGCCGAGCTATGGGCCGATTGAGGATCGCCAACCGGCGCTGCTGCGCTTGATGCAGAACTTCCATGAGGATGCCGAAGTACTCACAGGTTCCGGGCTGGTCCTGCCCAATAGTGACGCTGTGCTGCTGCGTGATCCGCAGCAACTGCCCGATGACTGCCGCAGCTGGGATATAGGCGCACGTTATCAAGCGCTGCTGGACCAGGTCTTCACACCCGCTACGTGCACGTTACTGGCGGAGGACAAGCGTGCCGGTTTGCTGTTGGCGATAGATATCGCCGCGCTCAAGGGCGAGTTGGACAGCGAAACCGAGGCCGCGCTGCGCGCTGTCATCCAGGCCCACCCGGAAAACACCCTGCGTGCCTACCCCGGGCTATTGACGGCACTCGGCAGCCCGATCAGCGACGCGCTGGCCTTCCAGCTGCGTAACGAGCAGGGGCAGGATAGCGGAGTGGTGCTGTATTTGCCGAGTGACCCCAAGAACGCCTTCCGATACTTCGAAACCTGGGCTGACCTCAATGATGCGATGACCGAAGCCTTGCGGCAGGAGAGCTACCGTAACTACTTCAGCCAGCTGGTCGAACTCAAAGCGCGGCCAAGCTTCCTGGGCACCCTCGAAACACGTTTGAAGGACACGGTACCGGACCTTCAGCTGGATGCCGCGACCGACCAGGGCGAAGTCTTCGAACGTTTGGTGGCACTGCAGGTGAAACGGGTCAAGGATGACGCCCGACTGCTGCTGGTGCCCACTGGCGACGTCGACCTGCAGGCGACCAAAGACAGGTTGCAGGCATGGAAAGACGCAGGCCTCGGGCTGTTGAACCTCGCCGGGATGTTCATTCCGGTTGTCGGCGCGATTCTGCTGGGGCAGTTCGTGGTGCAAACGCTGTCGGAAGTCTATGAAGGCGCGGTGGATTGGTACCACGGGCATCAACACGAAGCATTGGAGCATATGCTCGGGGTGGCCGAAGCGCTGGCAGTGGCAGCCGCTGTGGGCACCGCGGCGGGGCTGGTCGCGCGTGGGTTTCAACGCAGCGCTTTTGTCGATGGCCTCGAACCGGTCACGTTGGAAGGCGGCGAGCCACGCCTGTGGCAGCGCGACTTGAAGGAATACGAGATCACGCCCGTCAGTACCACCCAGGGCGCCAATGGCCTGTTCGCCGAAGGGGATCATCAGTGCATTCGTGTTGGCGAGCGCTACTACCGGGTGCATCGCCCCGACGCGCAAGGCCCGTGGCGCCTGCGTCATGCACGACGCGAAGATGCATTCGGGCCGCAGGTCGAGTTCAATGGCGATCGGGGCTGGCGCTTGCGTCACGAGCGGCCATTGGAAATTCGCGACAGCGCCCGCCTGCTTGACCTGCTCTGGCCGCAGCGCGAGCCCTTGAGCAGCGAGCGAGCCGGTGAAGTGCTGGCGGTTGCTGGAACCGACACTGCCCAGTTGCGTGGGTTGCTGGTGGCCGGCCATCGGCCGCCGGTCAACCTGCGTGAAAGCTTGCGCCGTTTCCAAGCCGATGCCCGCATCGAGGCGTTCTTCGAGCAGATGCACCGCCAGGTACCGGCAAGCGACGACCAGGATATCCAGCGATGGTGCTTGGCTCAGCCTGATCTGCAAGGGCTGGATGCGCAGGCCTTGCGCGAGCGTGTGCTGGCCCTTCAAGCGCCCCTGCGCGAGCAGCTGATGTCGCACCTGACCGAGACCGAGCTGGCACCCGACCCTCTGCGAGAACTGGTCCGTCGCGACTTCCCCGGCCTACCGCCTGCCTACGCGGCAGCGTTGATCGAGGATGTGGCCGAAGCTCAACGTGACCTGGCTGTACTCGAGCAGCGCCTGCCCATGAGCCTGGCTACCCAGGCACGTGAACTGCTGTTGCAGGTGCGCCTGAGTCGCGCCATCGAGGGGCTCTATTTGCCTAACAGCTACAGTGATCAGACCGGGGAGCTGGTACTGGCCATGCTTTCGCGCCTGCCGCATTGGCCCCGTCGGCTGAATCTGGAGCTGCGTCAGGGGACTGAAAACGGCCGCAGGGTGGCGCTGCTCAACCCTCAGGTGGATGAGCAGGCTACCACGATCATGGTGTACAGCGATGGCGAGTTTCATCTGTACGATCACCGGGGGCTTGAACTCGACAACCCTGTCGCCGCCCCCAGAGGGCTCTTCGAAGGCATCATTGCATGCCTGACGCCGGAGGAACTGGCGCGCCTGGAACTGACGGGTGATAACCCCGCGCAGGCGCTGCGCACGCGTCTTGTTTCGCGCCTGCCAGGCAAGCGGACCGACCTGTGCATCCTGCTTGGCTGGCGCCCAAGCAACCCCCGTTCAGTGGCGCCGCAGCGGTTGTCGAATGGCCGTATCGGATACCCGCTCAGCGGCCGCGGCAGCGGCCAACGCGCGGTCGAATGGACCCTGCGCGACCGCATCCGCGAACTGTTCTGGGGCTTGAGCGAGGCGCAGGTCGACAGTTTCTTGCACCGGCTACTGCTGCTGCCCGGCTCGCCCTTCGAGAACCTGCTCCGCTTGGAAACCCAGTACCATCAAATCGACGTGTCACTCAACCGCTGGGCCAGTGCCGAACTGAACGATAGGCGGCGGGGGGTGCGCCAGCTCACGGCTGGGCTGATGCGGCGTGCCTGGCGTATGCAGGGCGAGCGGGCCCAGAGCGCGGACGGCGCTGTGGATGGTGCGCGCCTGGACCTCAGCGGCCTGCCGCTGCGAACATTGCCTGAACTGCCGGCCCAGGCAGATTTTGGTGATGTGAGCGAGTTGAACCTGGGCGGCTTGCAGGTGGACGGCCTACCGACGACATTCTTGAACGGGTTCAGTGCGTTGCGCCGCTTGAGCCTCAATCACAATCTGCTGTTGCGTCTTCCTGCCGGGCTGGGCCGGCTCGGCCAGCTGACCGAACTTCGCCTGGCCGGCAACCGGATTCGCCTGGACCTGGACGGTGTTCAATCGTTGGCACGCCTGAACGCCCTGAGATACCTGGACCTGAGCTTCAATCCGCTGGGCTCGGTCGTCATGCGCTTCAATCAGCTGCCACAACTGAGGTCGATCAGGTTGCGTCGTTGCGGCCTGCTGACGTGGCCGGAAGGGCTGGAAATCTGTGGTTTCCTCGACAGTGCCGATCTTCGTCAAAACCAGATTGCCCGGATACCCGACAGCGTCATGCAGATGCCGCCAGCCTATCGCCGGTCCTTCCAGATCGCCGACAACCCGATCAGCACGGTTGAACGGGATCGATTTTACGCCGATCGCCCGCATCCGCATGAGGCCGTTGCGCCGCCGCCGGCCCTGTTGCCCGACGCTGTGCAACTTCGTAGCCGCTGGCTTGAGAGGGGGGCAGAGGCAGCACGCGATGCGAATTTGCAGGCCTGGGACAGGTTGTCGGCGATGCCAGAGGGGGATGGCCTGTTTGAATTGCTGGATGACCTTGAGCACACTCAAGAGTATCGAGTGGCCGCCGGTCACCTGGGGGATCAAGTCTGGGCGCTGTTGCGCGCCATCGATACGGACGAGGTGTTGCGCCTGCAAGTCTTCGATCGTGCGCGGGTGGAGGTTACCTGCGTGGACAGTGCAGCGGCCCGCTTCAGCGACCTCCAGGTGCTCATGTTGATCCACCAGGCAGACGGCAACGGTGCGGGCGATGCGCGTGGCATGCAACTGCTTGGCCTGGGTCGCCGGCTGTTTAGACTGGATGAGCTGGGTCGCTATGCCCGTGGCGATATAGCCGAGCGCATCGCGCAGTTACCGCCAGCCGACGCTCCCGACTATGCGAGTGCCCGAGCCCAAATCGATGAAATCGAGATCGACCTGCACTACCGGGTGCACCTGGCAACCGAGTTGGACTTGCCGCTGCAACCACGGCACATGCAGTTCGAGAGCCTTGCCCGCGTCTCCAACACGCAATTGCAACAAGCAGTGCAACGGGTTCGCGCGGCCGAAGCTACTCGGGCGTTGGCGCGCAGCATCAGTCAGCGCGAATTCTGGTTGAGTTATCTGCGCGCGGAGCATCCACGAGCCTTTGCGGCCATCGAGGAAAACTTCGCCAATCGGGGCAGCGAACTGGACGGGCAGCAGGGCGAGTTGTCCAGTGAAGCTTATCGGCAACGCTGGAACGAGCTGCGCATCGAGCGCGATGGCCGGTTGCAGGCACTGGCGCTGCTACTGACCCAGGAAGCACTAGGCCGTGAGGTGGCCCACCCAGGCTGAGGCAGGCCGTTCAATCACCGGCAGCGGCCAAACCGGTCATCCAGATTGACAGCTTTGGCCATTGTCGCCAGCGCTGGGCAGCGCGAACATCGTCGGACCGATGGTTAACTCCAAAAACAACAAACCAGGAGTCCGACGATGCGTGATTACGCCGAGGCCGTTCGTCTGTTCGACCATGGCAAGGCCGCTGCTGCGGCGCTGCATGGCAATCTCGAAGCGCTCAATGCCTGTGTCGAGTGTTGTGATCGCCATGTGGGCGGCGCCAGGCTGGCACTGCGCCATGTAGACCGTGAGGGCAGCAGCGCACAGTACAGCTTCGATCAACTGCAACCGCTGGTGGCCCGCTTCGCCAATGTGCTCAGGGCCCAAGGCGTGGCTCCCGGCGATCGGGTAGCGGGGCTGCTGCCGCGCACGCCGGAGCTGTTGATCACCATCCTCGCCACCTGGCGCCTCGGGGCGGTGTACCAACCCTTGTTCACCGCCTTCGGGCCCAAGGCCATCGAGCATCGCCTGGAACAGTCCCATGCCCGCGTGGTTGTCACCGACAGTCATAACCGCACCAAGCTGGACGAGCTGCCTGTTTGCCCGACGATCATTACGGTCAACGCCGGCAACGGCGAACTGGATTTTCAACAGTGCCTTGCAAGCGCGGCGGATGTCTGTGAGCCGGTAATGCGTTCGGGCGACGACCCGTTCCTGCTGATGTTCACTTCAGGTACCACGGGGCCTGCCAAACCGTTGGAAGTTCCGCTGCGCGCCATCGTTGCCTTCCAGGGCTACATGCGCGAGGCCATCGATCTGCGCCCCGAAGACAACTTCTGGAACCTGGCCGACCCAGGGTGGGCCTATGGCCTGTACTACGCCGTGACCGGCCCGTTGTCGCTGGGGCATGCCACCACCTTTTACGATGGCCCGTTCAGCGTCGAAAGCTGCGCGCGCTTGATTGATACGTTGGGCATCACCAACCTTGCCGGCTCGCCCACCGCGTACCGCCTGCTGATTGCCGCTGGCGAGCAGTTCTCGGCCCCGATCAAGGGCCGTTTGCGGGTGGTCAGCAGCGCCGGCGAGCCCCTCAACCCGCAGGTGATTCGCTGGTTTGCCGAGGAGCTGGGCGTGAGTATTCACGACCATTATGGCCAGACCGAACTGGGCATGGTCCTGTGCAACCATCATGGCCTGGAGCATCCAGTGCGCCTGGGCTCCGCCGGCTTTGCCATCCCCGGCCATCGCATCGTGGTGCTGGACGAGCAGGCCCAGGAGCTGCCGGCTGGCCAGCCGGGCATCCTCGCCGTCGACCGTGAGCAGTCACCCTTATGTTGGTTCGGCGGCTACCACGGCGTGCCGACCAAGGCTTTCGTCGGCAAGTACTACCTCAGTGGCGACACCGTCGAGTTGAACGAGGACGGCAGCATCAGTTTCGTTGGCCGCAGTGACGATGTGATCACCACCTCCGGTTACCGGGTCGGCCCATTCGACGTGGAAAGCGCGCTGATCGAGCACCCGGCGGTGATCGAGGCGGCGGTGATCGGCAAGCCGGACCCGGAGCGCACCGAACTGATCAAGGCCTTCGTGGTGTTGGCCAAGGATTACCCAGGTAGCCAAGCGCTGGAGGAAAGCTTGCGCCAGCACGTGCGCCAGCGGCTGTACGCGCATGCCTATCCTAGAGAAATCGAATTCGTCAGCGAGCTGCCCAAGACCCCGAGCGGCAAGCTGCAACGCTTCATCCTGCGCAACCAGGAAGTCGCCAAACAACACGCGCAGCAGGCCACCCCTGCCAGCGCCTGAAAGGGAAACGATCATGCACATAGCCAACAAACACTTCATCGTCAGCGGCGCCGCTTCCGGCTTGGGCGCCGCCACCGCACAGATGCTGATCGAGGCCGGCGCCAAGGTCATGCTGGTCGACCTCAATGCCCAGGCTGTCGAGGCCAAGGCACGCGAGCTGGGGGACAATGCCCGATTCGCGGTGGCCGACATCAGTGACGAGCAGGCCGCGCAGGCTGCGGTCGATGCAGCCGTCACGGCCTTTGGCAGCCTGCACGGGCTGGTCAACTGCGCCGGTATCGTCGGTGCCGAGAAAGTGCTGGGCAAGCAAGGCCCACATGGTTTGGCCAGTTTCGCCAAGGTCATCAACGTCAACCTGGTCGGCAGCTTCAACCTCCTGCGCCTGGCGGCAGCGGCCATGGCAGAAGGGCCGGCCGATGAAGGTGGCGAGCGGGGGGTGATCATCAACACCGCTTCGATCGCCGCCTATGATGGGCAGATTGGCCAAGCCGCCTATGCTGCCTCCAAGGGTGCCATTGCCAGCCTGACCTTGCCGGCCGCCCGGGAGCTTGCGCGCTTCGGCATCCGCGTGATGACCATCGCCCCGGGTATTTTCGAGACGCCGATGATGGCCGGGATGAGCGATGAGGTTCGCGCTTCGCTGTCGGCCGGCGTGCCGTTCCCACCGCGCCTGGGGCGCCCGCAGGAATACGCCGCGCTGGCCCGACACATCATCGAGAACAGCATGCTCAACGGCGAGGTGATCCGCCTCGACGGCGCGCTGCGCATGGCTGCCAAGTAAGGAGATCGCACATGAGCCTCATCAACGACCCCATCGTCATCGTCAGCGCTGTGCGCACGCCCATGGGTGGCCTGCAGGGCGACCTCAAGAGCCTGACCGCGCCGCAACTGGGCAGCGCGGCCATTCGCGCTGCGGTAGAGCGTGCCGGCATCGATGCTTCGAGCGTCGAACAGGTGCTGTTCGGCTGCGTATTGCCGGCCGGCCAGGGCCAGGCCCCGGCGCGCCAGGCGGCGCTGGGCGCCGGGCTGGACAAGCACACCACCTGCACCACCCTGAACAAGATGTGCGGCTCGGGCATGCAGGCGGCGATCATGGCCCATGACCTGCTGCTGGCCGGCAGCGCTGACGTGGTGGTGGCCGGTGGCATGGAAAGCATGAGCAATGCGCCTTACCTGCTGGACAAGGCCCGTGGCGGATACCGCATGGGCCATGGCAAGATCATCGACCATATGTTCATGGACGGCCTGGAAGACGCCTACGACAAAGGCCGCCTGATGGGCACTTTCGCCGAGGACTGCGCCCAGGCCCATGCTTTCAGCCGCGAAGCGCAGGACCAGTTCGCCATCACCTCGCTGACCCGTGCTCAGGAAGCGATCCGAAGCGGTCGTTTCGCCGCTGAAATCGTTCCGGTGGAGGTAACTGAAGGCAAGGAAAAACGCGTTATCAAGGATGATGAACAGCCGCCCAAGGCGCGTCTGGACAAGATTCCCCAGCTCAAGCCGGCCTTCCGCGAGGGCGGGACGGTAACGGCGGCCAACTCCAGCTCGATCTCCGACGGTGCAGCCGCCTTGGTGTTGATGCGCCGCTCCGAAGCCGACAAGCGTAGCCTCAAGCCGTTGGCGCTGATCCACGGCCATGCGGCGTTCGCCGACACCCCGGCGCTGTTCCCCACCGCGCCAATCGGTGCCATCGACAAGCTGATGAAGCGCACCGGCTGGAACCTGGGCGAAGTTGACCTGTTCGAGATCAACGAGGCCTTCGCCGTGGTCACGCTGGCGGCCATGAAACACCTCGACTTGCCCCATGACAAAGTCAACATCCATGGCGGCGCTTGCGCCCTGGGCCACCCCATCGGCGCCTCGGGCGCGCGCATCCTGGTGACCCTGCTGTCGGCCCTGCGCCAGAACAACCTGCGCCGTGGCGTGGCGGCCATCTGCATCGGCGGTGGCGAAGCCACGGCCATGGCTGTCGAATGCCTGTACTGAGGTGAACCATGCTGGTAACTGACGAGCAACAACAGATCGCCGACGCGGTGCGCAGCTTTGCCCAGGAGCGGCTCAAGCCATTTGCCGAACAGTGGGACAAGGCGCATCGCTTTCCCAAAGAGGCCATCGAGGAAATGGCCGAGCTCGGCCTGTTCGGCATGCTGGTGCCGGAACAGTACGGCGGCAGTGACACCGGGTATGTGGCCTACGCCATGGCGCTCGAAGAGATCGCTGCGGGTGACGGCGCCTGCTCGACCATCATGAGCGTGCATAACTCGGTAGGCTGCGTGCCGATCCTCAAATTCGGCAGCGAAGTGCAGAAGCAGACGTTCCTGGCCCCCCTCGCCAGTGGGGAGATGCTCGGTGCTTTTGCCCTGACCGAACCCCAGGCCGGTTCCGATGCCAGCAGCCTCAAGACCCGTGCGCGTCGGGATGGCGACCACTACGTGCTCAGTGGCAGCAAGCAGTTCATCACCTCCGGCCAGAACGCCGGGGTGGTCATCGTGTTCGCCGTTACCGATCCCGACGCCGGCAAACGTGGCATCAGCGCGTTTATCGTAGCCACTGATTCGCCGGGTTATCAGGTGGCGCGGGTAGAGGACAAACTCGGGCAGCATGCCTCCGACACCTGTCAGATTGTCTTCGATGACGTGCGGGTGCCTGTGGCCAACCGTTTGGGCGAGGAGGGCGAAGGCTACAAGATCGCCCTGGCCAACCTTGAAGGCGGGCGCATCGGGATCGCCTCGCAGGCCGTGGGCATGGCCCGTGCTGCCTTTGAAGTGGCCCGCGATTACGCCAGAGAGCGGCACAGTTTCGGCAAGGCTTTGATCGAACACCAGGCCGTGGCCTTCCGCCTGGCAGACATGGCCACGAAAATTGCCGTGGCCCGGCAGATGGTGCTGCATGCCGCCGCACTGCGCGATGCCGGGCGCCCGGCGCTGGTGGAGGCGTCGATGGCCAAGCTGTTTGCCTCGGAAATGGCCGAAAAGGTCTGTTCGGATGCCTTGCAGACCCTGGGCGGATATGGCTATCTGAGCGACTTCCCGCTGGAGCGGATCTACCGCGACGTGCGGGTCTGCCAGATCTATGAAGGCACCAGCGATATTCAGCGCATGGTCATTGCGCGCAATCTTTGAAGGAGCAGACTGCATGGCATTCGAAACCATCCTGTTGGACATCCACGGCAAGGTTGGCCTGATTACCCTCAACCGTCCACAGGCGCTCAATGCGTTGAACGCGCAGATCGTCAGCGAGATCAATCAGGCGTTGGATCAACTCGAACGCGACCCCAACATCGGCTGCGTGGTGCTGACCGGCTCGGCCAAGGCTTTTGCCGCAGGCGCCGACATCAAGGAAATGGCCGAGCTGCAGTATCCGCAGATCTACGTGGACGATCTGTTCAGCGACGCCGACCGTGTCGCCAACCGTCGCAAGCCGATCATCGCGGCGGTTTCCGGCTTTGCCCTGGGCGGTGGCTGCGAGCTGGCGATGATGTGCGACTTCATCCTCGCCGCCGACAACGCCAAGTTCGGCCAACCGGAGATCAACCTGGGCGTGCTGCCGGGTATGGGCGGCACCCAGCGCCTGACCCGGGCGGTGGGCAAGGCCAAGGCCATGGAGTTGTGTCTGACCGGCCGTTTGATGGGCGCCGAAGAGGCGGAGCGTGCTGGCCTGGTGGCGCGCGTGGTACCGCAGGCAGAACTGCTTGAAGAAGCCTTGAAGGTGGCGGCCACCATTGCCAGTAAATCGATCCCTGTGAGCATGATGGTGAAGGAGAGCGTCAATCGCGCCTTCGAAGTGACATTGAGCGAAGGGGTGCGCTTCGAGCGCCGGGTGTTCCACGCCGCATTCGCCACCGAGGATCAGAAAGAAGGCATGGCAGCCTTCATCGCCAAGCGCGAGGCTCAGTTCAAGGATCGTTGATGGGCAAGGGCGCGGCAGCGGCCGCGCCCTTCGGCTCAGAGATTGAAAAAATACTCAGCGGCTTTTGCCCCGGTGATCGGTGCGCGGTACACCTCGACCGTGTGGCCGCTGCTGTCTGTGTAACGTTGACCTCGCATGAAGCGTTGCGCGGTGGTTTTGAGGTGGCCAGCGGTAAAGTCGACCTTGCCTGTGTTCATCGCTGGATAGTGAAAGTGGGCGTACCACTGCGCCTGGCCCTGGTAGTCGATGACGTATTCGTCGAGAAAGTCCGCTGGCCGGCCTTTGACCCTGGCCAACCGCGTTCGGCTGCCCACCGGGCTGATCTGGATTTGTCGCTGTTCCAGCAGAAACATCACGTCGCCCATGCGTGGCGGCTGCGCGAGCGCCGCAGCGATACGCATCTGCGTGGCTTGCCGCTGAAATTCATCGGCCAGCAGGCGCAAGTTACGCGCGACCAGCTCGGCATCCTTGCCGACCTGGGCTTCGTCCGTTTCGTTGTCGGCGGTCAGGCGCGATTCGATGGCTTCGACTTCGTTGAGCAGCCGCGTGCGCTGGTCGAGCACCAGGTTCTCAAGGTCGCCTGGCCAGTAGCGGGTAATGGCTTTGTGCAGGCTGGCGACCTTTTCACGGGCCTCCTTCATCAGTCGATCGCTGCCCTTGAGCAAGCGTTTGAGGCTGCGCGCCGTAGGCAGGCGCTGGGTAGTGGCGGGCTTGCTTTCGACATACTCGCCTTTGGCGAAATGGTACGTGCGAGAGGGCGTTTTGCTGTCGGGGCCTTCGATAACGTAGGTGCTGGGGTCGTCGCTGTGTGGCTCGGCCAGCAGTAGCCCTTGCTCGGTGGTTTCGATCAACCCGGGGACTTTGTTGCGCAGTTGCTGGAACGTGCTCACGGGCGGGTAGTCCGGTAGCTCGGCGACATCCTCACGGGCGCGTGACAACAGCCAGTCCAGCTGCTCTTGGAGTTGCTGACTGGTTTGCAACGCCGAGTCTGCTTCGATGTGCTCGACAAAATGGTTCAAGTTGCGAGCGGCGGCTTCAAACTGTTCGAGGATGCTGCGTAATACTCTTGCGCTGACTTCCTGGTCGATATCGCCCATTTTCAGCAGCTTGCTACGCTGAGCGATGGCCAGTTGCAAGGTGCTCCAGAATCGGTCGCGCCAATGCCCTGCCTCATCGGATAACTGGTGAAGGAGGGACACACGGTTGACCAGCCCTTCGATGCGCAGGCATCGCAAGTTCAGATCGCGCTCCACCGTTGCCGGCATCTGGTTGGCCAGATTGCGCCACTCCAATATTTGCGGTTGTTGTGGCGTCGCCAGTTTGCCAAGCCCTTGCTGGCACTGGCGCAGATGGACATTGTTATCGATCATCGCCTCGATCAGCGGTACCAGCCGGTCCAGACGCGTGGCGGCGATACGGACGTCATCATCCGAAAGCGCTTCGCCTTGCGATTGCTCATTCACCAGTTGCAGCAACTGGTCTCGTTCAGGTTGGTAGCGCATGTGCAGGATCTTGCGCAGCACGCGTTGGCAATAGCTGTCTTGATAGAGGGCATAGGCATGGAACGTCTTGAAATTCTTGATCGGCTCCAGGGCGTTGCGAGTTTTCAGATGCTCGATGTGCGTGGTCCAGAAAGTGGAAAGGACGTTGATCTTGTCCTGATACTTTTGCAGGTTGGCATCATCAGGGATCGCGGACACCAGGCTTTCAATGGTCGTCTGCTGCTTGATAGTGGCAGTGAAGGCGTTTTTGTCAGCCTGTATGCGGTCCTCGACGGATTTCAAGGTATTCGCCCTGTCCAGCTGCAGATCGCGAATGCGCCCGGACAACGGCATACCGCCCTTGAGTTGCAAACGCAAGTCCACGACCCACCGGCCCACCTCATCCCGGCGCAGCCAAGGGCCGAGTGCGCGGTGCGGTGCCACGATGCGCGGCTGGTCTCGTGACAGGTCGACGACCGCTTCATACACCTCGTCATCCAATCGGGCATACATCTTGTCGTCGTGCAGATACATCCCTCGCCAAGGCCCGGCGGGTATTGCGCTACCAAGCGTGTCGACTGTGATGTGGGCAAGCAGATCGTGCATTGCCTTGCGCTGGCCGAATGACAAACGTTGCCTCGGACCCGACCAGCCGAATTCGATCTGGCTGGCAGCGGCACTTTTTACCGCCGGGGGCACCGGGGCAGGCTGCCGATCCGTTTGCACGGCAATGTCTGGGCCGGGGAACGCCGGCGGTTCACCCGCCTCTACGCGAAAACGGAACGTTGAATGGGAAAACAGCAACAGGGTGATATTGACCAGCAGGTTGACCAGCGCCAGTCGGTCCCCGGTTGGCTGGGTGCTGGCATCTGAGTCGACATACTCGTTAAGCGCCACCTCCATTTGAGCCAGCCACGCGACCCTGCTCCACGAGGGGCCTGCCAAAGGCAGCAAGGTGTTGAACAGCAACCAGCCCAACGCCTTCCAGCGCTCCCAACGGGTTTGCGCAGTGGTTGCAGCACGGTCCTCGAAATTGTGGATCGACTCCTCGACACAGGCCCGGTAGAGCGCTTCGCCTGGATCGCTGACGGGCGCCTCCAGGGCCAGTTGCACCGGGGCAGGGGCGCCGAACGGGACGGCGCTGGTGTCGGTCAGAATTACGAACAGATGAGGTTCAAGAAAGCCGCCGTGGGCGTAAAACCGCCGGTCTTGTTCAGGCAGGCGTTGCAGCAGATCGTCCTGCAGTTTGCCAGGGGTACTGATTGCGTCGAACAACGCCATTCGGTCCTTGAACTGCAGCAAGGTATCAGCATGCAACGGACGATACAGCAGGCAAGTCTCGGCAAGCGGCGCCTGGGGCTCGATCAGCCAGGTATTGCGCGGGTGATCGATTGTCGAGCCGGGCGCTTTGATGAAACCTAGCGGGCGCATGATCCAATGCTGGCCAGCTTCGTCGTCGGCGGACGCGGAGAAGACCTCGGCAATGTGCTCGGCGCCGCTCTCATCGGGAAGAGCACCACGCAAGTACAGCTCCTGTGCCAGGGCTGGCAGTTGATTTTGCAACTGTTCGACCAGCAAGCGCTGGCGCGTCAAGTGCTGAGGCGAGTCTGCCAGAAGCTCGCGGCGGAGCATGGCAGGGTAGCTGGCGCCGATGTCCAGCTCACTGATCACGGCGCGTAGGTAGTGCTCGTCCAGCCAGGCGGGCAACGGTTCAGCGGCGGCAGACTGCAACGCCACTCGCCCTGGTTTGAGCAGGCCGAGATTGCCGATCGCCAGTTGCGACAGGGTGTAGGTGACCGTGGTTACCTCGCCGGACGTGACGATCGTACCCTGGCCAGCCGCGGCGGTGGCGGTGGTTTGGTAATTGATGACCCTGACTTGCCGAACGTTCAGCGAATTGCCAGGGTAGTCTGCGTCGAAGCGGGCGGTCAGCTGGCGATAGCTGAAATTCTCGGCGTCGTCGATGCCGTCAAGCCAAAATTTGCCGTCCGCGTTCTGGTAAGCCTGGGCGACATCCAGCAGCAGGTTGCTGTAGCGCATCAAAGGGCCGCCGTGAGCATTGCGCAGCCAACTTGGCAGTTGTTCCGTCAGTACATTGCGTTGGACCGCTTCGGCGTCGCTACAAAGGTTGAGCGCCGAGGTCAGCCGGTCCAGCTCCAGGTTCATGTTGAGTGCTCCCAGCCTGGACTGGTACAACTGGGCGAGATAATCGATAACCCCCAACTGCTGGTCAAGCAGGCCCAGCGCCTGGGTTTCGAAAGCGTCCCCGGCAATGGCCGCGATGGTCACTGTGTTGCTCGCTTTATCTGAGCGGTCTGGCCAGTAGCGCGCGATGCTTTCAAGCAGACGCTGCCGAGAGTCGAAGCTGTGCAGCTTGCCATTGAGGGTATAAAGAAGAGTGAGGTCGCGATCTGGATTTCCATCGGCGTGTTCAATGAGCAACGCGCTGGACAGATCGGGGTCGAGGATGCCAACCGCCGAAAGATCCACGACAAGGTGCGAGACCTGCAGACCGAGGGTGTTCTCCCAGGCACTGCGCGCGGTAGCGTCAGGATGGCTATGCACCACCCCTGCGGCCGCCAGGGCGAATCCACTCAGGGTACCGGCGTTGCGGTGACTTTCGATCGCAGCGTGCAGTTGTTTTTTCATAAACTGCGCGTACCAACCCCAAGGGGTTGTGCCACTGGTATCGAAGCGGCTCCAGTAGCTCGTCAGGGTTTGTTTGAAGGCATCGACCAGCAACGGCGCCGCGTCGTTGATCAACGTTTCGATAACGTGCAGGTCGATATCGATACGCCATGCAGGATCTGCATCCACATGGGTGGTGAGGTAGTCGATACCGTCGGTGAGATTGAGCGTAGTGCGCTGGCAGTAACGTTCCACGAGTACTTGCGAGAGTGGGCGCGTCCAGGTGTTGCCCGCATTTGCCTGATGACTGGCCAGATAGAGCTCAAGCGGGTTATGCCCATCGTTCGGAAGGTATTGCGCCCATAGCTCTGCGAGGATTTCATCGGCGGTGTCCAGCAGTGCGGGTCGGTCAACGAAGCGTCGCGCAACTTTACAGTTCAGGGTGTTGGAGCGGGGGAAGCGTTGCAGGGAACTGTCTCTCATGGCCTGTACCGGGAGGTGAAAGATGCAATCAAACGACCTCTAGCGGCTCGGCGGGCGTTAGCGGGTTACCACGTCGACGGCCCGTGGCTTGCCTGGCCCGGCGTGGATGCGGCAGGTGTTGCAGCCTATTGCCAATTGGCACCAATGGGCGGATTCCTCGCACTTTCAGCCAATTCCTCGGTGTTATGTATTGCCCGTTGCCGCGCGGCGCCTTAGACTGCCGCCCCCTGTAAAAGAGTGCCGCTTGGCGCTTGAAAAATTCTGTTACCGATGCCGAGGCGTCGGCGACACCCGAATCGCCCCAAATGCACATTTTTTCATAGAGAAATCGATGACCAAGGAACAGTTGCTGGCCATGTCGGCCGATGACTACATGAACGCTGATCAACTGGCCTTCTTCACGGGCCTGCTGCAGTCGATGAAAGTCGAAACCCATGAGCGCATCGAGCTGAGCCGTGCCACCATCGAAGGCCTGGACACCCCGTCGGACCCTGCCGACGTGGCTTCGGTCGAGGAAGAGCGCAGTTGGCTGGTCAACGCAATTGACCGCGACCAGCGCTTGCTGCCTCAGCTGGAAATGGCCCTGGACCGCATTGCCGACGAAAGCTTCGGCTGGTGCGACGACAGCGGTGAGCCGATTGGCCTGAAGCGTCTGCTGATCAGCCCGACCACTAAGTACTGCATTGAAGCCCAGGAGCGCCACGAACAGCTCGATCGCCACCAGCGACAGGTCTGATAGCGCCAGGTGCCAGGCCCCTCGGAGCGATCCCAGGGGCTTTTTGCGTTTCTTGGCCCTGAGCATGACCAGATTTGTTGCAGTTAGTGCAAGTCTCCTCTACCGATGTCGGCTGTTTTCTGAGTTTTGACAGAGGTATGATAGCTATATCGTTAGCTTGCTAATTAATGGTCGGAGAGAGTGATGGATTGCCGGGTGGATGTCGCCGTGATGATTGGCTCAAGCTTACCCCCATCTCTACAGGCGATGGGCCGACGGGTATGTTGGGTGGTGCTGGTCGATGGCGAGCGTCGGGGAACTGCATTTGCCACACGAGGCGAAGCGCTTGAGTGTCAGGCTGATTGGTTGCAGCAATTGAAAGCGGGGCAGGTTGCCTGAGCATTGCTCGTCAAGAAATGCTGATTGCCTCTCGACGGATTTCAGTGTTTTCGTGCATATTTCTTCCTTAGTCATACGCTGATGGATTTTCTCGGCCCGTTTCCGCAGGTGCTGCCGATATCTATCACATCTTCCTGGCGATGAGTTGTAAGACAGTGCGCATACCTATCGGGAATGTGTCTAACGCCGTTGTATAGGTTAAGTCTGGCGAGTGTGAGTAAATTTTCCCGCAAGCTCCGTCGGCAGCAGGCAGAGACGTATGGCTCGTCGCACTATTACTCTTTGCGCCTATCGAATTGAAATGACCGTGTCTCACCGATTGCGCGTGAGAGCGGATGCCACCGGTTTGAGGATTACGTCATTGGCAGTCAGTACTCTGGATACCCACGCCCTGTTCGCCCTGGGTGACTTGCGTGGAAAGTTGGCCAAGCTGTTTCAGGGCCGTTTCGTGTATGTCACCGAACAGAACCCTGAGGGCCTGTATATGGCCGAGATCGATACCGAGAGTGCCTTGGTGGTCGATGACAAGCAGCGCTTGGAGTTGAAGGTCGGCGATCATTTTCGCGCGGCCGTGTTGCCCAGCCGAGAAGGCGGCAAACTGGAAATGCGCTTTCGCGAGATCAAGTTGAATGTGTATGGTGTAGGTGACTACGCGTTCGTGTCGGTGCCCGAAGGTGAGGGAATCGTGTTTCGCGAGGGGCAAGGTGTCATGTTGGTGTTCGCCGCTCAACAGCAAGTGCAGGAGGGCCTGGGCAAATTGCTCAAGGCCGTGACTGGCAAAGTAGCGAAGTGGCGCAAGGGCGAGCTGACCACCTTCAAGGCCAGTGAATGATCGACCTGAAACGCTAATGGCAGTGCCTCAGCCACGCTTGAGGCTTCGCTGATCAGTTGCCGCGGTCCCGACCGCTGCTGACCTCGTCGGGGACCTCTTCCTTGGCCATGCGCTTGCGAAACAGCGCTGCCCTTGCCAGTAGCAGCGTCGTGACCGGCACGGTGATCGACAGCAGGATAGGGATCAGCCAGGCATGCAGTACCGGACTTTGCTTGAGCCACGAAAAGTAGATGATCGAAGCCAGCGCGACGCACCAGGCGCCTATGGTCGAGGCCAGCGCGGGTGGATGCATGCGCTGGAAGTAATCCTTCAGGCGCAGCAAGCCAATGGCGCCGATCAAGGCAAAGAGACTACCGAGCAGTAACAGTCCGGCGGTGACCAGTTCGAGCCAAAGCGGAAGTTCAAGTGTTTGGTTCATTCGATCACCTCGCCACGCAACAGGAATTTGGCCAAGGCAAACGAGCCGACAAAACCAAACAGGGCAATCAACAGGGCGCCTTCAAAATAAGTGTCACTGGCATAGCGAATGCCCAGTACCAGCATCATCAGCATGCCCAGGATATAGAGATAGTCCAGCGCCAGTACCCGATCCTGAGCGGAAGGGCCGCGGAACAGCCGGATGAGCGCCAGCCCCATGGCCAGGGCGAAGATGAACAGGCTGGCGAGGACTGCGTTGGCGAGCAGGCCTGTCATTCGAAGATCTCCATCAACGGACGTTCATAGGTATGTTTGAAGTGCTCGATAAAGGCCTTCTCATCCTCCAGGTCGAACACATGCAGCAAAAGCATGCTGCGGTCCAGAGCCAGTTCCGACCAGACCGTGCCGGGTACCACGGTGGTAATCATCGACAGCGCAGCAAGGCCATGGGCGTCGCGAAGGTCCAGGGGGATGTGCACGAAGGCTGAGCGAGGCGGCTTTTGCCGGGCGCGAAGCACGCCAATCGCCACCAGGAAATTGGAGTGGATGACATCAATACCCACCCGACCGATCAGCCTTGCCACCACCAGCGGCCGGCTTACCCGTGCACGCTGCGGGCGCAGGGGAGCCATCAGCAAAGGGGCGACGACGGCGAGGGCGGCGGCGAGCAAAAGATTGCCGGGGCTGATCGACAAGTTCAGCAGCAGCCATAGCACGAACAGTGCAATGGACAGCAACGGCGCGGGGAACAGCCGGCTCATGGCTGCACCTCCACGTCGAGTGTGGTCGGCCCTGGAACGGGCCGTGCAGCCATTACTGCCTGGATATAGGTATTGGGTGACTGCAGGCTGGCGGCGGTGTCCTGTGTGTAGCGCAGCAATGGCTCGGCTCTGAAGCTGAGGATGATGCACAGCCCGAGCAGAATGACGATGGGCAGGCATTCGTAGCGACGCAGCAGCGGCGAAGGTCGCTCCTCGGGCTTCCAGAACCGCAGAATGCCCACCCGGCCGAAGGCGATCAACGAGGCCATGCCTGAGACAATCAGCAAAGCAACCAGCGCCCAACCGGCTACGGACAACGGTTGCTCGGCCGGAACACCCAGCCCCAGTGGGTTGAACAGCGCACTGATCAAGTTCAGCTTGCCAACGAAGCCGGACAGCGGTGGCATGCCAATGATCAATAATGCGCAGGCAATGAAGCTCAGGCCGAGGAAGGCCATGGTCCAAGGGATGATCTGACCGATCACGGCCTTCTGTTCATCGTCCAGGTTGGTACCTTTGGGAGGATGAAGCGATTCGAGCGGCGAAGGCATCGGTTCTTCTTCATCGTCCAGCGGCGCTTCGTTGGCCGAGCGCGAGCGCTCGATGAGTTCGGCGAGCAGGAACAGTGCACACAGCGCCAGGGTTGAGTTCACCAGGTAAAACAGTGCCGCGCCGGTCAATGCCGGTTGGGCAAAGCCGACCGCGCCCAGCAGGGTACCTGCGGATACCAGGATGCTCAGCGCCGCCATCCGCTCCAGGCGTTGCGCTGCCAGTATCGACACGGCAGCCAAAGCCAGGGTGACCAGGCCGCCATAGATCAGCCATTGACCACCGAAGTGGGCCGAAGCACCCGCCTGGCCGGAGAACAGCAAGGTCCAGAGGCGCAGCACGGCATACAGGCCAACCTTGGTCATGATGGCGAACAAGGCGGCCACCGGCGCGCTGGCAGAGGCGTAGGCTGGTACCAGCCAGAAGTTCAGCGGCCAGATACCTGCCTTGGCCAGAAAGGCAATCGCCAGGATCGCCGCCCCGGCGTGCAGCAGGCCGCGGTCCGCTTCTGGAACTAATGGAACCTTCAGTGCCAGGTCAGCCATGTTCAGCGTCCCGGTCACCCCGTACAGCATCGCAGCACCCACCAGGAACAGCGACGAGGCGAACAGGTTGATAGCGATGTAGTGCAGCCCGGCGCGCACTCGTGCCCGCCCCGATCCATGCAGCAGCAGGCCATAGGAGGCGGCTAGCAGCACTTCGAAAAACACGAAGAGGTTGAACAGGTCAGCGGTCAGGAAGGCACCATAAAGGCCCATCAGCTGGATTTGGAACAACGCATGGAAGCTGGCGCCTGCGCTGTCCCAGCGGGCGCGAGCGAACAGCAGGGCGCTGATGCCGATGACCCCGGTCAAGGTCAGCAGCAGTGCCGAAAGGTGGTCCAGTACCAGCACGATGCCGAAGGGCGCGGGCCAGTTACCGGGCAAGTAGACCCCAATGGATTCGGCCTGGCCTTGGCTGCGCACCCACAGCAGCAGGCTGACGGCAATGGCCAAACCACCGAAGGTCGACAGCAGGTTGAGGCGTGCTTTGATCTGCCGGTGCTTCTCGCCCAGCAGCAGCATCACAGCTGCAGTCACCAGGGGTAACAGAATGGGCGCGACGATCAGTTGGCTCATCACGCTCATTCGTCACGCTCCCGGCCATCCACGTGGTCAGTGCCGGTGAGACCGCGCGATGCCAGCAGTACTACCAGGAACAAGGCAGTCATGGCGAAACTGATGACGATGGCGGTGAGCACGAGGGCCTGGGGCAGCGGGTCGGTGTAGTGCAAGAGGTCTTGGGTTACGCCGTCTTTGATGATGGGTTCCTTGCCGATGAACAGACTGCCCATGCTGAAAATGAACAAGTTGACCCCGTACGACAGCAGGCACAGGCCCATGATCACCTGATAGGTCCGTGGGCGCAGGATCAACCAAACCCCTGATGCGGCCAGTACACCGATGGCGACTGCGATGACTTCTTCCATCAGGCGGCTCCTGCTTGGCTGGGTTTCGACGAACTGCCCGGACGATAGGCGCGCACCGACTGGTGCGCCAATGCGGTGAGAATCAGCAGGGTCGAGCCGACCACCACGGTGTACACACCGATATCGAAGAACAGTGCACTGGCCACATGCAGGTCGCCGAGCAACGGCAGGTGCAGATGGGCGGTATGAGTGGTGAGGAATGGGTAGCCCAGCAGCATGGCGCCTGCCCCCGTCAAAGTCGCGCACAACAGCCCGGTACCCATCCAGCGCAGCGGCCTCAGGCTCATCTGCGCCTCGACCCATTGCGTGCCGGCAACCATGTACTGGAGGATGAACGCCACCGACATCACCAGGCCTGCGACGAAGCCGCCGCCCGGCTGGTTGTGGCCGCGCATGAACAGGTACATCGAGACCAGTACTGCTATCGGTAGAAGCAGACGCACCAGCACGGCAGGCACCATCATGAAGCCCAGCGCGGTGTCGGCGGCGTGCCGTGGGTTGACCAGGTCAGTGACCACATCGGGTGCCAGCTGCCGCTGCTGGGCGGGCAGTTGCATGCTTTCCTTGGGCGGGCGGAAGCGGCGCAGCAGGGCGAATACGGTGAGGGCCACGGCTACCAGCACGGTAATTTCGCCAAGTGTATCGAAGCCGCGGAAGTCCACCAGCATCACGTTGACCACGTTGGTCCCGCCTCCTTGGGGCAGCGCCCGGCTCAGGTAGAAGGAGGAGATGTCGTTTGGCGTGGGCCGGGTCAGCATGGCGTAGGACAGCACTGCCGTGCCGCCGCCGACCAGAACAGCCAGCAAGAGGTCGCGCAGGCGGCGCATGCGGGCGCGGTCGAGGCTGCCTGGCAGCGGCGAGACGCCTTCGATTCGCCGTGGCAGCCAGCGCAGGCCGAGCAGGATCAGTACCGTGGTGACCACTTCGACCACCAGCTGGGTCAAGGCCAGATCCGGGGCGGAGAACCAGACGAAGGTGATGCACGTCATCAGGCCGCAGACGCCGACCATGATAAGCGCCGCCAAACGGTGATACTTGGCCTGGTAGGCGGCGCCGAGGGCGCAGGCTATCGCTATCAGCCACAGCGCGACGAATACACCGGAACCCGGGATTTTTGGCCGGTCGCCCCAGCTCAACCCGCTGTACAGCAGCGGCGTGAGGCCGGCGAGGAATGCCGCCAATACCAGCATGAACAGTTGTGCCTGGAGGCGGCGCGTGGTGAGCAGGCCCTCGATGCGCTTGGCCAGCAGCATGAGACGCACCTGACCTTGTTCGAACAGACGCTTGCCATTGAAGCGCTCGATCAGTGGCGGATAGGGGAACCGGCCGCGGCGCAATTGGTTGCGTAGCAGCAGGTATAGAATGATGCCGCCGCTCATGGCCACGAGGCTCATGATCAGCGGGGCGTTCCAGCCGTGCCAGATGGCCAGGCTGTATTCCGGCAGCGTGCCACCCACCACTGGCAGCGCTGCGGCGGCCAGCAGCGGGCCGACCGATTGGGCAGGAAAGATGCCGACTACCAGGCAGGTGAGTACCAGCAGCTCGACCGGCGCGCGCATCCAGCGTGGTGGCTCGTGTGGCGTGTGCGGCAAGTCCTGCGCGGTAGGGCCGAAAAACACATCGACGGTGAAGCGCAGGGCGTAGGCGACGCTGAACGTCCCTGCGAGGGTGGCGATCACTGGCAAGGTCGCTTCGACCCAGGCGGTAGAGGAGATGAACACGGTTTCGGCGAAAAACATCTCCTTGGACAGGAACCCGTTCATCAGCGGTACGCCCGCCATTGAGGCGCTGGCCACCATGGCCAATGTCGCCGTGTAGGGAACCAGGCGTATCAGGCCGCTGAGGCGGCGGATGTCGCGCGTGCCGCTCTCATGGTCGATGATGCCGGCAGCCATGAATAGCGAGGCCTTGAAGGTGGCGTGGTTGAGAATGTGGAACACGGCGGCGACGGCTGCCAATGGGCTGTTCAAGCCCAGCAGCAAGGTTATCAGGCCCAGGTGGCTGATGGTGGAGTAGGCCAGCAAACCTTTGAGGTCATTCTGGAACATCGCGGCGAACGCACCCAGCAGCAGGGTAATGGCGCCGGCACCGCCGACGATCCAGAACCATTCTTCGCTGCCCGACAGCACCGGCCAGAGCCGCGCCAGCAGGAACACCCCGGCCTTGACCATGGTCGCGGAGTGAAGGTAGGCCGAAACCGGGGTGGGTGCCGCCATGGCGTGGGGCAACCAGAACTGGAAGGGAAACTGCGCGCTCTTGCTCAGTGCGCCGATCAGGATCAGCGGCAGCAGCACGGGATAAAGCGCGTGCTGGCGGACTGCGTCACCGGCAGCCAGAACCTTGTCCAGGTCGTAACTGCCGACCACATGGCCCAGAAGCAGCGCCCCGACCAGCAGGCACAAGCCACCTGCGCCGGTGACCATCAATGCCATGTAGGCCCCTCGACGCGCGTCAGCGCGATGGTGCCAGTAGCCGATGAGCAGGAATGAAAACAGGCTGGTCAGTTCCCAGAAGAACACCAATTGGATCAGGTTGCCGGAGATCACCAGCCCAAGCATTGCCCCCATGAATGCCAGGAAGAATGCGAAGAAACGCGGCACTGGGTCTTGTGGCGACATGTAGTAGCGCGCGTACAGTGACACCAAAGCGCCGATGCCCAACACCAGCAGCGAGAACAGCCAGGCGAAACCGTCCATGCGCAGGACCAGGTTCAGGCCGAGGCTGGGCAGCCAGAGAAATTCTTCGCGAATCACGCCGCCGTGGGCGACTTGGGGGTATAGCAGTGCTACCTGGACGGTGCCGACCAAGGCCACGAGCCCCGCCAATATGGACTCGGCGTTACGTGCGTTGTGCGGCAGCACGGCTGCCAGGCAACTGCCCACGAACGGCAGAAGCAGTAGCACTATCAAGGACATAGCGTTCTATTCTGGAAAGATTTGCCAAGGATCATACGTGCCGGGCAGTTGATCACCAACACGCAAGCTGTCGCAGAATCGTACAAACAGGGTGTTACAAGCTGTTTTTTTATAACAGTTTTTTACAGAGCATAGCCGTTGTTGGCGATTTTACAGGCCGGCTTCGCGCTCGGCCTGCGCTTCGAGTGATTCTTCTGCAGGCCCGACGCGGCGGATTTTCAGCTCGCTGACCACCACCGCGATGACGATCAGCAGGCCGCCGATCAGTGCCACTCCGGGCAAGCGCTCGCCGGCGATACGGCCGACGATCCCTGCCCATACTGGTTCACCTGCGTAGATCAACGTGGCGCGGGTCGGCGAAACCGACTTCTGCGCCCAGTTCATCGCTACCTGGATCACTGCGCTCATGGCGCCCAGGCCCAGTGCGCTGAGCAGCAACAACCAGGAAAAGTCGGGGATGCGCTCTTGGGTCGGGACGATCATCAGGAACGACAGCAACGAGGCGGTGGCCAGTTGCACGACGGTCACGCGGCGTACGTCGACCTGGCCGGCAAAGCGGCTGATCAAGATGATCTCGGCGGCGATGGCCACGGCGCTCACCAGTGTCACCACTTCACCTTCGCTCAAATGCAGGCTGCCGCCCTCGGGGCCGGCGAGCAGCATCAAGCCGAGGAATGCCAGGCAGATACCCAGGCTGGGCATCAGTCCTGGGCGCCGGCCGAGCACGAGCCACTGCAACAGCGGCACGAAAGGCACATAAAGTGCAGTGATGAAGGCTGACTGGCTGCTGCTGATGGTCTGCAGGCCCATGGTCTGCAGGCCGTAGCCGAGCATGATGGAGGCGCCAATCAGCACGCCGGCCTTCAGTTCGGTGACAGTCAGGCCTGACAGTGCGCGCCCTGAGACCATTGCGACAAATAACGCAGCAGCTGCGAAGCGCAGGCCGACGAAGAACATCGGGCCGCTTACGGTCATCACATTGTGCACCAGCAGGAAGGTGCCGCCCCAGAGCATGGTGATGAATACCAGCACCATCTCGGCCTTGCTAAGGCGCAATGACAGGGCGGGCTGTTGGCTGCTGGTCGGTTGGCTCATGGTCTTGCGCACTCAACGGGGGCGGCGCACAATCGCCGCAAAGTGGGCAGTATACTGCGCAACCCGTACAAGTGAGCAATATAGTGCACAAAGATTCCATGCACCGGGCCTCGGTTTTGCAGCATGTCAGCCTCAATGTCCGAAGCCTGCGCAATGCCGCGGGGATGAGCCAGACCGCGCTGGCTGAGCGCTCTGGGGTCAGTCGGCGCATGCTGGTGGCGATTGAAGCGGGTGAAAAGAATGTCAGCCTGACCACGCTCGACCTGATCGCCGAAGCGTTGGGGGTGGCCTTCAGCACGTTGATCCAGGCACCCGACCAGCGCGATACCAGCCGTATCGACGAACTGGCCTGGGCGGGTGAGCATCCGCAGAGCAAGGCGGTTCTGCTGGCCAGCAGCAGCGCTCGGCGAGAGGTGGAGATCTGGGAATGGACCCTGGCACCGGGCGAATGCTACGCCAGCGAAGCCGATGCTGAAGGTTGGCGCGAGCAAATTTACGTAGCTGAAGGGCAACTGACGTTGATCATAGAAGGGGCCGAGCATCGCCTTGACGTCGGTCAGTTCCATGTCTTTCCCAGCAACCGCCGCTACGCCTACCGCAATGACGGCGCCGTGCCTACGCGTTTTGTGCGCAATGTAGTGATCTGAGCGGGCATGCAGCGCTCAGGGTAGATGCGGACCAGGCCCTTCATCACCCAGGTGATCCTGCTTGTTGCGTAGCGGACATTCCTTCAGGGACATGCAACCGCAACCGATGCAGCCGTCCAACTGATCGCGTAGGCGAATCATCTCGTCGATACGGCGATCGAGGTCTGCCCGCCAACCCTGCGACAATCGTCGCCAATCCTCTGCTGTAGGGATATGGTCATTGGGCAGTGCCGACAAGGCCGATGCGATATCGGCCAGCGGGATGCCCAGGCGCTGTGCCATCTTGATCACAGCCACACGGCGCAGCATAGCTCGCGGATAGCGGCGCTGATTGCCTGCGTTGCGCGTGCTGTGGATCAGCCCCTTGGTTTCATAGAAGTGCAGGGCGGTCACGGCCACGCCACTGCGTGTGGCCAGCTGGCCGACACTGAGCAGTTTGTCCGGAGCGACCAGGGTTGATCTGGGCATGTGAAAAAGCTCTTGACCTTGAGTTAACTGGAGGTTTACCCTGCAGGCCATCACACTGCAAGCGTCCGAAGCAAGGAGACTGTTCATGATCGCCGCGCCGCATCCCCTGTGGTTCACCCAGATGATCGAGTATGAGGTGCCTGCTTCGCGCCAGGCAGCGCTGGCCCAAGCGCTGGTCCTGCGCAGTGAAGAACTGGCCACGCGCTGCGCGGGCCTGCAAGGGGTCAGCATTCAGGCCAGCGATGACGGCAGCCGTGTTCTGCAGTATTTGCAGTGGCAATCGCGCCAGGCGTGGGCGGCGGCAGCGGAACGTTTTGTCGAAGAGCCATTTCTCGACCTGGTGCGGGTGCATCAGGCGCGCAGCGTCAATTTCGCTGCATATCAGGCGCTGCGCAGTTTGGTTTACACGGCCGACGGTGGCTTGCACTGCCAGGTCGGCGAGCCTCAGGCATACCAGGGTGCATAATGCGGATAGCGATCCAGGCGGGCGCCGACCACCATCTCACCGACCCACGAAGCAAGTATTGAGCTATAGGCTTTTTGACTTTGTTCACTGGAAAGCGCGTGGTCGGCACCATCGACAATGCGGTGAGTGAGCGAATGGGCGTTGACGAAAGCCGAGCGATAGCTCATCAGCGTAGTGTGCGGTACATAGTCGTCTTGCTCCGACTCCACCAGTAGGACATCGCCGGCAAATTCGGCACAGGCGGCCAACGCGCGGTTGTCGGCCGGGCCGAGCAAGCGCTGGCGGTAGGCGTTCAAGCGCTGACGGTCGAGTGTCTGCTTAGGGGTGTCCCACTCGTCGTCCCAGTACATCGCCGGTACGCGCAATGCCAGCCATTTTACTGGCCGTTGCAGGGTGAGCAATGTGGCCAGGTAGCCACCGTAGCTGCTGCCGATGATAGCGATCGCGCTACTGTCCACGGCCGGATGGTTGACCAGGCGGTCGTAAGCGGCCAGCAGGTCCTGAAGATTCTGCTCGCGAGTCACGGTGAGGCGTTGGCTCTCGGTCTTTTCGTGGCCGCGCAGGTCGAAGGTCATGCACACGCAGCCCAAGCCAGTGATATGGCGGGCTCGGGCCAGGTCGCGTTGCTGGCTGCCGCCCCAGCCATGGACGAATAAAATGCCGGGCATCTTGCTGCCGGGGCTGACCAGGGTACCGACGATGCTGTCGTTTTCGACCTGCAGCTCTACGGTTTCACTCTGGATGGTCATGCTCGCGGATCCGCGCGAATTTGCTGAGTTGTCCGAGTTCACTGTCGTTTCCTTGGTAGAAGAGGGTGGCGTCAGTGGGAAGGTCGGGCGTGCCAAACACTTCATGGGTGGAGGTGCGCACACGCTGCAGTGCCGGGTCTTTGGCAAACGCCTGGAGCGCCAGGAGTTCAGCGCTGCTGGCCCCGCCTATTCGCCAGGACTGCTCTAGCACGCCGCTGCGCAGATGGCCTTGCGGGTCGGTGCCGCGGGCGATGTCGTAGTTGCGGCGAGAGGCGACAAAGCCGGGAAAGTGCCGCTCGGCCGCCTGTTCATAAATCATGGCCTGGGTAATCGCCAAGCGCAGGTGATCTTCCAGTGGGAGCTGCAACAGGGCCTGGTAATCGCCGCGCACCACTACCAGGTCGGATCCGCCGTAGACTTCCGTGCCCTGGTGGTCGCGGGTCAGTTGCTGGGTACCGTGGTAGCTGCAGGTCAGGCCGGCGACGCGGACCTGGCCGACGCTGAAAGTCTCAACCTCACTGAGGTCTTCCTCAAGCACCAGCCCCCATAGCGCCAGATCTTGGTCATCCATGCCCGCCAGCAGGGGTTCCAACTCGTCCATTTCCTCGATGACCTGTTGCCCGCGTCCGGCGCAGGCCAAGACCGGTTTGAGTCGCAAGGGGCCGTCGCCCATCAGCAGCTGGGCGGCTCGACGGGCATCGGCTTTGCTGAACACCGTGTAGCCGCGCAGCAGAGCATCGCTTGCCTGTCGAGCGAATGCATCGGTCCAGCCGGGTGGAAAGCTGGCATTGGCTGGCAGCGGATGTGAGATTGCCTTGGTCGCCATGTAAGGCTGGCTGACCAAACCGCCGAACAAGTCCTGTACGGTGCAGATGCCCATCGATGCGTGGCGCTGCGGGTCGATCAAGGTTTCGGTAGGAAGGTAATAGAAATTGTCGGCTGCAGTGGGAGGCTGGTCGGGATGAACGTGGGCGCAACCCAGTAGCTCAGCCAGCCCAGTGGCCATCTTCAGGTGCACTGCATGTTCATGCTCCGGCGTGTGCTCGCGGGTGTCCAGCAGCACGACACCATTCTTGGCTTCGCAGGCGTTGGGCATGGGCATCTGCCTGTCGGCAATGAATGTATTGGTTGTGAAGCCCCGACAAGCGGGAAGTTCAGCTGGAGGTGATCGATGGTCTCCGGCCACTTGTAGGAAGCGTCTTGATTGCAGGTGACGTCATGGGCATTGCATGCCGTAACTTGGCCGTTGCGATTGCAGGGCAATGGTGGCTGCTCCATTATCGTGCCTCTGGATCAACCAAGATGTGACCGCAGGAGTGCGCATGAACGTTCAGACCCCCATCGAGCAGCGTGTACCCGAGCGCCTGGCGCGTGTGCGCGAGGTAATGGCCAAGGAGGATGTCGATGCCTTGCTGGTGCCTTCGGCTGACCCTCATCTTTCCGAGTACCTGCCGGGTTACTGGCAAGGGCGTAGGTGGTTGTCTGGCTTCGATGGTTCGGTGGGCACCCTGGTAGTCACTGCCGACTTCGCTGGTTTGTGGGCTGACAGCCGTTATTGGGAGCAGGCTGACAGGGAGCTGGCGGGAAGTGGCATCGAGCTGATGAAGCTGCACCCAGGCAAACCGGGTGCGCTTGAGTGGCTGGGGGATAACGTTCGGGCTAGCGGTGTAGTGGCGGTGGATGGCGCAGTCATGGCCCTGGCCTCGGCACGTCAGCTTGAAGAGCGTTTGAAAGCCCGCGAGATCCGATTGCGCACTGATCGTGACTTGCTGGCAGAAGTTTGGGTCGGGCGTCCAGCGCTGCCGAGTAATCCTGTTTATCAACACTTGCCGCCCCATGCCACCGTCAGCCGGGCCGAGAAACTTGCCCAGCTGCGTAGTTCCTTGGCAGAGAAGGGCGCGGACTGGCACTTCATTGCGACGCTGGATGACATCGCATGGCTGTTCAATCTGCGTGGCAGTGACGTGTCCTACAACCCGGTGTTCGTATCCTTTGCGTTGATCAGTAAAGGCCGGGCGACCTTGTTCATTGGGGCTGAAAAGGTTGATGACCATTTGCGCCACGTGTTGCAAGTCGATGGCATTGAAGTGCGCGATTATGCTGAGGTAGCCAATGCGCTTGCGGGGATTGCGCCTGGCAGTCGATTGCTGTTGGACCCTGCGCGGGTGACCTGCGGCCTGTTGGGTAACCTGGGTGCTGAGGTCGAGTTGATCGAAGGGCTTAACCCGACCACTTTGAGCAAATCACGCAAGCGCGAAGACGAGCTGGTACATATCCGGCAGGTCATGGAACAGGATGGTGCGGCCTTGTGCGAATTTTTCGCCTGGTTTGAAGCACGGCAGGGCGAGGAGGTGATCACCGAGCTGACCATCGATGAGCAGCTGAGTGCCGCGCGCGCGCGTCGGCCCGGCTTCGTGTCTCTCAGCTTTTCTACCATCGCAGCATTCAATGGCAATGGCGCGATGCCCCATTACCGTGCCACCGAGCAGTCCCATGCGGTGATCGAGGGCGACGGTTTGCTGTTGATCGACTCGGGTGGGCAGTATCTGGGTGGTACCACCGACATTACGCGAATGGTGCCGGTAGGGAGCCCGAGCGACGAGCAGAAACGGGATTGCACGCGGGTACTCAAAGGCATGATCGCGCTGTCACGCACTACGTTCCCCCGCGGCATACTTTCACCGCTGCTTGACGCCATCGCGCGGGCGCCGATATGGGCGGACCAGGTCGACTATGGTCACGGTACCGGTCACGGCGTGGGTTACTTCATGAATGTGCACGAAGGTCCGCAGGTCATTGCCTATCAGGCTGCAACCACGCCGCAGACCGCCATGCAGGTGGGGATGATCAGTTCGATCGAGCCAGGCACTTATCGTCCAGGCGCTTGGGGGGTACGTATCGAGAACCTGGTGGTCAATCGCGAGCTCGGCAAGACGCAGTTTGGCGATTTTCTCAATTTCGAGACTTTGACGCTGTGCCCTATAGATACCCGTTGCCTGGATGCAGACTTGCTGGCGAAGGATGAGCGCGACTGGCTTAACCAGTATCATGCAACGGTGCGGGAGCGTCTTGCACCATTGCTGACCGGCGATGCGCTGGTCTGGCTCGAAGCCCGCACGGTATCGCTGTGATCGGCCGAGACTGCCGGGTATGAAAAAGGGCAGCTCACGGGCTGCCCTTTCGTTTACTTGCAGATGACGATCATGCTGCGGCTGGTATAGCCGGCCGGGTTGATGCCGAACAGGTAATCACCTGGCTCCTCGTCGGTGTCTCCGGAACGCGCGATCACCCTATAGCCGCGCTTGCTGCAAGACGTGGCGGCCTTGCTGTAGCACTTGTCCCATGAGGAGGAAAGGCCTGAGCAATTGATATGCACACCCTTCTTTCCCTGTTTGACCTCGGTCTTGGCCGTTGCGGCGCATCCGGCAATGGCCAAGACGGCCAGGATGAGCAAAATACGTTTCATTCCTGTCCTTATGCAGAGCTGATCAGTAGTCAGACCCTGTCGTTATCGTATCGGTTCTTCCTGAATTTCCCCAGCGTCCATGTTCAGTCAAGTAGATAGCTTGAAGATTATGATTTTGTGACAGCTTAATCAGCGAGGCGGGTCATCACAACGATAATTACTGCCTCAAATGTAAATATTTCTCAAATCAGTCAGCCGCTACCGGTGGATTCACCTCTTTGCGCAGAGACAGCGTAGCGCCTGCCGACGCGGCTATGATTGCGAGAATTGCCAGCCACTGGGTAACGCTCAGCAGTTCACCGAGGAACAACAGGCCGGACAATGCGCCGATGGCAGGCTCAATCGCCATCAGGGTGCCGAATGTTCGCGCTGGCATTCGGGTAAGCGCGACCATTTCGAGGCTATAAGGCAGGGCAGTGGAAAGTATGGCGACGCCCAGCGCTAGCGGGATGAGTGCTGGAGTGAGCAACGCGCTCCCTGCATGCACGATGCCAATTGGAGCGACGAAGACGGCTGCGACCACAACGCCGAGTGCTGCGCTCTGGATGCCATGCTCCGCGCCAGCGCGTTGGCCAAAGAGGATATACAGCGCCCAGCATACACCCGCACCGAGCGCGTAGGCGGCACCCAGCAAATCGAGTGGCTGGCCACCATGGCCGACGGGAAGCAGCAACAATAGACCCGCAACTGCCAGGGCAATCCACAGGAAGTCGATAGCGCGCCGCGAGGCAAACAGTGCCACCGCCAGCGGGCCGGTGAACTCCAGCGCTACCGCGATCCCCAGCGGCGTCGTCTGCAGCGCCATATAAAAGAGGAAATTCATGCCGCCCAGCGCCATGCCATAGATGATCACATTGCGCAGCGTGCCGGCCGTCATGCGAACACGCCATGGGCGCAGTATCAGCAGCATGATAATGCTGGCGAAGACCAGGCGCAGGGTCGTGGTGCCTTGTGCACCGATGATGGGAAACATGCTTTTGGCCAACGAAGCGCCGGACTGAATCGATGCCATGGCGATAAGCAACAGGCCTATGGGAAACAGCGTAGCGGCCAGGCTGCGGGGCTGGGTGTTCATGGGTGGGCGGCATTCCTTTAACGGGGGGGCGAGTGTGTGCAATATAGTGCGCAATTACGACGCAGCGGCGCAAGGCATGTGCATCGCCTTCCCTGGTTTCTCTTTTGTGAAATCAATCATTGACACACCCCGGAATCCGCTTATAATGCGCCCCACTTCCAGCGACATCGGAACGAGAAACTTCTTGAAATTCAATTAGTTACTTAATACCGAAGCTGCTGAAAGCGCTCCTATCGATTTGATCGCAAGCGGTTGAAATGGTGGTTGACAGCGCTTCCAAACGCTGTAGAATTCGCCTCCCGCTACGAGAGATCGCAGCGAGCCAAGTGTTTGA
>NZ_JBIVGP010000022.1:0-57322 GCF_044748725.1 Pseudomonas sp. NPDC089752
GAATGGTTTCGGATAAGAGCTTCGTTGGCGCATGGAAATCCTGGCGATAAGGGTGATCGCGTCCGCTTAAAAATACGCGGACACCATCGCCCTTAATGCTGGAGTTCGGAAGGTGAGTTCGCCGGACGCTTACCTTCCTTCTACATTTCAGGAAGGAGAGGAGAGGGCGCCTCGGCAGGAATTTCAGGCAAAAAAAAGCCCGCAAAGGCGGGCTTGATGGTGACCGGCTGGGACCAGGCATGGAGCCCGGCCGGTCAACTATTTGTGAAACCGTGCAGCTATTCTGTGAACCTACACCGGATCAGAAGTCCAGGTTCGATACCGACAGGGCATTGCTCTCGATGAACTCACGACGAGGTTCAACTGCATCACCCATCAGGGTGTTGAAGATCTGGTCGGCTGCAATCGCGTCCTCGATGGTGACCTTGAGCATGCGACGCACGGTCGGGTCCATGGTGGTTTCCCACAGCTGGTCCGGGTTCATCTCACCCAGCCCTTTGTATCGCTGGATGGTGTGACGCTTGGTGGTCTCATTCATCAGCCAGTCCAGGCCTTCCTTGAACTCGACGATCGCCTTGCGACGCTCCCCACGCTGCACATAGGCACCTTCGCCCAGCAGGCTGGACAGCTTGGCACCGATGTTTACCACTGTGCGGTAGTCGTTGCTGCCGAAGAAGTCGCGGTTGAAGGTGATGTAGCTGGCCAGGCCGTGGGAGGTGATTTCCACTTCCGGCAGCCAGACATTGCGCTCCTTGTCTTCGCGCAGGCTGGCCTTGTACACCAGGCCCGACTTCTGGCTGCTGTTCAGGCGTTCCTGGAACTTGCCCAACCAGCTTTCCATGACGGCGTGGTCGCCCAGTTGCTCAAGCGTGACTTCCGGCAGGTAGATGAAGTGCTCGGTCAGCTCTTCCGGGTACAGACGCGACAGGCGCTTGAGCGTCTTCATCACGCTGCGGAATTCGTTGACCAGGGCCTCCAGCTGTACACCGGAAACGGCTGGCGCCGATTCATCCAGGTGCAGGCTGGCATCTTCGAGGGCCGACTGGGTCATGTATTCTTCCATGGCCTCGTCGTCCTTGATGTACTGCTCCTGCTTGCCTTTCTTCACCTTGTACAGCGGCGGCTGGGCAATGTAGATGTAGCCACGCTCGACCAGCTCAGGCAACTGACGGAAGAAGAAGGTCAGCAGCAGGGTGCGGATGTGCGAACCGTCAACGTCAGCATCGGTCATGATGATGATGTTGTGATAACGCAGCTTGTCGATGTTGTACTCTTCGCGGCCAATGCCACAGCCCAGCGCGGTGATCAGCGTGCCAACTTCCTGGGACGAGATCATCTTGTCGAAGCGAGCTTTCTCGACGTTGAGGATCTTGCCCTTCAGCGGCAGGATCGCCTGGGTGCGACGGTTACGGCCTTGCTTGGCCGAACCGCCTGCGGAGTCACCCTCCACCAGGTACAGTTCGGAAAGGGCAGGGTCCTTCTCCTGGCAGTCCGCCAGTTTGCCCGGCAAGCCAGCGATGTCCAATGCGCCTTTACGGCGGGTCATCTCACGCGCCTTGCGCGCCGCTTCACGGGCACGGGCGGCGTCGATCATCTTGCCGACCACGGCCTTGGCTTCGTTGGGGTTCTCCAACAGGAAGTCGGCGAAGTACTTGTTCATCTCCTGTTCCACGGCAGTTTTCACTTCCGAGGAGACCAGCTTGTCCTTGGTCTGCGAGCTGAACTTGGGGTCTGGCACCTTGACCGAAATGATCGCGGTCAGGCCTTCACGGGCGTCGTCACCGGTGGTGGCGACCTTGTTCTTCTTGGCCAGGCCTTCCTGCTCGATGTAGCTGTTCAAGCTGCGGGTCAGCGAGGAACGGAAGCCGACCAGGTGAGTACCACCGTCGCGCTGCGGAATGTTGTTGGTGAAGCACAGCAGGTTTTCGTTGAAGCTGTCGTTCCACTGCAGGGCGACTTCGACACCTACGCCGTCGTCACGTTGCACGTTGAAGTGGAACACTTGCGAGTTGACTGGCGTCTTGTTGGTGTTCAGGTACTCAACGAACGCACGCAGGCCGCCTTCATACTTGAAGAACTCTTCCTTACCCGAGCGCTCGTCCTTCAGCAGGATGCCAACACCAGAGTTGAGGAACGATAGTTCGCGAATACGCTTGGCCAGGATGTCCCAGCTGAAGTGGATATTCTTGAAGGTCTCCGCCGAAGGCTTGAAGTGAATGTGAGTACCGGTGGTTTCACTTTCGCCCACAACAGCCATCGGCGCTTGTGGAACACCGTGTACGTAGGTCTGCTCCCAAATCTTGCCGCTACGGCGAACGGTGAGTACCAGCTTTTCGGACAGGGCGTTAACTACGGAAACACCTACACCGTGCAGACCACCGGAAACTTTGTAGGAGTTGTCGTCGAACTTACCGCCGGCGTGCAGCACGGTCATGATGACCTCGGCTGCGGAAACGCCTTCTTCTTTATGCACGTCGACCGGAATGCCGCGACCGTTGTCGCGCACACTGATGGATTCGTCCGTGTGGATGATGACGGTGATGTCATCGCAATGCCCGGCGAGGGCTTCGTCGATCGAGTTGTCGACCACTTCGAAGACCATGTGGTGCAGGCCGCTACCGTCATCGGTGTCGCCAATGTACATGCCGGGACGCTTGCGCACGGCATCCAAACCTTTCAGCACCTTGATACTGGAGGAATCGTACGTTTGATTTTCGCTCATGCCTTCACTCCCGATGGTCGTGGGTCTGGGTGATACAGCCCTGTTCCACGTGGAACAAAGCAACTGGCGTTTCCGTCTGCCAGCCTTCCCTCAGTAATTCTTGATCTACACAGGTGATAAATACCTGGCAGCGTAATTCTTCAAGCAAGCGGCACAGTGCGCGGCGATGCTTGTCGTCCAACTCGGACGGCAAGTCATCCACGAGATAAATACAGTGACCGCGGCGAGCCTGGTTAACGAGGTGACCTTGGGCAATGCGCAATGCGCAGACCACCAGCTTTTGCTGACCCCGCGACAAAATGTCGGCCGCGTTATTGGCAGCCAACCGTAGACGCAGATCAGCGCGTTGCGGGCCGGCCTGGGTGTGGCCCATTTGCTGGTCGCGAAGGAGAGATGAGGCGAGTACTTCGTTGAGTTCCCGGTCCTTGTCCCAGCCTCGATAGTAGCTAAGGGTCAACCCGTCCAGCTCGACCAGTTCGCTCAGGGTTTGCTCGAAGACGGGCTTCAAGGCCTTGATATAGTTGCGACGGTATTCATCTATTTCCGCGCTGGCCAGACACAATTCCCGGTCCCAGGCGGCTTGCGAAGCTGGGTCAAGTGTACCATGACGCAACCATGAGTTCCGCTGCCGCAACGCCTTCTGCAGCCGTTGCCAGGCTGGCATGAAGCGAGGTTCCACGTGGAACACTCCCCAATCCAGAAACTGTCGCCGTATCTTAGGAGCACCTTCCAACAGGCGGAAACTGTCTGGGTTGATCAGCTGCAGCGGTAACAGTTCCGCCAACTGCGCGGCGCTCTTGGCATTCTGGCCGTCGATGCGAATGGTGAAATCACCCGCCCGCTCACGGGAAACGCCGAGATTGCTGGTGCCACCTTCAGTCAATTGGACTTCGCCAAAAACCGTACATGCCGCTTGGTCGTATTGGATAACCGGATTCAGGCGAGTACTGCGAAATGATCTGGCCAGGCCAAGCAGATGCACGGCTTCAAGCAGGCTAGTCTTGCCGCTGCCGTTGGCGCCGTAAAGAATATTGATGCGGGGGGAGGGTGAAAGTGTCACCGGGTGCAGGTTGCGCACCGCGGTGACCATGATCCGTCGAAGGGACATTTGACCTGCTACGGTTACAAGCGCATCGGCATGACGACGTAGGACGAGTCGTCATTGCCGGCTTCCTGCAACAGCGCACTGCTGTTGGAGTCGGACAAGATCAGACGCACCTGCTCCGTGGTCATCACGCCCAGCACGTCGAGCAGGTAGCTGACGTTGAAGCCAATCTCCAGCGATGTGCCTTCGTAATCGACGCTAATCTCTTCTTCCGCTTCTTCCTGCTCGGGGTTGTTCGCCTGAATTTTCAACTGACCAGCAGCCAGTTGCAGGCGAATACCGCGATACTTCTCGTTGGACAAGATCGCAGTGCGGCTGAACGCTTCCCGCAATGCCTGACGATCACCGATCACCAGCTTGTCGCCCCCTTTCGGCAGCACGCGCTCGTAGTCCGGGAATTTGCCATCGACCAGTTTGGACGTGAAGGTGAACTCGCCAGTAGTCGCACGGATGTGGTGCTGGCCCAGAACGATGCTGACCATGCCTTCCGGGTCGGTCAGCAGGCGCGCCAGTTCGAGAATACCTTTACGTGGCACGATGACCTGATGACGCTCATCCTGCTCAATGGCCGCACTCATGGAACACATGGCGAGGCGGTGGCCATCGGTGGAAACCGCACGCAGCGTATTGCGCGACACTTCCAGCAGCATGCCGTTGAGGTAGTAACGCACGTCCTGCTGGGCCATGGCGAAGCTGGTGCGTTCGATCAAGCGACGCAGTTTGCTCTGCTCCAGGTTGCAGGTCAGCGAACCCGGGCCTTCCTCCACAGTAGGGAAGTCGTTGGCAGGCAGGGTCGACAGGGTGAAACGGCTACGGCCAGCCTTGACCAACAGCTTCTGCTCATCGACTTTGATATCGATCAGGACGTCGTTCGGCAGGCTCTTGCAGATATCCATCAGCTTGCGCGCAGGAACAGTAATCTCGCCCGGCTCAGCCGGCTCTTCCAACTGCACGCGGCCTACCAGCTCGACTTCCAGGTCGGTACCGGTCAACGACAGCTGCTGGCCTTGCACGACCAGCAGTACGTTGGACAGGACCGGCAAGGTCTGGCGGCGCTCGACGACACCGGCGACCAGTTGCAGGGGTTTCAACAGGGCTTCGCGTTGAATGGTGAAATGCATGGTCTAGTCCCTTGCCTTCAATTAACTGCGCTGGCGGCCATCAGGTGGTCAGTGTCCGCAGCAGGTTCTTGTAGTCCTCGCGGATGTCCGCGTCGGATTCCTTCAATTCGTTGATCTTGCGGCAGGCGTGCAGCACGGTGGTGTGGTCACGGCCACCAAACATGTCGCCGATCTCCGGCAAGCTGTGGTTGGTCAGCTCTTTGGACAAAGCCATGGCTACCTGGCGCGGACGCGCAACGGAACGCGAACGACGCTTGGACAAAAGATCGGAGATCTTGATCTTGTAGTACTCGGCGACCGTGCGCTGAATGTTATCCACACTTACCAGCTTGTCTTGCAGCGCCAGCAGGTCTTTCAGCGATTCGCGAATCAGCTCGATGGTGATGTCGCGGCCCATGAAGTGCGAGTGGGCGATGACCCGCTTCAATGCACCTTCGAGCTCACGCACGTTGGAGCGAATCCGCTGGGCGATGAAGAACGCGGCATCGTGCGGCAGTTCGACCTTGGCCTGGTCGGCCTTTTTCATCAGGATCGCTACGCGGGTTTCCAGCTCTGGCGGCTCCACGGCCACCGTCAAGCCCCAGCCGAAGCGCGACTTCAGGCGCTCTTCCAGGCCCTCGATCTCTTTCGGGTAGCGGTCGCTGGTAAGAATTACCTGTTGCCCACCTTCAAGCAAGGCGTTGAAGGTGTGGAAAAACTCTTCCTGCGAACGCTCCTTGCGGGCGAAGAACTGGATGTCATCGATCAGCAAAGCGTCGACCGAACGGTAGAAGCGCTTGAATTCGTTGATGGCGTTGAGCTGCAGCGCCTTGACCATGTCCGCGACGAAACGCTCGGAATGCAGGTAAACAACCTTGGCATTCGGGTTCTTCTTCAGCAGGTGGTTACCCACAGCATGCATCAAGTGGGTCTTGCCCAGGCCCACGCCCCCATACAGGAAAAGCGGGTTGTAGCCATGCTTGGGATTGTCGGCCACCTGCCAGGCAGCGGCCCGGGCCAATTGGTTAGACTTACCTTCAACGAACGTTTCAAAGGTAAATGTGCGGTTCAGGTAGCTGGTGTGCTTGAGCGCGCCCTCTACCTGCACGTTGCGCTGTTCGTTACGACCAGGAGCCACCGGGGCCGGTGCGCTATCTGCCAGCGAATCGTAGCCGTCTTGCGAGGAGGCTTGAGCCATCTCATTGGCCTGCACCGGCTCTGCAACCGACGAGACGACAGGATCTACGACCGCCGAAACCTGCACAGCGGCTGGCTGCGCATGATTTTGAGCGAGGGAAGCGGCGACCGCTGCGCTGACCGGCGCATTGGGTGCAGCCCGCGGCGCGGAGCTGCGACGGCTGCCTATTAATAAGGAAAGGGCAGGCGCAATGCCGCTGCCGTGCTCACCCAACAGTTCGAGCAGACGGCCAAGGTACTTTTCATTTACCCAATCGAGAACGAATCGGTTAGGCGCATACACGCGCAACTCGTCGCCTTCGGCTTCGACCTGTAGCGGACGGATCCAGGTGTTGAATTGCTGGGCAGGCAGTTCATCGCGCAGAAGCTCCACGCACTGCTGCCAAAGTTCCACTGACACGGATATCCCCTGAGTTTGAAAGCCGGATGAGGCAAAAACAAACCGCCATTGTACCGGTCGAGCGATCAGTTATCCACATGTGGAAACATTTCGTCCCATGCCAAAACAGCCATTTAGCGACCAAAAAGCCCCTCAGGTGGTGTGAATAAGCTCTGTGGATAACCGCACATAAGGGCTATGCACAACCCTGGGTTCAGCCCTGTTGATAACCCCCCTGTGGATAATATGCCCTTTAATCCACAGGCTATGTTCACGAACGACACAAGCGCAGCACCGCTTGTGGACAAGGTTTCTGATCGCTGTACACACCGTGGATAAAGGGCTGTGCGATGTTATCCACAGAAGGTTATCCACTTAAGAGTTATAAGTTCTTCAGAAAAGCTTTTTATATGTCTCTTCTTTTTTTTCATTTTGTCGTCCGTATGCCTGCACCCTCAAGCTCCGTCCATTCGAACGCCAATGCACCTCCACTGGGATGCCATCCATAAGGAAAGGCTGGTTGGAAATTGACCTATCGGCTTGCTTTCTCTAGAATCGCCGATCTCTTAAAAAGGGGGCCATTCCGGCCCGTTGTCGACAAACCCAGGTAACAACGCCATGAAACGTACTTTCCAACCAAGCACCATCAAGCGCGCTCGCACCCACGGCTTCCGTGCCCGTATGGCTACCAAGAACGGCCGCGCTGTTCTGTCGCGTCGTCGTGCCAAAGGCCGTAAGCGTCTGGCCATTTGATTTTTCGGCACAGGTGGTGAGTCAGGACTTCAGTCGGGAAAAGCGACTGCTTACACCCCGGCACTTCAAAGCGGTCTTCGACTCCCCAACCGGCAAGGTTCCAGGGAAAAACCTGCTGATCCTTGCTCGCGAGAACGGACTCGACCATCCACGCCTCGGCTTGGTGATCGGCAAGAAGAGCGTCAAGCTCGCCGTTCAACGCAATCGCCTCAAGCGCTTGATGCGCGATTCCTTCCGTCTGCACCAGCAAATGCTCGCTGGCCTGGACATAGTGATCGTCGCGCGCAAGGGATTGGGTGAGATAGAAAACCCGGAATTGCACCAACATTTTGGCAAGCTCTGGAAACGCCTGGCGCGCAGCCGGCCCACCCCAGTGGCAAACGCCGATTCCGCAGGGGTAGACAGTCAAAATGCGTAAACTGGCCCTCGTTCCGATCCAGTTTTACCGTTACGCCATCAGTCCCCTGATGGCCAACCACTGTCGTTTCTACCCCAGTTGCTCCTGTTATGCGTTGGAAGCCATCGAAACACATGGCCTCTTGCGTGGCGGGTGGCTAACCGTTCGTCGCCTGGGGCGTTGTCATCCGTGGAACGACGGCGGTTTCGATCCCGTTCCCCCCACGCCTTCCTCCCGAACTTCTTCGATAGCCGAGTAATCATGGATATTAAACGCACGATCCTGATCGCCGCGCTGGCAATCGTGTCCTACGTCATGGTCCTGAAGTGGAACGATGACTACGGCCAGGCTGCCCTGCCGACTCAGAATACTGCTGCCAGCACCGTTGCTCCGGGCCTGCCCGATGGCGTACCGGCCGCGAACAACGGCGCCAGCGCCGATGTACCTAGCGCCAACGCCGAGTCGAACGCTGCCGAACTGGCACCCGTTGCACTCAGCAAGGATCTGATCCGGGTCAAGACCGATGTCCTGGAACTGGCTATCGACCCTGTCGGTGGTGACATCGTCCAGTTGAACCTGCCGAAGTACCCACGCCGTCAGGACCACCCGGACATTCCGTTCCAGCTGTTCGACAATGGCGGTGAGCGCGTTTACCTGGCCCAGAGCGGCCTGACCGGCGCCAACGGCCCGGATGCACGTTCCACCGGCCGCCCGCTGTACGCCGCCGAGCAGAAGTCCTACCAGCTGGCCGATGGCCAGGAACAACTGGTCGTCGACCTGAAGTTCAGCGACAACGGTGTCAACTACATCAAGCGCTTCAGCTTCAAGCGCGGTGAGTACGACCTGACCGTCAGCTACCTGATCGACAACCAGAGCGCACAAGCCTGGAGCGGCAACATGTTTGCCCAGCTCAAGCGTGACGCCAGCGGCGATCCATCCTCGAGCACGGCTACCGGCACCGCCACTTACCTGGGCGCAGCCCTGTGGACAGCTGGCGAGCCGTACAAGAAAGTGTCGATGAAGGACATCGACAAGGGTAGTTTGAAAGAAAATGTGTCCGGTGGCTGGGTTGCCTGGCTGCAGCATTACTTCGTGACCGCCTGGATCCCTGCAAAATCGGACAACAACGTCGTCCAGACCCGCAAGGACAGCCAGGGTAACTACATCATCGGCTACACCGGCCCAGCCATCAGCGTGCCTGCTGGCGGCAAGGTCGAAACCAGCGCGATGCTTTACGCCGGTCCGAAAATTCAGTCCAAGCTCAAAGAGTTGTCCCCAGGCCTGGAACTGACGGTCGACTACGGCTTCCTGTGGTTCATTGCCCAGCCGATCTTCTGGCTGCTGCAACATATCCACAGCCTGCTGGGTAACTGGGGCTGGTCGATCATCGTCCTGACCATGCTCATCAAAGGCCTGTTCTTCCCGCTGTCGGCCGCCAGCTACCGCTCGATGGCGCGTATGCGTGCCGTTGCGCCGAAGCTTGCCGCACTGAAGGAACGCTTCGGTGACGATCGCCAGAAGATGTCCCAGGCGATGATGGAGCTGTACAAGAAAGAGAAGATCAACCCGCTGGGTGGCTGCCTGCCGATCCTGGTGCAGATGCCGGTGTTCCTGGCCCTGTACTGGGTACTGCTGGAAAGCGTGGAAATGCGCCAGGCCCCATGGATGCTGTGGATCACCGACCTGTCGATCAAGGATCCGTTCTTCATCCTGCCGATCATCATGGGCGCCACCATGTTCATCCAGCAGCGCCTGAACCCGACGCCACCGGATCCGATGCAGGCCAAGGTGATGAAAATGATGCCGATCATCTTCACCTTCTTCTTCCTGTGGTTCCCGGCTGGTCTGGTGCTGTACTGGGTTGTGAACAACTGCCTGTCGATTTCGCAGCAGTGGTACATCACCCGCCGCATCGAAGCAGCGACCAAAAAAGCTGCTGCTTGACGGGCTAGTGCGCTAGCCTGTGAATAAAAACGCCCCCTCGGGGGCGTTTTTGCTATCTGTCGTTTTTGTCGTAGAGGCTTTCGAGCATGAACACTGTGCGTGAAACCATTGCCGCCATCGCCACCGCCCAAGGCCGCGGCGGCGTCGGCATCGTCAGGCTGTCCGGGCCATTGGCGGCCGAGGCTGGCCAGCTCATCACCGGCCGCACGCTGACGCCGCGCCATGCCCATTACGGCCCGTTCCGCGACCAGGAAGGGCTGGTGCTGGATGAAGGCATCGCGCTGTTCTTCCCTGGGCCGAACTCGTTCACCGGCGAAGATGTGCTCGAGCTGCAGGGGCATGGCGGCCCGGTGGTGCTGGACATGCTGCTGCAGCGCTGCGTGCAGGTCGGCTGTCGCCTGGCACGCCCGGGCGAATTCAGCGAGCGGGCATTCCTCAATGACAAGCTCGACCTGGCCCAGGCCGAAGCCATCGCCGACCTGATCGAGGCCAGCTCCAGCCAGGCCGCGCGTAACGCCTTGCGTTCGTTGCAGGGCGAATTCTCCAAACGTGTGCACTTCCTCACCGAAGCGTTGATTGCATTACGCATTTTCGTCGAGGCAGCCATCGACTTCCCGGAGGAAGAGATCGACTTCCTCAACGATGGCCATGTGTTGTCGATGCTCGATACTGTTCGTGCCGAGTTAGCCAATGTGCAGCGCGAAGCCGGTCAGGGTGCATTGCTGCGCGACGGTATGACAGTGGTAATCGCCGGCAGACCGAATGCTGGTAAATCAAGCCTGCTGAATACGCTGGCCGGGCGTGAAGCAGCCATCGTTACCGATATCGCCGGCACCACGCGGGACATCTTGCGTGAACATATCCACATCGATGGCATGCCGCTGCATGTGGTCGATACGGCCGGTTTGCGCGATACCGACGACCATGTGGAAAAGATCGGCGTAGAACGCGCGCTCAAGGCCATTGGCGAAGCCGACCGGGTATTGCTGGTGGTCGACTCCACGGCGCCGGAGGCAAGCGACCCATTCGCCCTCTGGCCCGAGTTTCTCGACCAACGGCCGGACGCGGCCAAGGTCACGCTGATTCGCAACAAAGCCGATCTCAGTGGCGAGCAAGTTGCGCTGGAGCAGTGTGATGACGGCCATGTGACGATCACCCTGAGCGCCAAGGGCGACGATCAGGGCCTGCAGCTGCTGCGCGATCATCTCAAGGCCTGCATGGGCTATGAACAGACCGCCGAGAGTGGTTTCAGCGCCCGCAGACGCCATCTGGATGCGCTGCGCCAGGCCAGCACGCACCTGGAACACGGGCGCGCGCAACTGACCATGGCAGGCGCCGGCGAGCTGTTGGCCGAGGACCTGCGCCAGGCGCAGCAGGCATTGGGTGAGATCACCGGGGCCTTCAGCTCTGATGACCTGCTGGGGCGAATCTTCTCCAGTTTCTGCATCGGCAAGTAGCTTAACGGTAAACCATCCACAGCCGCTCCCTTTGGGGGCGGCTTTTTTTTGCCTGAAATTTGAGTGGCCTGCGTAAATCTGCACTCAGGAGTCCTGTGGAAAACTCACCCTAGGCTCCGTTGATAACCGTGCTTTTTTTCTGAGGAAAAACCGGCCTGTGGGTAAACAGGCATTTCATCCACAGGCTAAATCACGTTATCCAGAGCCCTCATGGTACTCCAGACACAGGGTTTAATTTTTCTCTACGCAGCGCCAATAGCGGGATACAGAACCTTATCCACAGAAGAAGTTGTGCATAAGAATAAACATAAAAACAAAGCTTTTTTAAATTTCTTCTCTCTGATTTCTGTTGTCAGCCACTCATCCACAGCCTGGTCAAAATTTGCGCAAAAGGTTTCTTTAGAGGGGGTGAAGTCCCTATACTTATCGGCTTACCTTCTCTATTCGCAAAAACAGGCACGAGGTGCGTGGTGGATTTCCCTTCCCGTTTTGAAGTGATCGTCATCGGCGGCGGCCATGCCGGTACCGAGGCTGCGCTTGCGTCTGCACGCATGGGTGTGAAAACCCTGCTGCTGACCCACAACGTGGAAACCCTCGGTCACATGAGTTGCAACCCCGCCATCGGCGGCATCGGCAAAAGCCATCTGGTCAAAGAGATCGATGCGCTCGGCGGTGCGATGGCACTGGCCACCGACAAGAGCGGCATCCAGTTCCGCGTGTTGAACAACCGCAAGGGCCCGGCCGTGCGCGCCACCCGTGCGCAGGCAGACCGCGCCATCTACAAGGCGGTGGTGCGCGAAATCCTGGAAAACCAGCCCAACCTGTGGATATTCCAGCAGTCCTGCGACGACCTGATCGTCGAGCAGGACCAGGTCAAAGGCGTGGTTACGCAAATGGGTCTGCGCTTTTTCGCCGATTCCGTGGTGCTGACCACCGGCACGTTCCTCGGTGGCCTTATCCACATTGGTCTGCAGAATCATTCCGGCGGTCGCGCCGGCGATCCGCCATCGATTGCCCTGGCCCACCGCATGCGTGAACTGCCGCTGCGCGTCGGCCGCCTGAAAACCGGTACTCCGCCACGGATCGACGGGCGCTCGGTGGACTTCTCGGTGATGACCGAACAACCAGGCGACACGCCGATCCCGGTGATGTCGTTCATGGGCAACGCGGCAATGCATCCGCGTCAGGTCAGCTGCTGGATCACCCACACCAACGCGCGCACCCACGAAATCATTGCCTCCAACCTCGACCGCTCGCCGATGTACTCAGGCGTGATCGAAGGTGTCGGCCCGCGCTATTGCCCGTCGATCGAAGACAAGATCCATCGTTTCGCCGACAAGGAAAGCCACCAGGTGTTCATCGAGCCGGAAGGCCTGAATACCCACGAGCTGTACCCCAACGGCATTTCCACTTCGCTGCCGTTCGATGTGCAGCTGGAACTGGTTCGCTCGATCCGCGGCATGGAAAACGCCCACATCGTGCGCCCGGGCTATGCCATCGAGTACGACTACTTCGACCCGCGTGACCTCAAGTACAGCCTCGAGACCAAAGTCATCGGCGGCCTGTTCTTCGCTGGCCAGATCAACGGCACCACCGGCTACGAAGAAGCCGGCGCCCAGGGCCTGCTGGCCGGGACCAACGCCGCGCTGCGCGCGCAGGGCCGCGAAAGCTGGTGCCCGCGCCGCGATGAGGCGTATATCGGCGTACTGGTCGACGACCTGATTACCCTGGGTACCCAGGAGCCGTACCGCATGTTCACCTCGCGCGCCGAATACCGTTTGATCCTGCGCGAAGACAACGCCGACCTGCGCCTGACCGAAAAAGGCCGCGAGCTAGGCTTGATCGACGATGAGCGCTGGGCAGCGTTCTGCGCCAAGCGCGACGGTATCGAGCGTGAAGAACAACGCCTGAAGTCGACCTGGGTTCGCCCGAACACTCCGCAAGGCCAAGCCGTTGTGGATAAGTTTGGTACCCCGCTGAGCCACGAATACAGCCTGCTTAACCTGCTGGCACGCCCGGAAATCGATTATGCCGGGCTGATCGAGGCGACAGGCGGGGAAGAAATCGATCCACAGGTCGCCGAGCAGGTCGAAATCAAGACCAAGTACGCCGGTTACATCGACCGCCAGCAGGATGAGATCGCTCGCCTGCGTGCCAGCGAAGACACTCGCCTGCCTGTGGATATCGACTACACGACGATTTCCGGCCTGTCCAAGGAGATCCAGGGCAAGCTCGGCCAGACCCGCCCGGAAACCTTGGGCCAGGCTTCGCGCATCCCAGGCGTGACGCCAGCGGCGATTTCCCTGTTGCTGATTCATCTGAAAAAACGCGGCGCTGGCCGCGAATTGGAGCAAAGCGCTTGAGTTCCCTGGTCACCCCGCAACACGCAGAAGAGTTGTCCACAGGTGCGCGTCAGCTCGGTGTCGAGCTAACCGCCGAGCAGCACGAACGGCTGCTGGGTTACCTGGCCCTGTTGATCAAATGGAACAAAGCCTACAACCTGACCGCCGTGCGCGATCCGGACGAGATGGTTTCGCGCCATCTGCTCGACAGCCTCAGCGTCATGGAATTTATCCACAGCGAGCGTGACAGCTGGCTGGATGTCGGCAGCGGTGGTGGCATGCCAGGCGTTCCCTTGGCTATCCTGCATCCGCACAAGCAGGTGACAGTGCTGGACGCCAACGGCAAGAAGACGCGCTTCCTGACACAGGTGAAGATGGAGCTGAAACTGGACAACCTCACGGTTATCCACAGCCGGGTCGAAGCCTTCCAGCCAGCGCAGCCGTTCAGCGGCATCATCTCCCGCGCCTTCAGCAGCATGGAGAACTTCACCAACTGGACCCGCCACTTGGGCGACACCGGGACGCAATGGCTTGCAATGAAGGGGCTGCATCCTGCCGATGAACTGGTAGCATTGCCCGCAGACTTCACAGTGGAAAGCGAGCAGGCCCTGACCGTTCCGGGTTGCCAGGGCCAGCGCCATCTGCTGATACTGCGCCGCAAGGCATGACTGGGAACACACGCAACAATGGCTAAGGTATTCGCAATCGCGAACCAGAAAGGTGGCGTGGGTAAAACCACCACCTGTATCAATCTCGCCGCATCGCTGGCTGCGACCAAGCGTCGTGTGCTGCTGATCGACCTCGATCCGCAGGGCAACGCCACCATGGGCAGCGGTGTCGACAAACATGAACTCGAGCACTCGGTCTACGACCTGCTGATCGGCGAATGCGACCTTGCCCAGGCCATGCACTACTCCGAGCACGGTGGCTTCCAGCTGCTGCCGGCCAACCGCGACCTGACCGCTGCGGAAGTGGTGCTGCTGGAAATGCAGGTCAAGGAGAGCCGCCTGCGCAATGCCCTGGCGCCGATCCGCGACAACTACGACTACATCCTCATCGACTGCCCACCGTCGCTGTCGATGCTGACGCTCAACGCGCTGGTTGCCTCCGATGGCGTGATCATCCCGATGCAGTGCGAGTACTACGCGCTGGAAGGTCTCAGTGACCTTGTGGATAACATCAAGCGGATTGCCGCTCGTCTGAATCCCGAGTTGAAGATCGAAGGCCTGCTGCGGACCATGTACGACCCGCGCCTGAGCCTGAACAACGATGTTTCGGCGCAGCTCAAGGAACATTTCGGCGAGCAGCTGTACGACACGGTGATTCCACGCAACATCCGCCTGGCCGAGGCGCCGAGCTTCGGCATGCCGGCGCTGGCGTACGACAAGCAATCGCGTGGCGCGCTCGCCTACCTGGCCCTGGCCGGGGAACTGGTGCGCCGTCAGCGCCGTCCATCACGCACTGCACAAACAACTTAAGGAATCCGTATGGCCGTCAAGAAACGGGGTCTCGGACGTGGGTTGGATGCACTGCTCAGTGGTCCTTCCGTCAGCGCGCTCGAAGAGCAGGCTGTGAAGATCGACCAGAAAGAACTGCAACACCTGCCGGTCGAGCTGATCCAGCGTGGTAAATACCAACCACGCCGCGACATGGATCCGGAAGCCCTGGAAGAACTCGCGCACTCGATCCGCACCCATGGCGTGATGCAACCGATCGTGGTCCGCCCGATCGATGGCAACCGCTACGAGATCATCGCCGGTGAGCGCCGCTGGCGCGCCACTCAGCAGGCTGGCCTGGACACTGTACCGGCGATGGTCCGCGAAGTGCCGGACGAAGCCGCCATCGCCATGGCGCTGATCGAAAACATCCAGCGCGAGGACCTCAACCCGCTGGAAGAGGCCCTGGCCCTGCAGCGCCTGCAGCAGGAGTTCGAGCTGACCCAGCAACAGGTGGCCGACGCCGTGGGCAAGTCGCGGGTGACCGTGGCCAATTTGCTGCGCCTGATCTCGCTGCCTGAAGCGATCAAGACCATGCTCGCCCACGGCGATCTGGAAATGGGCCACGCCCGTGCTTTGCTCGGCCTGGAAGAAAATCGTCAGGAAGAGGGGGCGCGTCATGTTGTCGCACGCGGCCTCACCGTGCGCCAAACCGAGGCACTGGTACGTCAGTGGCTCAGTGGCAAACCTGAGCCGGTCGAACCGAGCAAACCTGATCCGGATATCGAGCGCCTTGAACAGCGGCTCGCAGAGCGCCTGGGCTCCCCGGTGCAGATCCGCCACGGCAACAAGGGAAAAGGCCAGTTGGTTATTCGCTACAACTCGCTCGATGAGTTGCAAGGCGTGCTTGCTCACATCCGCTGAAACAATTCCCGTTGTAGCGCGCAGTCGGAAATCACTACCGAAGAGTTGAATAGGGGTTAATCCACCCCTATACTCTGCGCGCATTTTGTCGGCACAAATTATGCCAAGTCGATACTGACTTGTTGGTCGACTTCCGAGGAGCAGTTTTGATGGAAATCCGCACGCCAAACCGCCTGCCTTTCCATCGCTGGGCAGTTTTTCCGGTACTGTTGGCTCAATTTGTCGTACTGCTGCTGGCAACATTGGTGTTGTGGCAGTGGAAAGGTGCGGTCAGTGGATATTCAGGTCTCTGCGGAGGTTTGATTGCCTGGCTGCCCAATATGTATTTCGCCTGGAAGGCTTTTCGCTTCAGCGGAGCCCGGGCGGCGCAAGCCATCGTCAAGTCGTTCTACGCAGGCGAGGCTGGCAAGATGATTTTGACGGCAGTGCTGTTTGCACTGACCTTTGCAGGAGTGAAGCCATTGGCGCCGTTGGCAGTATTCGGCGTCTTCGTGCTGACCCTTATGGTCAGCTGGTTTGCGCCCCTGCTGATGAATAAAAGACATTCGAGACCTTAGGGCGTTTGAGGCAACCATGGCAGAAGAAACCGCTTCGGGTTATATCCAGCACCACTTGCAGAACCTGACCTATGGTCAATTACCAGACGGCAGCTGGGGCTTTGCCCATTCGGCTGCAGAAGCCAAGGCAATGGGCTTCTGGGCGTTCCACGTGGACACCCTGGGTTGGTCCGTCGCGCTGGGTCTGATCTTCCTGTTGATCTTCCGCATGGCGGCGAAGAAGGCGACTTCCGGCCAGCCTGGCGGCCTGCAGAACTTCGTCGAAGTGATGGTCGATTTCGTCAACGGCAGCGTGAAGGACTCCTTCCACGGCCGCAGCCCGGTGATCGCTCCGCTGGCGCTGACCATCTTCGTCTGGGTCTTCCTGATGAACGCCGTCGACCTGGTACCGGTCGACTGGATTCCTCAGCTGGCCATCCTGATCTCCGGTGACCCGCACATTCCGTTCCGCGCCGTGTCGACCACCGACCCGAACGCGACCCTGGCCATGGCCTTCTGCGTGTTCGCCCTGATCATCTTCTACAGCATCAAGGTCAAGGGCCTGGGCGGCTTCATCGGTGAGCTGACCCTGCACCCGTTCGGCAGCAAGAACATCTTCGTGCAGATCCTGCTGATCCCGGTGAACTTCCTGCTGGAATTCGTCACCCTGATCGCCAAGCCGATCTCGCTGGCACTGCGTCTGTTCGGCAACATGTACGCCGGCGAGCTGGTGTTCATCCTGATCGCCGTCATGTTCGGCTCCGGCCTGCTGTGGCTCAGCGGCCTGGGTGTGGTGCTGCAATGGGCGTGGGCTGTGTTCCACATCCTGATCATCACCCTGCAAGCTTTCATCTTCATGATGCTGACCATCGTCTACCTGTCGATGGCTCACGAAGATAACCATTAAGACCGCCTGGCGTGTCTGATAGCCTTCCCCGCTCGTTTGGGGGGAGGGCTTAAAAAGTCCGCAAGGGCAGCTGTTCCAAACGATTTGTTTTACCGCTTCAAACTAAAAACCTAACCAATACGACGTAAAAGTCGGGAGGAAAGATGGAAACTGTAGTTGGTCTGACCGCTATCGCTGTTGCTCTGCTGATCGGCCTGGGTGCTCTGGGTACCGCCATTGGTTTCGGCCTGCTGGGCGGCAAATTCCTGGAAGGTGCTGCTCGTCAGCCTGAGATGGTTCCAATGCTGCAGGTGAAAATGTTCATCGTTGCCGGTCTGCTCGACGCCGTAACCATGATCGGTGTTGGTATCGCTCTGTTCTTCACCTTCGCGAATCCGTTCGTTGGTCAGATCGCCGGCTAATCACTCGTCACCACGAGTTGATGGCTGTATGAATTAAGACCGAGCGAGGTGTTGGCGTGAACATTAATGCAACCCTGATTGGCCAATCCGTTGCTTTTCTGATTTTTGTACTCTTCTGCATGAAGTACGTATGGCCTCCGGTCATCACTGCTCTGCAAGAGCGTCAAAAGAAGATTGCCGACGGCTTGGACGCTGCCAACCGCGCAGCTCGCGACCTGGAGCTGGCCCAAGAGAAAGCGGGTCAGCAACTGCGTGAAGCTAAAGCACAGGCAGCCGAAATCATTGAGCAAAGCAAGAAACGCGCTGCTCAGCTTGTCGACGAAGCCCGTGAACAGGCCCGCGTCGAAGCTGACCGTGTGAAGGCTCAGGCTCTGGCCGAGATCGAACAGGAACTGAACAGCGCTAAAGACGCCCTGCGTGCCCAAGTGGGTGCCCTGGCCGTTGGCGGTGCTGAAAAGATCCTTGGCGCCACAATCGATCAAAACGCGCATGCGGAGCTGGTTAACAAACTGGCCGCTGAAATTTAAGCGAGGGCGATCATGGCAGAACTGACCACGTTGGCCCGACCTTACGCTAAGGCTGCCTTCGAGCATGCCCAGGCCCATCAGCAACTGGCCAATTGGTCAGCCATGCTCGGCCTGGCTGCTGCGGTGTCGCAAGACGACACCATGCAGCGCCTGCTCAAGGCCCCGCGACTGACGAGCGCAGAAAAGGCCGCCACGTTCATTGACGTGTGCGGTGACAAGTTCAATGCACAGGCACAGAATTTCATTCATGTTGCCGCGGAAAACGACCGTCTCCTGCTGTTGCCGGAGATCGCCGCTCTGTTCGACCTGTACAAGGCCGAGCAAGAGAAATCCGTGGACGTGGAAGTCACCAGTGCTTTTGCGTTGAACCAAGAACAGCAAGACAAACTCGCCAAGGTTCTCAGTGCACGGTTAGGCCAGGAAGTGCGCCTGCACGCGTCGGAGGATGCCAGCCTGATTGGCGGCGTCGTCATCCGCGCAGGTGACCTGGTTATCGATGGCTCTGTTCGCGGCAAAATCGCGAAACTGGCCGAAGCATTGAAATCTTGAGTTTGAAGGGGCAGCAGAGCAATGCAGCAACTCAATCCTTCCGAAATTAGTGAAATCATCAAGGGCCGCATCGACAACCTCGATGTGAGCTCCCAAGCCCGTAACGAAGGTACCGTTGTTTCGGTATCCGACGGTATCGTGCGGATCCACGGTCTGGCCGACGTCATGTACGGCGAAATGATCGAGTTCCCAGGCGGCGTCTACGGCATGGCCCTGAACCTGGAGCAAGACTCCGTAGGTGCAGTGATTCTGGGTGCCTATGACACCCTCGCCGAAGGCATGAGCGCCAAGTGCACCGGCCGCATCCTGGAGGTTCCGGTTGGTAAGGAACTGCTGGGCCGCGTCGTCGACGCGCTGGGCAACCCGATCGACGGCAAAGGTCCTCTGGGCAACACCCAGACCGACGCGGTCGAGAAAGTAGCTCCAGGCGTGATCTGGCGTAAGTCGGTAGACCAGCCTGTACAGACTGGCTACAAGTCCGTCGACGCCATGATCCCTGTCGGCCGTGGCCAGCGTGAGCTGATCATCGGTGACCGTCAGATCGGCAAGACCGCCATGGCCATCGACGCCATCATCAACCAGAAAGACTCCGGTATTTTCTGTGTTTATGTTGCTGTCGGCCAGAAGCGTTCGACCGTTGCCAACATCGTTCGCAAGCTGGAAGAAAACGGCGCCCTGGCCAACACCATCGTGGTGGTTGCCAGTGCTTCGGAATCCGCCGCACTGCAATTCCTGGCGCCATACGCCGGTTGCACCATGGGCGAGTTCTTCCGTGACCGCGGTGAAGACGCACTGATCGTTTACGATGACCTGTCCAAGCAGGCCGTTGCCTACCGTCAGATCTCCCTGCTGCTGCGCCGTCCACCAGGACGTGAAGCGTACCCAGGCGACGTGTTCTATCTCCACTCCCGTCTGCTGGAGCGTGCATCGCGCGTTTCCGAAGAGTACGTCGAGAAGTTCACCAACGGTGCTGTAACTGGCAAAACCGGTTCCCTGACCGCGCTGCCGATCATCGAAACCCAGGCTGGCGACGTTTCCGCGTTCGTTCCGACCAACGTGATCTCGATCACCGACGGTCAGATCTTCCTGGAATCGGCCATGTTCAACTCGGGCATCCGCCCTGCAGTGAACGCCGGTGTTTCGGTATCCCGCGTAGGTGGTGCCGCTCAGACCAAGATCATCAAGAAGCTGTCCGGTGGTATTCGTACCGCTCTGGCTCAGTACCGTGAACTGGCTGCATTCGCCCAGTTCGCTTCCGATCTGGACGAAGCGACCCGCAAGCAGCTGGAGCATGGTCAGCGCGTAACCGAGCTGATGAAGCAGAAGCAGTACGCGCCGATGTCCATCGCGGACATGGCTCTGTCGCTGTACGCCGCTGAGCGTGGTTTCCTGACTGACGTGGAAGTCTCCAAGGTCGGCAGCTTCGAACAAGCGCTGATCGCCTACTTCAACCGTGATCACGCCGAATTGCTGGCGAAGATCAACGTGAAGGGTGACTTCAACGACGAAATCGACGCAGGCCTGAAAGCCGGTATCGAGAAGTTCAAGGCCACCCAGACCTGGTAAGCCGCAGCGGGGGCCCTGGCCCCCGCTTGCTAACCTGATAGGTGATACATGGCAGGCGCAAAAGAGATTCGCAGTAAGATTGCGAGCATCAAAAGCACGCAAAAAATTACCAGCGCCATGGAGAAAGTGGCGGTCAGCAAGATGCGCAGAGCACAAATGCGCATGGCTGCTAGCCGTCCTTACGCGGAGCGTATCCGCCAGGTGATCGGTCATCTGGCCAACGCCAACCCGGAATACCGCCACCCGTTCATGATCGAGCGCCCTGTAAAGCGCGCCGGTTATATCGTGGTGAGCAGTGACCGTGGTCTGTGCGGTGGCTTGAATACCAACCTGTTCAAGGCCCTGGTCAAGGACATGAGCGCAAACCGCGAACAGGGCGTGGAAATCGACCTGTGCGTGATCGGCAGCAAGGGTGCGACTTTCTTCCGCATCTTTGGCGGCAACGTCGTAGCCGCGATCAGCCACTTGGGCGAAGAGCCATCGATCAACGATCTGATCGGCTCCGTCAAAGTGATGCTGGACGCCTACCTGGACGGCCGTATCGATCGCCTTTCGGTGGTTTCGAACAAGTTCATCAACACCATGACCCAACAACCGACGGTCGAGCAATTGGTACCGTTGGTGGCAACCCCGGATCAGGATCTCAAGCATCACTGGGACTACCTGTACGAACCCGACGCAAAAGAGCTGCTGGACGGCTTGATGGTGCGTTACGTGGAGTCGCAGGTATACCAGGCGGTGGTCGAGAACAACGCTGCTGAACAAGCGGCCCGGATGATCGCCATGAAGAACGCCACAGACAACGCCGGTGATTTGATCAAAGAGCTTCAGTTGATCTACAACAAGGCGCGTCAGGCTGCGATCACCCAGGAGATCTCGGAAATCGTCGGCGGCGCTGCCGCGGTTTAACGGTTCAAAAATTCAGAGGATCCAGCTATGAGTAGCGGACGTATCGTTCAAATCATCGGCGCCGTCATCGACGTGGAATTCCCACGTGACGTCGTGCCGAGTGTATACAACGCGCTGAAAGTACAAGGCGCGGAAACCACTCTGGAAGTTCAGCAGCAGCTGGGCGACGGCGTGGTTCGTACCATTGCGATGGGCTCGACCGAAGGCCTGAAGCGCGGTCTGGATGTTGTCGACACCGGTGCTGCCATTTCCGTTCCTGTTGGTAAGGCCACTCTGGGCCGTATCATGGACGTACTGGGCAACCCGATCGACGAAGCCGGCCCGATCGGTGAAGAAGAGCGTCGCGGTATCCACCAGCCAGCGCCTTCGTTCGCTGACCAGGCAGGCGGCAACGACCTGCTGGAAACCGGCATCAAGGTTATCGACCTGGTTTGCCCGTTCGCCAAGGGTGGTAAGGTTGGTCTGTTCGGTGGTGCCGGTGTCGGCAAGACCGTTAACATGATGGAACTGATCCGTAACATCGCCATGGAACACAGCGGTTACTCCGTGTTCGCTGGTGTGGGTGAGCGTACTCGTGAGGGTAACGACTTCTACCACGAGATGAAGGACTCCAACGTTCTCGACAAAGTAGCGCTGGTCTACGGTCAGATGAACGAGCCACCAGGAAACCGTCTGCGCGTAGCGCTGACCGGCCTGACCATGGCTGAGAAGTTCCGTGACGAAGGTAACGACGTTCTGCTGTTCGTCGACAACATCTATCGTTACACCCTGGCCGGTACCGAAGTATCCGCACTGCTGGGCCGTATGCCTTCGGCAGTAGGTTACCAGCCGACCCTGGCTGAAGAGATGGGCGTTCTGCAAGAGCGCATCACCTCCACCAAGGAAGGTTCGATCACCTCCGTTCAGGCCGTATACGTACCTGCGGACGACTTGACCGACCCGTCGCCAGCGACCACCTTCGCCCACTTGGACGCCACCGTCGTTCTGTCCCGTGACATCGCCTCCCTGGGTATCTACCCAGCGGTCGACCCACTGGACTCGACTTCGCGCCAGCTGGACCCGAACGTGATCGGCAACGAGCACTACGAGACTGCTCGTGGCGTTCAGTATGTTCTGCAGCGCTACAAAGAGCTGAAGGACATCATCGCGATTCTGGGTATGGACGAACTGTCCGAAAGCGACAAGCAACTGGTAGCCCGCGCTCGTAAGATCCAGCGCTTCCTGTCGCAGCCGTTCTTCGTGGCCGAAGTCTTCACCGGTTCGCCAGGCAAGTACGTTTCCCTGAAAGACACCATCGCTGGCTTCAGCGGCATCCTCAAAGGTGACTACGACCACCTGCCAGAACAAGCGTTCTACATGGTCGGCAGCATCGACGAAGCGATCGAGAAAGCCAAGAAACTGTAATTCCTGCGCCCCGCAAGGGGCGCTATCAGGTTGAGGCAAGCAGATGGCTATGACAGTCCATTGCGATATCGTCAGCGCGGAAGGAGAAATTTTCTCCGGTCTGGTCGAGATGGTGGTTGCGCACGGTAACCTGGGTGATCTTGGTATCGCTCCAGGCCACGCGCCGCTGATCACCAATCTGAAGCCAGGTCCGATCACGCTGACCAAGCAGGGTGGCGCACAAGAGGTGTTCTACATCTCTGGTGGTTTCCTCGAGGTTCAGCCGAACATGGTCAAGGTGCTTGCCGATACCGTGCAACGTGCTGCAGACCTGGATGAAGCGCAAGCTCAGGAAGCCCTCAAGGCTGCTGAGAACGCCCTGAATCTGAAAGGCGCGGACTTCGATTACGGCGCCGCCGCCGCACGTCTGGCCGAGGCCGCAGCTCAGCTGCGTACCGTCCAGCAAATGCGCAAAGGCAAGTAATCGGCCCGGCTGATCACTGCTGTTGCGATTGAGAAAAAGGGTAGCCTCGGCTACCCTTTTTCTTTTTCAAAATTCCCCTCGGTCATCTCACTGACCGCTCAGGATTGGTAGCCAGTCAATGTCGCTCGATATCGTAATTCTCGCCGCCGGCCAAGGTACGCGCATGCGCTCGGCGCTGCCCAAGGTGCTGCACCCGGTTGCCGGCAATTCCATGCTTGGCCATGTTATCCACAGCGCGCGCCAGCTCCAGCCGCAAGGGATCCATGTGGTGATCGGGCATGGCGCGGAGCAGGTGCGTGAGCGCCTGGCGGCCGACGACCTGAATTTCGTGATGCAGGATAAGCAACTCGGTACCGGTCATGCGGTTGCCCAGGCGCTGCCGGCCATTACCGGCGACACCGTGCTGGTACTGTATGGCGATGTTCCGTTGATCGAAGTGCAAACCCTGCAGCGTCTGCTGACCAAGGTCAGCGAACGGCAACTTGGCCTGCTTACCGTTAACCTGCAAGACCCAACCGGCTACGGCCGCATCGTGCGTGACGCCGAGGGCCAGGTGACCGCGATCGTCGAGCATAAGGATGCCAGTGAAGCGCAGAAGGCCATCAAGGAAGGCAATACCGGAATTTTGGCCCTGCCGGCCGCACGCCTGGCCGACTGGATGGGCCGGTTGTCGAACAACAACGCCCAAGGCGAGTATTACCTGACCGACGTCATCGCCATGGCTGTGGCCGATGGCCTGGTGGTTGCCACCGAGCAACCGCACGATCCGATGGAAGTGCAGGGCGCCAACGACCGTCGCCAGCTGTCTGAACTCGAACGCCACTACCAGCTGCGCGAAGGCCGTCGTCTGATGGCCCTGGGCGTGACGCTGCGTGACCCGGCGCGCTTCGACGTGCGCGGCGAGGTGACCGTTGGTCGCGATGTGCTGATCGATATCAACGTGGTCCTCGAAGGCAAGGTGGTTATCGAAGACGACGTGCAGATCGGCCCTAACTGCGTGATCAAGGACAGTACCCTGCGCAAGGGCGTTGTGATCAAGGCCAACAGCCATATCGAAGGCGCGGTGATGGGCGAGGGTAGCGATGCCGGCCCATTTGCTCGCTTGCGCCCGGGCAGCGTGCTCGACGCCAAGGCCCATGTGGGTAACTTCGTCGAACTGAAGAACGCCCACCTGGGCGAAGGCGCCAAGGCCGGTCACCTGACCTACCTGGGTGACGCCGAGATCGGCGCCCGCAGCAACATCGGTGCTGGCACCATCACCTGCAACTACGATGGCGCCAACAAGTTCAAGACCGTGATGGGCGAGGACGTATTCATCGGCTCGAACAACTCGCTGGTCGCGCCTGTGGAAATCAAGGCCGGTGCCACGACGGCTGCTGGTTCTACCATTACCCAAGTGGTCGATGCGGGTGATCTGGCCGTGGCTCGAGCCCGCCAACGCAATATTTCGGGCTGGAAGAGGCCTGAGAAAATCAAGAAGAGCTGAGTTATACACAGCTGTCGCAGCCGAAGCCGACTTGTGTGAATAAGTCGGCTTTTTTGTGGTTATGAATTATCCACAGGCCAATTTTCCGATTTGCGATCTTGACGCAATGTCCATCTTAGGTTTTGATTGCAATCATTATCTTTCGAATCGAAACTTATAAGCTCATGTCGAAACGTAACACGCCTCAACGTCGCCACAATATCCTGGCTTTGCTTAGCGAGCAGGGTGAAGTGAGTGTGGACGCCCTGGCCAAACGCTTCGAGACATCGGAAGTCACCATTCGCAAAGACCTTGCCGCACTTGAGGCCAATGGCCTGTTGTTGCGTCGCTACGGTGGTGCGGTGCCGGTGCCGCAGGAGATGTTGGGTGAACCTGCGGTACTGGTTTCCTCTTACAAGAAAGCCATCGCCCGCGCAGCGGTAGGCCGCATTCGCGAGCACGCCCGGATCATCATCGACAGCGGCAGCACCACTGCGGCCATGATCCCCGAGCTGGGCCGACAGCCGGGGCTGGTGGTGATGACCAATTCGCTGAATGTGGCCCGCGCCATCAGTGAGCTGGAGCATGAGCCGGTGCTGTTGATGACGGGTGGTACCTGGGATCCGCACTCCGAATCGTTCCAGGGCCAGGTGGCCGAGCAGGTACTACGCTCATACGATTTCGACCAGCTGTTCATTGGCGCAGATGGCATCGACCTCGACCGCGGCACCACCACCTTCAATGAATTGCTGGGCCTGAGCCGGGTCATGGCCGAGGTGGCCCGCGAAGTGATCGTGATGGTCGAGTCCGACAAGGTCGGGCGCAAGATCCCCAATCTTGAGCTGCCCTGGGGCAGTGTCACCACCCTTATTACCGACGAACGCCTGCCCAAGGCGGCACGCGAACATATTCAAGCCCGCGGCATCAATCTGATCTGTGCCGCGATCAGCCAGGAGCAATAACCATGTGTGGAATCGTAGGCGCCGTCGCCGAGCGCAACATCACCGCCATCCTGATCGAAGGCCTTAAACGTCTTGAGTACCGCGGCTACGACAGTGCAGGCCTGGCTGTTTACACCCAGCAGGGTGAACTGCAGCGCCGCCGCCGTATCGGCAAGGTTGCCGAACTGGAAGCCGCCAATGCCGCCGACCCGCTGGTCGGCCAACTGGGTATTGCCCACACCCGCTGGGCTACCCATGGCGCACCGACCGAAGGCAATGCACACCCGCATTTCTCCGGCAACGAAGTGGCAGTGGTGCACAACGGCATCATCGAAAACCACGAAGCGCTGCGTGACGAACTCAAAGGTCTGGGTTACGTGTTTGCCTCGCAGACCGACACCGAAGTCATCGTCCACCTGATCCACCACACCCTCAAGACCCTCCCGGATCTGGCCGAAGCCCTCAAGGCTGCGGTCAAGCGCCTGCACGGCGCCTATGGCCTGGCGCTGATCAGCGTGAAACAGCCGGATCGCCTGGTTGCCGCGCGCAGTGGCAGCCCGCTGGTGATCGGCCTTGGCCATGGCGAAAACTTCCTGGCGTCCGATCAATTGGCACTGCGCCAGGTCACCGACCGCTTCATGTACCTGGAGGAGGGCGACATCGCCGAAATCCGCCGGGACCAGGTGAAGATCTGGGACCAGGCCGGCAACCCTGTTCAGCGCGAGACCGTGCAGTACCACGAAGGTGCCGAGGCGGCTGACAAGGGCAACTATCGCCACTTCATGCTCAAGGAGATCCATGAGCAACCGTCGGTAGTGCAGCGCACCCTGGAAGGTCGTCTGGGCAAGGACCATGTGCTGGTGCAGGCTTTCGGCCCACAGGCCGCCGACCTGTTCGCCAAAGTCCGTAATGTGCAGATCGTCGCGTGCGGAACCAGCTACCACGCCGGCATGGTCGCCCGTTACTGGCTGGAGAGCCTGGCCGGCATCCCATGCCAGGTCGAAGTAGCCAGCGAGTTCCGCTACCGCAAGGTGGTGGTGCAGCCGGACACCTTGTTCGTCTCGATCTCCCAGTCCGGCGAGACCGCCGATACCCTGGCGGCCCTGCGCAACGCCAAGGAGCTGGGCTTCCTTGGCAGCCTGGCGATCTGCAACGTGGGTATCAGCTCGCTGGTGCGCGAGTCCGACCTGACCCTGTTGACCCTGGCCGGTCCGGAAATCGGCGTGGCCTCGACCAAGGCGTTCACCACCCAGCTGGTGTCGCTGATGCTGCTGACCCTGGCGCTGGGCCAGGTACGCGGCACCCTCGAGGCGGGCGTGGAAGCGGAGCTGGTCGAAGAGCTGCGCCGCCTGCCGGCTCGCCTAGGTGAAGCGCTGGCCATGGACCGTACCGTCGAGAAGGTCGCCGAGCTGTTCGCCGACAAGCACCACACCCTGTTCCTCGGCCGCGGCGCGCAGTACCCGGTGGCAATGGAAGGTGCGCTCAAGCTCAAGGAGATTTCCTACATCCACGCCGAAGCCTACCCGGCAGGTGAGCTCAAGCATGGCCCGCTGGCGCTTGTGGATAACGACATGCCAGTGGTGACCGTGGCGCCGAACAATGAGCTGCTGGAAAAGCTCAAGTCCAACCTGCAGGAAGTCCGCGCCCGTGGTGGTGAGTTGGTGGTGTTCGCCGATGAGCATGCCGGCATGAGCAACGGCGAAGGCACGCATGTGATCAAAGTGCCGCATATCGCCGATGCGCTGGCGCCGATTCTGTACACCGTTCCGCTGCAGTTGCTGTCGTATTACGTGGCAGTGCTCAAAGGTACGGATGTTGATCAGCCGCGTAACCTGGCGAAGTCGGTGACTGTGGAATAAAACACCGGCGTGTGCGGTTAACTATGGTTTCTGAGAATTAAAACTGTCGCACCGTGATAAAAACTTTCGCTGACGAAGGGAGCCTCAATCGGCTCCCTTCGTCATTGCGTTCCTCTTTCAGCTTGTTGCGCCCACTGCAACCCAGCGTCGACCCTCATTCATGCCTCTTCAAATTCAAACCGATGAATCGCTCGCCTCGTATGTCAGACGTAACCTGCACCTCAACTGGCCTGCGAGTAACATGGGGATCTTCGAGAGGCTTGCGACCCGTCACGTGCTCAAAACGATTGAGCTAAAGGGCATCGCTAAGGCGCTTGGGTGGCCTGGCTGCTACGGCTTCAACCGGCTGCTTCAAGGCCATACGATGATGGCCGCGACGCATGTCTTCAAAGGCTCTTGGGACCACTCATACTCGGGTAGGCAATATGTCTCTGAGACCTTTTGCGTTCGCGCATTGAATTCCTGAAATGCCCTCTCGAACTCAGTGATCACATCAGCGTGCGGACGCTTTGCCAGGGTCGCCTGGGTGGCGCGCATGTGCCTACCTACAGCAAATCATGACCGATTGGAAGCCTTATTCATCGAGGGCGTTTCACAATGCGTTTGGCTCATATTTAGACACCGTTTAACTTTGTTGCATCAAGATGTCATTGTTAGATTACGCCACTGAGGCAGTGTCCAAGGCGTATGCGGATGAGTTTCTTCTCGATGATTTAGCATGAGAAATTATTCGGTACCTACCGAGTCGAACCGAAAAAGGAGATTTTTACTCAAGTATGGATGCTCTATGTCGAGTTTCACCCCTAACTCAACGTGACAGGTTGCGCCTGTATGCGTGTTGCTTCCTGGTGCTCGTTTTCGACGGGATTGATGTTGCAGTTGTGCCATTTCTGGCACCGTGGATGAAAAGTGACAGCGGCTTCGACAATAGCCTGCTGACACAGGTATTCCTAGCGACAACAGTAGGCTTCGCTTTGGGGGGCATCTGCATTGGTCATTTGGCCGACAGATACGGGAGGCGGCCCGCCTTGATCGGCTCCGTAGCAATTTTTGCCGTGGGCTCGTTACTTAGTCCATTGTCGTCTGCACCTGACCAGTTTGCTGCTTTACGCCTGCTCGTAGGCGTCGGACTGGGCGGAGCCCTGCCTGTTTGCATTGCCTGGTGTACAAGCGCTTATAGCGGATGCAACCGGATATTGCTCACCACGTTAACGTATTGCGGTTTTACCTTAGGCATGGCATTAGGTGCCGCGCTGGCCAAGCCATTGCTCGGCCTTATGACTTGGGCGCAGGTGATTGCCGTGCTCGGTGGTGCGCCTCTTTTGGCCATTCCGCTGATGATGGCCTGGTTGCCTAAGCACTCGCCCATCATGCAGGGTTTCGAAAACGCATGCGTCACGCCAACACTGCAGCGCCAGACATATACGTTGCGCCTATGGTTGGCATTTTGCTTGTCATTGATGACGTTTTACTTGATCAGCTACTGGTTGCCAGTGATCAATACAGGATTGGGCCTGTCTCCGTCATTGGTGATTCTCCTTCCTGTGGGCGGGACGCTGGGAGCGGTGGTGTTCGCCCTGTTGATGCAGTACTACGCGGCGCATAATGTTTTGTTCGCCGGCTACCTTGCCGGCGCACTGGTCACCGCAAGCGCCTGGCTGATATTGCCTCACGGCGTACATTTGCCTTGGTTCATTTTCTTGACCGGGTTCTTCATCGCCGGGTGTCAGAACGGTCTGAACATTCATGCCGCATTAGCGTATCCCGAGCACGCGCGTACCCGCTTCACGGGCATCGTCATGAGCGGTGGGCGTGTCGGTGCAATTGCAGGGGTAGGTGTTGGCGGGCTGATGTTGGATTCGGCATTGCCTGTCGAATTGTGGATTTCAGTCCTGAGCGGAGGTTTGCTGATAGTGGGTATCTGTCTGAAAACCGTAGTGGTGGGCCAAGAAATCGAGGGTGGTGCATGAGAGATCCTTCACTGCGTAAACGGTTCCGACGACTGTTTAGTAATTTGCGGGCAGGGTACTTCGACAGGATTCGTGAGGAAGCGCACTCGACCCTTGTTGAGCGCCTAACAGACGATGTCTTGCAACCGTTACAGGCTTTGGTGACAGTGGCAGTGCCTCGCTCATTGCGCGAACGGCCAGGTGGACGCATTGAGTGTCTGATACGCGTAGGTGGCACCAGCGTGCGTTTTAGCGCGCGTATCACTGACAGCATCATCGGACTGGCTGCCGTTCCCTTTTACAGGCTTGCCAGGGGGCGCCGTTTCACAGAGCAACGGTTGCATCATCCGGATACCCAGCAACTATTAGGCTTACTGTGCCTGCCTCGACGTCGGTACCGCATTATGCCTGTCGTAGTATTACTTCCAGGGTCAGGTCCTCAGAATGCCGACTACACTATCGGACCCAGTCACATTTTTTCTGAGTTGGCCTGGGAGCTGGCGGGGCGGGGCATCGGCTCGGTGCGCTTTGACAAAAGGATGCCAGCTAATGCGGTGATTAGCGGCACAGTCCAAGAAGAGTACGTCCTGCCCGTCCTGGCGATCCTCCGCGCCTTGGCTCTCAAACTACCCGACAGCCCTGTTTTTCTCCTGGGTCATAGTTTGGGTGGCTATGTCGCGCCACTTATTGCTTCGCGGCAGACACAAATAGGAGCACCACTTGCCGGCGTCGTTGCTATGGCAGCACCCTGGCGTACCTTGGAAGATCTTATCGCGGCACAAGCCAACGAACTGATGCCCTTGATGAACGACAGCGAGGCGCAGGATCTGCAGCAGGATCTTGAATGCTTGCGTTCAGTAGCCAAGGCAGCGCCTGGATCAGAAAAGCTTGCTTTTGGCATGTCTTCGGCTTACTTGCACAGCTTAAGCGAGCATCATCCTGTCCATTGGTTCAACATCGACACCCAGACGCCGCTGCTGCTGCTCCAGGGGCTGGCTGACGAGCAGATCTCTGCACGGCTCGACTTTGAGCAATGGGTGAGCGCCACCGGCCAGCGCTCTGCTTGCCAATGGCGAGCTTATGAGGGCCTGGACCATCTGTTCAAACGTAGCCAGTCGGGGCTTCCCGGACAGGATTACGCCCGCCGCAGGCCCATCGCAGGTGCTGTCATTCGCGACTTGGCTCGCTGGCTCCATGCGCCGCAAGTCGCGCTGACAGCAAAGCCAGCCAATCGCGGATGGAGCATTGACGGTAAAGGTCGGCATAACCGAGATCAAATCCCTGATCGTTGAAATGGTCTATCAGCTTGAGCATCTCCATAGAAGTCAGTCCATGGGCCATCAGGTGGTCGGTAGACGTCAGGCGCTCAACATCTAGAGCGCTGCGGGAAGTCAATACTGCCCGCAGCCATTTTTCACTGACCATCAGCAGCGCTCCTTTTGCATAAGAGATAAACGCAGTAGCCTGCGGATTTCATTGCGGTCGACCTTGCCGACGGCGGTCAAGGGTAACGAATCAATTAGTCTGACCTCATCGGGCAATTTGAAATTGGCCAGGCTGGTCATGAGGAATTCGCGCGCCTGCACCAGCGTGAGCGGCTGAGTGGCGATGGCAAAGAGCACCAGACGCAGCGTGCCATCGGTTGCAGTCAGCCCCACCAGAACGGCATCAACCACTGCTGGATGCTTCATCATCACGTTTTCAACTTCGTGGGGGTCAATCTTTTCTCCATTGCGGTTGAGGGTTTCAACGCTACGGCCAATTACTTCCAAATAACCGTCATGAGCACGCCGTACCAGGTCCCCGCTGCGGTAGAACCCTCGCAGGTCGAATGCCTGTCGATCGGCATGCGGGTCATTGAAATAGCCTGGAATCATGTAAGGACCGCGGGCACAGAGTTCTCCAGCAGTATCGGTTTGGCCCCGCAGCTCGACCTCATCCAGCTCGGACATGGGAGTACCCTGGGTGGACGCCACGACTTCCGTCGGGTCGTTTGGAGCGGTGTAACAGACCAGCCCCTCAGCCATGCCGAAAACTTGCTGAAGCCGGATGCTGCCACTGGCAATCGCTTTGTGGGCCAGTTCGCGATGCAGCTTGGCGCCGCCCACTTGCACAAGAACGTTGCGACCCTGCAGGCGATCAGGCATACCCCAGTCGACCCAACGCGCTAGCAGCGCCGGTACCATCGTTACCATGTTCACGTACTGTTGGTCGATCAGCGACAACACGCGCGCGCTGCCAAGTTCCTGGCTAAGAATGACTTGACCCCGCGCCAGAAGGACGCCGAGAAAACCCGGTGAGCTCATGGCGAAATTGTGTGCCAGCGGAATCAGCGAGAGGTAGCGGGTTTCGGAACTCAACTCACAAATCTCTACGCTGCGCCGTACCGAGTAGAGGTAGTCATCATGCCGTCGTGGAATGATCTTCGGGATACCGGTGGTGCCGCCTGACAGTTGGAACAGCGCCAGGTCCCTGGCACCACTTGGACGCGCATCATGCGCCTCGGCGACAGTGGCGAGCAACGTTGCAAAAGCAGTCTCATGTTGCCTGGAGCTACGTGCGACTGTAATCACGCGATCAATCAAGCCCTGCTGCATGAGTTGCAGGCCCAACCCGTTGTCATCGTCATGCAGCAGGAGGGTGCGAGCACCGATCCGTTCACAGTATGCATGAAGTTCTACGTGACGATGGGCTGGCAGCGCGAACAACGGAACAATGCCTTGGGAAATACAGCCAAACAGAGTGACCACCAGTTCGATGCAGTTGGGCAACTGCACAACGAGGCAATCTCCAAAATTCAGGCCTTGAGCACGCAGACCCAGCCCCAGGCTCAGCGCCTTTTGATGAAGGTTAGTGTAATTGAGTATGCGATCGCCCTCCCGCAGCGCAACGCTACGCGGGGTTTCGCGCGCTGCGTCGGCAACCATCTGAAACAGGTTCTCCCCACGCCAGCAACCACTGGTCTGGTATTTGGCTATTGCCTGCGCCGGCCAATCCGGCGTTAGCGACAGCAGTCGCTCCATGTTGCTGCGCTCTACCATTTTTTACAGCTCCTTGATGCAATCAATCGGGTTGGCGCAGGCTGCGCGGTGAGCCGGGTAGCTGCCGAACACAGAGGTCAACATCAGTACCAGCCCAGCGCTTATGCCCAGGGTAGAACCGGATACGGTCAGCGGCGTGCCCCAGTAGGAGGCCATCTGCATGATCAGCATGCTGCAGAGCAGTCCTGCCACCCCGCCGACCGCGGCAATCAAAAAGGCTTCCAGAAGAAACTGGCGGAAGATGGCTGTGTAGGTCGCGCCCAAGGCCATGCGAATGCCGATTTCGCGCCGCCGCTCCTGAATGCTGATCAGCATGATGTTCATGACGCCCACGCCTGCCACGAAAAGGGACAAGGAGGCTACGCCGAGTAACATGAAGCGGGTTTGCTCGGTGGTCTGGCTGACCACCTCCAGCAGCGCACGTGTGCTGCGTACCTCGACCATCTCACCAATGTTGGCCTGCTGGAACACCGACTCGAGCTGCGCTTGCATGGACTCGGTCGATGCCGCATTGCCCGCTTGGATTACCCAACCACCTTGCGTAGCACTCGGCAACAGGCGCGCCCGCATCGAACTCAGTGGAATTAGCAAGGCCTTGTCCATGTTGCCGCCAATCACGTCGCCGCGGGCCTGGAGTATTCCGATAACGCGATACGCCAAGCCATTGATGAGTACTCGGGTGCCTAGTGGTTCGACTTTTGCCTGCCGCAACTCAGACGCCAGGGCCGCCCCCATCACAACCACCGCCTGCGCAGCGGCCAGGTCTCCCACACTAAGGTTACGGCCCATTTCCAGCGGCAAGTTGCGAATCGCGCTGTAGCCAGTTTCCACTCCATAGATGCGTATGTGTTGCAACTGGCTGATGAGGGTGACTGGCAGGTCCGCTTCGTCAAAACGGCTGAATCCTGTTAAACCCGGCAATGCGCGAATCTGGCGGACCATTGCCTGTTCGCTCAGCGCCTTCGGCCGAACGCTCATGCCATCAAGTTTCAACCGCACTGACAGGACATTGCTACCCAACCCGGAAACCGCTAGGCGAACCTGAGCTTCTGTTAGTTCGCCGATGGCTTGGATAACTACTACGGCACATACGCCAATGGCGATGCTGATTAAGGTCAAGATCGAGCGCATGCGAGCGGCTGACAAAGCCATAATGCAAATGCCAAGCTCTTTGAGCATGCTATACGGCATGCATCGGAACCATTACGTCACAACGCTCGGGGCGACCGTCAACCATCTTCAATTGTTGCTCGGCATGCGCCGCCATTTGCGGGTCATGCGTGACCATGATGATGCCGGTGCCGTTCTGGTGCAGGCGTTTGAACAGTGCCATGACGGTCGCGCCAGCTTCTTGATCCAGCGCTCCGGTGGGTTCGTCGGCGAGCAGGAATGCGGGGCGGTTCATCAACGCCCGTGCAATGGCTACGCGCTGCTGTTCTCCGCCTGAGAGATGGCGAACCGGTTTTCCCAGCAGACGGTCCAGCCCTAGGTTTTCTACCGCGTCATCAAAAGCCGACGCAGCAGCAGCCGGCGAGACCGCTGCGTAGCGCAAGGGCAGGCAAATGTTGTCCTTTACGGAATAATGTTCCAGCAAATTGTAAGCCTGAAAAACAAACCCGAAGTGACTGGCCCGCACCCGGCAGAGCGCCGCACGGCTGGCGTGCTCGAACGGTACCCCATCGATACGGTATTGACCGTGAGTGGGGCGGTCGAGGCAGCCCAACAAATTGAGCAACGTGCTTTTACCAGAACCCGAACGGCCCAGAATTGCCAGGAATGAACCTCTGGCGACGGTCAGGTCGACTTGGTGCAGAACCGGCCGAGCGCATCCGGCATCCGCATAGACCTTGCCTACCTGTGTCATCTGCAGCATGGTGACTGTTTCCTCACTGTGCGACCAGCGCGTGCAGGACCTGGCTTTCGCGCAGGCCTTCAAGTATGACCGCCTGATCTTCGAAGGTATGGTCTAGTACCAGCTTGTGTCGGTACACGGTGCCATCCTGCAGGGCCCTGATCGATACCAGGGTCCGCTTGTTATCGAGAGGCCGCTGTCGGTAGCTGGCAAGTGCAGCCAATGGCAGCACCAGTCGGGACTCTTCGGGGCGCGTAATGATGCTGACGTCTGCATTCATACCCGCTTTCAGAAAGCCGTCGAGGTTGTCTGCTTCGATAGTCGCCACGTAATGCACCGCTGGCTGCGAAAGATCAGGGGAGGGGGCTATGGTGATCACCGCCCCACCCCATGTCCTGCCAGCTGAGCCATGGACGCTGAAGCGCGCAGTCATGCCAACCTTGATGTCGTTGATCTCAACCTCTGAAATGCGCGTGTGAACCGTCATTGCAGAGAGGTCGGCGATCTGCATGATCAAGGGTGTTTGCTGATTGATGTTCAGCGTCTGCCCTTCGGTGACTGCAACGGCCATGACCACCCCGTCGATTGGCGCGAGAATGCGCGTGTTGAGCAAATTGACTTGCTCGCTTTTCAGTATCTGCAGATTCTGTTGAATTTCGGCCTGCAGGCTGCGAACCCTTGCGTTACCTTTAAGCACCTCGAACTCGATGCTTTCAAGGCGTTCCTTGCTTTCCGCCTCCACCCGCACGAGCTCGCGCAACCTGTTCACCTGACGGTTTAAGAACTGGACTTCGAAGCGTTGTTCTTGGAGCTGCGCGTCAAGTTTCTCGATCAGTGCTTGGCTGGCACCCACTCTGGCCTTGTAGATGCGGTCATCGATCTGCGCAACGCAATCGCCACGTTTCACGGTGTCGCCTTGACGCACATGCAGTTTCAAGACCTGCCCTGATACCTGGCTGCCGACCTCGACAGCAAGCGATGGCTGGACCACACCTGCGGCTACTACACGCTGTTCCAGGGGTTGCATCCGCGCTTGCAGGGCAATGGTCTGCTCGTCCGCCCGGTCAGAGTCCTCACGGTTCAGCATCGCACCGGTCAGCAACAGACAGCCAACCAGGGTGGCAACCGTCAGCCATTGCTTGCGGCGGCTCATACTGTCACCTGTGCGGACGTTTGTGAGGCGGCCTCGCCTGGCAGCGGCCCTTCGATGTTCAGCCAATCACACGCGCAGTTCAGTAGGGCGGCATGCAGCGCTTGCACCATCGGTACCGCATAGAGGCTACTGTCATAGAGCCATTGCAGATGCTGGCGGCCGGCAATGCTGACCAACTCCAGCGCGATTTCACCCTTTGCCTGTATGCGCTCCGGCGGTTGCAGGCGTGCTTCGATACCTCGAAGGGCCAAGGCAGCGCCTGCATCAGGTTGGGAAACGAAGAAAAATCGCGGTTCAGGCAGCATTACCGCGAAATGTTCACGCAGATAACCGCGCAGCTCCGCGACCGACACGCCAGGATGGTCATGAAATTCCAGTAACTTGCGGCGTAGATGGCGCGCAAGGGCGGCGGCGTCATGGAACTCGGTCATTTCAAGAGCCAGCAAGGCGGTACAGGCGAAACTGCCCAATTGCTGCCAACTGCCGGCGCCGTTGCGATTGGCTGACGGCATGCCAATTATCAGGTTTTGCTCACCGACAGTGGACTCGAGCACCTGGCAGTAGAGAGTCAGTATCACCTGGTCTAGCGTCAGGTTGGCCCGTCGCTGAAGGGCGCTGAACAGCGCCAGGGCGTTTTCATCCAGCGCAAAGCTCAAACGACGACCATCGAACGCTCCGTCAATCGTGCTTTGAGCTGACTCGGCTATTCGCGTGCAGTGAGGTAACAGCGCCTCGGCCCAGTACGCCAGGGCTTCCGGACCTGCTGGTGGCTTATGGCCGGGATTGATGTGCTCTGCGGCCGGAGCCTGGGTCTCGCCATTGTACAAACGCGATAGCTGCGCGAGCAGCAAGCCGGCCGATACGCCATCACAGAAACCATGATGTACACACAACATCAGCTTGTACTGCTGCTCGCCATAGTCGACGACACACAGGCGTACCGGTAACTGCTCTGTCAGCTCGAACGTTTGTGTGATAAAGCACTCGACGGCCTTGTTCAGCGCGCGCTCTTGGCGCAGGGCCAGCGGTTCTCGAACTGACTGCACGCGCCAAGCGAGTGGGTAGAGATCGGCTGGAGCCGGACTTAAATGAAGCGTGCCCTGTTCAAGTCGGGCCACTTGGCATAGTGCAGGGCTTTGACTTAGTAATTGCAGGAAACAAGCCTCTAGACGAGCAATGTCCAGGCGTCCGCGCAGATCATGCACCAGGGCGAGGTTGTGACGGGCAGTGCCCTCGACCAAGCTCTCCATGATCCACATGAGTTGATCACTGGTGCCTGGCTCGATCCGTTCCGGTAACTGATCAGTCATACGGGAGTTCGCCTTGATTGCCCGCCACAAGCCCGCAGGTTTCGGGTCGGCATAGAAATGTTTCATCTTCAAATGAACGCCGAATGCTTCGGCGCAAAGGTTGACAATCATCAACGCCTGCAAAGAAGTGCCGCTCAGAGCATAGAAATCACTGCTCCAAGTAATGATGCCGACGCCATCACCCAGCACGCGCTGCCACACCTCGAGTAATAGGCCTGCCTCAGGCGGAATGTTGTCAGCAGTTGCGGCTGTGCCAGAGCTGAGGGATGGCGACAAGGAGTTGGGAAGGCTTACCACGAAAGGGGCCTTGAGCTTGGGGAACGTGCCCCGCAGGTAGTCCACCACGCGACTCTTGTCGGTATGGCAGGCGTCACCATGAAGCTGGATATCGATGAACTTGTGCCCGCGCTGGCTGGCAGACACCGACGCCTTGGCCAGGAAGGTACTGAAGCGCGAAGCGAGTAAGCGTTCCAGCATATGCAGATCGACCTGTTCGCTTTCGAACTTGGCCGTGGCATCCATGCGTCCGATGAAGAACAAGCGCCCGTGCTCATCCAGCAGGCCGCGGTCACCCGTTCGCCAGTATTGATGACCATCCTCCAAGGTCATCAGGCGGGAAGCATCTTCCACCTCGATGGCCAGGTAGCCTGGTGTCAATGATGGGCCGCGCAGACAAACTTCGCCTTCACGCCCAGCGGCGAGTATCTGGCCGCTGCCGGGGGCCTTGATCACCAGGTCGGTGTTCTCAAGCGGCGCGCCGACCAGATTGCCAGGCACGAAGTCTTGGTCTATGAGCATTGCTGTAGCAACAACGCAGGCTTCGGTCGGGCCGTAGGAGTTGATCAACCTAATGCCCTTGCCCACTTGATGCAGCCACTGCCTGATGGCACTGTCCTGCGCCAGGTCTCCTCCGATAATGGCCAGCCTGGCGCTGGGGCAACGTTGGCGGATCGGTGAGGAATGGAAGAACACCAACTGGTGCCAGTAATTTGTTGCAAAGTTGAATACAGAAACCTCGGCCTGGTGGCAGAACTCCAGCAGCAACGCATGGTCGAGCACCGTCTCGGCCGGAGCGATTGCCAAGCATCCCCCCAAATGCACCCAGCCGAAGACCTCTTCGATCCAGGCGTCGAAATTGCTTAGCGACAGGTTGAGCAGTACATCATCTTGGCGCAGTTCGTAACGACGGGTCATGGCCTGCAGATAGTGACCCAGCCCGTCACGACTGATGGGGATGAACTTGGGACGTCCCGTGGTGCCGGAACTACGGAAAATGTAAGCATCGCTGGCAGTCGTGTATCGGTTGCCACCTGGTAGGCGTCGATGTTCAAGAGACTCGAGGGTAATAACGCGCACTCTGGTACCACCGGGCAGACGGGCGACGCCGGGGACATCGGTGATTACTACCGCGATGTCAAGCGTATGCAGCAACTCTACGAGATCGTCCGTTGCCAAATTGACGTTCACCGGTACAAAGGTGGCACCAGCTTCGTGGACTGCGAGCGTGCTCAGCACGCCGTCCAGCCCCCGGGGCAAGAGGATGGCGAAGCGTTGATTGCTCGGCATGATGCACATCAGTTGCTGGGCAATTTTTGCAACTTTTTGCGTAAGGGTCTCATAGTTCATGGTCAGCAATGCGCAGTCCTGGCCGGGCACAGCCGCGTCTGGCTCGGCACGCCAACGAATGGCTGTGCGATCTTGCGGCTGAAGGGCCAAGAGCAGGCTGCTTGCGGGGGGCGTGGCGAATTGTGCGAAGTAGGCCTGCAAAGGCGCAGCGGGCTCAGCGCCTAACCAGTTGAAGGCGTCGGTGAAGCACTGCAGCAAAGCCTGTGCATCGGCAAGGTCGTACAGTTGTTCATGCACATCAACTTCGACAACTGGTTCGGCGCCGAAGCGGACGGTAATGTTGTAATTCTGCACCGCACCCGATGCGATGTAATGGCGCGACAGTTGCCAATCACCCAGGGTCCACTCGCTGTCCGTGTGCACCAGGTTGATCGCGGGCAGTCCCGCCAGCCATTTTCGACACTTACTGTCCATGGGCGAGTTGGCCAGGTCAACGGCGTAGTACGGGCTTTGCTCGTCGAGTTGCCAACACAGCCGCTGCAGATTCTGCCCAACACTTGCCTGGGGATTGATCGAGAACATCAAGGGCAACACGCTCATTGCCAGACCGTAAGCGACTTGTCCGTCTAAGTGACGGGTGCTGACTGGGAGGTTTACAGCCCCAGCGCTGCTTCCGAGCGCTCGGCACTCGATAAGCACCGCCGCGAGCATTGCCCGCAGATAGTCCTCCTGTCGTACACGCCAGCGTGGCTCGCCGCGCGGGGAGCGCAGGGCGCCGGCCACCTTCAACCCGCGCCCTGGGAGCTGCGCTCGTGTCGAGACGTCTGGCAGGTGATGGAGAAAGCCATCCATTCTTTGCAGCCAGTAGGTGTCGGCATCGGCTGTGGTCGCAAAGGTACGCCTTTCGGCCTGGGCAACACTCAGCGGGTCGCCGCGACACGCGCTCAGCACATCGTCGATGAATTGCTTGATGCCGAAATTATCGGTCGCCGCGTGGTGGGCAAGGATGCCCCAGAACAACCGCCCTCCTGGCAAGAGAGCCAGCCGATGGCGAACCGTATCACCCGCGAAGATGTCGAGTGCCTCCTGGGCATCCTGGCGAAACCACTCACGCGCTTGCGCCTCGGCATCTGCAACGCCCGCCAGATCGAATTCGACGATGTCGGGCTTACGGCGCACGATAAGACGAGACAGGTCTGCACCCTGGATGCGGTAGCGCTGGTTGCCGAGTTGGCTGACCCGGTGCACCTGGGTAATGCCTCGACGCAGTTGCATAAGGCTCATGGCTGAGCTTATGACGAGGTATTCCGCAATGTTGAAAACGGAAGGATCTTCGACGCTCAGGTGGCCTAGCACCAGGCTTCGTTCCACACCACCTAGGGATGAATGCTCAAGCTGCATGGGTGCGACCTCAGTGGACTGACCTGGGCCGGGCGGCAAGGATCTGTTCATGGGTCGAAGGGTCCAGACAAAGAGGTGGATGACCATCGATCTTCAAGCACCGTACCTGGTCGGAGCCAATGGCCAGTAGGTACTGGCGCTCACCACCGGGCCGTGAAAAGTAACCGGCAGCATAACTGTACACTCGCACACCGTTGTCCCTTTGAAAGTCTCTGAGCGAGTGTGTGCTCCACGGTGCATCGAGGATACTGGCGGGCCAGTTCTGCTGGTAGAAGCCTGCTCGCAGCGAGAACTGGTTTCCAGAGAAGGTGGCTCGATTCCAGCCAAGATGCCAGAACAGGACAACAGGAAGTAAAGCTACAAAAGCATAGGCAATCCACGCTGTCAGCGACGGTCTCGAGCTATTCCCGGTAGCACGTTCAATCATGACAATGCACAAGATAAACACAGCAGTACCTGCTGCGTTCATCAATATAATTTTCCAGCCGAGCACCACCGCAATTGTTTGGCTCATACGGTTGCTATTTCCAGCGCGAGCTGAGTGAACAGATCCACCAACTCTCGACGCTCTGCCTTTGCTGCCGGCAGGCGCAAATAGCCGCTCTTGTGCGCTGCAAACAGGCACGCAGTAATCTCTTGGCGGGCGTTAAAACGATGGATTTCATGAATCATCTCGACATTGCCAGAAACCCGCGCCAGGTGGATGCTTGCAGCACCGACAGATGCCGTGTCATCAGTGAAGCGCGGTGAGGGCGCCGAGCGGCAAGTACCGGAAATAGTCACGGCCATTTGGGTTGCTATTGAGATAGAGATGGCCAGGTTGACTGAAACTCCCACATTGACAGCTGCTAGAACACGGGTTACTACTCCAACATTGACTACCGCCACGAGTGGGGCGCCCGATTCCGAAACCAACTGCTCTGAGGAAAATGGCAGTGTCATACTGTTTTCCCCCAACAGTTCTTTGATTCGATTCATTGCCTGCTTCTTGACTGCCGGCAGGTTCTCTATATCGCCCGCAAGCTCCGAAGACTTCAGGATCTCTGCAAGCTCCTGTTTCTCGTAGAAGCGAATTCGTTCCCATAGGGTCGACCGGGTATCAGTGAATCCCCGAGCTTTTAGCTTGGCGAAAACGGCGTCATAGTCGTGATTGTTTACTGACTCCATCAAGTCTGAGTCGTAGGTGATCAGAAGTAGTTTTTCTTCCAAAGAACCAGCAGGAATGAGCGCTGGGTCCAATGGGCCTTCGCCACAATCACGCGCTTGGCAGAACGCGTGGTATACGGAGGGTTCCTCCCGGATCCGATCCCACAGTGAGTTGAAGCTCACGATGTCTTCCCATGCCGCAACTGGGACATTGGCCTTCGATAGCGTGAGGCGCAACTGATTCTGTGTCACTGCATCCGAGGCGATCAGCGAGCCAGGAGTGCCAAAACTGCGCTGGCTGTTGGCTTGCGCGTTCAATGCAGGTATAGCCGCGCCAGCAGTGACGGTGCCGACCATGGCCGCGGTTGACTGCAGAAATTTCCTTCTCTTCACGTTATTGCTTCCTTGCTCAAGATGGATGTTAGCACTTGTAAATAAGGTCGAGCGTAGCCAGTGCATTGAATCGTTTGCTTACCGGGACCACGACGTCGACAAACTTATTGCTCAGTTCTTGGCGCAACTGAGAATCGGTATGTATGTGGGCGCAGGCTTGGCATGGGTGGACAATATTCTTGAGGTCCAGTGCATGCCCTTCAGGCAGTATCTGTTCAAGAATCGAATATGGGCCTTCAGTGCGTAGCCAGACTTTCATGAAATCATCGTGCTGCGCGGTATAGTCTGCGAACAGTGAGCCTGTCTCATAGCGACCTAGCTTCATTTCCGGAATATGTTCAAATGTTAAGCCACAGCATGCGGAAATTTCGTGATGAGGAGTAAGCACGACATTTTCGAATACCTGGTCGCAGCCTGTACGGAGTTGCCTGTCACGGTGTTCAATGGTCTTACGCTCTTCGCTAGTGTCATAGAAGGGCATCCATGAGTTGAACTGCACCTGAAGCTTTTCTTTCTTCCGTAGATTCGCGACAACAGGGTTTTCCAATAGCTGAGCGGCAATCGTTGACTCATCACTGTCTTGCTCAACGGTAATCAACACAGGGATATCTGCATCGGCCAACGCGCTCGCTGCACCGATAACCGATGTGAGAGGGACCCATTCGACATGATCTTTGCCGGTGCTGAAGTTCATCTCGCTGATACCGGCTTTGCGCAATTTATCTGCGTTAGTCGCCGCCTGTTTGGACGTCTTTCCCCAGTAACCGTTACTTACGCAACGGGTTTGCAAACCTAGCGCAGAAGCATGGGAGATAGCTTTGAATAAGTCGTCGCCAAGCAAGAAGCATTCGCCACCACTGAAGACGATCAGCCGTAATCCATTGAAGCGCTTATATGCTTCATCGATGAACCGGGTCATATCGCTCAGTGACAGCCGGTTTGAAAGGCTAGGATTGCACTCGAAGCAGCATTCTTTACATGCCGCGTTGCATTTATAGGTCGTAATTATTGTAGCGGTATGTGGATACTTATCCCAATAACCGGCTGGAAAACAGGACATGCTTCAAATCCTTTCGCTGATGGGGGCCGCTCCAATGGCTGTGCAAAATAAACATGTCGGAAGTGAAGAAAACAAACCGTAAAGTATTTCAGGACGTTTCATTCTTAAAAGGCCGGGCCTGAATTTATGGGTGCAGGTAGGCAATCCCGCTGAGTTGCTGTACCCGTAATTTTGAAAGGGCAAAGTGTAAATTTTGTAAGCTTCAGGGGACCAGCCAACTGGGCTGAATGGCCCCTGCGTTAGCACGGGGCGCTACACAGAACGAAACGCGTTAGCTTTCGCGATCGGCGGAGGCGTAATTTCTCAAGCGTTTGCATTGCTTGTTGAAAGCGGCTTGCCGCTGGTACACCGGCTGTTTGGTTTCGGGGGCTCTGGCCCGGTACGCTTCGCTATCTGGTGAAGCGAAAGCTTGTCGCGGAAGTACATCCGCCGAATTTTTCCCATCATTTCCATGATGATCACCTGGTGTTCTCCTGCTCGGAAAGTGAGCAGAAGCAGTTGAACACCTGTGTCAGTTTTCAGTCGGCATCGCAAAATTTGCCCTGACCACAGCCGATGAGCGAGAGACTTTCATGCATGGGACGGTTTTTCTGGGGGATAGCGAGCGGACTATGCTGTGAGCCGATGCTTCCGCCGATTGCTGCCTGATGCGGTTAGACGCACGCAACTTCCGTCACGCGCGTTACACGATCAAAAACAGCAGAAAGCTTCTTGGTCATCCCCAAGCGGCCATCGCCTCAATCTCTACCAGCATTCCATCCAGCGGCAGCCGAGCCTTCACGCGCCGTCCCGAGGGCAGTTCGAGTAACTATCGAAAGCAGTTTTCTTCAATGTGATGTAAAGGGGGCCGCAGGCACTGGTAGAACAGCCAAAGTGACGTTGTGATAGTCATCGACACGTGCGTTCAACGATGCGTTGGTTCCACGGAACTCAACTGTATCGGGCCAACATTTCAATGTATGTGTCTGGCCGAATTCTTCCGTACATGACCGGCAGCTCTGGGTCGGTAGCGGCCGCTGGCGAGTGACAGCTTCCGACCCTTTGCGGACGTTCGCCATGACATCGTCTGCGCCTATGAGATCGAGCGCCGCCCGCGCGGCGCATCGCGGATAAAATCCGCTCCTACGTTTGTTTCTGGCCAATTATGTCAGTGAGATTTGCGCGCGGCCGCCTGGGTGCCTGACGCGATACCGAGTCGTACGAACAAGGCGTTCGCGCGCGTCTGTCACTGACGTTACTGGCCAGAAACAAACGTAGGAGCGGATGTTATCCGCGATGCGCCGCGCGGGCGGCGCTCGATCTCATTGGCGCTGAACATTTCAAGGCGAACACATCCGAACACCGCACTGACCCCAAAGCATGCACCGTCCGCAAAGGGTCGAAAGCGGCCTGCCAACGTGCCTCAAAAAGGATCGAGCCGTGCGTCGATGCCAGCCTGCTTTGCCAGCGCAATCCGCCCAAGAAAATGGAGGAGTTTCAGATTGCGCTTGAGCACGTAGGAATGATTGGCGGGCTTATGTGCGCTGCCGCGCTAACCGTTTGACTGATGGCTGCCGCCGCTCTTAGTCTGAAAGCCGCGTCCTTTGTGGCTGCGACAGTTTTAATTCTCTAGCGCATCGAGCCGAACCAAATGTTTGGCCGGTTGCGACAGTTTTGCCCTTTCTCAACCTGACGCTGGAGCCCGCGGATTTCGGGCCCCGCTGCGACAGTTTTAATTATCAAAATCCAACTATTGTTTCGCCTGGAATTCCTCGGAATTCCAGGCGATTTCACTCATTTGTCCCACCAAACTCACCGTAAGCTTCCTACAGGTCCCTGCGACCATCCTGCTTTGGCGCCCCCCCATCCATTATCAGAATGTTCCCCACTTCTTCCGTAGTCGTGGAGTCTGAACATAATGCAAATACGCAAACGTACTGCTGTGTACCTGCTTGCCGCCTCTGCCATGCAAACCTCGATTGCAATGGCCTCCTCGGCCGAGGAGGAGGGTTACTATGGGGCGGCCAGGCTCATCAATGTTGAACATAAAGCCCGCAACATGGACTCGAGTGCACGCCCGGGCATCGGTGCTTTCGTCTCCGGCGACGACCGTCATCAAGAGATCACGGGTAGCTTCGCAGTTGGCTATCGATTTGGTAATGGCTGGCGCTTGGAAGGTGAATTATCCCTGCCACAAAAGAATAAGTTCACCAGTGGATCGAGCGCATTTCCAACCAGCCTGAATGAACACCAGATTGAGTCAAGGCGTGTGATGTTCAACATTTATCGGGACCAGAAACTTACTCAGGCCTTGTCGATCTATGCTTCTGCTGGCCTGGGCCTTGCCCAGCTCGAGTCAGCGGGGTGGCAGGGTAACGAGTCTCGACAGTACGGTACTGCTACCCAAACCAATCTGGCCTGGTCGCTCGGCGCGGGGCTGGCCTATGAGGTGACTGAGCGCATGACACTCGACCTCGGCTATCGCTATGTGGATATGGGCAATACCGAGAGCGGATGGAACAACTTCCAGAATGTCCGTGGCTTACAGGACGAGAAGATGCGCGCCAATCTTGTCTCCAGCGAGCTGCATTTGGGTATGCGCTGGGCGTTCTAGGAACGGCGCGACGGTTGCTTGCCCTATAGCTGGCCCTGGCATACAAAAACATCCTCCATGCAGGGGGATGTTTTTGTCTGTTGAAATCAGATCTGCATCGCCATCCCTTCCACATTCATCGCCGCCTGGCGCAAGGCCTCGGAACGGGTTGGGTGTGGGTGGCAGGTGAGGGCGATGTCTTCAGCCGAGGCCGAGAACTCCATGGCAACGCAGAATTCGCCAATCATCTCGCTGACACTCGGCCCAACCAGGTGCACACCCAGCACTTCATCCGTATTGGCATCGGCGATGACCTTGGCGAAGCCTTCAGTCTCGTGGTTGATCTTGGCCCGGCTGTTGGCGGTGAAGGGGAACTTGCCGACTTTGTAGGCACGGCCTTCGGCCTTGAGCTGTTCTTCGGTCTTACCGACGCTGGCCAGTTCGGGACGGGTGTAGATCACCCCAGGGATGAGGTTGTAGTTGACCTCATGGGGCTTGCCAGCGATGCGCTCGATGCAGGCCACCGCTTCGTCTTCGGCCTTGTGCGCGAGCATCGGGCCGGAAGTGACGTCACCAATCACCCAGACACCCGGCACCGAGGTGCGGTGATGTTCGTTGGCGAGCATGCCGCGCTTGTCAGTTTGCAGACCGACGCTTTCGAGGTTCAGGCCCTGGGTGTAAGGGCGGCGGCCGATGGCGACCAGCACGTAATCGGCTTGCAGGGTCTCTGCGGTGCCGCCGGCGGCGGGTTCCAGGGTCAGGCTCACGCTATCGCCCGAGGCGCTGGCCTGAGTTACCTTGCTGCCGAGCTTGAACGCCATGCCTTGCTTGGCCAGAGCCTTTTGCAGGGTCTTGGCAGTTTCCTCATCGGTGCCTGGGCAGATGCGGTCGAGGTACTCGATGACGGTGACTTGGCTGCCAAGACGGCGCCATACAGAGCCTAGCTCCAGGCCGATGACACCGGCGCCGATCACGATCAGGTGCTTGGGCACCTGAGGCAGGGCCAGGGCGCCGGTGGAGTCGATGATGCGCTGGTTATCGATGGTCACACCGGGCAGAGGCGTGGGCTCGGAGCCGGTAGCGATGACGATGTCCTTGGCCTGCAGCGGGGTTTCGCTGCCATCTTCGGCTTTGACGATGACCTTGCCGACACCGTCCAGGCGGCCCCAGCCCTTGATCCAGTCGACCTTGTTCTTGCGGAACAGGTATTCGATGCCCTTGGTCAGGCCGGTCACGCTCTCGTCCTTCTGCTTCATCATCTGGCCGAGGTTCAGGGTTGGTTTCACCGCGATGCCAAGGTGGGCGAATTCTTCGCCGCTGGCGGCTTCGTAAAGTTCGGAAGCATGCAGCAAGGCCTTGGACGGCATGCAGCCGACATTCAGGCAGGTGCCGCCCAGGGTCGAACGGCCTTCCACACAGGCAACGCTCAAACCAAGTTGGCCGGCTCGAATCGCCGCGTTATAGCCGCCAGGGCCGCCGCCGATGATCACCACGTCATAGGATTTCATGGGTTTCTACTCCAGATGAAGAAGCGCGAGAGGGGCATAAGGTTAAGCGCAGAACGTGGAATTGTATACAATCCAGCGCGCCTATAAGATCAGTTGGTTCTAGACCTTGGTCCCGCTTAGCGGAAACTTCGCACGGATGAACTACCCTGATTCGGTGGTGTTCGAAATTTCATGCATCGAGCCCAGAAGGAGGGTCGTCCATGCTTGCGCAACTTCCGCCGGCACTGCAGAGCCTGCACTTGCCACTTCGCCTGAAATTATGGGATGGCAACCAGTTCGATCTTGGGCCAAGCCCGCAGATCACCATTTTGGTCAAGGAGCCGCAGCTGATCCGCCAGCTGACGCATCCGAGCCTGAATGAGCTGGGCACTGCGTTCGTCGAAGGCAAGCTGGAACTGGAAGGTGATATCGGCGAAGCCGTTCGTGTGTGTGACGAGCTGAGCGAAGCATTGCTGACTGACGACGACGAAACGCCTCCGCAGCGTCTGGCCCACGACAAACAGACTGACGCCACGTCCATCTCGTACCACTACGATGTTTCCAACGACTTCTATCAGCTGTGGCTCGACCAGGACATGGTGTATTCCTGCGCCTACTTCCGTGAGCCCGACAATACCCTCGATCAGGCCCAGCAGGACAAGTTCGACCACCTGTGCCGCAAGCTGCGCCTGCAAGCGGGTGACTATCTGCTCGACGTAGGTTGCGGCTGGGGTGGGTTGTCTCGGTTCGCCGCACGCGAATACGGCGCCAAGGTGTTTGGCATTACGTTGAGCAAAGAACAGCTCAAGCTGGGTCGTCAGCGGGTGAAGGATGAGGGCCTGGCCAAACAGGTCGACCTGCAGATCCTCGACTATCGCGACCTTCCGCAGGACGGGCGCTTCGACAAGGTGGTCAGTGTCGGCATGTTCGAACACGTTGGGCATGCGAACCTGGCGTTGTATTGCCAGAAGCTGTTCGGCGCCGTGCGCGAGGGCGGGCTGGTGATGAATCACGGTATCACCGCCAAGCATATCGACGGCCGCCCGGTCGGGCGCGGAGCTGGCGAGTTCATCGACCGCTATGTATTCCCCAATGGGGAGTTGCCGCACCTGTCGATGATCAGTGCGAGCATCTGCGAGGCCGGGTTGGAGGTCGTGGACGTGGAGAGCCTTCGACTGCATTACGCCAAGACGTTGCACCACTGGAGCGAGAATCTGGAGCACCAGCTACACCGGGCAGCGGCCTTGGTGCCGGAGAAAACCTTGCGCATCTGGCGCCTGTACCTGGCGGGATGTGCCTATGCGTTCCAGAAGGGCTGGATCAATCTGCACCAGATTCTGGCTGTGAAACCCTATGCCGATGGGCATCACGATCTACCCTGGACCCGCGAAGACCTCTACCGCTGACAACTCCACCGGGGCCGCAACTGCGGCCCCGCTCACGTTCAGAGGATCGGCGAAATCAACCGCGCAATGCGCATGCCCAACTGCTGGATACGGTGAGTATCCCGGCTGTCCTCGGCGGTTATTTCCTTGGCTTGGTCGAAGTCATCGATCAACATCGCCTCGACCTGGTCGGCAAACGCTCGATCGACCGTCAGCAGGGTGATTTCGAAGTTGAGCCGGAACGATCGGTTGTCCAGGTTGGCACTGCCAACGGCGCTGACCTCGTCATCCACCAGCACCACCTTCTGATGCAGAAAGCCTGGCTGGTAGCGGAACATGCGTATGCCTGCACGCACCGCCTCGAAGGCGAACAGGCTGGAAGCGGCGTAGACGATGCGATGGTCTGGCCGCGAGGGGATGAGGATGCGCACGTCCACGCCTCGCAACACCGCCAACCGCAAAGCGGCGAACACGGCCTCGTCGGGGATGAAGTAGGGGCTGGTGATCCACACCCGGTGGGTGGCGGAGTGGATGGCTTCGATGAAGAACAGCGAGCAGGTTTCCTGGGAGTCTGCCGGGCCGCTGGCCAGCGCCTGGCACAACACGCCGTTGTCTGGGTAGGTGTCGGGCAGGATCAGCGGAGGCAGCTGGCGCGTTGCCCAGTACCAGTCCTCGGCGAACGACTCCTGCAGGCAGGCCAGCACCGGCCCGCTGATCTGCACGTGGGTGTCACGCCAGGGCGAAAGACGAGGGTGCTCGCCGAGGTACTCGTCACCAACGTTGTGCCCGCCGATGAACCCGGCCACACCATCGACCACTACGATCTTGCGGTGGTTGCGGAAGTTCACCTGGAAGCGATTGAACCAGCCTCTGCGGGTAGCGAAGGCATGGATCTGCACGCCACCGTCGCGCAAGGCCTGACTGTAGCTGGCGGGTAACGCGTGGCTGCCGACCCGGTCGTAAAGCACGAACACCTGCACCCCCTCGCTGGCTTTGCGCAGCAGCAATTGTTGCAGTGCCTTGCCGAGGGTATCGTCGTGAATGATGAAGAACTGCACCAGCACCACTTCCCGGGCTCGCTCGATGGCGGCGAAGATGGCATCGAATGTCGCCTTGCCATTGATCAGCAGCTTCACCTGGTTGTTGGCAAGACAGGGCATTCGTCCGAGCTTTGGCATGGCCCGTAACGCGGCGTAGCTGTCTGATTCTCGGGCAGTCAGCGCTTCCTCAACCCAGGGCCTCCAGTTGAGGTTGGCCATGGCCACGTGCATTTCCTGGTTGGCCTGGCGCCGTGCCTGGATGTAGGCATAGAAGGAGCGGGCACCGAAAACCAGGTAAGGGATGAGTGTGAAGTAGGGAATGAAGAACAGTGACATGGCCCAGGCAATTGCACCTTGGGCGGTGCGTACGGTGAACACCGCATGCAGTGCGGCGATGATGCCTAGCAGATGAATGACGCCGAGCACATAGCCGAAGAAGTAGGGGCTGTGGTAATCCATACGCATCCTGCTTGCCGAATACACAGCGGATAACAGAACACGTTCCAGGCCCGCGTTGCAACCAGAATGCGGATTTGGCGTCTAAGCCTGAGCCCGGCCACTTGGCCGGTTATTTCGAGGAGCGTTCGTCCATGAAGATTCGTCTGCCACTGTTGGCTCTGGCCCTTGGCCTGGGCAGCCCGCTGGTGCATGCACAGATGCTGCAGCCCGGGTTGTGGGAGCTGACCACCAGCAACATGCAGGTCGATGGCAAACCGTTGCCGGATATGCAGTTCATGCTCGGCCAGCTGAAGAACTTGCCACCGGAGCAACGGGCAATGATGGAAGGGGTGTTGGCCAAGCAGGGCGTTACCATCGGCGGTAATGGTGTACGTTCATGTCTGACACCTGAGCAAGTGCAGACCAATGACATCCCTCTGCAGGACCCCAAGTCCGGTTGCACGCAAAAAATCACCGACCGCACCGGCAATGTCTGGAAGTTCCAATTCAGTTGCCCCAAGGCACAAGGTACCGGTCAGGCAACCTTCCTTAGCGACAAGGAATTCACAACCCAGGTAAACGGCACGTTCAACGCATCGGGTGTGCAGCAGCAGGGCAGCATGAACACTCGTGCTGTCTGGTTAGGCAACGACTGTGGAACGGTCAAACCACGAACTTGAAATTCACCTAGGCCATTATCTGCTAATGAGCATGCAGGCTTTCTGCATGCTCACGACGGCGAAAGCAGACCATGCTCAACAATAGTTCCACGTGGAACATTTCATTTTGGTCTTGGCCGCGACAGCCATCACCCTGCATTGGCCGGGTCAGCGGCATCCTCCGACCAGGCTGCAATGCAGGTTGAAACGTTGACCGCTTGAGCTGGAAACGCGGTTGTACGTGGTCCAGCCAACGCGTCGGCTATAGCCAACCCAGGCTTCACCATCGCTCGCGAGGCCTGTGAAAAACGTCAGCGTACCGTAGCGGCTGTTGGTTTGAGCCCAGAGGCGACGCGATGTAGTGTCGAAACCGCGGAGGTAAAGATGGCTGCCTTCTGTCCGCACACTGTAATAACTGCCGTTGCCGTCCTTGCAAGCAAGCAGCGTGGCGCTACGCGTGCACAGTGCCAAGCTGTTGCTCAGCGGCACCGCCTGCGACGCAAAAGGCGCAGTGACCAGCAACCATAGGGCAGCGCGTAGCAGGTTCATTCCATCCCTCAAGAAAAATCTTCCGACGAGTACGGCTTGGCGAAATTGTAATGTTACTTTATAACATTGTGCAATGCATCGCTTCGAATGCGCCCGCCTGAAGAGGTTTCACCATGTCTCACCGTCTTCCCGTCACCGTGCTATCCGGCTTCCTTGGCGCTGGCAAAAGTACTCTCCTCAACCATGTACTGCGTAATCGCGACAACCTGCGGGTCGCCGTGATCGTCAATGACATGAGTGAAATCAACATCGATGCCAGTGAGGTTCAGCGCAACGTCAGCCTCAATCGCGCTGAAGAAAAACTGGTGGAGATGAGCAACGGCTGTATCTGCTGCACCCTGCGCGAAGATCTGCTGGAGGAGGTGGCGCGTCTGGCCGAGGAAGGCCGCTTCGATTATCTGCTGATCGAGTCCACTGGCATCTCCGAGCCGTTGCCGGTCGCCGAGACCTTTACCTTCCGCGACGAGCAGGGCCGCAGCCTGTCCGACATGGCCCGGCTGGACACCATGGTTACAGTAGTCGACGGCCTGAACTTCATGCGCGATTACCAGGCGGCCGACAGCCTGGCGAGCCGCGGTGAAACCCTTGGCGAGGAAGACGAGCGTTCGATCAGTGACCTGTTGATCGAACAGGTCGAGTTCGCCGATGTGCTGTTGCTGAGCAAGATCGACCTGATCAGCCAGCATGAGCGCGAAGAGCTCATCGCCATCTTGCGCAGCCTCAATGCCCGGGCGCAGATCGTGCCGATGGTCATGGGCCAGGTGCCGCTGGCACGGATACTCGACACCGGCCTGTTCGACTTCGAGCAGGCCGCGCAGGCGCCGGGCTGGTTGCAGGAATTGCGCGGGGAACATGTCCCGGAAACCGAGGAGTACGGCATTGCCGCATTCACGTGGGAAGCGCGCAGGCCGCTGCACCCGCAGCGGTTCTTCGACTTTATCCACAAGCCATGGAGCAATGGCCGCCTGCTGCGCTCAAAAGGTTTCTTCTGGCTGGCCAGCAAATACCAGGAGGCCGGCAGTTGGTCGCAGGCAGGCGGCATGATGCGTCACGGCCTGGCCGGGCGCTGGTGGCGGTTCGTGCCGCGTGAGCACTGGCCACAGGATGAGCAGAGCATACAGGACATTCTCAAGTATTGGCTGGCCGAAAGCGGAGACTGCCGTCAGGAACTGGTGTTCATCGGTCAGAACATAGACTTCGCCAAGTTATCCACAGCGCTGGATGACTGCTTGCTGACCGATGATGAGATGGCGCTGGGGCATGTGGAGTGGCTTCGCCTGCCAGATCCCTTCGGGCCTTGGCATGCTGAGGAAGCTGCGTGATGCCGGCGTTGCAGGCTGTGGATATCCGTCAGGTGCATGCCGACTCACCACAGGTATTGACCGACATTTTTCAGGATGGCGTCAATATGGCGGTCTGGCAGCGCCGTCTCCCAGCTCAGGTGGAAGACTTCGCGGCGCTGCTGGTTGGCCTCGGCGAACCCTTGGAGGACCTGCGGGTGCTCGATGTGAACGAACATGAAACGCCATCGCTGTCGCAGCTGTTGGCCGAGGCAGCCGATCTGCAAGGCTACGAGAGCTTTGTCGCAGACGTGCGCTGGCTGGTATCCGCATTCACCTGCTTGCTTGGTGCGCGGCGTGTTGGCCTGCGGCTGCGAGTTTTGCAGGGCGCCATGTGTCCTCGCTTCCATGTGGATAACGTCCCCTTGCGGCTGCTGACCAGCTATGTGGGCCCAGGCAGCGAATGGCTGGAAGAAGGGGCGATCGAGCGACGTGGACTGCATCTGGCCCCCGCGCCTGTGGATAACATCAGGAGGCTGCAATCTGGGGATGTTGCTGTGCTCAAGGGCGAGAAATGGCTGGGCAACGAAGGGGCCGGCCTGATCCATCGCTCACCGCCTGGCCAGGAGCGGCGTCTGCTGCTCAGCCTTGACTGGCTGGCTTGACGGGGCATAGTGGGGGAAATTCCGTACCGAAGTGATCGCATGCTGCAGAACATCCCTACTCATGTCGTCGCCGGGCCATTGGGTGCCGGCAAGACCAGCGTCATTCGCCAGTTGATGGCCCAGCGCCCGGCGGGTGAGCGCTGGGCCGTGCTGGTCAATGAATTCGGTCAGGTCGGCCTGGATGCAGCCTTGCTCAGTCGTGATGAAGACGGTGTTGCCATCGCCGAAGTGGCAGGAGGATGCCTGTGCTGCGTGAATGGCGCCCCTTTCCAGGTGGGGCTCGGGCGCCTGTTGCGCAAGGCGCGCCCCGACAGACTGTTCATCGAGCCTTCGGGCCTTGGCCATCCTGTGCAGCTGTTGAACCAGCTGCGCCAAGCTCCCTGGTTTGGGGTGCTGGCGGTGCAGCCGCTGGTGATGGTTTTGGATGCTCAATCGCTGGCGCGGGGGGAGCGTTTACCTGAGGTACAACGAGAGGCGCTGGAAGCCGCTTCGTTATTGATATTCAACAAAAGCGAAGCTGTTGATGAAAAACATAGGTTGTTGATAAATAAGGATTTTCCAGCAATAGCTAGTGTATGGACGCAGCAGGGGCTGTTAGCAATCTCCTGCCTCCCGATTTCATCCACAGGGGATTTTTCGCAGTTTTTTGTGGATAAATCATTCATGGATAAACCGTCCACAGCCCCTGTCACCCTGTGGACAGATACTCGCCAGTCCATTTGTCACGTTAACGAAGGTGACGCAGGTTGGAGCATCGGTTGGCGCTGGCACCCGAGCCAAAAATTCAATCCGCAAGCGCTGCGTGAACTGCTTGAAACGTACGCGTGGCGTCGGGCCAAGGGTGTTATCCACAGCAGCGAAGGGTGGCAGTCCTTCAACGGCCTCGATCGCAACATGCCTGATTGGCAGCCAAGCGCCTGGCGCAAGGACACGCGTATCGAACTGATCTTCGATCGACCGCAGCTTCGGCAGAGGTTGCAGGCCGCACTGGATGAGTGCCGCGTGAGATGATCAGTTACGCCAGCGATTGTGCTCCTGGCGCCACTGCTGCATCTCGATGACGTTGCCGGTGCGTGGCGGCGTATTGATCTCGAACGGGTAGGGCGCCAGTTCGATCTGCATGCTGTGGGCACCGAACTGGGTCACGGTACCTGGATGGCGCTGTTCGCCGGTCACGGTGAACTCGAAGGCATAAACCCGTGCCAGCCGCTTCCTGCCATTGGCATCACGGATAAAGCCGATGCGCTTGAGCGCGACGGCATCGTCGAGCAGCTCCAGGTCGAGTTTGGCGCAGTGCTGTTTGACCCGTGCCAGGGCTTTCTCGCGCAGCCCATGGTTGTGCCATAACCAACCGCCCGCCGTGGCCAACAACATCAGGACGAAGAGATTCTCCAGGGTCAACATTTGCATATGCTCCAAACAGGTCGATCCAGCTTAACTGCGTCCCTGGTCTGTCGTACAGGTGGCAATCGAGTTCATACTGCGCGACGCACAATCTCGAAACAGCTTTGGAAAACTGCCCGCATGAAACGTACCCCGCACCTGCTCGCCATTCAGTCCCACGTGGTGTTCGGCCACGCCGGCAACAGCGCTGCGGTGTTTCCCATGCAGCGGATCGGGGTCAATGTCTGGCCGCTCAACACCGTGCAGTTCTCCAATCACACTCAGTATGGTCAGTGGGCGGGCGAAGTGCTTGCTCCAGCGCAAATTCCTGCGTTGGTGGAAGGTATTTCCAACATCGGCGAACTGGGCAACTGCGATGCCGTGCTGTCCGGCTATCTGGGTAGCGCCGAACAGGGCCGGGCGATCCTGGCAGGTGTCGAGCGTATCAAGGCAGTGAACCCGAAGGCGTTGTACCTGTGCGATCCGGTCATGGGCCACGCAGAGAAGGGCTGCATCGTGCCGCAAGAGGTCAGTGAATTCCTTCTGGAGGAAGCCGTTGCCCGGGCCGACATCCTGTGCCCAAACCAGCTGGAGCTGGACAGCTTTTGCGGCCGGCGGGCGCAGTCGCTGGAGGACTGTGTGGGCATGGCCCGTGGGCTGCTGGAGCGTGGCCCGCAGGTGGTGCTGGTAAAGCACTTGGCCTATCCGGGCCGAGCCGAAGACATGTTCGAGATGTTGCTGGTCACCCGTGACCAGAGCTGGCACCTGCGCCGTCCGCTGTTGGCATTCCCGCGTCAACCGGTCGGGGTGGGTGACTTGACCTCAGGGCTGTTCCTCGCCCGAGTGCTGCTGGGCGATAGCTGGTTGCAAGCCTTCGAGTACACCGCGGCAGCCGTGCATGAAGTGCTGCTGGAAACCCAGGCCTGCACCAGCTACGAGCTGCAGCTGGTGCGGGCGCAAGATCGCATCGCTCACCCGCGCGTGCGCTTCGAGGCGCAGCGCCTGGCATATTAAACGGTGTCGGTCTTCAGGTCCTGGTAGCGCTTTTCCATTTCCTGGCGTATCTGCCGACGCTGCTGGCCCTGCAGGAAGCGCCGCTTTTCTTCGCTGGACTGCGGCTGGCGCGGCGGCACCGCGACCGGGCGCCGGTTGTCGTCGACCGCGACCATGGTGAAAAAGCAGCTGTTGGAATGGCGCACCGAACGTTCGCGGATGTTCTCGGTGACCACTTTGATGCCCACCTCCATGGAGGTGTTGCCGGTGTAGTTGACCGAAGCCAGGAACGTCACCAGCTCGCCGACGTGCACCGGTTCGCGGAAGATCACCTGGTCGACCGAGAGGGTCACCACATAGCTGCCGGCATACCGGCTGGCGCACGCATAAGCCACTTCATCGAGGTACTTGAGCAAGGTGCCGCCATGTACGTTGCCAGAAAAGTTGGCCATGTCCGGGGTCATCAGGACGGTCATGCTCAGCTGGGCGTTTCCAGGTTCCATAGTGTGCTCACGGTGGGGTTGCGCTGACTCGGGGCGGGTATCTACTGACACTTCTGTTTCCCCTCTTGAAGTTTGCCTTCCTGATACGGGACGTTGGCTGACGCTCCGTCGTCACGCCGATCTTGCCATCGGCGGTGGTTGACCGGCCGATCTGTTTCTACATATTGCACCGCCTTTTTGCGGCGGGGTGCGATGTTAACCTGAGTACGCCCACGCAATAGGGGCTTTCCTGCATTCAATACAGTATGTGCTTGCTTCTTGCCCGGGTTTGCCTTGGCAGAGGAGCGGTTTGCCCGGGCATCGAAAAAGGAGTATCGCGCCATGCATGCCATCAGCTTCATCCAGGATCTGGCCGTGATCATGCTGGTCGCTGGGGTGGTGACGATTCTCTTTCATCGGCTCAAGCAGCCCGTGGTGCTCGGCTATATCGTCGCCGGGTTCATCATCGGCCCGCACACACCACCGTTCGGCCTGATTCACGACGAAGACACGATCAAGACCCTGGCTGAGCTTGGGGTGATCTTCCTGATGTTCTGCCTGGGGCTGGAGTTCAGCCTGCGCAAGCTGTTCAAGGTAGGGGCCACGGCGTTCATCGCGGCATTCCTGGAAATCGTCCTGATGATCTGGATCGGTTTCGAGATCGGCCGCTGGTTCGGCTGGAACACAATGGATTCGCTGTTCCTCGGCGCGATCCTGGCAATTTCCTCGACCACCATCATCGTCAAGGCGCTCAACGACCTGAAGATGAAGAACGAGCGTTTCGCACAGCTGATCTTTGGTGTGTTGATCGTCGAGGACATTCTCGGCATCGGCATCATCGCTTTGCTGTCCGGCATCGCGGTCAGCGGCTCGGTCAGCTCCGGCGAGGTGTTTTCCACGGTCGGCAAGCTGTCGTTGTTCATGATCGTGGCGCTGGTCATCGGCATTCTGCTGGTGCCGCGGCTGCTGGCCTATGTGGCGAAATTCGAGAGCAACGAGATGTTGCTGATCACCGTCCTGGGCTTGTGCTTCGGTTTCTGCCTGCTAGTGGTCAAGCTTGAATACAGCATGGTGCTGGGCGCCTTCCTGATCGGCGCGATCATGGCCGAATCGCGCCAGTTGCTGAAGATCGAGCGGCTGATCGAACCGGTACGCGACCTGTTCAGTGCCATCTTCTTCGTCGCCATCGGCTTGATGATCGACCCGCAGATCCTGGTCGACTATGCCTGGCCGATCGTGGTCATCACCCTGGCCGTGGTGCTGGGCAAAATGCTGTCCTGCGGCATGGGCGCTTTCATTGCCGGCAACGACGGGCGTACTTCGTTGCGGGTGGGCATGGGGCTTTCGCAGATCGGCGAGTTCTCGTTCATCATCGCGGCCCTGGGCATGACGCTGCAGGTGACCAGCGACTTCCTCTACCCGGTCGCGGTGGCGGTCTCGGCCATCACCACGTTGTTGACGCCGTACCTGATCCGCGCCGCCGACCCGTTGTCGCTGAAGCTGGGCAAGGTGATGCCAAGCCGGCTGTCGCGCGTGCTGTCGCTGTATGGCGAATGGTTACGCAGCATCCAGCCCCAAGGTGAAGGCGCGATGCTGGCGGCGATGATCCGGCGCATCCTGCTGCAGGTTGGGGTGAACCTGGCGCTGGTGATCGCGATCTTCTTCAGCGGTGGCTACTTCGCCGAGCGAATCGGCACCTGGCTCAGTGAGTGGGTCAGCGATGTCAGCCAGCAGAAGGCGGTAATCTGGGGCGCGGCGTTGTTGCTGTCGCTGCCGTTCCTCATCGCGGCGTATCGCAAGCTCAAGGCCCTGTCGATGCTGTTGGCCGAGATGGGCGTGAAGCCGGAAATGGCCGGGCGCCATACCCAGCGCGTGCGCCGTGTGGTGGCCGAGGTGATTCCGCTGCTGTCGCTGCTGGTGATTTTCCTGCTGCTGTCGGCGCTATCGGCGAGCATCCTGCCGACCAGCGAGCTGCTGCTGATCATTGCCGTGGTGGCGGCAGTGGTGGTGGCGGTACTGTGGCGCTGGTTCATCCGCGTGCACACGCGGATGCAGATCGCTTTGCTGGAGACGCTGGAGAACAGCCGAGAGAATTCGCACTAAAGCGGGCATGCTGAGTTTCTGAAGCTTGCGCAACCCTTGTAGATACCGTCTTGACCCTCACCCTGCAAGAGCGATTTTGGGGTCAAACGGTATCCCCGACTTCACCACCCCGTAAACCAGGTGCAGCAGCTT
>NZ_JBIVGP010000023.1:0-54499 GCF_044748725.1 Pseudomonas sp. NPDC089752
TGGAAAACGAAGGTGTCGAGTATGTGTTCGGCATTCCTGGTGAGGAAAACCTCGACCTGCTGGAATCCCTGCGCAAGTCGAAGATCAAGCTGGTACTGACCCGCCACGAGCAGTCCGCGGGCTTCATGGCCGCTACCTATGGCCGTCTGACCGGCAAGACCGGCGTCAGCCTGTCGACCCTGGGCCCTGGCGCGACCAACCTGGTGACCGCCAGTGCGTACGCCTACCTGGGCGGCATGCCAATGATGATGATCACCGGCCAGAAGCCGATCAAGAAGTCCAAGCAAGGCCGCTTCCAGATCATCGACGTGTGCGGCATGATGGACCCCATCACCAAGTACACCCACCAGTTCGCATCGGCCGACAACATTCCTTCGCGCATGCGTGAGGCGTTCCGCCTGGCCGAAGAAGAAAAACCGGGTGCCGTGCACCTGGAGCTGCCAGAAGACATCGCGGCCGAGCAGACCGATGCCATGCCGATCCCGCGCAGCCTGCACCGCCGCCCGCTGGCCGAGCACGTGGCCATCGAAGCCGCCATCGAGAAACTGCGCAATGCGCGCAGCCCAATCCTGGTAATCGGTGCCGGCGCCAACCGCAAGATGACCGCCAAAGTCCTCAAGCAATTGGTCGACAATACCGGTATCCCGTTCGTCACCACTCAGCTGGGCAAGGGCGTGGTCGACGAGCGCAGCCCGCGCTTCCTCGGCAACGCTGCGCTGTCGTCCGGTGATTTCGTACACCGCGCCATCGAAGCCGCCGACCTGATCGTCAACATCGGTCACGACGTGATCGAGAAGCCGCCGTTCTTTATGGTTCGTGGCGGTACCGAAGTCATTCACATCAACTTCCGTTCCGCCGAAGTCGATGCCGTGTACTTCCCGCAGGTTGAAGTGATTGGCGACATCGCCAACGCCGTCTGGCAGATCGGCGAAGGCCTGGGCGACACTTCGCACTGGGACTTCACCCGCCTCATGGCCATCCGCGAAGCCAACGAAGCGCAGATCGCCGAAGGCGCCGACGACGACCGCTTCCCGGTCTATCCGCAGCGCCTGGTTGCCGACATCCGCCGCGTGCTGCCATCCGAAGGCATCGTTGCGCTGGACAACGGCATCTACAAGATCTGGTTCGCCCGCAACTACAAGGCGCACAAGCCCAACACAGTGCTGCTCGACAACGCCCTGGCGACCATGGGCGCGGGCCTGCCGTCGGCCATGGCGGCGCACCTGGTGTACCCGGACCGCCCGGTGATTTCGGTGTGTGGCGACGGCGGCTTCATGATGAACAGCCAGGAGCTGGAAACCGCAGTTCGTCTGGGCATGCACGTCACCGTGGTGATCCTGCGTGACGACGGCTATGGCATGATCCGCTGGAAGCAGGCCAACATGGGCTTCACCGATTTCGGCCTGGACTACGGCAACCCGGACTTCGTCAAATACGCCGAAGCCTACGGTGCCAATGGCCACCGTGTGGAAAGCGCCGAAGGTTTGCTGCCGCTGCTCGAGCACTGCATCAAGACCCCAGGCGTGCACGTGATCGACTGCCCGGTCGATTACAGCGAGAACGACCGCATCCTCAACAGCGAGCTGCGTGAGCGCGCGCTGGCGGTTTAAGGCTTAAGGGCTTTTTCGCGGGCGGTCCGAGGTCGGACCGCCCGCGAATGCTTATGTACAGGCAACAAATTCCTCACGCCAACCCCCATGTGCTAGGGTGCACGCAAATCTTCACCCCAGGACACCCGCACATGCTCCCCGCGCTCAGCGACAAAGAACTCGACCGCCTCGAAGACCTGCTGATCACCTACGGCAACGACTACTCGGTGCTCAACCTGGCCGAGCTCAACGGTTTCTTCACCGCCCTTGCCAGCTCCCCGGCGAGGATCAACCCCGAGCATTGGCTGCCTGCAGTGGCCGGTGGCAAGGTGCCGAAGTTCAAGAAACCTGCCCACGAAGAAGCCTACACGGCGTTGATGCTGCGCTATGCCAACCAGGTAGAGGAGCAGCTGGCGAATGACCTCGAAAACTTCGAACCACTGTTCGAAGAAAGTGAAGCCGAGGAGGGGCCGGCGATCATCATGGAAGAGTGGTGCTTTGGCTATATGCGCGGCACCCAGGTTGCAGAATGGGGCGCGCTGCCCCCTGAGCAGGACCAACTGCTGAAGGCCATATCGCTGCATGGGCTGGAGGACAACTTCGAGTTGCTCGATGCCATGAGTTTCGACGAGTTGCAGGCGTGTGTGCCGCACGTGATCGAAGCGGCCAAGGGGCTGTATCGCCACCAGAAGCAACAGCGCCACTGACAGGAATTATTTCGACTGGCGAAATTATGATCTCCCCGCGGCGCTGATTCTGTTGTTTACCGAATCAGCGCAGCATGTGTTCCAGCAGCACCACCCCGGTGCCACCCCTGGAGCGCAGACCATGATCAAACTCTACAACTTCCCCAAGTCCGGCCACGCCCACCGTATCGAGCTGATGCTGTCGCTGCTCAACCTGCCCACTGAGCTGGTGTTCGTCGATTTGGCCAAGGGCGCCCACAAGCAGCCCGAATTCCTCGCTCTCAACCCGTTCGGCCAGGTGCCGGTGATCGATGACAACGGGACTGTTCTCGCCGATTCCAACGCCATCCTTGTCTACCTGGCCAGCACCTACGACAAGAGCGGCTGCTGGCTGCCCCACGATCCACTCGCCGCAGCCAAGGTACAACGGTGGTTGTCGGTCGCCGCCGGACCGCTTGCCTTCGGCCCTGCTGCCGCCCGCCTGGTCACGGTGTTTGGTGCCTCGTTCAACACCGATGAAGTGATCGGCCGCGCCCACACCCTGCTCAAGGTGATGGACACCGAACTGGCCAAGACGCCGTTCCTGGTGGGCAGCGAGCCGACCATCGCCGATGTCGCCAACTACTCTTACATCGCCCACGCCCCCGAGGGCAATGTCTCACTGGAACCTTACCCCAACGTGCGTGCCTGGCTGGCACGGATCGAAGCGCTGCCGGGCTTCGTTGCCATGCCACGCACCGCTGTGGGCCTGCAAGCCAGCGCCTGAGCCGCAACCCAATCGAGGAATGCCGCCATGCAACAACGCCCAGCCCCTCGTACCTCGCCCTGGCACGCTGGCGAGAAGCGCCTGCAAGAGCAGGTCGGTGTAGCACAACGGATGGAAGCGTTCGGGCAAAAGGTCATCCGTGACTACATGCCCGACCAGCACCGCGAGTTCTATCGGCAACTGCCATTCCTGGTTGCCGGTGCTGTGGACGCAGACGGCAAACCTTGGGCGACGTTGCTTGAGGGGGCAGAAGGCTTTGTCAGTTCCCCTGACCCGCAGCAACTGCTGATCGACACCCCCCTCACCAGCGAAGACCCAGCAACGCCCGGCCTCGCTGCAGGTGGCGCCATCGGTTTGCTCGGCATCGAACTGCACACCCGGCGGCGCAACCGCATCAACGGGCTGATTGGCGGGGTTACCGGTAACCAGCTGCAAGTGAACGTGGAGCATGCCTTCGGCAACTGCCCGCAGTACATTCAGTTGCGCGCCTACACCCGTGTCGATGAACCGGCGCAGGGGCGGCAGGATTCGTTGACCTTGAGTGCCGAGGCGATGGCGATGATCAGCAACGCCGACACGTTCTTCGTCGCCAGCTACATCGACCACGAAGATGGCCATCGTTCGGTGGATGTATCGCATCGCGGCGGCCGGCCCGGGTTCGTCAAGGTCGAAGGTAACCGCCTGACCATCCCCGACTATGCCGGCAACCTGCATTTCAATACCCTCGGCAACCTGCTGGAGAACCCGCAGGCGGGGCTGCTGTTCGTCGACTTCAGCAATGGCAACGTGCTGCAGTTGACCGGGCGCGCCGAGGTGATACTCGACAGCCCGCTGATCAAGGCATTCGAAGGTGCCGAGCGGCTGTGGACGCTGGAGGTCGAACAGGTCGTGCTGCGACCCGCCGGTGTGTCGCTGCGCTGGGCCTTCGAGGGATATGCACCGACCAGCCTGATGACCGGCACCTGGGCCGAAGCCGAGCAGCGCCTGCAACAGCAAGAACGGCAGCGCCAGTGGCTGAGCTGGCGGGTAGAGCGGGTTGAGCAGGAGAGCCGCGATATCCGTTCGTTCTACCTGGCCGCCGAGGCACCCGTGACATTCGCCCCAGGCCAGCACATTCCCGTGCGCCTCCCTTTTGGCGACACTCCGTTGATTCGCACCTACAGCCTGTCCTGCGCACCGTCGGACGGCCATTTGCGTATCAGCGTCAAAGCCCAGGGCCCCGCATCACGTTACCTGCATGAACGGGTGGGCGTAGGCGACCGGCTCGATGTGCGCCTGCCCATGGGCAGTTTCACCCTCCAGGACGACAGTCAGCGGCCCATCGTACTGATTGGCGCAGGCGTGGGCATCACGCCACTGATCGCCATGCTGCGTGACCAGCTGGCTCGGCAGCAGGGTCGACGGATTCACCTGTTTCACGGCGCCCGCAGCCTCGCCGAACTGCCGTTCCAGCAAGAGCTGAGCGGCTTGCGCGAACAGGCCGGCGACCTGTTGAGCATCCATCGCTCACTGAGCCAACCAGAAGCCGACGCGGTGCAGGGCCTGGACTACGAGCATGCCGGCCGCCTCGGCATCGAGCAGGTCAAGGTGGCGCTGGCGTTGGATGACTATGACTTCTACCTGTGCGGGCCTTCCAGTTTCACCCAGGACCTGTACGAAGGGCTGCGTACCGTGCATGTGCCGGATGCACGCATCCATGCTGAAGCGTTCGGCCCTTCGACGCTCAGGCGCCGTACCGACGATAACCAACCGACGCTGCAGCAGCCACCGGCAGCCAGCGAGCCGGTACCGGTGTATTTCGCAAGTTCCGCCAAGGAGGCCCGTTGGGCGCCGGACAGCGGGACCTTGCTGGAGCTGGCCGAGGCCCGTGGCCTTTCCCCGGATTTCAGTTGCCGAGGGGGTTCATGCGGTACATGCAAGACCAAGGTGGTGAGCGGGCAGGTGCATTATCCGAACCCGCCGGCTGAGCTGCCGGAAAGCGGTACGGTACTGATCTGCTGTGCAATACCGGCCAAGGTGGAGGAGGGTGCACAAGCGCTGGTGCTGGACCTGTGAGCGGGCAGCACAAAATCTGCAGATAACCGATAATCCCTCCCACCCCCGCCAGCCAGGAGTCGGCATGGACCAGATCCACCTGATGAAGGTCTTCGTCGCCGTAGGCGAACTGGAAAGCTTCGCCGCCGCCGCCCGCCGTCTGGACATCTCGCCAGCGGCGGTCACCCGGGCCGTCAGCGCCCTCGAAGAACAGCTCGGCGTCAAGCTGCTGCTGCGCACCACGCGCAGCGTGCGCCTGACCGAGGCGGGTGGCCGCTACCTGGAAGACACCCGCCTCATTCTCGCCAGCATCGCTGAAGCCAACGAGGCCGCCGCCGGCATCAACGCCACGCCCAAGGGGGAGCTGGCAGTGACCGCGCCGATCCTGTTCGGCAAGAAGTTCGTCATGCCCTGCATCGTCCGCTACCTGCAGCAGTACCCCGAGGTGGACGTGTCTGCCTACTTCCTCGACCGTATCGTCAACATGGTCGAGGAGGGCATGGACGTGGCCGTGCGCATCGGCCCGCTGCCCGACTCCGGCCTCAAGGCCCTGCGTGTGGGCCGGGTGCGGCGCATGCTCTGTGCTTCCCCTGAATACCTGGCGCGGCATGGCGTGCCGCAGCATCCGTCGGACTTGCCGGAGCATGCGGTGATCGCCACCACCAACCTGTCGCCTCGTGCGGGTTGGCGGTTCGGAGTAACCGACGAACCTACCCTGGTGCGCATGAAGCCCAGGCTTACCGTGACCAGCAACGACGGCGCAATCGCGGCGGCGGTGGGCGGCTTGGGAATTGCCCGGTTACTGTCGTATCAAGTGGTCGATGAAATCGCCAGCGGGCAGCTGCAGGTGATCCTCGCCGAGTATGAGGAAGCGCCGTGGCCGATCCATGTGTTGCACCGGGAAAGCAAGTACGGTTCGGCCAAGGTGCGCTCGTTCGTCGATTTGCTGGCGCAGCAGCTACGCAGCCATCAGCTGGACTGAATCGCGGCGTATTGCAGGCTGAAGCCCAGGTTCAGTTCCTCCCCTTGCTGCAATAAGCGCAACCCCGGCCGCCCTGGCAAATGATGGGCATTGATCGGGTGGGTGACCGGCTCGAAACAGAAGAACGTTTGCTCCTGCGGGCAGTACAGCAGGAAGTACTCCGCACCGCTGGCGGTGCACTCAAGCCGATACCCGGCACTCGGCTGCTCGATGACGCATGCGCCTGCCCAGCCGCTGAAAGCATGATCGACTGCGCTCCCAGGCAGTTCGCGCAAGATATCGAAATGCCAGTCTGCAGGGATCGCAGCGTGGCGCGATGGCAGCCGCCCGTGCTCGCCCAGCCATACCTGTCGCGCGGTCACCTGCAACTGCGTGTCGGGGTAGCGCGGGAAGTAGGGATGCAGCCCGAGCCCATGCCACATGGCGCGCTCATCCAGATGAACGACCTGCAGGTCGAGGCGCAGGCAACCTTCATGCAGGTGCACATCGAGCGTGGCCCGATAGGCGAACGGCACCTTGCTATCCAGGTGCAATCGCGCGCGTCGTTCACTGTGGTGTTCGACCTGCCAAGCCTGTTGCCAGGCGCTGCCATGGATCGGATAGGCGTCATGATCGGTGTTGGGCGGCAATGCCAGCCAGCCAGACGGGCAGGCGAATCCGCCTTCGGCAATTCGATTGGACCAAGGGACCAGCGGATAGCACCCCAGCCGCCTGGGACTGCCACTGGCCATTGCGGCCTCGTCGGCATGGCGCAGCAGTGCCTGGCCGGTCGCCTTGACTTGCCAATTGGCCAGGCTGGCGCCCAGGCCAGGGGCAACGCTCAGGCGGGTCAGGCGGTCTTGCAGGTGTAGCAGCGGCACCGTCATCAAAGCCTCCGATAGGTAAGCAGCACGATGCCGCACACCACCACGGCACCGCCCAGCAGCTGCATGCCACTGAGCTGTTGGTCAAGCAGCGCCCAGCCCAGCAGCAGCGTGGCGATAGGCTCGACGTTCATCACCGGCGCGTTCTGCGCCATGTTCAGCCTTGGCACGCAGACGAACAGCAAGGTAAAGGCGATGCCATACAGCACCACCAGACTGGCCAGTGCCGTCCAGCCGTTGCCACTGGAAGGCAACGCCAGGCCGGACGGCATTATCCCGCTGGCCCCCGCCACCAGCATGCTGGCGAACACGATCAGCAAGGTCAGCAGGCTGCGCACCGGGCCGCGCACGGCGGCCAGCTTGTGATCGGTGATCCACAGTGCGCAGGCGAATACGCAGGCTGCGCAGAACGCTAGGCTCACCCCCAGCAGCCAGTGCGGGTTGGTTTCGCCACTGCCGGCCAGGTGTGCCGGCACGTCCAGTGCCAGCACCAGGCCACACAGAATCAGGCTCATGAACAGCACCGTGCGGCCGCTCGGGCGGCTGCCGCCGAGCGCCCAGGTCAGCAGTGCCAGCAGCATCGGGAAGGTATTGTCGACCAGCAGCGCCAGGGCCACCGGTATGCGGGCGACCGCCGAATAGAGGCACAGGCTCTGGGTGGCGATCAGCAGGCCTAACAGCAGTTGCCAGCGCCGCGCACCGCTCGGCAGACCCAGCGGCTGGCGCTGCCACAACACCAGGCTGGCCAGCACCAGGAAAGTGATGCCAGAGCGACAGAGGATGGCCAGCAGCACGCCGGTGTCATCATCGAAGGCAATGCGTGCGGCGATGTGGTTGCCGGCGAACGAGCAGGCCAGCAGCGCCAGTAGCGCGACTGCCAGCTTGCGCGGAAAGAGAGGAATAGCGACAGCCATTTGCATGATCCATTTGCAGGAGAAACTGGGGGCTGCTTTGCAGCCCATTCGCGGGCGGTCCGACGTCTCGGCAAGCCCGCTCCCACAGGAGGTGTGCAAATCAGAGCCTTGTACAAAACCTGTGGGAGCGAGCTTGCCCCGCGAATGGGCGCCAATGCAAAACTACAAAACCACGCTCGGCAACCACAGCGAAATCGCCGGGATGTAGGTCACGGCCATCAGCACCAGGAACAGCGCCAGGTAGAACGGCAGCAGGGCCTTCACCGTGCTCTCGATACTCACCTTGCCGACCGCAGACCCCACGAACAACACCGCACCCACCGGCGGCGTGATCAGCCCGATGCCGAGGTTGACAAGCATGATCATGCCGAAGTGCACCGGATCGACACCGATGCCGGTGATCACCGGCAGCAGAATCGGGGTGAGGATCAGGATCAGCGGCGCCATGTCCATCACCGTGCCCAGCAACAGGAGCATGAAGTTGATGCACATGAGGATCACGTAGCGGTTATCCGACAGGGTCAGAAACGCTGTGGTGATCTTCGACGGGATCTGCATCAGCGTCATCACATAGCCGAAGCTGGCGGCGAAGCCGATCAGGATCATCACGATCGAGATGGTGCGCACGGTGCGCTGCATCAGCTTGGGCAGGTCGCGCCACTTGTAGTCGCGGTAGACGAACATGGTCACGAAGAACGACCACACCACCGCCACTGCGGCCGACTCGGTGGCAGTGAACACGCCCGAGAGAATGCCACCGAGGATGATCACCATGGCCATCAGCCCCCACAGCGCCTCACCGGCGATCTTCAGCGCCTGGCGCAGCGGGATCACCTCACCCTTGGGGTAGTCGCGCTTTTTCGCGAAGATCAGGCACAGCCCCATCATCACCGCGCTCAGCAGCAGCCCGGGCATGACCCCGGCCATGAACAGCGAGGCAATCGACACCGTGCCGCCCGCCGCCAGCGAATACAGCACCGAGTTGTGGCTGGGCGGGGTCAGCAGCGCCTGCACCGAGCCGCTGACGGTCACCGCCGTGGAGAACTCGCGCGGATAGCCCTTGCGCTCCATTTCCGGGATCAGCACCGAACCCACCGACGCGGTATCGGCCACCGACGAGCCGGAGATCGCGCCGAAGAAGGTCGAGGCCATGATGTTGACCAGCGACAGCCCGCCGCGCACGAAGCCCACCAGCACCCCGGCAAAGGCCACCAGCCGGCGCGACATACCGCCCTCGGCCATGATCGCCCCGGCCAGCACGAAGAACGGAATCGCCAGCAGCGAGAACTTGTTAACCCCACTGGCCACCTGAATCATCATCGCCTGCAGCGGGATGTCGATGTACCAGGCGCCGATCAGCGCCGACAGGCCCAGCGCATAGGCCACCGGCATGCCGATGAGGATGAGCACGATGAAGCTGCCCAACAGAATGAACGCATCCATTTACGCAGCTCCTTCGTTTTCTTCGACCAGGTCGAAGCGCACTACCTTGCGCTGGCTCTGATCGCCCAGCAGGAGTTTTTCCAGCACGAAAATCAGGGTCAGCAGGCCGCCGACCGGGATCGGCGCGTAGCTCATGCCCACCCGTACGCTCGGCAGCGAGGCCATGTACTGGTTCCAGGTGGTGATGCACAGCTTGGTGCCGTACCAGGTCATGAACACGCACACCAGAATCATCAGCACCTGCACCAGCAGCCCGACCAGCTGGCGCTGAAGCGGTGGCAAACGGTCGGTGATCATCGCCACCGCCATGTGCGCGCCGGCGCGGTAGCTGGCGGCGGCGCCGACGAAGGTGAACAGCACCATCAGCAGGATCGACACCGGCTCCGGCCAGCTGGAGCCGGTGCCGAGCACGTAGCGGGCAAAGATGCCCCAGGGGATGATCAGCGACATGGCCAGGATCGACAGGCCGGCGACCCAGATACAGCCGCGGTACAGCGTATCGTTGACGCGCAGGAATTGCGTTTTCATAGGCATCACCAAAGCGGCAGGGCGACGGGCGTCGCACTGCCGAGGTCATCTTGGAAGGGGCGGGATTACTGGACCGCGTCGATACGCTTCATCAGGTCGGCATACTGCGCGCCGTACTTTTCGCGCACCGAGGCGGTGGCGTCATAGAACGGTTTCTTGTCGACGCTGATGAACTCCACGCCTGCGGCCTTGAGCTTCTCTTCACTGGCGGCGGACTTGGCGTCCCACAGCGCGCGCTCTTCCATCTGCGCTTCGCGGGCGACCTTTTTCACCAGCACCTGCTGCTCGGGGGTGAGCTTTTCCCAGGTGGTCTTGGACATCACCACCGGCTCAGGCAGGATCAGGTGGCCGGTGAGGGTGTAGTACTTGGCGCTCTGGAAGTGGTTGTGTTCGAGCAGGGTCGGCGGATTGTTCTCGGCCCCGTCGATCACCCCGGTCTGCAGGGCGCTGAAGATCTCGCCGGTGTCCATGGCGATGCCGTTGCCGCCCATGGCGTTCATCATGTCGATGAACAGCGGGTTGCCCTGCACGCGGATCTTCATGCCCTTCAGGTCCTCCAGGCTGCGCACCGGTTTCTTGGTGTAGATGCTGCGCGAGCCGCCGTCCATCCAGGCCAGGGCCACCAGGTTGAATTCGGAGTTGGTGATCTTGTCGAGGATTTCCTGGCCGATGTCACCGTCGATGATCTTGCGCATGTGCTCATGATCGCGGAACACGAACGGCATGTTGAACACGTTCACATCCGGCACCACCGGGCCGACTATCCCCAAGCTCACGCGGGTCATCTGCACGGCGCCGATCTGCGCCTGTTCGATCACTTCCTTTTCCGAGCCGAGCACGCCACCGGCGAACATCTTGAAGGTGATTTCGCCATTGCTGGCGGCTTCGAGCTTCTTGCCCATGTTCTGTTCGGCGACCACTGTGGGGTAGCCGGCCGGGTGAATCTCGGCGAACTTGATGTCCAGCGCGTGGGCCGGCAGGGACAGGCTGAAGGCGAACGGGAGTGTGGCAAGAAGCAGCTTGCGTTTGAACGTCATGATGAAACTCCGTGTTTTTTATTATCTGGTTTCGGTCGTGTCGGTGCAGGTACGGCAGTGTGTGTTCAGCCCCGCCAGGCAGGTTCCTCCAGGCCTTTGACGCCAAGCTCGAAGGCAAATACCCCGCCGGCCAGGGGCTGGTCGCCGAGGTCGATGCCCGCAGGGCGGATCGAGGTGACGAACAGGGTGTCCAGTTGGGCGCCGCCAAACGCGCACATGGCGGGCTTTTTCACGGGCAGGTTGAGCGAGCGGTCAAGGCGGCCGTCCGGGGTGAAGCGGTGCACCTGGCCGGCGTCATTGCCGCAGATCCAGTAGCAGCCGTCCTGGTCGATGGCAGCGCCGTCCGGGCGGCCAGGGAAGGCCCGCATGTCGACGAACAGCCGCTGGTTGTAGGGCGTGCCGCTGTCGATGTCGTAATCGAACATCCAGATCTTCTGTACGTTGGGGTGCGAGTCGGACAGGTACATGCGCGTGCCGTCCGGGCTGAAGGCCAGGCCATTGGGCACGATCATGTCTTTGAGTTGCAGGTGCAGCGCGCCTTCGCCGTCGACCCGGTAAAGCCCGCCGACATGGGCGCCTTGCTGCATGTCCATCAGCATGCTGCCAGCCCAGAAGCGGCCCTGGCGGTCGCAGCGTCCATCGTTGAAACGCATGCCTGGTTCAGCGTGCTCGACGCCACACACCAGTTGGCTTTCGAGCCTGCCGTCGGCCTTGGTCCGCAGCTGGAAGATGCCGCTTTCCATCCCCGCTACCCAGCCCTGGCGGGTGCGAGCGATGCAGGCGATCATCTCATCGCCTTGCCAGACCTGGTGCGCGCCATCCTGCCAGCGGTGCAGGTGCCGGGCGGGGATATCGACCCAGTACAGCGCCTGTTCTTCGGGGTGCCACACGGGGCTTTCGCCGGTGCCGTTACGGGCGTCGACGATCAATTCGCAGTGCATGGTGCAGCCTCCTGGCAAAGCGTTTGAGGTCAGTCGAACGGCCCGGCGGCGACAAAGGCGCCGCCCTGATAGACCATGCTCGGGTCGTTGGCGGCTGGCGCCGGTTGTGCTTCCACGGCTTCGCGGAACACTTCGGAGGTGTCTTTAGGCTGATAACCCAGGTGCTCGGCATGCCGGTTATCCCACCACACCGTGCGGTTGTCCGAGGCGCCGTAAACCACGGTGTGGCCGACGTCAGGCGTGAACAGCCCGCGCTCGATCAGCTGGGTAAGGTCGTCGTAACTCAGCCAGGTGCAGAGCATGCGCGGGTTCTGCGGGTGCGGGAACGACGAGCCGATGCGGATGCTGACGGTTTCGATGCCATAACGGTCGAAGTAGAAGCTGGCGACATCCTCGCCGTAGCATTTGGACAGGCCGTAGTAGCTGTCCGGCCGGCGCTGGGCGTGGGCGTCGATGTGCTGGTCCTGGCGGTAGAAGCCGATCACATGGTTGGAGCTGGCGAAGATGATCCGCTTGACCCCGTGCTTGCGCGCCGCCTCGTAGATATGGAACACACCGCAGATGTTGGGGCCGAGAATGTCCTCGAAGGCATGCTCGGTGGACACGCCGCCAAAGTGGACGATCGCATCGACGCCTTCGACCAGCGCATGGACCGCAGCCTTGTCGGCGAGGTCGCAGGGAGTGACTTCTTCATGGGGCCCGGCAGCGGGGGCCATCGGGGCGATATCGGAAAGGCGCAGCACTTCGGCGCAGCCGCTCAGGCGTTGGCGAAGGACCTTGCCCAGGCCGCCTGCCGCTCCGGTGAGCAGCAGGCGCTTGAAGGGGGTGATAGTCATGGCAATCTCATTGTTGTGTTTTGTTGTAGGTTGTCATATGACTGCACTGAATTATCGGCAGTGGTTTATGTACCTGTCAATGTCGTAGGCGTTGCATTTCGTCACTGCCCGGTGACAAATCCGCGGGTCACAGAAGCGACAGCGGGTAATTGAAGATCAGCCGGTTCTCATCGAACTCGTTGTTACTGTAATCCCGCCGAATCGAGGAGTTGCGCCACTTCACGCTCAAGTCCTTGAATGGGCCGCTCTGGATCACGTAGGCGAGCTCCGACTCACGCACCCACTCCTTGCCATCGGTCACCGCCCCGGTATGCACGTCCTTGCCGCTGATATACCGGTTCATCAGGGTCAGCCCCGGCACGCCGAGCGTGACGAAGTTGAAGTCATGACGTACCTGCCACGAGCGTTCGTTGGCGTTGTCGAAGCTGGAGTTGTAACTGTCGTTGGCCAAGGTGCCGCCGCTGGTGCCGTTGACGCGCATCCAGGTATTGCCATCGACCTTCTGCAGGCCCACCCAGAACGTGCTGCCGCCGTACCGGGCCGAAAACATCCCCGAGTAGGTCTTGTTGTCCAGCTTGCCGGCCCGCTCGGCGCCGTCTTCGCCACCGTTGAAGTAGCCCAGGTTGGCGCCGAAGGTCCAGCTGCCCACTGGCTGGCTGTGGCTCAGTTGCAGGTACTGCTGCTCGTAGACGTCCTTGAGCACGGCATTCCACAGCCCGACCAGGGTGCGGTCCTGGTTGAATTTGTATTCGCCGCCGACGAAGTTGAACCGGTCCGACAGCGCTCCGCCGTAACTCATGTCGTCCATGCTTGCGTCGTTGCGCGGGCTGTTGCCACGGAACTGGCCGCCATACAGCGTCAGCCCGGCGATCTCATTGGACGTTACCTGCCCACCGCGGAATGTCTGCGGGAGTGAGCGGCCATCGTCGGAGCGCAGGATCGGCAGCACCGGCATCCACTCGCCGATCTTCAGTTCGGTCTTCGAGATCCGCGCCTTGCCTGCCACCGCCAAGCGCCCGTAGTCATCCGCCGGCCGCCCATCGTCATGCCGCGGTAGCAGCGCCGTGCCATAGGTGCCGCCACCGCCGTCGAGCTTCACCGACCACAGCCCCAGCACGTCCACGCCAAAGCCGACTGGCCCTTGGGTGAAGCCCGAGCGGGCATCGAGGATGAAGCTCTGCGTCCACTCTTCGGCTTTGCTCTGCGGGTTGGCAGGGTTGGTGAAATTGCGGTTGATGTAGAAGTTGCGCAGGCCCAGGGTGGCCTTGCTGTCCTCGACGAAACCCTCGGCCAGGGTTACGCCCGGTACAGCGCCGAGCAGGCCGGCGCCGAACAGCGCGAAAGGCAGGGTTCTTTGGCAGATTTTCATTATTGTTGTGCTCCACAAAAGGGTGTGGCTGCCCGTCCACCGGGCACGCGAAAGCGGCCTGCGGCAGGGGCGGGTGGGTAACGGGCCGGTCAGGGCCGGGAGGGTGAAACAGGGTTTACGACGCTAGGTGGCCGTAGGTGTTGGTATGAGGTACAGGCGTGGCTGTGGCGTGGAGGATGTCGACATGGGGGCTCGTCCGCTGATTGTTGTTTTTGTTATGTGTTGTCGTACAACTTCTGGGTTTTTAGCAACCGCCGAGAGAGATGTCAACGCGTGCATGGGTATCGAGCGGCGCCACTCAGCGTACCTGATGCGCGGGGACGCTCTAGTCCGGTCCCTACGCATTTCTTGAGAGATGCTACGACTAAGGTCGTAGTCTTCAATTTACGTTTGGTTGTGGTCGTTCTGATGTTTGAGTCATTCAAATCGACCTAAATCCATTAACTCATGGCTTATGACAATTTTTGACTCTTAAGGCACCTTATCGAGGAATTATATGGATTGAGTGCTGTTCCGAGATAACTCTATAATTCTGTGTGTTAAGTCGAATTCCATTGGTTAAATATCGCTATGTTGGATCTAAGCCTCAGCAAGCCCCAAGAAATCGTCAAACGCCTCTGCGAGCGCCTTCGCACTGAACGGCTTGCTCAACAGATGACCCAGGCAGAGGTGGCCAGCCGTGCAGGCATTGGTAGCAATACCGTGTCCAATCTGGAGGCAGGGCGCAATGTCGGTTTCGAGAATGTGATCCGGGTAGCGATGGTGCTGGGCCGAGGCAAGGAGTTGGAAAGCCTGTTCCTGCCGAAGGTGGACAGCCTCGAAGACCTGCACCGATATGAACAGACCGCCAAGCGCCAGCGTATCAAAAGGAAACAGGGCAATGCCTGAGCAAGTACGTGTCTATTACGAGGGCTGGGGAGAGCGCTGGCTCTGGGGCACGCTCGCTTCGTCGACAGCGTTGACGGGGCGCCCGCAAATCCTGTTCGAATACAGCAATGAGGCGAGGCAGCGGGGCTTTGAGTTGTCCTCTCACGCGTTACCCCTGCAAGGCGATACCTTGCGCAAAGGCTTCCCGGCCCATCAATCCCATTTGCCTGGCCCAGTCTATGATGCCTTGCCGGACGGTTGGGGCATGCTGCTGATGGATCGCCTGTTCAAGCGTCGCGGCCTGAACGCGGCACGTATAGGGCCGCTGGAGAGGTTGGCCTATATCGGCAACAACGCCATGGGGGCGATGTCGTTCGAGCCGGTTGCTCCTGAAGGACTGATGCTGCAAGAGCATATCCCCCTGGATTTGCTGGCGGCCGAGGTCCATGAAGTGCTCAAAGGCGAGGGAGGCGAGTTTCTGCAGAAATTGCTGCTGGTAGGCGGATCGCCCCAAGGTGCCAGGCCCAAAGCCTTGGTCTACCGCGACCTTCAAACCGGGGCCTTCACCACAGCCGCAAAACCGGGGCTGGAAGCCTGGCTGATCAAATTCCCGGCCAGGGAAGAACATCCTGAAGTCTGTGCTATCGAAATGGTTTATGCCGAGTGCTTGCGCCTGTGCGGCATCCCGACACCGGACACTCAACATTTCAGTTTGCCCAATGGCCTGGCGGCTTTTGCCAGTAAACGCTTCGACCGTCAGGGTGAGTTGCGTGTCCCCATGCAAAGCCTTGCAGCCTTTACCGGAGCCGATTTCAGATCACCAGGAGCGCTGGACTACGTCAATTTCCTTCGCGCGACTCATCTGTGCACCAACGACATACGGGAAAAGGCGCAGGCCTTCGAGCGTGCGGTCTTCAACGTCGCCTTCAACAACCGCGATGATCATCCCAAGAATTTTTCTTACCTCATGTCTCGCGACGGTCAATGGACACTGGCACCCGCCTACGATGTGACCTTCTGTGAAGGGCCGGGTGGTTATCACCAGATGGATGTAATGGGAGAGGCTTTGGCGATTGATCGCAAAGCGATGCTGGCGCTGGCGCTCGAAGCAGAGATTCCGGACAAGACGGCTGCGGCTATCATCGACCGAATTTGTGCCATAGCCAAGCAGTTCGCCAGATTGGCGCAGAGCAAGTATCCGCGAATGATCACCGAGGACACGCTGCGGACAGTGCAGAGCCGCATTGATGAGAACGTTGGCTTGCTCTGTGAGGCCTGAAGCAGTTCGCAACCTAATGCGAGCACGGGTCTCGCACGAGCTCTGACAGCCGGCGCGATCCTTGTAGGAGCGGCTTTAGCCGCGAAGCAGGCGACGCGGTGTATGGCACCGGCTTTACCGGTGTTCGCGGCTAAAGCCGCTCCTACAGGTCGTCCAAGACCATGAGTTAGCGGCCAAAAAAAGGCTGCCATTCGGCAGCCTTCTCAATGCTCAGCCCGGACGATCAATCCCAGCTCAAAGCACCACCGGTCTGGTACTCGATCACCCGTGTCTCAAAGAAGTTCTTCTCCTTCTTCAAGTCCATGATCTCGCTCATCCACGGGAACGGGTTGGTGGTCCCCGGGTACTCTTCCTTCAGACCAATCTGAGTCAAACGACGGTTAGCGATGAACTTGAGGTAGTCCTCCATCATCGCCGCGTTCATGCCCAGTACGCCGCGCGGCATGGTGTCGCGGGCGTATTCGATCTCCAGCTGGGTCCCTTGCAGGATCATCTGGGTCGCTTCTTCCTTCATCGCCGCGTCCCACAGGTGCGGGTTCTCGATCTTGATCTGGTTGATCACGTCGATACCGAAGTTCAGGTGCATCGACTCGTCACGCAGGATGTACTGGAACTGCTCGGCGACGCCGGTCATCTTGTTGCGGCGGCCCATGGAGAGGATCTGGGTGAAGCCGCAGTAGAAGAAGATGCCTTCCAAGACGCAGTAGTAGGCGATCAGGTTGCGCAGCAGCTCTTTGTCGGTCTCGACGGTGCCGGTGTTGAATTCCGGGTCGGAGATGGCGCGGGTGTACTTCAGGCCCCAGGCGGCTTTCTTCGCGACCGACGGGATCTCGTGGTACATGTTGAAGATCTCGCCTTCATCCATGCCCAGCGATTCGATGCAGTACTGGTAGGCGTGGGTGTGGATCGCCTCCTCGAAGGCCTGGCGCAGGATGTACTGGCGGCACTCCGGGTTGGTGATCAGGCGGTACACGGCCAGGGCCAGGTTGTTGGCGACCAGCGAGTCGGCGGTGGAGAAGAAGCCGAGGTTGCGCATGACGATGCGGCGCTCGTCTTCGGTCAGGCCGTCCTGGCTCTTCCACAGGGCGATGTCGGCGGTCATGTTGACCTCTTGCGGCATCCAGTGGTTGGCGCAGCCGTCGAGGTACTTCTGCCAGGCCCAGTCGTACTTGAATGGCACCAGCTGGTTGAGGTCGGCGCGGCAGTTGATCATGCGCTTTTCGTCAACGGCGACGCGCGCCGAGGAACCTTCCAGCTCGGCCAGGCCTTCGGCGATGTCGAGGTCGTTCAGCGAGGCTTTGGCACGCTTCACCGCTTCGGAATCGGTGGCGACGACGGCACGGGCTTCCACGGCGGCGGCACCGCCGGCACTGTCGAGCTTGTCGAGGGAGGCGGCAGCGGTGGCCTGCGCAGGGGTGTTGCCTTTGGCGGCTACTTCGCCGTCTTCGTTGTCGAATTCGTCCCAGCTCAGCATGGTTTGGCTCCTGCTTGAGGGTCGCCCTGGGGCAACCGGTTGGATTTTAAGAATGTGATGCCTGACGCACGGCCAATGGGCAAATGGTCAACTCGAGAGGTTGACTCTCGTTACATCCGGGTTTGTGCCTGGCCATGCCTCGGGGAGGGGCCAGGGACTTGAATGGGTGCCCTTTTCAGAGGGGGCGCAGTATACCGGAAATCGCTTGCGATCGGGGTGCATGTCTTGCGGGCGAGGGTAATTTTTCGACCGCAGGATGCTGCCGAGGAGAGTGTAGCGCTAACCCATATGTTGTGCCAGGCTAAATTTAAAAACACACCATATAGTGGTTAGGCCTACTCCTATCGCCGGCTTGCCGGCGATAGGGGTGGTTCAGTCGATCACTGATTGCACCGCTTGCGCAGCGTTTCGACCACGTGGGTCTTGGGATGCTTGCGGGCCTCTTCCACCGAGGTGAAACGGCCGGTTTGCGCATTGCGGCCAATCTTGCGAGTCATCACTTTTTTCCGCGCCATGAGGTACATCCTTATAGAGAGGTCCTGCCTTTGTACCGAGCCGCCAGCGCGGTGGGCAAAGGGTAAGATTTCTCAGGGACGCGGATACGAAAATGCCGCAAAGGGGCACCCGTGGGCACCCCTTTCGCGGCATCAGGCCTTACTGGCAGGCTTCGCAGTCAGGCTCGTCGATCGCGCAGGCCTTCGGCACTGGGGCTGGGCCCGCTGCCTGAACCGGGGCGCTGTCGCCGCCGCTGGAAACGGCGTTGAGCTTGCCGGTGTTGATGGTCGACTTCTCGGTGCTGGTCGCGGCCAGGGCACGGAGGTAGTAGGTGGTTTTCAGGCCACGGTACCAAGCCATGCGGTAGGTTACGTCGAGCTTCTTGCCCGATGCGCCGGCTATGTACAGGTTCAGCGACTGAGCCTGGTCGATCCACTTCTGGCGACGCGAGGCGGCATCGACGATCCACTTGGTCTCGACTTCGAACGCAGTGGCGTACAGGTCTTTCAGCTCTTGCGGGATACGCTCGATCTGCTGCACCGAACCGTCGTAGTACTTCAGGTCGTTGATCATGACCGAGTCCCACAGGCCGCGGGCCTTCAGGTCGCGCACCAGGTACGGGTTGATCACGGTGAACTCGCCCGACAGGTTCGATTTCACGTACAGGTTCTGGTAGGTCGGCTCGATGGACTGCGACACGCCGGTGATGTTGGCGATGGTCGCGGTCGGCGCGATGGCCATGATGTTCGAGTTACGAATACCTTTCTGCACGCGGGCACGGACCGGCGCCCAGTCCAGCGACTCGTTCAGGTCGACGTCGATGTACTTCTGGCCACGGGCTTCGATCAGGATCTGTTGCGAATCCAGCGGCAGGATGCCTTTGGACCACAGCGAACCCTGGAAGGTCTCGTAGGCGCCGCGCTCGTCGGCCAGGTCGCAGGAGGCCTGGATGGCGAAGTAGCTGACCGCTTCCATCGACTTGTCGGCGAACTCGACGGCAGCGTCGGAGCCGTACGGGATGTGCTGCAGGTACAGCGCGTCCTGGAAGCCCATGATGCCGAGGCCGACCGGGCGGTGCTTGAAGTTCGAGTTACGCGCTTGCGGCACCGAGTAGTAGTTGATGTCGATCACGTTGTCGAGCATGCGCACGGCGGTGTTGACGGTGCGTTGCAGCTTGGCGGTGTCCAGCTTGCCGTCATTGATGTGGTTCGGCAGGTTGATCGAGCCCAGGTTGCAGACCGCGATCTCGTCCTTGTTGGTGTTCAGGGTGATCTCGGTGCACAGGTTCGAGCTGTGCACCACGCCCACGTGCTGCTGCGGCGAACGCAGGTTGCACGGGTCCTTGAAGGTCAGCCATGGGTGGCCGGTCTCGAACAGCATCGACAGCATCTTGCGCCACAGGTCTTTGGCCTGGATGGTCTTGAACACCTTGATCTTGTTGTACTCGGTCAGGGCTTCGTAGTACTCGTAGCGCTCTTCGAAGGCCTTGCCGGTCAGGTCGTGCAGGTCTGGCACTTCCGATGGCGAGAACAGGGTCCACTTGCCGTCATCGAAGACGCGCTTCATGAACAGGTCAGGGATCCAGTTGGCGGTATTCATGTCGTGGGTACGACGGCGGTCATCACCGGTGTTCTTGCGCAGCTCGATGAATTCTTCGATGTCCAGGTGCCAGGTTTCCAGGTAGGCGCACACAGCGCCTTTGCGCTTGCCGCCCTGGTTCACGGCAACGGCAGTGTCGTTGACCACTTTCAGGAACGGCACGACGCCCTGGGATTTACCGTTGGTGCCCTTGATGTAGGAGCCCAGTGCACGCACAGGGGTCCAGTCGTTGCCCAGGCCACCGGCGAATTTCGACAGCATGGCGTTGTCGTGGATCGCGTGGTAGATGCCCGACAGGTCGTCCGGCACCGTGGTCAGGTAGCAGCTCGACAGCTGCGGGCGCAGGGTGCCGGCGTTGAACAGGGTGGGGGTCGAGGCCATGTAGTCGAAGGACGACAACAGGTTGTAGAACTCGATCGCGCGGGCTTCTTTGTCTTTCTCCTCCAGCGCCAGGCCCATGGCCACGCGCATGAAGAACACCTGCGGCAGTTCGAAACGCACGCCATCCTTGTGGATGAAGTAGCGGTCGTACAGGGTCTGCAGGCCCAGGTAGGTGAATTGCTGGTCGCGCTCGTGGTTGATCGCCTTGCCCAGTTTTTCCAGGTCGAAGTCGGCCAGGGCAGGGTTCAGCAGTTCGAACTCGACACCCTTGGCGACGTAGGCCGGCAGGGCCTTGGCGTACAGGTCGGCCATCTCGTGGTGGGTGGCGCTGTCGGCCACGTCGAGGAAGCCCAGGCCTTCGGCACGCAGGGTGTCCATCAGCAGGCGGGCGGTGACGAACGAGTAGTTGGGCTCGCGCTCGACCAGGGTACGGGCGGTCATCACCAGGGCGGTGTTGACGTCCTTGATGGCCACGCCGTCGTACAGGTTCTTCAGGGTTTCGCGCTGGATCAGGTCGCCATCGACTTCGGCCAGGCCTTCGCAGGCTTCGCTGATGATGGTGTTCAGGCGCGCCATGTCGAGCGGCGCCAGGCTGCCGTCGGCCAGGGTGATGCGGATGCTTGGGTGCGGCTCGACCACGGAGTCGGTGTTGGCGCGGGTGGCGCGCTCTTTCGCGCGCTGGTCGCGGTAGATCACGTAGTCACGGGCGACTTTCTGCTCGCCGGCACGCATCAGGGCCAGTTCGACCTGGTCCTGGATTTCTTCGATATGGATGGTGCCACCCGATGGCATGCGACGCTTGAACGTGGCGGTGACCTGCTCGGTCAGGCGCGCGACGGTGTCATGGATGCGCGACGAGGCAGCGGCGGTGCCGCCTTCAACTGCGAGGAACGCCTTGGTGATGGCCACGGTGATCTTGTCGTCGGTGTAGGGGACGACAGTGCCGTTGCGCTTGATCACGCGCAGTTGACCCGGGGCAGTGGCAGCCAGATCCTGGTTGGAATCGGCGGCCTGCGGCGCCTGGGCCTGCGGGTTCTCGCGAGTTGTGTCGGTTTGCATGGGTGGGTGTCTCCACAGTTTCTATATTGTTCAGGCGCCTTTTGGGCGCCCACCGTTCCGTCCACTTGCTCGATGGCCCGGACGGGGATGCGGCATGCATGCGCATCCGCCCGTTCGGGCGTACCGACTTCGGGACAGACTCAGGAATAAGGGGCAATAGCTTGCCGCTCCCTGGCCGAAGTCAAATGCTGTTGGTGCTGGACCAAAGCTGTTGCTCTCACTGCTTCCGCTGGAGCGGTTTGGCTGATGAAACCACGTAAAGTTCTGCCAGAAAAATCTCTTGAATTTCTGCTCGCAGTGGTGTTGGCGTTTTCGGGATAAACCCAACATCTAGTGGTTCGCCGCGCTGGGGATACAAGATAATGCGGTACAGGGGTCTTTGCAAGGCGAACGCCTGTGGATAACTTGTGCGTACTTTGTGAGTGAATAGTGGGTAATCGCTGTAGGCCTTGTGCCAAGAGGTTTGCACAAAATTTCCGCGGCTATCAGGCGCATGTCGCTGAGCTGTCTGCGCTCTCGAGATCGAGCGCCGCCCGCGCGGCGCGTCGCGGCTAAAGCCGCTCCCACATTTGTTGCAACGTGCCATGGCCTGATAGGCCATTGTTGCCAGCCTTGTTGGCACGACGCAATATTCCGTGGGAGCGGCTTTAGCCGCGATGCGCCGCGCGGGCGGCGCTCGATCTCAAGCGCGCAGACAATCGCCCGCCCTGCACCCCCAAGAACAACAAAAGGCAAAGGCCATGGATCAACCGACACCCCGCATCCTCATCGTCGAAGATGACCAGCGCCTCGCCGACCTGACTGCCGAATACCTGCAGGCCAATGGCTTCGAGGTCGCCGTGGAGGGCGATGGCGCTCGCGCCGCCCGGCGTATCGTCGACAGCCAGCCGGACCTGGTTATCCTCGACCTGATGCTGCCCGGCGAAGACGGCCTGAGCATCTGCCGCCGCGTGCGCGGCCACTATGCCGGTGCCATCCTCATGCTGACCGCCCGCAGCGATGAGCTTGACCAGGTCCAGGGCCTGGATCTGGGCGCCGACGATTACGTGTGCAAGCCCGTGCGCCCGCGCCTGTTGCTCGCGCGCATCCAGGCCCTGTTGCGGCGCAGCGAACCGGTGCAAGGCAAGCGCCAGGCGCTGGCCTTTGGCACGCTGAGCATCGACAACCGGTTGCGCGAAGCCAGGCTCGGCGAGCAGCTGATCGACCTGACCGGCGCCGAATTCGACCTGCTCTGGCTGCTGGCCAGCAACGCTGGGCGGGTGCTGTCGCGCGAGCAGATCTTCACCGCGCTGCGTGGGGTTGGCTACGACGGCCAGGACCGCTCCATCGACGTGCGTATATCCAAGATCCGCCCCAAGATCGGTGACGACCCGATCCACCCACGGCTGATCAAGACCCTGCGCAGCAAGGGCTACCTGTTCGTCGGCGATGCGCCATGAACAACTCGATCTTCCTGCGTATCTACGGCGGCATGCTCGCCGTGCTGGTGCTGGTGGCCCTGCTCGGCGTGCTCAGCCTGCACCTGGTCAACGAAGTCCGCGCCGCCCAGCACCGTGAGCGCCTGGCCCAGGGCACCTTCAGCCTGATGGCCGACAACCTGGCGCAACAGAATGAAACCGAGCGCAAGCGCTCGTTACTGATGTGGGAGCGCCTGCTCGGTGTGCCGCTGGATTTGCAACCGATGTCGGCGCGCACCCTCGACGGCGGCCAGCGCGCGCGTTTGTATCGCGCCCTGGTGGTGGTGGAGAAGACCGGGCCGCATGCCGCGCAGGTGTTGCGCAAGGTCGGCCAGGAGGACCTGCTGCTGGTGGCCGAGGTCAAGCAGGTCAGTGAGCAGCTGGCGCGCGCCACCCTGTATCTGCTGACGGATGAACTGGTGCGCTATCCCGTGACCGAGCAGCAGCAGCGCCTGGCGGACTTGAAGCAGAGCAAGGGCTTCGGTTTCGGCGTTGCCTTGCAGCGCCTGGAACGGGTCGGTCTGGACGATGACCAGCGCAGGCGGGTAGAGGAGGGCGACACGGTCATGGCGCTGGGCAAGGACGGCGACTCGATTCGCGTGTTCGCTGGCGTGCCGGGCTCACCCTGGGTGCTGGAGATCGGCCCGCTGTATCAGCTCAACCCCTATCCTCCGCAGTTGCTGGTGTTGATCGCCTTTCTCGGCCTGTGCCTGATCGGTCTGGTGGTGTACTTGCTGGTGCGCCAACTGGAGCGAAGGGTGTCGGGGCTTGAGGTCGCCGCCACGCGTATTGCCCAAGGCAGCCTGGAAACCCGCGTGCCCGCAGGGGATGCCGACTCGGTAGGGCGGCTGGCGGCAGCGTTCAATGGCATGGCCGAACACTTGCAGCGCTCGTTGAACATGCAGCGGGAGCTGGTGCGCGCGGTGTCCCACGAGCTGCGCACGCCGGTGGCGCGTCTGCGTTTTGGCCTGGAAATGATCGAATGTGCGACGACCGAGCACGCCCGGGCCAAGCACCTGGCCGGTATGGATGGCGACATCCAGGACCTGGACAAACTGGTCGATGAGATGTTGACTTATGCCCGCCTGGAGCAGGGCGCGCCAGCGTTGAAATTCCAGCGCGTCGACCTGGATGCCTTGCTCGACCGGGTGATCGACGAGCTGGCACCGCTCAACGCCCAGGTTCGGCTGGTGCGCGGCGCCTGTCAGCTGCAGGACGGCGGAGACGCCTGGGTCGAAGCCGAGCCTCGCTATCTGCACCGCGCCTTGCAGAATCTGGTAGGCAATGCCTTGCGTCATGCTGGGGCTGAGGTACGGCTGAGCTACCAGTTGGGCCAGCAGCGCTGCCGTATCGATGTGGAAGATGACGGGCCGGGCATTCCCGAAGGTTACTGGGACCGCATCTTCACGCCCTTCACACGCTTGGACGACAGCCGCACACGGGCCTCGGGCGGGCATGGCCTGGGCTTGTCGATCGTGCGGCGGATCATCTACTGGCACGCGGGCCGAGCCACGGTGGGGCGCAGCGAAGCCCTGGGCGGTGCCTGCTTCAGCCTGAGCTGGCCCCGTGAGCAGGCGCCGCTGTAGCGCTTAAACGCTGACCAGGCTGAGCAAGTGGCCATCCTGGAGAGAGAACTGGCCTTGCAGCTCGACGCCGTGACGCCATTCGGCCGACAGGTCGGTCAGCAGGCGCAAGCGCGCCAGGCCATCGGCCGACCAGTGCAGCACTTCGGCGTGCTCGAAGTAAAAGCGCTGGAGGGTCAGCGGATAGAGGGTCTTGAACAGGCTTTCCTTGAGCGAGAACGTGAGGGTGACCGCCAGGGCCAGCTGAGTGCGGTCCAGGCGTTCGAGTTCCGGCGGGGTGAGGATTTCGCCCATCAGGCGTTCGGCGCGCTCCTCGTCGAGCAGCGTTTCCTGGTCCAGGCCCAGCCCGCGACAGTTACTTTCGGCGGCAACCACGGCAGCGGCCCAGCCCTTGCCGTGGGTGATGGAACCATGGATACCGGTAGGCCAGATCGGTGAGCGGTCTTCATGGGAGCCGGGCACGTAGTCGCGGCCATCCAGGCGTTGCAGGGCGGCGCGGGCGCAGACGCGGCCGGCCAGGTACTCGGCCTGGCGCTTGGCTACCGAGCGTTGCAGGCTGGCAGTGGGGGCGATGCCGGCACGTTGGAAGTCGTCGGCCGCCAGCCGGCGGGGGTCGAAGGCGCAGCTGACCAGTACCGCGCCCGGCAACGGGCGGGGCAGGGGCCAGTGGTGCTGAAGCGGGTCACAGCAGGAAGGCAGTCTGTTCATGGCGGGTATTGTGCCAGCCGCTGCGGCGATCTGGGAGTGGGCCGCAAGGCGGCCCTGGCGTCTTTACTTGAATACTTTCTTGAAGAACGCCTGCATATCCGCCCAAGAACTCTCATCGGCTGTCTTGCTATAGCCAATGTCCGGGCCACCATGGCCAGCGTGGCTCAGGCGGTCGGCATCCGGGTTGGTGAAGCCATGCTTGGCGCCAGGAATGCTGACGAACTGGTAGTTGACCTTGGCGGCATCCATCTCCGCCTTGAATGCGCTCACTTGCGCTTCAGTGACCATGCTGTCCGCCGCGCCGTGCTCGACCAGAACATACGCTTTTACCTTGCCGGGTTGGGCCGGGCTCTGTGTGGCCAGCGCGCCATGGAAGCTCACAACGGCATCGAGCCTGTCTGCGCCGCGCCGTGCGGCATCCAGTACGACCTTGCCACCGAAGCAGTAACCGACGGCACCCAGGCTGCTCTTGTCGGTATAGGGCTGTAGTTTCAGCAGGTCCAGGCCAGCATCGAAGCGCCTGGCGGCAGCCGCAGGGTCTTTCATCGCTTCGGCCATGAACGCCTGGGCATCCTGCGGGTGTTCGGTGTGCTTGCCGTCGCCGTACATGTCGATGGCCAGTGCGCTGTAGCCCAGGGCTGCCAAGTCCCGTGCACGGCGCTTGGCATAATCATTCAGCCCCCACCATTCATGCACGACCACGATGCCGGGGCGTTTGCCCTTTATGGCATCGTCGTAGGCGTAGTAGCCGATCAGGCGTTTACCGCCTTCGTCCTGGTAAGGGATTTCACGGGTCACTACTGCCGCCTGGGCAAAAGCGGCGCTGCACATCAGGGTCAAAGCCAGCAGGCCACGCATGTTCACTACTCCTTGTTTTGCCAACGGTTCGTTCAGCCAGGGTTCAGCCAGGGTTCAGCCGCGGTTCAGGGCGTCCTGCTTACTCTAGCTTCCAGACGCAAACAGCGCATTCAACTGGAGTACCCTGCCATGAAAACCTTCAACACCCTGCTTGCCGCCATGGCCGTCTGCGCCGCTGGCATGACCACCGCCCAGGCGGCCGACGACAACTTCGCCAGTCTCACTTACGGCCAGACCAGCGACAAGGTGCGCAAGTCCGGCCTGCTGCAGCGCAACACCGACAACCTGAACGCCGACGGCATCATCGGCAAGGACGATACCTGGGGCGTGCGCCTGGGCAAGATCAATGACCAGGGTCGCTACTACATGACCTATGACAATGTCTCGGGCGACCACAGCGGCCTCAAGCTGCGCCAGGAAAACCTGCTCGGCAGCTATGACCTGTTCCTGCCGGTGGGCGATACCACCAAGCTGTTCGGCGGCGGCAGCCTGGGCATGACCAAACTGACCCAGGATTCGCCAGGTGCCAGCCGCGATACCGACTATGGCTATGCCTACGGCCTGCAGGCAGGTGTGATCCAGGACATTACCGACAAGGCCTCGGTCGAGTTGGGCTACCGTTACCTGCGCAGCAATGCCGCGACCGAGGTGGGGCAGAGCGGTGGGCCGAAAGACGGCACCCTGCGCCTGACCAGCAGTGCTCAGACTTACCTGTCGGCGAACTACAAGTTCTAAAGTCGGGCAGGTTAATCTGTGCCGGCCTCTTCGCGGGGCAAGCCCGCTCCCACAGGTACTCCACAGCCTTCAAGCACTGTGGGGTATCTGTAGGAGCGGGCTTGCCCCGCGAAAGGGCCGGCACAGGCAACACAGAATTAGGAGAACCCAATGAAACTGCTGGTGGTCGAGGACGAAGCCCTGCTAAGGCACCACCTCCACACACGCCTGGGCGAAAGCGGCCATGTGGTCGAAGCCGTGGCCGATGCCGAAGAGGCACTGTACCAGGCCGAACAATTCCACTTCGACCTGGCCGTGATCGACCTGGGCCTGCCCGGCATGAGCGGCCTGGAGCTGATCGGCCGCCTGCGCAGCCAGGCCAAGAGCTTCCCCATTCTCATCCTCACCGCCCGCGGCAACTGGCAGGACAAGGTCGAAGGCCTGGCTGCCGGTGCCGATGATTACCTGGTCAAACCTTTCCAGTTCGAGGAACTCGAAGCGCGCCTCAATGCCCTGCTGCGCCGCTCCAGCGGCTTCACCCAGTCGACCATCGCCGCCGGCCCGCTGCTGCTGGACCTCAACCGCAAGCAGGCGACCCTGGACGAGCAGCCACTGGCGCTGACCGCCTATGAGTACCGCATCCTCGAATACCTCATGCGCCATCACCAGCAGGTGGTGGCCAAGGAGCGCCTGATGGAGCAGCTGTACCCTGGCGATGAAGAACGTGATCCCAACGTCATCGAGGTGCTGGTCGGCCGCTTGCGGCGCAAGCTCGAAGGCGAGCACGGCTTCAAGCCGATCGACACGGTACGCGGCCTCGGCTACCTGTTCACCGAGCGCTGCCGATGATCCGTTCGCTGCGCCTGCGCCTGATGCTCGCGGCGGCAGTGCTGGCAGTGCTGTTCATGCTGGCGCTGCTGCCGGCCTTGCAGAAGGCCTTTAGCCTGGCCCTGCAGGAATCGATCGAGCAGCGCCTGGCCTCGGACGTGACCACGCTGATTTCCGCGGCGCGCATCGAACACGGCCAATTGCAGATGCCCGCGCTGCTGCCGGACGAACGCTACAACCTGCCGTATACCGGCCTGCTCGGCTACATCTTCGACCGCGACGGCAAGCTGGTCTGGCGCTCGCGCGCCACCGCCGACCGGCACATCAACTATCAGCCGCGTTATGACGGGCGCGGCAACGAATTCGCCCGCATGCACCAGGATGATGGTGAAGAATTCTTCGTCTACGACGTCGAGATCAAACTGCTTGGCGGCCAGAGCGCTGCCTACAGCATCGTCGCCCTGCAGCCGGTGCGGGAATACAAACAGACCCTCGATGGCCTGCGCGAAAAACTCTACCTCGGTTTCGGCGCGGCCTTGCTGGCCCTGCTGACCTTGCTCTGGGCGGGCCTGACCTGGGGCCTGCGGTCGTTGCGGCGGTTGAGCCGCGAGCTGGACGAAGTGGAATCCGGCGCCCGTGATGGCCTGAGCAACGAGCACCCTCGTGAACTGCTGCGCCTTACCGGCTCGCTCAACCGCCTGCTGCGCAGCGAGCGCGAGCAGCGCCAGCGCTACCGCGACTCGCTGGGTGATCTGGCGCACAGCCTGAAGACACCGCTGGCGGTGCTTCAAGGCGTGGGGGAGAGCATGCAGCAGCGCGCCAGCGAGCGTGATCAGGCGCGCGTGCTGCAAAGCCAGATCGAGCGCATGAGCCAGCAGATCGACTACCAGTTGCAACGCGCCAGCCTGCGCAAGAGCGGCCTGGTGCGCCACAGCGTGCAATTGCGCCCGGTGTTGGAGAGCCTGTGCAGCACCCTGGCCAAGGTCTACCGCGACAAGCGCGTCGACGTGCAGCTGGAGGTGCCAGCCCAGGCGCAGGTACCGATGGAGCAGGGCGCATTGCTGGAATTGCTGGGCAACCTGCTGGAAAACGCCTATCGGTTGTGCCTCGGGCAGGTCCGGGTCAGCCTGCTGGAGGCGTCTGGGCAGCTGACGATGTGTATCGAGGATGACGGGCCGGGTGTGCCGGCCGATCAACGTGAGCGGATTCTCGAGCGCGGCGAGCGGTTGGACCGCCAGCACCCTGGGCAAGGGATTGGTCTGGCGGTGGTCAAGGACATCATCGACAGCTATGACGCCCAGCTGAGCCTGGATGATTCGCCGTTGGGCGGCGCGTTTTTCCGGATCACCTTTCCCGGTTACTGATCTTTGATGCGGGCGGATTTCCGCCAGCCGCCGTGTTCAAAATCCGCCACCAGGCGGAAACCCGCCATCATTCCTCAGGCCATTCGCCCTGTCGTTGGGCATTTATCCCGCGCAAACACAGCCTTTGCACCCTTCATGGGCATTTTGGCATCGCCCTTGCTATCTGAGTTGGCAGAGGCCTGCCCAGGCAGCTCGAACACAACGACAAATCCCTCCGGGTGCAGGAGGGTTAGCGATTCAGGTGCCACCGACACCCTGGGAAGGGTGAAGCCGGCACACTTGAGGAAAATGAGCCATGACGACCCGTCAGCCGCTGTACAAATCCCTGTATGTCCAGGTGATCGTTGCCATCACCATCGGCATCCTGCTTGGCCACTTCTATCCGGAAACCGGCGTTGCCCTCAAACCCTTGGGTGATGGTTTCGTCAAACTGATCAAGATGGTCATCGCGCCCATCATCTTCTGCACCGTGGTCAGCGGCATCGCTGGCATGCAGAGCATGAAATCGGTCGGCAAGACCGGCGGCTACGCACTGCTTTACTTTGAAATCGTCTCCACCATCGCCCTGATCATCGGCCTCGTGGTCGTCAACGTGGTCAAACCAGGCGCTGGCATGCACATCGACGTCAGCACCCTGAACGCCAGCAGCGTGGCCGCCTACGCCGCCGCCGGCGCGCAGCAGACCACCGTCGGCTTCCTGCTCAACATCATCCCCAACACCGTGGTCGGCGCCTTCGCCAACGGCGACATCCTGCAAGTGCTGATGTTCTCGGTGATCTTCGGCTTCGCCTTGCACCGCCTGGGCAGCTACGGCAAGCCACTGCTGGACCTGATCGACCGCTTCGCCCATGTCATGTTCAACATCATCAACATGATCATGAAGCTGGCGCCGGTCGGTGCCTTCGGCGCCATGGCCTTCACCATCGGCCAGTACGGCGTGGGTTCGCTGGTGCAGCTGGGCTACCTGATGGCCTGCTTCTACATCACCTGCGTGCTGTTCGTGCTGGTGGTGCTGGGCGGTATCTGCCGCGCCCACGGCTTCAGCGTGCTGAAACTGATCCGCTACATCCGTGAAGAACTGCTGATCGTGCTGGGCACTTCGTCCTCGGAGTCGGCCCTGCCACGCATGCTGGCCAAGATGGAGCGCCTGGGTGCGAAGAAGTCGGTGGTTGGTCTGGTGATCCCGACCGGTTACTCGTTCAACCTGGACGGTACCTCGATCTACCTGACCATGGCTGCGGTGTTCATCGCCCAGGCCACCGACACCACCATGGACATCACTCACCAGATCACCCTGCTGCTGGTGCTGCTGGTGGCCTCCAAAGGTGCTGCCGGCGTTACCGGTTCGGGCTTCATCGTGCTGGCGGCGACCCTGTCCGCTGTGGGCCACCTGCCGGTTGCCGGCCTGGCGCTGATCCTTGGTATCGACCGCTTCATGTCCGAAGCCCGCGCTTTGACCAACCTGATTGGCAACGCTGTGGCTACCGTGGTCGTGGCCAAGTGGGTCAAGGAGATGGACGACGACAAGCTGGCTTCGGAACTGGCTTCCGGCGGTGCGCCGCTGGCTGACACCGGTCCGACCGACGACCTGGGTGTCGCGGAAGGTCCGGCTCGTTGAGTGTGACGCAGGCATGAGAAAGGCGACCCTCGGGTCGCCTTTTTTGTATCAGTGCCGGCCCTATCGCGGATGAATCCGCTCCTACACCGTCCGTAGGAGCGGATTCATCCGCGATGGGGCCCGATCATTCAACCCGAGTCTCACCGCTGTACACCAGAATCTCCCGACACCGCCGACACAGGTACCGCCGCCCCTGATGCACCAGCTTGTGCCGCTGCGCCGTAAACGGAAAATCACTCTGCGGACACGGGCATCGGTAGATGTAGCGCGTCACCACCCGCCGGCGCACTTCATAGTTGTGGCAACGATTCGGCGGTAGTTCATACACCCCGCGCATGATCAGCTGCCATTCCTCGCCATGGGCCTGGATGCGGTCGCCGAACAGTTGATGGGCCACCAGATGCGCAACCTCGTGCGCTACCGTCTGGCGCAGAAAGTCATCCTGGTTCTCGCGGTACAGCTGCAGGTTGAAGCGCAGCAGGTTTTCATGAAGGTGGGCGACGCCAGCCTTCTGGCCGCGCAGCTTGAAGCTGACTTCCGGGCGCGGGAAGGGGCGTTTGAAAAAGCTTTCGGCTTGCTGGTAACAGGTTTCGACGCGTTGTTTGAGCAGCTCGGGCATAACGGGTTAACTCTCCTGGCCGGGCATTATGCCGCAAGCATCGGCAGGCTGCCGAGCCACCGGTCAGCACACAGCCAGAAGCCGCCTTGCGGCGGCCTCTGGTTTGATGCCCCAGTGTCGGTTATGTGTTTTCGAATGCTAGTTGGTGTAGACGGGCCCCACGCCCAGTCCCCAGATGATCACGGTTGCAGCCATGATCGCTACCAGTACCACCAGGCCCACCGCCAGCACCGAGCTGGAGAACAGGAAGCCTTCATCGGACGGTATGTTCATGAACGTCGGCAAGCCGACATAGAGCAGGTACACGGTGTAGCAAATCGCTGCGGTGCCCACCAGCATGCCCAGCCACAGGTGCGGATAAAGGGCGGCCAGGCCGCCGAGGAACAGCGGGGTGGCGGTGTAGGTGGCAAAAGCGATGCACTGCGCCATGGACGGGTTGGCGTCGTAGGTGCGGGCCATCCAGTGAATGAACGCGCCCATCACCGCCACCCCGGCAAGCATCGCCAGGTAGGACATGATGCTCATCCATATCGCGCTTTCCATGGTCAGCATGACCGCCGGGCGGCCTCCGATTACCCAGCCGACCTGGGTGGTGCCGATGAATGCCGAAATGGCGGGAATTGCCGCCAGGATCAGCGTGTGCGTCAGGTACATGTGGCTGATGCTTTCTTCTTCCCCACGAATTTCCCGCCATTCCTGGTCGGGATGGGTAAACAGCCCCACAACGTGATGAATCATGCCGGTCACTCCTCTCAATGTTGCCAACCGCCCCCCAGATGGAGCGCAAGCGGCCCGAGGCCAGGGCACCGAAGCAAAGCGGTAAAGTGGCCTTATGTCGCAGTATAGGAAGCGGTTACCGGCACAAACCCTGCTTTTTAGAGCAAATTGCACTGTCGGCCCGACTGCTGATTCCCTTGAAGTCTTTATCGGAATCCCTACAGCTGCGCCAGGTTTGTGCGTAAAATAGCCGCCTTTTGTCACACCTCGCGGATCCAAGCGCTATGGGCACCCTCTCGGTCAACCAGAACAAACTGCAAAAACGCCTGCGTCGCCTCGCTGGCGAAGCCATCACCGACTACAACATGATCGAGGATGGCGACAAGGTCATGGTCTGCCTGTCCGGCGGCAAGGACAGCTACACCATGCTCGACGTTCTGTTGCACCTGCAGAAGGTGGCACCGATCAAGTTCGAGATCGTCGCCGTGAACATGGACCAGAAGCAGCCGGGTTTCCCCGAGCATGTGCTGCCGGCCTACCTCAAGGAGCTGGGCGTCGAGTACCACATCGTCGAGAAGGACACTTACTCGGTGGTCAAGGAACTGGTCCCCGAGGGCAAGACCACCTGCTCGCTGTGCTCGCGCCTGCGCCGTGGCACCCTGTACACCTTCGCCGATGAAATCGGCGCGACCAAGATGGCCCTGGGGCATCACCGCGACGACATCGTCGAGACGTTCTTCCTCAACATGTTCTTCAACGGCGCGCTCAAGGGCATGCCGCCGAAGCTGCGCGCCGATGACGGCCGCAACGTGGTGATCCGCCCGCTGGCCTACTGCAGCGAGAAGGACATCCAGGCCTACTCGGACATGAAGGAATTCCCGATCATCCCGTGCAACCTCTGCGGTTCGCAGGAAAACCTGCAGCGCCAGGTGGTCAAGGACATGCTGGTGGAGTGGGAGCGCAAGCACCCGGGCCGTACCGAAAGCATCTTCCGCGCAATGCAGAACGTTGCCCCGTCGCAGCTGGCCGACCGCAACCTGTTCGACTTCACCAGCCTGAAGATCGACGAAAGCGCCACGCCGCGCTTCCTCGACGTGGTGAACATCTGAGCCCATGCGCGATTATCAGTGGCTGCATGAATATTGCCTGAACCGCTTCGGCTCGGCCCAGGCGCTGGAGGCCTTCCTGCCGCAGCCGCGCACGCCGGCGCAGTTGCGCGACATCACTGACGACCGCTACCTGTCGACCCTGGCCCTGCGCGTGTTCCGCGCCGGGCTCAAGCACAGCCTGGTGGATGCCAAGTGGCCGGCGTTCGAGCAGGTGTTCTTCGGCTTCGACCCGGAGAAGGTGGTGCTGATGGGGGGCGAGCACATTGAGCGGCTGATGCAGGATGAGCGCATCATCCGCCACTTGGGCAAACTCAAGAGCGTGCCGCGCAATGCGCAGATGATCCTTGATGTGACCAGGGAAAAGGGCAGTTTCGGCGCGTTCATCGCCGACTGGCCGGTAACCGATATCGTCGGGCTGTGGAAGTACCTGGCCAAGCATGGCAACCAGTTGGGCGGGCTGTCGGCGCCGCGCTTTTTGCGCATGGTCGGCAAGGACACCTTCATCCCCACCGATGACATGGCCGCCGCGCTGATCGCGCAGAAAGTGATCGACAAGCAGCCGACCAGCCAGCGCGACCTGGCGTTGGTGCAGCAGGCGTTCAACCAGTGGCACGCCGAGAGCGGCCGGCCGCTGTGCCAGCTGTCGGTGATGCTGGCGCATACCGTCAATCATTGAAATTGGCGTTGTCCCATTCGCGGGGCAAGCCCGCTCCCACAGGGATCGCGCAGCTTTCTAAGTTTTGTGGAAGACACTTGCTCCCACAGGTCATGCGCTGACCCTGTGGGAGCGGGCTTGCCCCGCGAAGGGTTCAACTCCCTTCACCCGCCATGCGCCGCTCATGCTGAAACTTCCAGCGCACGAACAGCAGCGCACTGACAAACAACCCCAGGCTCACCAGCAGCTCGACCCAGCCAAACACCGCCCGTGCCGGATCGAACGCGGCCAGCACCCCCTTGATGAAATAGATATTCACCACGAAGCAGATCCAGGCATGCGCCCGGGCGCTGCCCAGCAACATGCCCGGCAGCAGCAACAGCAGCGGCACCAGTTCGATCGCCAGGATCACCCCGACCCGTGCCCCGTGCAGGTTGGCGAACCACAGGTTGTTCACCGCCAGCAAGGCAATCAGGCCGAAATAAAACGCCAGGCTCAACGCCCGCGTCAGGCGCAGGCGCGGTGCCAGCCATTCCAGTGCTGGCAACACCTTGGGCTGCTTAGCCACGCGCGGCCTCCAGGGCCTTGGCAGTGGTCGCCAGGCGTTGGCCAAGGGCACGGCACAGGGTGATCTCGTGCGGGTCCAGCTCACGCTTGCCGTCGGCACCGGCATGGTGGCTGGCGCCATAAGGGGTGCCGCCGCCGCGGGTTTCGAGCAGCGCCGATTCACTGTACGGCAGGCCCATCACCAGCATGCCGTGGTGCATCAATGGCAGCATCATCGACAGCAGGGTGGTCTCCTGGCCGCCATGCAGGCTGGCGGTGGAGGTGAACACGCCTGCGGGCTTGCCCACCAGCTCACCGCCCAGCCACAGGCTGCTGGTGCCGTCGAGGAAGTACTTGAGCGGCGCGGCCATGTTGCCGAAACGGGTCGGGCTGCCCAGTACCAGGCCGGCGCAGTGGCGCAGGTCGTCGAGGGTGGCGTACAGCGCGCCGCTGGCCGGGATGTCCGGGGCCACGGCTTCGCATTCGGTGGAGATCGCCGGCACCGTGCGCAGGCGTGCTTCCATGCCGGCCAGCTCGATGCCGCGGGCGATGTGCCGGGCCATTTCGCTGGTCGAACCGTGGCGGCTGTAATACAGCACCAGGATGTACGGGGCGGTCACGGCAGGATCTCCAGCACCTTCTCCGGAGGTCGGCCGATCACCGCCTTGTCACCGGCCACCAGGATCGGGCGTTCGATCAGCTTGGGGTTTTGCGCCATGGCGTCGATCAGTTGCGCGTCGGTCAGGGCCGGGTTGGCCAATTCGAGTGCCTTGTATTCGTCTTCGCCGGTGCGCAGCAGCTGGCGCGGGGCGATGCCCAGCTTGCCGAGCAGGGCCTTGAGCGTCGCGGCGTCTGGCGGGGTTTCCAGGTAGCGCACGATGGTCGGCGCCAGGCCGCGTGCTTCGAGCAGTTCCAGCGCGCCGCGGGATTTCGAGCAGCGCGGGTTATGATAGAGCGTCAGGTCAGTCATGTCGGGTCGCATCCAGCTGGGTGTGGCGGCTATTCTAACCGTAGCGACTGACCCCTTTGCTTGAAAACTTGATAAGGATTGACCCATGGCAAGGCGTTTGGCAGCAGTACTGGCCATCACCGCGAGCCTGTTGCTCGGTGGCTGCGGTGCCGACTACGGCGTGGACCAACATGGCAACACGGTTAAGGCCGAACAGATCGATGGGCACTGGCTGGTGCTCAATTACTGGGCAGAATGGTGTGGCCCGTGCCGTACCGAAGTACCGGAACTGAACACGGCGGCCAAGCAGTGGGCGGCCGACGGCATCAAGGTGGTGGGGGTGAACTTCGATGGCTTGCAGGGGCCGGAGCTGAAACAGGCTGCCGATACCCTGGGCATCGGCTTCACCGTGCTGGCCCAGGACCCGGCCGAGCGTTACGACCTGCCACGCAGCGAGGCACTGCCGGTGACCTACATCATCGATGACAAGGGCAAGGTGCGTGAGCAGCTGATGGGTGAGCAGACCCTGGAAGGGCTGCAGGCCAAGATCAAGGCGCTCAAGGGCGCCTGACCCGAAAAACCTGTAGGAGCGGCTTCAGCCGCGAACACCGGCGAAGCCGGTGCCCGGCACCGCTTCGCTTGCTTCGCGGCTAAAGCCGCTCCCACGGGTTTGCAGTCAGCCTTCCTCAGGTCAAAAGCGCAGCGGCTTGCCTTCAGCCGGCCAGAAGCGCATCTGCTCCACGGGCGACACATCCCAACGTTGCACCGTTTCCAGCGCCTGCAAGAAGCGCTTTTCCTGCTCCATCAAGGCCGGCGCACACAGCTTGCGGGTCTTGCCGACTTTGCCGAAGCTCAAGTGCTCACCCTCCAGCGTATACGGCGCAAACCAGTGGTTACAGCCGGCATTGCCATAGGCACGGCCATCGCTGGCCAGGGTCAGGGTCAGGTGGCTGTAGTCGATCAGCGGGCGTTCACCGATCCATTCCAGCACATAGCTGCGCTCTTGCTGCAGCTTTGACGGTTCGGCGGCGCAGCCCAGCAGGCCGGTGGCAATCAGCACGCCGGTCAGCAATTTCTTCACGCGGCGCTCTCCTGGCATTTCGGGCACAGGTGCTTGTCGCCACGGCTGGCCCAGCCCAGCTCGGCGATGCGCGCGGTGGCGGCCGGCTGGCGGGCTTTCTTGCCCAGCTTGGCGTCCACGGCGAACTCGAAGTCGAGCACCGCGTCGCAGCTGTCGCATTCGGCCTGCCAGTTGAGGATTTCCAGCTCGTTGAACACCGGGCCACTGGCCACGGCGACCCACTGGCCGCGCGGGTTGATCAGGTGGCGCACGCTTTCCACGGTCAGGCGCATGGCCAGGTCCTTGCTGCCCTTGAGGGTCACGAGCAAGGTGTCGCCTTTGTGCATCGAACCACCATTGCCGGTCACCTGGTAACGACCCGGTACCAGGGCGCGGCATTCGATCAGGGTGTGTTGCGGGTTGAAAAGGGTGTAGCGGAAATCGTGCTCGACCATGGGTCCTCCAGAAATGCCGCGTATCCTAGCATCAACCCGTGACCAGATTCTGCGGATTCCCCGCCGCCCAGCGGATGATGTTGTCCAGCGTGGTAGCGGCAATGGCGTCCAGCGCCTCGCGGGTGAGGAAGGCCTGATGCGCGGTGACGATCACATTGGGGAAGGTCAGCAGGCGCGCCAGTACATCGTCTTGCAGCGGCAGGTCCGAGCGGTCTTCGAAAAACAGCTGCGCTTCTTCTTCATACACATCCAGGCCCAGGTAGCCGAGCTGGCCACTTTTCAATGCGTCGATCAGTGCCGGAGTATCGACCAGCGCGCCACGGCCGGTGTTGATGAGCATGGCGCCGGGCTGCAACTGGGCCAGGCTCTGCGCATTGATCAGGTGCTTGGTGTGTTCGGTCAGCGGGCAGTGCAGGCTGATGATCCGTGCTTCGCGCAGCAGTGCGGGCAGTTCCAGGTAACGTGCGCCCAAAGCCAGCATTTCAGGGTTGGGGTAGGGGTCGTAGGCCAGCAACTGGCAGCCGAAACCGGCCATGATCCGGGCGAAGGCCACGCCGATCTGGCCGGTGCCGACCACGCCGACGGTCTTGCCATGCAGGTCGAAGCCCGTCAGGCCATGCAGGGTGAAGTCACCTTCGCGGGTGCGGTTGTAGGCGCGGTGCAGGCGTCGGTTGAGGGCGAGGATCAGCGCCACGGCATGCTCGGCCACGGCGTGCGGCGAATAGGCCGGCACGCGCACGACCGCCAGGCCCAGACGCGCTGCGGCGGCCAGGTCGACATGGTTGTAGCCGGCCGAGCGCAGGGCGATCAGGCGCGTGCCGCCGCTGGCCAGGCGCTGCAGGACCTGGGCGTCGAGTTCATCATTGATGAAGGCGCACACCACCTCGAAGCCCTGGGCGAGGGCGGCGGTGTCGAGGGTCAGGCGGGCGGACTGGAAGTGCAGCTCCAGGGCGCCGGCTTGGGTGGCACGGGTGAAGCTTTCCTGGTCGTAGTGCTGGCTGCTGAACAACAGTGCGCGCATGGTCGGGCTTCCTTTGCGTGGGTTGCAGGATTTTAGCCACCTGGAAGGAACTGGGTGTTGATCTGCACCGGCCTCTTCGCGGGGCAAGCCCGCTCCCACAGAAAACAGTGGAACCTGTGGGAGCGGGCTTGCCCCGCGAAGGGGCCCTCAAGGTCAAGCGCTGAGCCGGGCCTGCTCCGCCAACCGCCCGATCGCCCCGTCCAGCTCATCCAGCGCTTGTTGCGCCTGTGGGTGATCCTGCTTGAGCAACGTCTCACTGCGCTGGCAGGCCGCGCGTAATTGCGGCACGCCGCAATAGCGCGAAGCACCGTTCAACCGATGCACTTGCTCGATCAGCGTCGAGCGGTCACCCGCTTCCCGTGCTGCAAAAATCGCCTCGCGGTCGCTCTGTAGCGATGCCAGCAGCATCGCCAGCATATCGGCCGCCAGGTCCGGCTTGCCTGCGGCCAGGCGCAAGCCTTCGTCAGGGTCGAGCACGGGCAAGTCCTGGCCTTCGGCCTGCTGCTCCAGCATCGGCTCCAGCGGCCCGCCACCCAGGCTCAGGCCGGTCCACTTCATGACCACCTGGGCCAGCTGGCGCTCGCTGATCGGCTTGGTCAGGTAGTCGTCCATGCCGCTGTGCAGCAGGGCGCGTTTCTCGTTGGCCATGGCGTGGGCGGTAAGGGCGACGATCGGCAGCGGGCTGCCGCTCTGGGTGTTTTCCCACAGGCGGATCTGCTCGGTACAGGCGCGGCCGTCCATGCCCGGCATCTGCACGTCCATCAGCACCAGGTCGAAGGGTTCACTCTGCACCGCCTGCACTGCGGCGTAGCCGTTGTCGACTGCCAGCACTTGGGCGCCGAGGTCTTCCAGCAGGGTCTGCACCAGCAGCAGATTGGCGGCATTGTCGTCGACGCAGAGTACTTTCGGCTGGCGCTGGCCGCGCTTGCCCGGTGCCGGTTCGCCCAGCGGGCGGCGCGGTTGCAGCAGCTCAAGCAACAACCGACGCAGTTTGCGCGTGCAGGTGGGTTTGGACAGCAGTTGGCCGTGGCCATTGGGCAGGTAAGGGTGGTACAGCGCCTGCTCGGTGGTCGGGCACAGCACCACGCATTGGCAGTGGTAGCGCTCCAGTTGTTGATGATATTGGCCAAGCTGCTCGGGCGAGAGGTTGCCCAGGTTGGCGCCGAGCACGGCGAACTCGAATGGCATGCCGGCCTGGCATCCGGCCTGCACACCCTGCAGCAGCTGCTCATAGGAGGCGAACAGGCTGACGCTCAGGCCGCAATCCTCAAGCTGGTGCTCAAGGGCCTGGCGGGCCAGTTCGTGGCTGTCGACGATGGCTGCCCGCCGGCCCAGCAGCGGCTGAGGTGGCGGTGGTTCGATATCGTCATGGGCCTTGGGCAGGCTCAGGCTGATCCAGAACTGCGAGCCTTCACCCGGGGTGCTGTCGACGCCGATCTCCCCGCCCATCTGTTCGATCAGGCGCTTGGAGATCACCAGGCCCAGGCCGGTGCCGCCCGGCTGGCGGGCCAAAGAGTTGTCGGCCTGGCTGAAGGCCTGGAACAGCGTGCGCACATCCTGGGGCGACAGGCCGATGCCGGTGTCCTGCACGCTGATGCGCAGCTGCGCGGTATCTTCCTGTTCGTCTTCCAGCATCGCGCGCACGACGATGGTGCCTTCGCGGGTGAACTTGATGGCGTTGCTCACCAGGTTGGTGAGAATCTGCTTGAGCCGCAGCGGGTCGCCGATCAGCGACGACGGGGTGTCGCGGTAGATCAGGCTGAGCAGTTCGAGCTGCTTGGCGTGGGCGGCGGGGGCGAGGATGGTCAGGGTGTCCTGGACCAGGTCGCGCAAGTTGAACGGAATGCTGTCGAGCACCAGCTTGCCGGCCTCGATCTTGGAGAAGTCGAGAATCTCGTTGATGATCCCCAGCAAGTTGTCGGCGGACTTCTCGATGGTGTTCAGGTAGTCCAGCTGGCGCGGCGTCAGCTCGCTTTTCTGCAGCAGGTGGGTAAAACCGAGGATGCCGTTGAGTGGGGTACGGATTTCGTGGCTCATGTTGGCCAGGAACTCGGACTTGATGCGGCTGGCCTCCAGGGCTTCCTTGCGCGCCATGTCCAGTTCGATGTTCTGGATCTCGATGGTTTCCAGGTTTTGCCGCACGTCCTCGGTGGCCTGGTCGATGCTGTGCTGCAGCTCTTCATGGGCGCTGTGCAGGGTTTCGGCCATGCGGTTGATGCCGCGGGCCAGCTCGTCCAGTTCATGGCTGCCCATGGCCGGCAGGCGTTCTTCGAGGTGGCCGTCCTTGAGCTGATTGACCGCATGCTTGATACGCGCGATGGGGTCGTTGATGGTGCGGCTCATGCGCATCGCCAGCAGGGCGCTGAGCACCAGGCAGCCGAGGATCAACAGCACGGTGGTGAACAGGTTGCGGTAGCCGCGCAGCAGGGTGCCGTCGTGGGACAGTTCGATCTCGACCCAGCCCAGCAGGCGCTCGGCTTCGGCCGGCACGGCATCGGTGGCCAGGTCGCGGTGGTGGCCGAACACCGGCATCAGGTAGCGGGTGGCGTCGTTGCCCGTGCGCTGCAGCAGTTGAGTGCCAGTGCCGCCACTGGGCGCCTGGTTGATCATGCTGGGGCCGGCGTGGGCCACCCGGCTGCGGTCCGGCGCGAGGAACGCCACGGCCCGCACATCGGCCTGCTCCAGGGTTTGCGCGGCAATGCGTTCCAGCTGGGCCGGTGCGTTGCGCGCCAGGGCAGGCGCGGCCAGAGGTGCCAGTTGCTCGGCGATCATCTTGCCGCGTTGCAGCAGTTGCGTGCGCAACTGGTCTTGCTGCAGCCAGGTGAAATAGCTGCCCAGCACCAGAGCCATCAGGCTGGCAGGCAACAGCGCCAGCAGCAGTACCCGGCTTCTGATTCCCAAACGATCGAGCACACTCGCCTCCTGTGATGTGCCTGGACGCCGTCACCTGGGCGACGGACCAAAGCGCGAAGTTACTCCGCCTGTCTGCCCAATGCACCCTTTTATAGCGCTTTTCGCCAGCGCTGTGGGGCATTGGTCGCAGCGCGGTTGCCTGAATAGTGTGCATGCTCAATAATTGCGCAATTGAGAATGCATGGCAGTTGCCAATGAATCCCGTAGCTATTCACACATCCCGTATCCTCGCCATCGAGGACGATCCGGTGCTGGGCGCTTACCTGCATGAAGAACTGCAGCGCGGTGGCTTTCAGGTGACCTGGTGCCGCAACGGCCTGGAAGGCCTCGAAGCGGCTGGCCGGCACGCCTTCGACGTGGTGCTGATGGACATTCTGCTGCCGGGTCTGAACGGCCTGGATGCCCTGGCCCAGCTGCGTCATCGCAGCGCAACGCCGGTGATCCTGATGTCGGCGCTGGGCGCCGAGGCCGATCGTATCAGCGGCTTTCAGCGTGGTGCCGACGACTACCTGCCCAAGCCCTTCAGCATGGTCGAGTTGCAGGTGCGCATCGAGGCGATTCTGCGCCGTGTCGCTCTCGAACGTCGCCATCAGCCGCCGGTGGAGGCCGCCAGCGGCGAGCTGCGTTTCGACGAGGCACTGTGCGATGTCAGCCTCGATGGCCGCCTGGCCGGTCTGACCCCCAGCGAATACCGCCTGTTCGACCTTCTCAACCGCAACCTCGACGAGGTGCTGAGCAAGCCCTTCCTTTATCAGCAGGTGCTCCAGCGGGGTTATTCACGCCATGACCGCAGCCTGGACATGCACGTCAGCCAGATCCGTCGCAAGCTCAAGGGCATCGACTATCTCGAGCGGCAAATCCGCACCGTGTGGGGCAAAGGCTACGTGCTCAGCGCCGGCGAGCTGGAGTAAGCCATGCTCGACCGTCATTCGTTGTTCTGGAAGCTGTCGATTTTGCTGGTTGGCTTCTGCCTGCTGATGATCGGCCTCAGCTACACCTGGGGCCGCCACGTGGAAACCCAGAACGCCTTTCTCGACGAGCCAGCCCGTCAGGTGCTGCGCAGTTACGCCAGCGAGGCCGAACAGGCTTGGCGCACGGGTGGGCGGGAAGGGCTGGACCGCTGGGTCACGGCCATGCACCAGCGTGAGCATGGCTGGGTGGGCGTGCTCGACAGCAGCCTGCGCCCGCTCGACAGTGCCACCCTCGGCCCCGAGATCATGCAGCGGCTCACCCGTCTGCGCGGCGTCGACTGGCCCATGAGCCGGCGCAGCATCGACCAGCCCTGGTTGCGCATACCTTTCCCGGGGGCGCCGGAGCAGGGCATGTTGGTCATGCAGTTGCCGCAGCGCTTCAACCCCGGCCATTACCGTTTGCTATGGCGGGTGGTCACCAACGGCATCATCCCTGGCCTGTTCACCTTGCTGCTGTGCGTTGGCTTGTATCGCATGCTGATCGTGCCGCTCAACCAACTGCGCGAACAGGCCAATGCCTGGCGCGCCGACCAGCTTTCGGCGCGCCTGGATTCACGCACCATCGCCCGGCATGACGAGCTCGGCGAGCTGGCCCGGGCCTTCGACCAGATGGCCGAGCGGCTGCAGGGCACGGTGGCCCTGCAGCAACAGTTGCTGCGCGATCTTTCCCACGAAATGCGCACCCCGCTCAGCCGCCTGCGGGTGGCCTGTGACGGTGAAACTGACCTGCAACGCCTGCGCGAGCGCTTGGGCCGCGAAGTGGACTGCATGCAGCAGTTGGTCGAGGATACTTTGCAGCTTGCCTGGCAGGATGCCGAACGCGCGCCGATGAACCTCGAACCGATCCAGGTGCAGGCGCTGTGGGACCTGCTGATCGAAAACGCCAGTTACGAGAGTGGCTGGGGTGTCGAACGTTTGATTTGCGAGGTGCCTGGCGATTGTTGGGTGCAGGGCAATCTCAATCACCTGGCCCAGGCACTGGAGAATATGCTGCGCAATGCCATTCGTCATTCGCCGGAAAACGGCCTGGTCAGGCTGGGAGGGCAGCGCGAAGGTGGGTATTGGCATTTGTGGCTGGAGGATGACGGAGGTGGTGTGGACGAAGAAGACCTGGAGCGGATCTTTGCACCGTTCTCCCGGCTCGATGGCTCGCGGCCCGGTGATGGTGGCTTTGGCTTGGGGTTGAGCATCGCCCGCAGTGCGATCCAGCGTCAGGGCGGAACGCTTTGGGCAGAGAACGGCAAACGCGGGTTGCGGTTGTGCATGCGTTTGCCGGTTCATGTCTCGGCCTCTTCGCGGGGCAAGCCCGCTCCCACAGAATTGCAGCTCACATAGCGACCAACTTATAGCCAGCAGTTATATCCACCACAGATTGCGTGATATGGCCGCGAAGGGTTTGCCGGTATGATAGGCACCCCTGCCGTCCGGATTGTGAAATACGCCATGACCTTGCAGTACCCAACCATCGCCGATTGCGTCGGCAATACGCCCCTGGTTCGCCTGCAGCGCATCGCTGGCGAAACCAGCAATACCCTCCTGCTCAAGCTTGAAGGCAACAATCCTGCCGGCTCCGTCAAGGACCGCCCGGCGCTGTCGATGATCACCCGCGCCGAACTGCGCGGCCAGATCAAGCCTGGCGACACGCTGATCGAGGCCACCTCCGGCAACACCGGCATTGCCCTGGCCATGGCGGCGGCGATCAAGGGCTACAAGATGATCCTGATCATGCCCGACAACTCCACCGCCGAACGCAAGGCGGCGATGACCGCCTACGGCGCCGAGTTGATTCTGGTGACCAAGGAAGAGGGCATGGAGGGTGCCCGCGACCTGGCCGAGAAGCTGCAGGCCGAAGGCCGTGGTCTGGTCCTCGATCAGTTCGCCAACGGCGACAATCCGATTGCCCATTACAACAGCACCGGTCCGGAGATCTGGCAGCAGACCCAGGGCACCATTACCCATTTCGTCAGCTCCATGGGCACCACCGGCACCATCATGGGGTGCTCGCAGTACCTCAAGGAGCAGAACCCCGAGGTGCAGATCATCGGCCTGCAGCCGATGGAAGGCTCGGCCATTCCAGGCATTCGCCGCTGGCCCGAGGAATACCTGCCGAAGATCTTCGACGCCACCCGCGTCGACCGCGTGGTGGACATGTCCCAGCAAGAGGCTGAGGACACCACCCGGCGCCTTGCCCGTGAAGAGGGCATTTTCTGCGGTGTGTCTTCTGGTGGTGCGGTGGCAGCCATGCTGCGCCTGTCCCAGGAAGTGGAAAACGCGGTAATGGTCGCGATCATTTGCGACCGTGGCGACCGTTACCTGTCCACCGGCCTGTTCGACCCGAGCTAAATGTCCAGAAAAAAAACCAACAGCGGCCTGCGCTTTCAGCCGGCCGGTGGCAACCGTACGTCCCAGGTCCCCGTGGGCAAGAAACAGCGCCTGGATATCGAGCGCCTGGCCGGTGACGGCCGGGGTATCGCCTTCCTGGAAGGGCGCACGTGGTTCGTCAGCGGCGCCCTGGCCGGTGAAGCGGTCGAGGCACGGGTACTCAATGCCCGCGGCAAGGTGGTCGAGGCGCGCCTCGAGCGTGTGCTGCAGGCCAGTCCCGAGCGCCGCGAGGCGCCGTGTCGCCATTACCAGCGCTGTGGCGGCTGCAACCTGCAGCATCTGCCGCATGAAGGCCAGTTGGCGCTCAAGCAGCGCACCCTGGCCGAACAGCTGCAACGGGTTGCCGGCGTGCAACCTGAAGAATGGGCCGCGCCACTGAGCGGGCCGGAGTTCGGCTACCGGCGCCGGGCGCGGGTAGCGGTACGCTGGGATGTGAAAGCCCGTCAGTTGGACGTTGGTTTCCGTGCCGAGGCCAGTCAGGACATCGTCGCCATCGACGATTGCGCGGTACTGGTACAGCCTTTGCAAACCATTGTGCGGCACTTGCCGACTGTCCTGCGTTCGTTGAGCAAACCGCAGGTCATCGGCCATGTCGAGCTGTTCAGTGGCACCCACGAGGCTGTGTTGGTGCGCCACGTCTCGCCGTTGCCAGCGGAAGACCTGGCACGTTTGCAGGCATTCTGCACCGAGGCCGACGCGCAGCTGTGGCTGCAGGGCGAAGGTGAGCCGGCGCCGCTGGGTGCCGACGCCAAACTGGGCTTTGCACTGGAACCCTGGCAGTTGGAGCTGGCCTGGCGCCCGGGCGATTTCGTCCAGGTCAACGCCCAGGTCAATGCCGCGATGATCGAGCAGGCCCTGGCCTGGCTCGCACCGCAAGCCGACGAGCGTGTGCTGGATCTGTTCTGCGGCCTGGGCAACTTCGCCCTGCCGCTGGCCCGCCAGGCGCGTGAAGTGGTGGCGGTAGAAGGTGTACAGGCCATGGTCGATCGGGCCGCGGCCAATGCCCGAAGCAACGATGTGCATAACGCGCAGTTTTTTCAGGCCGATTTATCGCAGCCTTTGGCAGGCGCCGGATGGGCCGCCGAGGGCTTTTCTGCGGTACTCTTGGATCCACCGCGCGACGGTGCGTTCGAGGTGGTGCAAGGCATCGCCCGCCTCAAGGCCAAGCGGCTGGTTTATGTATCGTGCAACCCGGCCACGCTGGCGCGAGACGCCCAGGTGCTGGTCGGCCAAGGGTACCGGTTAAAAAGGGCCGGGATTCTCGACATGTTTCCTCAGACGGCGCATGTCGAAGCCATGGCGTTATTCGAAGCGGGCTAGCGAGCTGGCCCCTTGGTGCGGTTTCCATGGATTGGGAGCCACACGGTGATAGCCAGCGCATCCGCGTGGTGCGCTGTATGGAAAGGTAAAGCAAAGATGGTACAGGTGAGAGTGCACCAGCCGGTCAACACCGACGGCAGTATCAATCTCGAAGCATGGCTGGATCACGTGGTGAGCGTGGATTCGGCATTGGATCGCGTAGCGCTCAAAGAGGCCTGCGAGTTCACCCAGGAAATCGAGAAAAAGGGTAACCCGGCCAAGCATTCATGGGCCGACGGTACCTCCAGTTTTCAGGCGGGCCTGGAAATCGCCGAAATCCTCGCCGACCTCAAGCTCGACCAGGATTCCCTGGTGGCGGCGGTCATCTACCGCTCGGTGCGTGAGGGCAAGGTGACCCTGGCCGAGGTTGGCCAGCGTTTCGGCCCGGTGGTGGCCAAGCTGATCGACGGCGTGCTGCGCATGGCCGCCATCAGTGCCAGCCTCAGCCCGCGCCAGTCGCTGGTGCTGGGCTCGCAGGCGCAGGTCGAGAACCTGCGCAAGATGCTGGTGGCGATGGTCGACGATGTGCGTGTGGCGCTGATCAAGCTGGCCGAGCGTACCTGTGCGATCCGCGCGGTGAAGTCCGCCGATGACGAAAAGCGCCTGCGCGTGGCGCGCGAGGTGTTCGACATCTATGCGCCGCTGGCCCATCGCCTGGGCATCGGCCATATCAAGTGGGAGCTGGAAGACCTGTCCTTCCGCTACCTCGAACCCGATCAGTACAAGCAGATCGCCAAGCTGTTGCATGAGCGTCGGCTGGACCGCGAGCGCTTCATCAATGACGTGATGAACCAGCTGCAGAACGAGCTGCTGGCCACCGGCGTCAATGCCGACATCAGCGGCCGGGCGAAACACATCTATTCGATCTGGCGCAAGATGCAGCGCAAAGGCCTGGAGTTCAGCCAGATCTACGACGTGCGTGCGGTGCGCGTGCTGGTGCCGGAAGTGCGCGATTGCTACACCGCGCTGGGGATCGTGCACACCCTGTGGCGGCACATTCCCAAGGAGTTCGACGACTACATCGCCAACCCCAAGGAGAACGGCTACCGTTCGCTGCACACGGCGGTGATCGGCCCCGAGGGCAAGGTGCTCGAAGTCCAGATCCGAACCCAGGGGATGCACGAAGAGGCCGAACTCGGCGTTTGTGCTCACTGGCGTTACAAGGGCACCGACGTCAAATCCAGCTCCAACCACTACGAAGAGAAGATTTCCTGGTTGCGCCAGGTACTCGAGTGGCATGAGGAACTGGGCGACATCGGCGGCCTGGCCGAACAGCTGCGGGTCGACATCGAACCGGATCGGGTCTATGTCTTCACCCCCGACGGTCATGCCATCGACTTGCCCAAGGGCTCGACGCCGCTGGACTTCGCCTACCGCGTGCACACCGAGATCGGCCACAACTGCCGTGGCGCCAAGATCAACGGGCGCATCGTGCCGCTCAACTACAGCCTGCAGACCGGCGAGCAGGTGGAGATCATCACCAGCAAGCACGGCAACCCGAGCCGTGACTGGCTGAACTCCAACCTGGGCTACGTCACCACCTCGCGGGCGCGGGCCAAGATCGTCCACTGGTTCAAGCTGCAGGCGCGCGACCAGAACGTCGCCGCCGGCAAGACCCTGCTCGAACGCGAGCTCAGCCGCCTGGGCCTGCCGCAGGTCGACTTCGAACGCCTGGCCGAGAAAACCAACGTCAAGACCGCCGAGGACATGTTCGCCTCCCTCGGCGCCGGTGACCTGCGCCTCGCGCACCTGGTCAACGCCGCCCAGCAACTGCTCGAACCCGATCGTATCGAGCAGATCGAACTGGTGCCGCGCAAGCCTACCGGCACCCGTACCGGCAAGCGCGGCGACATCCAGATCCAGGGCGTCGGCAACCTGCTCACGCAGATGGCCGGCTGCTGTCAGCCGCTGCCGGGCGATGCCATCGTCGGCTATATCACCCAAGGCCGTGGCGTCAGCATCCACCGCCAGGATTGCGCCTCGGCGCTGCAACTGGCCGGGCGAGAGCCGGAGCGGATGATCCAGGTCAGCTGGGGGCCGATACCGGTGCAGACCTATCCGGTCGACATCGTCATCCGTGCCTACGACCGCCCGGGCTTGCTGCGTGACGTGTCGCAGGTGCTGCTGAACGAGAAGATCAACGTGCTGGCGGTCAACACCCGCTCGAACAAGGAAGACAACACCGCGCTGATGTCGCTGACCATCGAGATTCCAGGCCTGGATGCGCTGGGGCGCTTGCTGGGGAGGATTTCGCAGTTGCCGAACATCATCGAAACGCGGCGTAATCGTACCCCTTGAGACCGAGGTGGCTTCTTCGCGGGCAAGCCCGCTCCCACAGGTTGAGTGCAAGCCTGGAAATGTGCACTGTACCTGTGGGAGCGGGTTTGCCCGCGAAGGGCGCACCACCGAAGGACCTGCTTAAAAATGACTTACACCCTCGAAGACCTGCTGCACCTCATGGCCCGCCTGCGCGACCCGCAGTACGGCTGCCCATGGGACCTCAAGCAGAACTACGCAAGCATCGTCCCGCATACCCTCGAAGAAGCCTACGAAGTCGCCGACACCATCGAGCGCGGTGATTACGAGCACCTGCAAGGCGAACTCGGCGACCTGTTGTTCCAGGTGGTCTATTACAGCCAGCTGGCCCGCGAGGAAGGGCGTTTCGAGTTCGATGGCGTGGTCGACAGCATCACCCGCAAGCTGATCCGCCGCCACCCGCACGTGTTCCCCACCGGCGAGCTGTACGCGCCGCTGGACACCCCCAGCCTGAGCGAGGCCCAGGTCAAGTCGCGCTGGGAAGAGATCAAGGCCGAAGAGCGCGCCGAAAAAAGCGAGCCCGAACAGCTGTCGCTGCTCGATGATGTGCCAGCGGCATTGCCGGCGCTGTCGCGAGCAGCCAAACTGCAGAAGCGCGCTTCAACCGTCGGCTTCGACTGGCCCGATGCGTTGCCAGTGTTGGACAAGGTGCGGGAAGAGTTGGACGAAGTGCTGCAGGCCATGGCCGACGGCGATGCCGACGCCCTCGAAGATGAAATCGGCGACCTGCTGTTTGCCACCGTCAACCTGGCCCGCCACCTCAAGCACGACCCGGAAAACGCCCTGCGTCGCGCCAACCGCAAGTTCGAGCGGCGTTTCCGCTTCATCGAACAGGCATTGCGCAACAGCGGTCGGCCGATTGAAGATTGTAACCTTGACGAACTGGACGCCCTTTGGGGGGAAGCCAAACGTCAGGAAAAGAACCTGCCCAGCTGCGGCTGAGTGGCTGCATAAGTGAGTGTACATCCATGAGTCTTTCCCTTCGCGATCAATTGCTCAAGGCCGGTCTGGTCAACCAGAAACAGGTTTCCCAGACCAACAAGGCCGAGAAGAAACAAAAACGCCTGGAGCACAAGGGTCAGGTCGAAGTCGACGACACCCAGCAGCGCCTGGCCAAGGAAGCCATGGCCGAGAAGGCCAAGCGTGACCAGGAACTGAACCGCCAGCAGCAGGAAAAGGCCGAGCAGAAAGCCCGTGCCGCGCAGATCAAGCAGTTGATCGAAGCGACCCGCCTGCCCAAGCTCAGCACCGAGGACTACTTCAACTTCGTCGACGACAAGAAGGTCAAGCGCATCGCCGTCAATGCCCTGATGCGCAGCAAGCTGAGCAATGGCGCACTGGCGATCGTCTCGCATGGCGGCGGTTACGAGGTGATCCCGCGCGAAGCGGCGGTGAAGATCCAGGAGCGCGACCCCAATCGCATCCTGCTGCTCAACACCCATGTCGAGGAAGCGGACGAGGATGACCCGTACGCAGCCTACAAGATCCCTGACGATTTGATGTGGTAAGCAACAGAAACCCCGCCTAGGCGGGGTTTTCTTTTGAAAGACTGTGTCATTGCGTACTGCGCTGGCCTTCCAGGTCTTCCAGCTCCGCGCGGTACTGGTGGGCTTCGTGTTCATTGTGGAACATGCCGACCAATTGGCCTTGCTGGTGTACATCCCAGATCCGCACGCCAGCGGCCAGGCCTTCGTGGGACATTTTCGATTCGTCGCGTTCGGTTACTTGGACTGTCATCGGTAAACTCCACTGCTTGGGTGATTGCGACATTGTGTCGCACACCCTCTTTATAGAGTTTGATAGCAGGCTAAGTAAATAAAACGCTGATGAAACTATGTTCATGTTCAGCAGGCAAAAAGAAGCCCCGCACTGGGCGGGGCTGCGGATGCTGCGGGCTGCGGCGAATCAGTTGCCCTTTACCGGCTTGCCGTCGACCGTGCCATCCTGCAGCACGATCACGTACTCCTTGCCATCGGTTTCGACCTGGCGCAGTTGCACCAGCAAGTAGTCCCACTGCTTGGCGAACCACAGTTCGGTGATGCGCTTGCTCTGGCTCGGATCGCGTACGCGCTCGACCTTCACCGCATCGACCTGGCCGGTCTTGGTGGTGACTTTTTCGGGGCCCAGCACGCGGAAGTCGTAGGTGTCGATTTCGTCCCCGTCGACCACCTGGTAGGTCATGCTCTTCTTGCCGGCGGCAACATCATGCTGCAGTGCCAGCTGGTAGGACGATTTGTCCAGCACACCGCGGTTGAGCGGCAGGCTGACGGCATCGCCACGGTCGCTGCCGGTGACTTTCTTGCCAGTCCAGTCGAAGGTCAGGTCGACTTTCTTGGCCTTGCCCAGGCCGCCGCGCTCGAAGTGATACTTCTGCGGCAACAGGGTGTCGTTTTCCATGAGCAGGGTGCTTTGCTCGGTCAGGCTGGCGATCATCATGGAAGCCTTGAAGTTAAGGTCCCAGGTACCGTTGGCGTTCTTGACCAGGCTGCGCTCGGCAGTGCCGCTCATGGGGAGTTGCTTCCAGTCGGCGGTGTAGCTGGCCGAGAAGGGCTTCAGATCGGCTGCCTGCAGGGGCAGGGCGAGCACGGCAAGAGCCAAGAGCAGGGCGCGACGCATAAATTCTCCTAGGGTCGGATCAAATGACCACTGGCCGGCAGTGGCTGGCCATCCAGTAATGCACCCTGTTCACCCAGGCGCAAGCGCCCCTCGGCAAACCAGTGCACTGCCAGCGGGTAGATCTGGTGTTCCTGATGGTGCACCCGTTGCGCCAGGCTTTCAGCGGTGTCGTCTGACGCTACCGGTACCACAGCCTGTACGACCAGGGGGCCGCCATCGAGTTCCTCGGTGACGAAGTGTACGCTGCAGCCATGCTCGTCGTCGCCTGCTTCCAGTGCCCGGCGATGGGTATGCAAACCCTTGTACTTGGGCAGCAGCGACGGGTGGATGTTGAGCAGGCGGCCCTGATAGTGGCGTACGAAACCGCCACTGAGGATGCGCATGAAGCCGGCCAGCACCACCAGGTCGGGAGCAAAGCCATCGATGCGCGCCATCAGCGCCGCATCGAAGGCTTCACGGCCGTCGAAGCCGGTGTGGTCGAGCACGGCGGTGGCGATACCCGCCGCCGCTGCGCGTTGCAGGCCGTAAGCGTCGGCGCGGTTGGACACCACCGCGGCGATACGGACCGGGCTGTCTTCACTGCGGCTGCTGTCGATCAAGGCTTGCAGGTTGCTGCCGGAACCCGACAGCAGTACCACCACATTGCAGGGCTTGCTCGGCATCAGTGTGCCTTGAGGTTCTGCAGTTCGACCTGGGCAGCGCCTTCAGCGGCTTGTTCGATGCGGCCGATGACCCATGGCTGCTCGCCTTCTGCACGCAGGACGTTGAGGGCCGCTTCGACCTGGTCCTGAGCCACGCAGATGACCATGCCGACGCCGCAGTTCAGGACGCGGTGCATTTCGTGCTCATCGACGTTGCCTTTTTCCTGCAGGAAGTCGAACACTGCCGGACGCTGCCAGCTGGCCACGTCGACCACGGCCTGGGCGTTTTTCGGCAGTACGCGTGGGATGTTGTCCAGCAGGCCGCCACCGGTGATGTGGGCCATGGCCTTGACTGCGCCAGTCTGCTTGATCAGTTGCAGCAGCGGTTTGACGTAAATGCGGGTTGGCGCCATCAGCAGGTCGGTCAGTGGCTTGCCGTCGAGCTGGGTGTTCTCGATGTCGGTGCCGGACACTTCGAGGATCTTGCGGATCAGCGAGTAGCCGTTGGAGTGAGGGCCGGACGATGGCAGGGCGATCAGCGCGTCGCCGGTAGCGACCTTGGAACCGTCGATGATCTCGGCCTTTTCCACCACGCCGACGCAGAAACCGGCCAGGTCGTAGTCTTCGCCTTCGTACATGCCTGGCATTTCGGCGGTTTCGCCGCCAACCAGCGAGCAGCCTGCCAGTTCACAGCCGGCGCCAATACCGGTGACCACGGTAGCGGCCACATCGACGTTGAGCTTGCCGGTGGCGTAGTAGTCGAGGAAGAACAGCGGCTCGGCGCCGCACACCACCAGGTCGTTGACGCACATCGCGACCAGGTCCTGGCCGATGCTGTCGTGCTTGTTCAGGTTCAGTGCCAGGCGCAGTTTGGTGCCGACGCCGTCGGTGCCGGAGACCAGCACCGGCTGCTTGTAGCCGGCCGGGATCTCGCAGAGGGCGCCGAAGCCACCCAGGCCACCCATGACTTCAGGGCGTGCGGTGCGTTTTGCCACGCCCTTGATGCGTTCGACCAGTGCTTCGCCGGCGTCGATGTCTACACCGGCGTCCTTGTAGCTCAGGGAGGGTTGCTTGCTCATTGATCCAGGCCTTTAAGAGGGAGGGATTCGTAAAAACGACCGTGACGGCCAAGGCCGGCTGGGGAGCGGCGGTTGCCTGAAACGTCAGAGGTCTGTGAAGGCGCGCGATTTTATCAGGGTTGGGGTGCAGCGGCCATCCTCAGGCCGACGGGCAGGGTAGGAAATGGTGAAAAACCCTGCGGGCGCTTGTCATGACATTAGAAGTGTTCTTGAGATCGAGCGCCGCCCGCGCGGCGCTTCGCGGCTAAAGCCGCTCCCACATTTGTTGCAACGTGCCATGGCCTGATAGACCATGGTTGCCAGCCTTGGGGCATGACGAAATTTTTGGCTGGCGCAAATGCCATCCCCGCGGCCTGACAGGAATGTGGGAGCGGATTTATCCGCGAAGCGCCGCGCGGGCGGCGCTCGATTTCAAGAGCGCCAACTATTCTGAACCCCTGCGCTCTCCTTGTTTATGGACAGGAATCCTCCATGCGTCTTTTCAACACACTGGCAGCAGCCTCACTTGCCCTGATCGCTTCTGTGGCCCAGGCCGAAAATGTCTCCGGCCTCTATCAGGTCCGCGAGCCCATTGAAGGGCAGGGCGCCGAAGCGCGCAGCGCTGCCACCGCCAAGGCGCTCGACACCTTGGTCCTGCGCCTGACCGGCGACCCCAAGGCGGCGCAAAACCCGGCATTGGCCGAACTGCGCAAAGATCCGCAACAGATCATCAACCAGGTCGGCACCGAGGCCGGTCCGCCCGAATCAGTGGTCGTCGAGTTCGACCCCGGCAGCACCGAGCGGGCCCTGCGCAAGGCCGGGCTGGCGTTGTGGGGCAGCAATCGGCCGTCGATCCTCGGCTGGTGGCTCAACGACAGTGTCGAGGGCAGCAACCTGATCGGCGACGGCCAGGCCAGCGCCCAGCCTCTGCGCCGCGCTGCGCAACACCGGGGTTTGCCGTTGCGCCTGCCGCTGGCCGACCTGCAGGAACAACTGGTAGCCAACGCCAAGCAGCTCGAAGGCAGCGACCCGGCGCCCCTGCGCGAAGCTTCCGAGCGCTACGGCGCCGACGCCCTGTTGGCGGTGCACGCCAACGAAGCCGACGGCAAGTGGCAAGGTAAATGGCAACTGTGGCTGGGCGACAAGCGCGAGCAAGGTACCGCCGAGGGTACTGACCAGGCCGCGCTGGCCGATGCTGTGATGCTGGCAGTCAGTAACCGCCTGGCCCCACGCTACGTGACCAAGCCGGGCGCCAGCAGCCAGTTGCAGTTGCAGGTGCAAGGCATGAGCCTGCAGCGTTATGCCGAACTGAGTCGTGTGCTCGAACCTTACGGCCCACGGCTGCAGATGGCCGATGGCAAGACCCTGACCTACGGCGTCACCGCCAATCGTGACCAGCTGCGCGCTCAGCTCGGTCTGGCCAAGTTGCAGGAGCTGCCTGCGGAGCAGGTGCCTGCCGCCCCGGCTGCGCCTGCAGCAGTTTCTGGCGCCACGCCGGAACAACCAGTCGCCTCCCCAGCCCCCAAGCCGTTCGACGGCCTGCGTTTTCGCTGGTAAGGACTACCGATCATGACTGATACGCGTCGTTGGATCTGGCTGGGCGTTGCCCTGCTGATCGCCGTGCTTCTTTATAGCTTGCACAACATCCTCTCGCCGTTCCTGGTGGGAATCCTGCTGGCCTATCTGGCCGACCCACTGGTCGATCGCCTGGAGCGCCTGGGCCTGTCGCGCACCTGGGGTGTGGTGGTGGTGTTCAGTTTGTTCACCCTGATCCTGCTGGCCATGCTGCTGGTGCTGATCCCGATGCTGGCCAAGCAGCTGGTGCGTCTGTACGAACTGGCGCCGCAGATGCTCGACTGGCTGCAGCATGTGGCGTTGCCCTGGGTGCAGAGCCGCCTGGGCCTGGCCGATGGCTTCTGGAAGTTCGACAAGATCAAGGCTGCCGTCAGTGAGCACATGGGGCAGACCACCGACATTGTCGGCATGCTGCTGTCCCAGGCCACTGCGTCGAGCCTGGCGCTGATGGCCTGGCTGGCCAACCTGGTGCTGATCCCGGTGGTGGGCTTCTACCTGCTGCGTGACTGGGACCTGATGATGGCCAAGCTGCGCAGCCTGCTGCCGCGCCACCGGGAGTCGCAGGTGGTGGGCTTGGCAGGGGAGTGCCATGAAGTGCTGGGGGCGTTCGTGCGCGGGCAGCTGATGGTCATGCTCGCGCTGGGCGTCATCTACTCGGCGGGGCTGATGCTGGTGGGGCTGGAGCTGGGGCTGTTGATCGGCATGCTGGCGGGGTTGGCGGCCATCGTGCCGTACATGGGGTTCATCATCGGCATCGGTGCTGCCCTGGTGGCCGGGCTGTTCCAGTTCGGCGGTGATCTGTACCCGATGCTTGGCATCGTCGCGGTGTTCATGGTCGGCCAGGCCCTTGAAGGCATGGTGCTGACGCCGCTGCTGGTGGGAGACCGCATCGGCCTGCACCCCGTGGCGGTGATCTTCGCCATCCTCGCCGGTGGCGAGCTGTTCGGTTTCACTGGGGTGCTGTTGGCCCTGCCGGTGGCGGCGGTGATCATGGTGTTGCTGCGGCATGTGCACGACATGTACAAGGAGTCGGACATGTATGCCGGGGAGGTCGACCCGGATTTATAAGCCAGACATTGCTCTTGCTCTTGCTCTTGCTCTTGCTCTTGCTCTTGCTCTTGCTCTTGCTCTGCTTTTGCTTGTAAGCGCGCAGTAGTACAGACGACACAAATTGCGACTTCAGGAGGCCGAACGGAGGTCTTGCGGAGGGAGGTGACGGGCAGGAGCCCGTCAAGCGCCTCGGCCCATGGATGGGCCGTGGGCGC
>NZ_JBIVGP010000024.1:0-44096 GCF_044748725.1 Pseudomonas sp. NPDC089752
CCGCGCCCACGGCCCATCCATGGGCCGAGGCGCTTGACGGGCTCCTGCCCGTCACCTCCCTCCGCAAGACCTGCGCTCGGCCTCCTGAAGTCGCAATCGGCGGTGTCTGGTCTATCGCGCACTTAGAAGCAAGATCAAAAGCCAGAGCAAAGCCAAAGCCAAAGCCAAAGCCAAAGCCAAAGCCAAAGCCAAAGCCAAAGCCAAAGCCAAAGCCAAGCATGGGTTTTTGCTCCGCAACCTATTGATTTTGCTTGGGCTATCCGCCTACATGATTGTGCGCCCTGCAATGCAGGTATAGACTTTGCACATTGTTCATCAAAGGCCCCCTGCGGTCCTTCCGACCGCCCGCGAGCATGAAACCACCGATCCAGTTGCCCCTGGGTGTGCGCCTGCGCGATGACGCCACCTTCATCAACTACTATCCGGGCGCCAATGCTGCGGCATTAGGCTACGTCGAGCGGCTGTGCGAAGCCGACGCCGGCTGGACCGAGAGCCTCATCTATCTGTGGGGCAAGCAAGGTGTCGGCCGCAGCCACCTGTTGCAGGCCGCGACCCATCGTTTCCAGCAACGCGGCGAAGCTGCCGTCTACCTGCCGCTGGCGCAATTGCTGGACCGTGGCGTCGAACTGCTCGATTATCTGGCGCAGTACGAGCTGGTATGCATCGACGACTTGCACGTGATTGCCGGCAAAGCGGATTGGGAAGAGGCGATGTTCCACCTGTTCAACCGCTTGCGTGACAGCGGCCGGCGCCTGCTGCTTGCCGCCTCGGCCTCGCCACGCGAACTGCCGATCAAACTACCCGATCTCAAGTCGCGGCTGACGCTCGCGCTAGTGTTCCAGATGCGCGGCCTGTCTGACGAAGACAAGCTGCGTGCTCTGCAGTTGCGCGCCTCGCGCCGTGGCTTGCACCTGACCGATGAAGTCGGCCATTTCATTCTCACCCGCGGCACCCGCAGCATGAGCGCATTGTTCGATCTGCTCGAACGCCTCGACCAGGCTTCGCTGCAGGCGCAACGCAAGCTGACCATCCCGTTCCTGAAGGAAACGCTCGGCTGGTAAGCCCGTAAAAACGGGGGTTGCAGCCCGAAGTCAGAAAAGTCACATCTTTTTCGATAAAATTTGCAAATGGCCCCGATAGAAGGCATAGTTTCCCCCTTCTAAAGGATTACAGACACGGTCGTGCCCATGCTGAAGCGCTTCGCACCCCTCGTGCCCCTCGCACTCTTGACCCTGCTGATTGGCTGCGCGGCACAAAGCCCGGTTTCCCAGCCCCAGGATCAAACCCCGGTTGTCTCGCAATCGTCGACCAACGCCAAGGCTTCGGTTTCTTCCGTCTTTGGCGAGCAGGAAGAACTGGCCACTGAAGATGACCTTCAGGCGTTCTCCAGCAACAGCAAGCCTTACCAACTGCCAGTGCTGGCGGACAGCATTCTCGAGCGTGGCATGTCGTTGATCGGCACCCGCTATCGCTTCGGCGGTACCTCGGAAGCGTCCGGCTTCGACTGCAGCGGCTTCATCGGTTATCTGTTCCGCGAAGAGGCCGGCATGAAACTGCCGCGTTCGACCCGCGAAATGATCAACGTCGATGCGCCGAAGGTGGCCCGCAACAAGCTCAAACCAGGTGACCTGCTGTTCTTCAGCACCAATGGCCGTGGCCGTGTCAGCCATGCCGGCATCTACCTGGGTGACAACCAGTTCATCCACTCCAGCAGCCGCCGCAGCGGTGGCGTGCGCATCGACAGCCTCGGTGACCGCTACTGGAGCAAGACCTTCATCGAAGCCAAGCGTGCCTTGGCCATGGCGCCGACCACCAACATCGCGCGCAACTGATATCAAAATGATGTACCCTGCCACGGCGGTGATGCTTTAAAAAAGCTCGCCGCCGTGCGCATTTACAGAATGCGTCTAATCTAAATTCTCAACACTTTTGGGCTGCGGCCCTGCGGTCTCAGACAGGACGTTCTGGCCATGGCGATGATGGCGCGTTTTGCATTCCTTTCCCTGGTGGCATTGCTGGCCGCCTGCTCCAGCCGTGCCCCGGCACCGGCCCCGGTCGTTCAGCCACAAATCACCGCCAGCCAAGCTGATGGCTCGCCGATTGCCGACGACGTGTTGATCCGCGCCATAGGCCTGGTCGGAACGCCGTACCGCTGGGGCGGCAATACTCCCGATTCAGGTTTCGACTGCAGTGGCCTGATTGGCTATGTATACCGTGACGCCGCTGGTATCAGTCTGCCGCGCTCTACCCGCGAGATGATCGTGATGCGTGCACCGACTGTGAACCTCAACGCGCTGCAGTCGGGCGACCTGGTGTTCTTCGCCACCGGTGGCGGCTCGCAAGTCAGCCATGCCGGCATTTATGTAGGTGAGGGGCGTTTCGTCCATGCGCCTTCCAGCGGCGGCACGGTACGCCTGGATTACTTGTCCAACAGCTACTGGTCGAAGGCCTACCTGCAGGCCAAACGGGTCATTCCCCAAGGGCATCTGGCGCAGAACCCCTAGAACACTTTATCCGCCTGGCCCCTTCACTCCACATTGCCCTCGGCAGCCTGCCATTCACTTTTCAGCGCACAGCTGGGCACGACAGGCTGCGTCAGCGGCAGCATCCAGATAGCACCTTTGCGGCGCCCATGGCGCAAGGATAGGGGCCCGACATCGAGCTCTGGAGCAAAGCGTGGCTGTAACCGAAGAGAATGTGACCCGCACCCTTGAAGCCATGAACGCCGCCCGGCCACTGGTTCAACTGGTGGATGGCATGGTCAGTAATTACCCTGATCCCTACGCGCTGGCGAGCGAACATGCCATGCGCATTCTGCGCAAACACACCGGTAGAGACATTGATCCGCGGTTTGTCTGGTGGCATCAATTCAACAACGAGCAGAGCAGCCCTCGCGCCTTCACCGGATGGGAACACAGCGGCCCGCCGCAAAAATCCCTGGTGATGGTCGAGCTGATGATCGATCGATTCGATCTCTATTTCCAAGAAGCCAGCGATGAGCTCGATCAGCGCGGTGGTTTCTATCGCCAAGGGCCGCACGCCACCACCTTTGACGAACGCAACGAAGTGCCGATGCTCGGTAGCCAGGTTCAAGCGGATTTGTGGGCGCTGGACTTCGCGGTTCTCTACCGCGCCGAGGTGGAGCGGTTCTGGTCTTCCTATGGTGCCAACTTCCGCGTACTGGCCAAAGTCAACCTGTTGGCACATGGTGCAAAGGCGGTAGAAGAGGGCCGAATCTCGATAAGTGATTGGCAACATATGCGTGATCTGGCCGCCGACGGTTTGCCGGTTGACCAACTGCCGACGCTGGAACTTCTGCAAAAAGATGCCACGCATTCGGTATTGACGGTCAACCGCTATGTATTCGGTGAAGGCGACCGGTGGTGTCTTTTCAGTCTGGTTGCGCCGGGTGGCAGGCTCCTGACGTACATGCCCTGGTCGGACGAACCCGTGAACGCATTCGATTCGGAAGGGGCGATGGCGGCATGGCTCCGCTCGCAGTTGCAGTCGGATGACCAGCTCCAAGCCTTTGTCAGCGGGGCGCACAGCAGCCCCCGGGACTCGGCCGCCAGGCAACTTATCGAAGTGAACCTGCGAGGGATCGCCGCCAGCCGCTCCGACGAAGCGGCGTTGATTGCCCTGTCGATGTTCAAGCGGCCCCTGCGCGCCGATCTGTTCACCTATCTGGTGGAGCAGGCAAAGCTCGAAATGCAAGGCAACGCGCGCCTCATGCAGGACAATTCCAGCCTGCGCAAAGCCATGTTCAGAGGCTATCTTTCAGCGTTCTTGAATGTATTCGGCGGACTCGCCCCGGTTGGTTGGCCTTTATCGCTGATGTTGCTGGGCGCCAGCGCCGCCAAGGTGGCGCTGGATGTCGACGAGGCTGTGCATGCTACCGATGAGCAGAGCCGCAAGCAGGCGTTGCGCACGGCGATGCTCGACAGTGTGTTCGCGAGCTTGAACCTGGTGGACGTGACCTTTCAGTCGAGCTTTGCTTCACTGTCGTACGAAGCGCCACCCCATGAAACGGAAGTTTCACTCGAGCACTGGCAGGTCGCGGAGGCTTCGACCCTGCCGGCGGGCGTGCGCGAGGGGAACACATTGCTGGCTGAGGCGCCAGGTCAGGCAGGGCTTTTGCGCGGTATCTATGTCAATGGCGACGGCAGTTGCTGGATCACCTTGGGAGGCCTGCCTTACCGCGTGCGTTACGATCAAAAGCTGGCGGTATGGCTGGTGGTCGCGGCGGACAATCCGTTTGCCTTCAGCCCGCTTCATCCGGTGCGCATGAATGAGGCGGGGGAGTGGGAGCTGCTGGCACCTCCGCAACTGCTAGGCGGTGCTCCGCCAGCAGTGAATGGCATGCAAAGCGTGCGTTCGCCCTTCTGGGATACCTATACGGTCGCCGATGCAGGCAAATGCAGGAAATTGTCAGCTTCAGCGCTGGGGCGGCAGAAAGCGTTACTGGCAGATTGGCCAATCGCCGAATTGGAGCAAGGGCGCGCTCCTGACCTGGATGAGCGGGGCATGGATTGCGTCAGGCTCGAAGGTCAAAGGTATTATTCCTACCGCTATGGCCGTGAGTACTTCAATACGTTGATTGAGTATTACACCAGTGATGAATCGAAAGTGAATGATGTATTTCGTTCAGGCACCTATCGCTATGGCGACGAGGAGGACTACATCACCGACCTTGTAGACAGCCTGGAGCTATTGCCAAAAAGCAATCGAGTCCGGTTGTACCGGGGGGGCCATCGTTCACGCGGGACCGGCGGAGAGCGATACCGCAACGGTGAACTTGGCGTTGGCGATGTGTTGGTCAATACAGACCTTACCTCGTTTACCGAAAACCCCTACAAAGCAGCCGAGTTCGCCTGCCTGCCGGCTGCGGATGTGCAGGGAGGCCTGCCAGGTATATTCGATGACAGCTCGGTCATGTTCGAACTGCCGCCGGAGGATTATGAACAAGCCACGCCGATCAGTGCATTTTCGCTCTATTGGGATGAAGCCGAGTCGTTGCTGCTGCCAGGCAACTACTTTCGCATCGAGGCGCTGGAGCAGGTTTATGGCGAGCATTACCGCTTCGTCAATGTGAGGCTGCAGAAGATAGCCAAGCCTGCATCGGGCCCTGTGTATGACTTGCGCACGGGGCAGGCTTTTGACATGTCGGCCTATCGGGCACGCTTCAAGCATCCAGCGCTGGCTGACCGGTTTTTCCCCTGAGTGATGCCGGGGCGGCGACAGCGGCGGTGAAATCCCCCCGTTCGATTGACGCTCCCCGTGCAACCCTCTAACCTTCGCGCGTGTTTCAGGTGCCCTGCCAGCCTCGTCTGGGCAGGGTGAAACTGGGAAGCCGGTGGGCGCCAGCAAGGCGCGAGTCCGGAGCTGCCCCCGCAACGGTAGGTGAGTCGAACGCCGCGCACAGCCACTGGATGCCCGTATCCGGGAAGGCGCGCAGGCCTGGGCCTAGGCCCGCTCACGAGCCCGGAGACCGGCCTGATTACTGCCAACGGCATCACGGAGGGTGATGCGCGGTGCACCGTGGCCTGCGGCCGCGGCTCCTGCGCGCCCTCCGCCTGCCTGTCTATCGACCTGTCGCCGCTGCTTCACGCGGCGCCAGCCTGCGGAGTACCCCCATGAGCGAACCCACCGAACGCGACGAACGCCACTTGGCGCGCATGCAGCGCAAGAAGGCGATCATCGACGAGCGCATCGCCAATTCCCCCAACGAATGCGGCCTGCTGCTGGTGCTCACCGGCAACGGCAAGGGCAAGAGCAGCTCGGCCTTCGGCATGCTCGCCCGCGCCCTGGGGCACGGCATGCAGTGCGGCGTGGTGCAGTTCATCAAGGGCCGCAACAGCACCGGCGAGGAGCTGTTCTTCCGGCGCTTCCCAGAGCAGGTGCGCTACCACGTGATGGGCGAGGGTTTTACCTGGGAAACCCAGGACCGCCAGCGTGACATCGCCGCCGCCGAAGCGGCCTGGACGGTTTCCCGCCAGTTGCTGCAGGACCCGAGCGTGCAGTTCGTGGTGCTCGACGAGCTGAACATCGCCCTCAAGCACGGCTACCTTGACCTCGACCAGGTGCTCAGCGATATCCAGGCGCGGCCACCGATGCAGCATGTGATCGTCACCGGCCGCGCGGCCAAGCCCGAGATGGTCGAGCTGGCCGACACCGTCACCGAGATGGGCATGTTGAAGCATGCGTTCCAGGCGGGCATCCGTGCGCAGAAAGGCGTCGAACTGTGAGCCATACGCGACACTGCCCGGCTGTATTGATTGCGGCGCCGGCCTCCGGCCAGGGCAAGACTACCGTGACCGCAGCCCTGGCCCGCCTGCATCACAACCTGAGGCGTAAGGTTCGGGTATTCAAATGCGGGCCTGATTTTCTCGACCCGATGATTCTTGAGCGAGCCAGCGGTGCGCCGGTTTACCAGCTCGACCTGTGGATGATCGGCGCCGAAGAAAGCCGGCGCCTGTTGTGGGAAGCGGCGGGCGAGGCCGACTTGATCCTGATCGAAGGGGTCATGGGGCTGTTCGACGGCACCCCGTCGAGCGCCGACCTGGCGCGCCATTTCGGTGTGCCGGTGCTGGCGGTGATCGACGGTACGGCCATGGCCCAGACGTTCGGCGCCCTGGCTCTGGGCCTGGCCCGCTACCAGGCCGACTTGCCCTTCGCTGGCGTGCTGGCCAACCGGGTCGGCAGCCTGCGCCACGCGCAGTTGCTCGAAGGCAGCCTGACCGAGGGCCTGCGCTGGTATGGCGGGCTTTCGCGCGAGCGCGGTATCGAGTTGCCCAGCCGCCACCTCGGGCTGGTGCAGGCCAGCGAGTTGAACGACCTGGATGCACGGCTGGACGCCGCCGCCGAGGCTCTGGGCAGCAGTTGCGACGCCGCGCTGCCGCCGCCAGTGGCCTTTGCCGAACCCGAGCCGCAGCCCAACGGCGCATCGCTGGCCGGTGTGCGCATCGGTGTGGCCAAGGACGAAGCGTTCGCCTTCACCTACGGCGCCAACCTCGACCTGCTGCGTAACCTGGGCGCAACGATCACGTTCTTTTCGCCATTGCACGATCAGGCATTACCCGAGGTAGACAGCCTGTACCTGCCGGGCGGCTACCCAGAACTGCATCACCATGCGCTGGCCGCCAACACCCCCATGTGCGCAGCGATACGTACCCATCATGCCGCCGGTAAACCCTTGCTGGCCGAGTGCGGCGGCATGCTCTATCTGCTCGATGCCTTGACCGATGTCGCCGGTGAGCGCGCAGCGCTGCTCGGCCTGCTGCCGGGCGAGGCGACCATGCAGAAGCGCCTGGCGGCCCTGGCCCTGCAGGCCGTGGAGCTGCCGGAAGGCACCCTGCGCGGGCATACGTACCACCATTCGCTGACCAGCACCGAGCTGCAACCGATTGCTCGTGGCCTGAGCCCCAACGGTGGGCGCGGCAACGAGGCGGTCTATCGGCTTGGCCGGCTGACCGCGTCATACGTGCACTTCTATTTCCCATCCAACCCCGAAGCGGCGGCGGCGCTGTTGCGACCATGAGCGAACACGCCTTTAGCGACGCCGAGCGCGCCGCCATCTACCGCGCCATCGGTGAACGTCGCGACATGCGTCATTTCGCCGGTGGCACGGTCGCCCCGGAACTGCTCGGCCGCCTGCTCGGCGCCGCGCACCAGGCACCCAGCGTAGGCCTGATGCAGCCGTGGCGTTTCATTCGTATCACCCAGGCGTCATTGCGCGGGCAAATCCAGACGCTGGTGGAAGCGGAGCGGGTGCGCACCGCCGAGGCACTAGGCGAGCGCAGTGACGCCTTCATGAAGCTCAAGGTCGAAGGCATCAACGACTGCGCCGAACTGCTGGTAGCAGCGCTGATGGATAACCGCGAGCCGCACATTTTCGGCCGCCGTACCCTGCCGGAAATGGACCTCGCCTCGCTGGCCTGCGCGATTCAGAACCTGTGGCTGGCAGCTCGTGCCGAAGGGCTGGGGATGGGCTGGGTATCGCTGTTTGACCCGCAGGCATTGGCCGAGCTGCTGGGCATGCCCGCCGGTGCCAAGCCGGTCGCGGTGCTGTGCCTGGGGCCGGTCACCGCGTTCTATCCGGCACCGATGCTGGTCCAGGAACACTGGGCCGAGGAGCGGCCCCTGAGCGACATGCTGTACGAGAATCAATGGGGAGAGTATCCATGAGCGTGGCCTTGCTGACCATGGCTGGCGTAGCCCTGGATGCGTTGCTGGGTGAGCCGCAACGGCGCCACCCGTTGGTAGCCTTCGGCAACCTGGCGTCGAACCTTGAGCGGCGCCTGAATGCTGGCGGGCGAGGCTGGCGCAGCCATGGCGTGAGCGCCTGGTTCCTGGCCGTGGTGCCCTTCACCCTGGTGGCGCTGATCCTCTCCTGGCTGCCCTACATCGGCTGGCTGGTGGATGTATTGGCGCTGTACTGCGCGCTGGGCCTGCGCAGCCTGGGCGAGCATGTGTTGCCGGTCGCCAGTGCCTTGCGCCATGGCGACCTGGAAGAGGCGCGGCGGCGTGTCGGCTATCTGGTCAGCCGCGAAACCCGCGAGCTGGATGAGCCCGCCGTGGCCCGAGCGGCGACTGAATCGGTCCTGGAAAACGGCAGCGATGCGGTATTCGCGGCGTTGTTCTGGTTCATCGTGGCCGGCGCCCCAGGCGTGGTGCTGTACCGCCTGAGCAATACCCTGGATGCCATGTGGGGTTATCGCAACGAACGCTTCGAACGCTTCGGCTGGTGTGCGGCGCGCATAGACGATGTGCTCAACTATATTCCCGCAAGGCTGGTGGCGCTGACCTACGCGCTGCTCGGCAAAACCCGCCTGGCGTTGGCCTGCTGGCGCAAGCAGGCGCCGCTGTGGGACAGCCCGAATGCCGGCCCCGTGATGGCGTCCGGCGCTGGAGCGCTGGGCGTGGAGCTCGGCGGCCCGGCGGTGTACCACGGCGAACTGCACGAGCGCCCGCGTCTGGGCGAAGGACCGATGGCCGATGCCGACGCCATAGAGCGTGGCTGGGGCCTGGTGCAGCGCGGGGTGTGGCTGTGGTTGCTGGTGATCTGCGTAGGAGCGTATTGGAATGCTTGAGCACGGCGGTCGCCTGCTGCGCGCGGTACGGCAATACGGGATTGCCCGTGAAGACTGGCTCGATCTGTCCAGTGGCATCGCGCCGTGGTCGTTCCCGATCCCGTCGATCCCAGTGGACGCCTGGGCGCGCCTGCCGGAGACAGAAGATGGACTTGAAGCGGCGGCACGCAACTATTACGGCGCTCGCCAGTTACTGGCGGTAGCCGGCTCCCAGGCGGCGATCCAGGCCTTGCCGCATCAGCGCCCGCGTGGCCGTATCGGCGTGCTGTCGCCCTGTTATGCGGAACATCCGCAAGCCTGGCAGCGGGCAGGGCATCAACTGCTAGAGCTGGACGAGATTCAGGTCGAGTCGACCCTCGACAGCCTCGACGTGCTGGTGCTGGTCAACCCGAACAACCCGACCGGCCGCCTCGTGCCCCGCGAGCAGTTGCTGGCCTGGCATGCCCGCCTGGCCGCGCGTGGCGGCTGGCTGGTGATCGATGAAGCCTTCATGGATAACACCCCCGAACACAGCGTGGTCGACTGCGCCGAGCGCCCCGGGCTTATTGTGTTGCGCTCGTTTGGCAAATTCTTCGGCCTGGCCGGCGTGCGGCTGGGTTGCGTGATGGCTGAACCGCCGCTGCTGCAGCGTCTGGCCGACCTGCTTGGCCCGTGGACGGTCAGCGGCCCGACCCGTGTCCTGGCCCAGACCTGTTTCGCCGACCTGGCCGCGCATCAGCTGCAGATCGAACGCTGCGCCCAGGCCAGCCAGCGCCTGGCCGTGCTGCTGCAAGGCTCCGGCCTGGCGCCTGCAGGCGGCTGCGACCTGTTCCAGTACGTGCGCAGCGAGCGTGCTGCCCAGCTGCATGACTTCCTCGCCCGCCGCGGCATCCTCGTGCGGCTGTTCGCGCAGCCCTGCGCCGTGCGCTTCGGCCTGCCCGCCAGCGCGGCCGATGAACAGCGCCTGGCCCAGGCCCTGGCCGATTATCAGAAGGAAACGGCATGACCACCCTCATGGTGCAAGGCACCACCTCCGATGCCGGCAAGAGCACGCTGGTCACCGCGCTGTGCCGCTGGCTGCTGCGCCAGGGCGTCGCCGTGGTGCCGTTCAAACCGCAGAACATGGCGCTCAACAGCGCCGTGACCGCCGACGGAGGCGAGATCGGCCGTGCCCAGGCGGTGCAGGCCCAGGCTTGCCGGCTGGCGCCGCACACCGATATGAACCCGGTGCTGCTCAAGCCCAACAGCGACACCGGCGCGCAAGTGATCATCCATGGCCGCGCGGTCACCAGCATGAATGCGGTGGCCTATCACGACTACAAGGCCATCGCCATGCACGCGGTGCTGGCTTCCCACCAGCGGCTGAGCGCCGCGTATCCGGTGGTGATGGTCGAAGGGGCGGGTTCGCCGGCCGAGATCAACCTGCGCGCCGGCGACATCGCCAACATGGGCTTTGCCGAGGCGGTCGACTGCCCGGTGATCCTGGTGGCCGACATCAACCGGGGCGGCGTCTTCGCCCACCTGGTCGGCACCCTCGAACTGCTGTCGCCAAGCGAACAGGCCAGGGTCAAAGGCTTTGTCATCAACCGCTTCCGTGGCGACATCGCCTTGCTGCAGCCGGGCCTGGACTGGCTCGAACAGCGTACTGGCAAGCCGGTGCTGGGCGTGCTGCCCTACGTCACCGACCTGCACCTGGAAGCCGAGGATGGCATCGATGTGCGCCAGGCGACCAAGGATGAGCGGGTGCTCAAGGTGATCGTCCCGGTGCTGCCACGCATCAGCAACCATACCGACTTCGACCCGCTGCGCCTGCATCCGCAGGTGGACTTGCAGTTCATCGGCCCCGGCCAGCCGATCCCGCCGGCCGACCTGATCATCCTGCCCGGCTCCAAGAGCGTGCGCGGCGACCTGGCGCAATTGCGTGAGCGCGGTTGGGACACGGCGATCGCCCGGCACCTGCGTTATGGCGGCAAGCTCATCGGTATCTGCGGTGGCCTGCAGATGCTCGGCCAGCACGTGCACGATCCGTTGGGCCTGGAAGGGCCTGCAGGCTCCAGCGCCGGGCTCGGCCTGTTCGATTACGTCACGGTCCTGGAAGCCGAGAAGCAGCTGCGCAACGTGGCCGGTGTATTGAACCTCGGGCAGGCGCCTGTCGCCGGATACGAGATCCATGCCGGTGTTACCCAGGGTCCTGCGCTGGAGCGCCCCGCCATGCAGCTGGCCGATGGCCGCAGCGACGGCGCCATCAGCGCCGACGGGCAGATCCTCGCCACTTACCTGCATGGCCTGTTCGAGGGCAGCCAGTCGTGTGCGGCCCTGCTGCGCTGGGCGGGCCTGGAGCAGGTGCAGCAGATCGATTACGAGGCCCTGCGCGAGCGTGATATCGAGCGCCTGGCCGACCTTGTCGAAAACCACCTGGATACCGCGCTGCTGCGCACGCTGTGTGGAGTCGCCTGACATGCGCAACCTGATCCTCGGCGGCGCCCGTTCGGGCAAGAGCCGCCTGGCTGAGCAACTGGCTGCCGACAGCGGCCTGCCAGTGACCTACATCGCCACCAGTGAACCGCTCGATGGCGAAATGAACGAACGCGTGCGCCTGCACCGTCAACGCCGGCCAAGCGACTGGGGGCTGATCGAAGAGCCCTTGGCCTTGGCTGCCATACTACGGGCTGAAGCCGCCGAGCGCCGCTGCCTGTTGGTGGACTGCCTGACCTTGTGGCTGACCAACCTGCTGATGCTCGATGACGACCAGCGCCTGGCCGAGGAGCGCGATGCGCTGCTCGACTGCCTGGCGCAGTTGCCGGGTACGATCATCCTGGTCAGCAATGAAACCGGCCTGGGCGTGGTGCCCATGGGTGAGCTGACCCGGCGCTATGTCGACCTCGCCGGCTGGCTGCACCAGGCCGTCGCCGAACGCTGCCAGCGCGTGGTACTGACCGTGGCTGGCCTGCCCCTGATGCTCAAAGGACCTGCACTATGAACCCGACCTGGTGGCGTGACGCCTGCCTACCCCTCGACAACGCCGCCATGGACCAGGCCCGCGCCCGCCAGCAACAGCTGACCAAACCTGCCGGATCGCTAGGCCAGCTGGAAGGCCTGGCAGTGCAGTTGGCCGGCCTGCAGGGGCGCGAGCGGCCGACCCTGGAGCAGGTCGCGATCACGATCTTCGCAGGTGACCATGGTGTGGTGGAAGAGGGCATCTCGGCCTACCCGCAAGCGGTGACCGGGCAGATGCTGCGCAATTTCGTCGGCGGCGGTGCAGCGATCAGTGTGCTGGCGCGCCAACTGCAGGCCAGCCTTGAAGTGGTCGACCTCGGCACCATCGATCCGGCGCTGGAACTGCCGGGTGTGCGCCACCTGCGCCTGGGCGCCGGTACCGCCAACTTCGCCCGCCAGCCCGCGATGATCGACACACAGCTACAAGCGGCCCTGCAGGCTGGTCGTGACAGTGTGCAGCGCGCCGCCGACAACGGTGCCCAGTTGTTCATCGGTGGCGAGATGGGCATCGGCAACACCACCGCCGCCGCCGCCTTGGCCAGCACCTTGCTGGGGTGTCCGGCGCGTGACTTGAGCGGCCCTGGCACCGGCCTGGACAGCGCGGGTGTGCGCCACAAGGCCGAGGTGATCGAGCGCGCCCTGGTGCTGCACGGCCTGCGGGCCGATGATCCGCTGCAGGCATTGGCCTGTGTCGGAGGCTTCGAGATCGCTGCCTTGGTCGGCGCCTACCTGGCCTGCGCACAGCAAGGCATTGCGGTGCTGGTGGATGGGTTCATCTGCAGCGTCGCTGCCTTGGTGGCGGTGCGGCTCAATCCGCAGTGCCGCGCCTGGTTACTGTTTGCTCATCAGGGCGCCGAGCCTGGGCACAAGACGTTGCTCGACGCCTTGCAGGCCGAGCCACTGCTGACGCTGGGCCTGCGTCTGGGCGAGGGCAGCGGTGCCGCCCTGGCCGTACCGCTGATGCGTCTGGCGTGCGTGCTGCACGGGCAGATGGCGACCTTCGCCGAAGCCGCCGTGGCGGATCGCCCCGCATGATCCTCGATCTGCTGCGCCACGGTGAAACCGAACAGGGTGGCGGGCTGCGCGGCAGCCTCGACGATGCCCTGACCGAGCAGGGCTGGGCGCAGATGCGCAGCGCAGTGCGTGAGGGCGGGCCGTGGCAGGTGCTGGTCAGCTCGCCTTTGCAGCGCTGCGCGCGATTCGCTGATGAACTGGGTGCGCGCCTGGGCTTGTCGGTACAACGCGAGGCCGACCTGCAAGAGCTGCATTTCGGCGAGTGGGAAGGGCGCAGTGCCTTGCAGATCATGCAGACCCAAGCCGACGAGCTTGGCCAGTTCTGGGCCGACCCTTATGGCTACACCCCCGCGGGGGGCGAGCCGGTAAGCGCGTTTTCCGAACGGGTGTTGGCCGCTGTTGCCCGCCTGCAGCGACAGCATGCCGGCAAGCGGGGGCTGCTGGTCACCCACGGCGGCGTCATGCGCCTGCTGTTGGCGCGTGCGCGAGGACTACCCAGGGAGCAGTTGCTGCAGGTCGAAGTGGGCCACGGTGCGCTGCTGCGTGTGCGATTGCTTGAGGACGGGCAATTGGAAGAGGTGCACTGAGATGCTGCCGTTCTGGATTGCCCTGCAGTTCCTCAGCAGCCTGCCGGTGCGCCTGGCGGGTATGCCCGAGCCGCGTGACATGGGGCGCTCGCTGCTGTGCTATCCGCTGGTTGGTCTGCTGTTCGGCCTGCTGCTATGGCTGGCCAGCCATCTGCTGCAAGGCACGCCTGCGCCGCTGCAGGCGGCATTGCTGCTGACACTGTGGGTGCTGCTCAGCGGTGCACTGCATCTGGACGGCCTGGCGGACAGTGCCGATGCCTGGCTGGGTGGGTTTGGCGACCGGGAGCGAACCCTGGCGATCATGAAGGACCCACGCAGTGGGCCGATTGCCGTGGTGACCCTGGTATTGGTGTTGCTGCTGAAGTTCTGCGCGCTGTGGGTGCTGCTCGAGCGCGGTGCGGGAGCGCTGTTGGTGCTGGCACCGGTGGTGGGGCGGGCGGCGATGCTTGGGCTGTTCCTCGGCACGCCCTACGTGCGCAAGGGTGGCCTGGGCCAGGCGCTGGCCGAGCATCTGCCGCGCCGAGCTGCTGGTTGGGTCTTGCTGAGCAGCCTGATGCTTTGCCTGCTGCTGGGCGGTTGGCAGGCGGTGTGGCCGTTGGCGCTGGCGCTTGGGGCCTTCTGCTGGTTGCGTCGGCTGACCTTTCAACGGCTGGGCGGGACTACCGGGGATACGGCTGGGGCAATCCTGGAATTGCTCGAACTCACGGTTGTAGTGACGTTGGCAATTTCCAGCAACGCATGAGCAACTGATTCCCACGTTGCAGGGGCGTATTCTCGGCTGCTCCTAATTTGGCCAGGGTGGCCCTCATGCATCGTTGGATCCTCGCCTGCCTGCTTGGGCTGCATACGCTGTCGGTCAGCGCCGCCGACCTCATCGACTTCTGGGGCACGCCGCGCCATGGCGGCAACAGCTTCAACCGGTTGCCACCCGATCAAGCCTACTTCGAGGCGTTGCGCGGCTATGGCGCCAGCTGGGTGCGGCTTTCCTACGACAAATGGCAGCCCGCGCAGCGCGACTTTCTGCTGGGCGATGCCGACCATTACCAAGGCTTGTCCAAGGCAGACCTCGAACAGCTGCGCGCTGTTCTGGACCGTGCCCACCAGGCAGGCCTGAAGGTCGTCATTACGCCTTTGTCCCTGCCAGGCATGCGCTGGTCGCAGAACAACGGTGGTCAGTTCGACGACCGCTTGTGGCAAGACAAAGCTTACTGGGCGCAGGCGGCGGACTTTTGGCGAGACCTGGCGCGTGAGTTGAAGGATCACCCTGCCGTTGCCGCTTACAACCTCATTAATGAGCCCGCACCGGAGAAGCAGGGCGGTCTGGCCGAACATGCGCCTGTGCAACACATGCAGCAGTGGTACGGCCGCGAGCAAGGCAGCGCACGCGATCTGCCAGGCCTGTACCGGCAATTGCTTGCGGCAATCCGCGAAGTGGACGCGCTCACGCCGGTCATGCTCGATGCCGGCTGGTATGCCGCTGCCGATGCCTTCAGCTACTGGCCTGAGCCGCTGAAAGATCAGCGGGTGCTCTACAGCGTCCACATGTATGAACCCTACGCCGCCACCAGCGCGCCGAACATGACGCGCAAGCAGCCGCTGGCCTACCCAGGGCCGGCGCCTTTCGCTGGGGAAAAACAGCAGTGGAATGCCCAGCGCGTGGCGCAGTACCTGGCACAGCCGCTGGCGTGGCTGGACGCCATGCAGGTGCCCCGTACTCGCCTGGTCGTCGGCGAGTTCGGCTGCATGCGGCGGCTACCAGGCTGCCAGCAGTACCTAGAGGACGTGCTCGACGTGCTTGATCGTCATCAGTTGCACTGGGCTTTCTACAGCTTTCGCGAAGACAGCTGGGACGGCATGGACTACGAGCTGGGGGCGGCCAAGGTCCCTTGGCGCTACTGGCAGGCGATCGAACAGGGAGCTCCCGACCCGATTGCCCGTCAGGCCACGGCCGAATTCGAACCGATTCGCCGACGTCTGAACCCTGAGTAATCATTGAAACGTCTTGCAACATCCAAGGTGCGGGTATATACCCGCATATCCTTGCGATGTGCTGGAGATAACGACGATGACTTCGGTTTGGCGAATCAGCGGGTGGGTACTGGCGGGGGCGGCGCTGATCCTGGCGTTGTCACTGGGGGTGCGGCACGGCTTCGGCCTGTTCCTGGCGCCGATGAGTGCCGATTTCGGTTGGGGCCGTGAGGTGTTCGCCTTCGCCATCGCCCTGCAGAACCTTATCTGGGGCCTGGCCCAGCCCTTTGCTGGCGCGCTGGCAGACCGTCTCGGGGCCGCCCGAGTGGTGATCATCGGTGGCATCCTTTATGCCGCCGGGCTGTTGCTGATGAGTACCGCCGACTCTGCCTGGTCGCTGTCGCTCAGCGCCGGCCTGCTGATTGGTATTGGCCTGTCCGGCACCTCGTTCTCGGTCATCCTGGGGGTGGTCGGCCGTGCGGTTCCGGCAGAGAAGCGCAGCATGGCCATGGGCATCGCCAGTGCGGCCGGTTCGTTCGGCCAGTTCGCCATGTTGCCCGGCACCCTCGGCTTGATCGAATGGCTGGGCTGGTCAGCCGCCTTGCTGGTACTGGGCCTGTTGGTGGCATTGATCGTGCCCTTCGTCGGCCTGCTGCGTGACCGTCCGCTGCCCAGCCACGGTGCCGAGCAGACGCTGGGCCAGGCGCTGCGCGAAGCGTGCTCGCATTCCGGGTTCTGGCTGCTGGCGTTGGGCTTCTTCGTCTGTGGCTTCCAAGTAGTGTTCATAGGTGTGCACCTGCCGGCCTATCTGGTTGACCAGCATCTGGCGGCGACTACCGGCACCACCGTGCTGGCGCTGGTCGGTTTGTTCAACATTGTCGGCACCTATACGGCGGGCTGGTTGGGCGGGCGCATGTCCAAGCCGCGCTTGCTGACGGCGCTGTACCTGCTGCGCGCAGTGGTGATCGTGCTGTTCCTGTGGGCGCCGGTGACCCAGTTCAGCGCCTATCTGTTCGGTATCGCCATGGGCCTGTTGTGGCTTTCGACGGTGCCATTGACCAATGGTACGGTGGCCTCGGTGTTCGGTGTGCGCAACCTGTCGATGCTGGGCGGCATCGTCTTCCTGTTCCACCAGTTGGGAGCATTCCTCGGCGGGTGGCTGGGCGGGGTGGTGTATGACCGGACCGGCAACTACGACCTGGTCTGGCAGATCTCGATCCTGCTCAGCCTGCTGGCGGCGGCGCTCAACTGGCCGGTGAGCGAACGCCCGGTCGCCCGCCTGCAGGCCCAGGCGGCATGAGCCGTTATCTGCTACGTGGTCTGCTGGCCCTGGCCTGCGCGCTGCTGCTGGTTCTGGCGTGGTGGGGTTGGCATCAGGGCGGCATGGCGTTGATGCAACTGGGCATGAGCGTTTGTTAAGCGCTACCCTGCAAGTTCGAGGAATGTCTTGCAGGAGACCGGACGATGCGTGTTCAGGGGTTGATGATGCCATTTCTGGCGCTTTTCGCCGCCAGCTCCGTGTGGGCTGCGGATTGCCCGGCTTTGTTGCAGGGCAGCTTGCCGGAATTGCGTGGCAAGGAGCAGGTCGACTTGTGCCAGCGCTTTGGCGGCAAGCCGCTGGTGGTGATCAATACCGCCAGCTATTGCGGGTTTGCGCCACAGTTCGAGGGGCTTGAGAGTACCTACAAGGAGTATCACCCGCAGGGGCTGGAGATGCTCGGCGTGCCGTCCAATGATTTCAAGCAGGAAGACGCTGACAGCGAGAAGACGGCGAAGGTCTGTTACGCCAATTATGGGGTGACGTTCACCATGACCAAGACCCAGGCTGTTCGGGGCAAAGATGCGATACCCCTGTTCGTGGGGCTTGCGGAGCAGAGCAGCGCGCCGAAGTGGAATTTCTACAAGTACGTGGTAGATCGCAAGGGCAAGGTGATCGGCAATTTCTCCAGCTTGACCAAACCTGATGATCCAGCGTTCAGGGCGGCGATCGAGAAGGCGATAGCTTCGCAGCAATAGTGGGGGAGCAACTGTCTTGCAATCCCCGTAGGAGCGGCTTCAGCCGCGAACACGGGCGAAGCCCGTGCCATCCAGCGTGGTGATTGCTTCGCGGATGAATCCGCTCCTACCGGCGAAATGCCTCAGGCGGCATGCAATCCCTGTGGGAGCGGCTTCAGCCGCGAACACGGGCGTAGCCCGTGCCATACACCGCGGTGCCTGCTTCGCGGATGAATCCGCTCCTACGGGTCCCGTGCTCAATGCCTAGTGCGGGTGCACAGTCAGTGCCACCAGGCGCAGCACGACTGGCCTCACCATCAACACGCATACGAACGCAACCGGCATCGCCAATTGGTAAGCCTTGAGCACGTTCCCCAAATACTCCGGATTCACGCCGGCATTGGCAGCGGTGATCACGAAGCACATCAGTAGCGCCATGATCGACGACATGTAGAGCGCAAACACATACGGCGTGGCGCTGGGGCGTAATTTGCGGCGGCTGCGCGCCTGGGGCAGGTTGCTCATGCGAACTCCTGGAAAGTGGGTGGAGGCGCAGGTTAACAATGCAGTGAGCTTGGCCTGTAGACCGCTAATACTGAGTTCTTTATAAAGAGATTCTTACGAATCAAAGGGCTCGACATGGACCTGCTCAACGCCATCCGCAGCTTCATCAAAGTGGTTGAAGCCGGCAGCATCGCTGGCGGGGCGCGTAACCTGGGGATCAGCCCCGCTGCTGTCAGCCAGAATCTCTCGCGTCTGGAAAGCCATCTGCAAGTGCGCCTGCTCAGCCGCACTACCCGTAGCATGGCGTTGACCCCGGCCGGTAGCCTCTATTACGAACGGGTGAGGCACATCGAGCGCGATCTGGTCCAGGCTGAACAGGCGGTTACCACGCCAGACAGCGAACCTCAGGGCCGGCTATGCATCGCTTCCACCTCGGCATTCGGCCGCCATGTGCTGGCGCCGCTGATACCCGCTTTCAGTGCCCGCTATCCGCAGCTTTCGATAGAGTTGATAACGACTGATCGGCGCGTCAATCACGCCCGAGAAGATGTGGATGTGAGCCTGCGCATCGCCCCACAATTGGAGGATCAGTTGCTGGCGCGGCATATCGCACGCATTCCGTTCATCTGCTGTGCGTCGCCCGGCTACCTGGCGAGCGCCGGCTTGCCCGCCACCCCAGAGGCTTTGCGCGAGCATCGTTGCCTGGTGTTCCGCTACCCGGTGGACGGCCGCTTTCTGCGTTGGGGCTTCATGCGTGATGGGCTGCGTTTTGAGGCGGAATTCGGCACGGTGCTGATCAGTGACGATATCGATGCGCTGACCCAGATGGCGCTCAACGATGGCGGTATCACCCGCCTGGCGGAGTTCATCGTCAGGCCGCATCTTGCGTCCGGCGCGCTGGTGCCATTGTTCGAATACCGTGATGACCGCCACGCCTATGCCCAGACCGAGCCGATGGACATCTACCTGTGCCTGGCCGACCGCTTCGCCATGACCCCGAAGGTGCGCGCCTTCATGGATTACCTGCGCGATTCGCTGGGTGATCACTGGCAAATCCCGGCATGAAAAAACCGCCACAAGGGCGGTTCTTCATGCAACGCTACGACTCAGAAGCGGTAGGTGAGGGATGCACCGACACCGTGCGCGCTGTTCTCGTACTTGGCCCGGTAGCTGCCTTTGGTGGCGCTGACCTGGTTGACCTTGGTGTCCTCTTCCCACAGGTAGGAATAGGCCACGTCGATGGTCATGTCGTCGTTCGGGCTCCAACCGGCACCCAGGCTGAACACTTTGCGATCGCCAGTCGGGATGCGTGGTGAACGGTCGTGGTTGTTGGTTGGCGACTGGTCAACGGTGAAGCCGGTGCGCAGTACCCATTCCTTGTTCACCTTGTAGGACGCGCCAATGGCGTGTGCCCAGGTGTCGTGCCAGTTCTGCTCTTCACTGATGGTCTGGAATGCCGAACCCGCCAGCGGTGCAGGCACATCGTTCTCTACGGTGATCGCTTCCAGGCGGCTCCAGCGGGTCCAGGTGCTGCCCGCATACAGGGTCCACTGGTCGTCGAGCTCATGGGTGACCGACAGGTCCACCGATTCCGGGGTCTTGATCTTCAGGCTGGCGTCGAACTTGCTGCCGTTGTACGGCCCGATCAACGGCGTGCTGACGCGGGTCTTGCCTTCGAGCTTGTAGTCGACCATGGAGTGGTAGGTCAGGCCGACGCGGGTGCTGTCGGTGGCCTGTACCAGGATGCCGATGTTGTAACCAACGGCGGTATCGTCACCCTTGATCTTCACTTCGCCGTCGTTGCGGCCCGGGGTGAAGGGGTTGATCAGGCTCGAACCCAGTTCACCCTTGATACGGTTGATGGTTGGGCCGAAACCGATCGATACCTTGTCGTTGAAGGCGTAGCTGACGGTAGGCTGGAAGGTGACGACCTCGACGTGGCTTTTCTTGCCCCAGTAGCGGGCGGCATCGTCGCTGCCGTAGTCGGTAACCAGGCCAAACGGTACATAGACGCCGAAACCGACACTCCAGTGATCATCGATTGGCTTGACGTAGTAACCCATCGGTACGCCGACCACAGGCACCATGTCACCGTCGGTTTCCCCCCCGAGGTTGCTGCCTGGGCCCGAGATATCGGACTTGGCGATGACGGCTGCGCCGCCCACGGTAATCTGCTCGCGCTTGAGGCGGGACATGCCTGCCGGGTTGCCAAACACGGTACTGGCATCTTCGGCAGAAGAAGAACGTCCCGCGAAACCTGTCCCCATGCTGCTGATGCTCTGTTCGTTGAGGGCAAAGCCGGCAGCGAACAGTTGGCTGGAAGCGAGAGCAACGGCAACGCCGAGGGAGGTTTTGAGCATTACTTTTTTCATTATTAGAACTCCTTGGGATCTCCGGGGCGAAAAGCTACCAACAAATCACGCGCTGCGCTATAGCCTGTAACACAGGAGATAGAGCGGTTTTGTAGGACAATCCGACCAAAATTCCATTTTTTCCGGCAAAGCTGTAGGGCGTTTCCTAAGATGCCTGTGGCAATTTCTGATTCATGCACAAATGCCAGGCTTCAGTGAAGTCGCGCAGGCGACCTTGAGGGTGAAAGATCTGCCGCCAGATCCGCGCCTGACCGAGTAGATCGTCAACGTCAGGCAGGGGTGTGGATTGCGCCTCGATGAGCATCCAGGCGATGGCGGTGGAATAGCGCAGGTTCACCGTGAGTTCCAGGTGCGGGCCGCCCAGAAACGCGTGCTGGCTCGCCAGGCCGCGTACCAGGCTGGCCAGCTCAGGGTCGCGGGCGAGGAAATCGTCCCATACGGCTTGATGGCGATGCTCGCCGATGCGGTAGAGACCGTGGCCTCGCCGGTCATGCAGCGCCGAGCCAAGCGCCGACTGGCATGCCGCGATGCCCAACAAGAGGGCTTCGGCACTGGCGCAATGACGATTGAGATAGACCAGGGTTGGCCGGATCACATACTGACACAATTCATTAGCCGCGATACCCATGATGCCCTCGAGCAGTAAAGGGCCGGACGGGCGCTGGAGCTTGGCAGCTGGTGATTGATCAGGCCCGCCGGAAGCGGCAAGGACCGCTCGAGTTGAAGTGTAGTGTGATAACCGTGGTGTAAAGAGCTGTTTTTAAATCGATTGCTGCCTGACGTCGGGCGCCATATGCCTTGCGGCAATTACGCCAAGAACGATCAGGTAGCTTGCGAGTGTGTGCATTCAGCCGCTGAATGCCCTGGTATTCGCCGCTCACGCCGTGAGCGACTGACGGGTCCGGGCGATAACGGCTTGCAGCGGTTCCGAGCGGCTGTACTGCTCTGGGTACAGGCGTTCGGTGTGGCAGGCGACGCCGTGCTCGTCCACCAGGGTGAAGCTGAAGTTACCCTTGCGAGGGGCGGTGATCAGGCACTTCAACGGCGAGAAGGCCTGGGAGAGGGTGCCAATGGCAGCCTGAATTTGATGATGAGTATGCATATTGTTGGATGTTCCTGCTTTAAACACGGGGGATATGATCCGTGCATGATAGAAACGTTCCAGTGACGCCTTTATTAAGGGACGAACGAACCTGACTGGAACAGGGCAGCCAGAGAGAGCGCATTCATAAGGTGGGCGCTTGGGCTGACTGGTAGGTACTTCAGAGGGCAGGCAGCATGCCGGGGCCAAGGTTCGAGGCCATCGGTATGGAATCCTGATCAATCTGTCACGTGATTCGTGCTTGAACAGCGCGGGGCTGGCGAGTGAATCATCGAAAGGGCCGGTCCTGGTTTCAGCAGTGTTGCTCTTGGGGGGAGCACATCTGCAAGGACGCTTCTGGCCAGAATTGACTTTCAGCTTGGTACTAACGAGGCGCACCTTAACCGAACTCGGCAAGCTTTGCAAGCAGTAGCGTACTTGCTCAGGCGAGCCGAGCAGTATGGCGTTTCTTGGGTGCCGTGGGAAGAGGGGGATAGAGCACGCTGGCGCTGGGATGTACCATTAACGTGCATTCGAATGCAGGTTTTCGGTGCACTTGTTCACATTCGAGGCGCGAGTTGTAACAGCCCCGCAACAGCCCTGGCGGAGCTCGCCAATGACTTGACTGATGCCTTAAGTCAATGAAAAAAAACACTAATTTTAGCTGGTGAAAAAATCGTCAGTTTGACTGGAGGCCCCATTTCATAGGGGTTTGCGAGGTCTTCAAAGGGGTTGTCCACCGAGTTATCCACAGGAACTGTGGATTGTCCCGAGCGCTTGCTCTAGGACGGGTGTGCCAGCAAATCAGAGAACTGTCCGACAATCGTGAGACGCCTGCAGACCGGCTGGTCATCCACTTGGAAACGTCAAGAAACGATCAGTGATTATTTTTGCCAACGCTTGAAAAATCGACAGGTCACACGCAAAAAAAAAGAGTAGAGTGGCGCGCCTTTCGGGTTGCCTTCCCTGTTGCTCATGAAATTTCGCGGTAAATACCTCGCCAGCCCAGCTGTTGCCTCATCGGCCCCTTCCCCCAAACGTTTCTCCCTGAAGGTGGCCCTGTGGCTGCTCGATAACCCACGCTTGGGCGACAAAGCCCAGGTGAAGCATTTGGCTGGGCGCCTGCTCAAGCAGCCAGCGCGCCAAGGGGTGGTGGTGGCGCAAAGCCGCCTGGGGCAGATGCTCTGTCGCGATTGCGGCAACGCCCGTGACCGGCGTATCGGCCATGAACTGTTGCGCCAGGCCGCGCGCGCTGGCGATCCACGGGCGCAGCTGGAGTATGCGCGGCTGTGTCAGGCCAATACGCCGGAGCAGGCAACGGAGCAAGCGGACTGATAAGCTGCAGCTCATTTGCAACAGACCGTTCGGGGTAAGCATGGCAGTGGATCTGACCAGCATTCTGCTGGGTTTGGTGGCAGGTGCTTTGCCTTGCCTGATTTGGCTCATGCAGATGCAACGCCGCCAAGGCGCGCGGCGGGGCGAGCAAGCCTTGCTTGAAGAGCGCCTCAATGGCGCCCAGTTGGCCCAGGCCGGCCTGCAGGCGCAGCTGGAGGCCAGCCGCGATGAAATCAGCGACCTCAGCGAAGCCAACAGCGTCAAACAGGCGCAGTTGGCCGCCCAGGGCCGTGAGCTCGAACTGCTGCAGGTCGACCGTGACAATGCCCGCGACGCTGCTCACGCCTGGCACCTCGAGCGGGCCAACCGTGAGGCTGAGTTGCGCCGCCTGGAGGCTCAAGCTGCTCGCCTGGAGGCTGAGCTGCGCGAGCAGCAGGACAGCCACCAACAGCGCCTGGAAGACCTGCAGGAAGCTCGCGACACCCTGCGCGCCCAGTTCGCCGACCTGGCCACGAAAATCTTCGACGAACGCGAGCAGCGTTTCGCCCAGACCAGCCAACAGCACCTGGGCCAGTTGCTCGACCCACTGAAAGAACGCATCCAGGCGTTTGAAAAGCGCGTCGAGGAAAGCTACCAGCAAGAAGCCCGCGAACGCTTCTCGCTGGGCAAGGAGCTGGAGCGCCTGCAGCAACTCAACCTGCGCCTGTCCGACGAAGCCACCAACCTCACCCAGGCGCTCAAGGGCCAGAAGACTCAGGGCAACTGGGGCGAGCTGATCCTCGAACGGGTGCTGGAGCATGCGGGCCTGGAGAAGGGCCGCGAATACCAGACCCAGGTCAGCCTGAAAAGCGCCGACGGCGAGCGCTTCCAGCCCGACGTGCTGATCATGCTGCCGGGCGACAAGCAGGTGGTGGTGGATGCCAAGGTCAGCCTGACCGCCTATCAGCAGTACGTCAGCGGCAACGATGAAAACGCTCTGAAGCAGCACGTGCAATCGCTGCGCAGCCACGTCAAAGGCCTTTCAAGCAAGGACTACAACCGTCTCGAAGGCTTGCACAGCCTGGATTTCGTGCTGTTGTTCGTGCCCATCGAGGCGGCGTTTTCGGCGGCCCTGCAGGCCGAGCCCAACCTGTTCCAGGAAGCCTTCGACCGGCAGATCGTGATCGTCAGCCCGACCACCTTGCTGGCCACCTTGCGGGTTATCGACAGCCTGTGGAAGCAGGAGCGCCAGGGCCAGAACGCCCGCGAGATCGCCGAGCGCGCTGGCTGGCTGTACGACAAGTTCGTGCTGTTCATCCAGGACCTGGACGAACTGGGCAATCGCCTGCAGCAGGTCGACAAAGCCTACGCAGCAGCGCGCAACAAGCTCTGCGAAGGGCGCGGCAACCTGGTCAGCCGCAGCGAGCAGCTCAAGCTGCTCGGCGCCCGTGCCAGCAAGAGCCTGCCGGCCGAGCTGCTGGAACGGGCGCTGTCGGATGAAGGCCTGGTGGAGGCGGCGGTCACTGCACCAGGCTCAGATGGCGATTGAGCAGCGCGCGCAAGGCCGCCGGCTTGACCGGCTTGGCCAGGTAATCCAGGCCTGCGGCATGCACCGTGGCCAAGGTTTCCTTGCTGCCGTCGGCGCTGATCACCACACCCGGCACCGGTTCGCCCAGGCACGCGCGTAGCCAGCCCATCAGCGCGGTGCCGGTGTCGCCGTCATCCAGGTGATAGTCCACCAATGCCAGGTGCGGGCGCATGCCCTGGGCCAGCAGCGTTTCGCACTCTGTACGGTTGCGCGCCGTCCACACCTTGCAGCCCCAGCGGCTGAGCAGGCTGTTCATGCCGATCAGGATGCTGTCCTCGTTGTCGATGCACAGCACTTGCAGCCCGGCCAGCGGCTGACTGGCCTGCTCGACCGGCGTGGTCGGCGCGGCAACAGCCTGTCTGGCGATCGGCACGCTCACGCGAAACACTGTGCCTTGGCCTGGCCAGGAACGCACTTCCAGCGTGTGGCCGAGCACCCGGCACAGGCCATCGGCGATCGCCAGGCCCAGCCCCAGGCCTTTTTCGGCGCGGGTTCGGTGGCTATCCAGGCGTTTGAACTCCTGAAAGATGACCTGCAGCTTGTCGTCGTCGATGCCCGGGCCGCGATCCCACACTTCCAGCCACAGGTGCTCGCCCTGGCGGCGCACTCCAAGCAAGATCGGGCTCTTGCCATAGCGCAAGGCATTGGTGAGGAAGTTCTGCAGCACCCGGCGCAACAGTTTCATGTCGCTGTCGACCCGCAGGCGGCTGCCACGCAGGCGGAACTCCAGGCCCTTCTCGGCAGCCAGTACCTTGAATTCGGCGCCGAGGGTGTCGAACAGCTCGCTGAGGGCGAATGGCTTGGCGTCCGGGGTGATCTTGCCGTTTTCCAGGCGCGAGATGTCCAGCAGGTCGCTGATCAGCTCCTCGGCTGAGCGCAGCGAGCTGTCCATGTGCTGCACCAGTTGCTGCGCTTCGTCATTCAGGCCCTCGGCCTGCTGCGACAGGGCGGCGGAGAACAGCCGCGCGGCATTCAGCGGTTGCATCAGGTCGTGGCTGACCGCGGCCAGGAAACGGGTCTTGGACTTGCTCACCGCTTCTGCCTGGCTCTTGGCTTCCGACAGCGCCTGGTTGAGTTGCGACAGCTCATGGGTGCGCTCGGCCACGCGTTGCTCCAGCCCTTCGTTGGCATCGCGCAACGCTTGTTCGGCTTCGCGGAACGGGGTGATGTCGGTGAAGCTCATGACGAAGCCGCCACCGGGCATCGGGTTGCCGATCAGCTCGATCACCCGGCCATTGGGGAACAACCGCTCGGAGGAGTGCGCACGGCCCTGGCGCATCCAGTGCAGGCGCCGGGCCACATGCACCTGCGCCTCGCCCGGGCCGCACAGGCCGCGTTCGGCGTTGTAGCGGATGATGTCGGCGATCGGCCGACCAACGCTGATCAGCCCCTCGGGGTAGTTGAACAGCTCCAGGTAGCGGCGGTTCCAGGCCACCAGATGGAGGTTCTGGTCGACCACGCTGATGCCCTGGTTGATGTTCTCGATGGCGCCTTGCAGCAGCGCGCGGTTGAACTGCAGCACCTCGCTGGCTTCGTCGGCGATGCGCACCACGTCTTCCAGTTGCATGTCGCGGCCTTCGATAGCGGCCTTGACCACTGCGCGGGTCGAGGAGCTGCCGAGCACGCCGGCGAGCAGGCGCTCGGTATGCTCGATCCAGTCGCCGTCAGCGTTCTGGTTGGGGTTGAAGCCCTTACCCTGGCGGTAGGCGAAGCGGATGAAGCTTTGCCGTGCGCGGTCCTCGCCGACGAAGCGCGAGGCCAGGGTCAGCAGGTCGTCGATTTGCACCGCCAGCAGCGGCTTGCCATTAGGCCGCGCGCTGGTCTGCTGGCCGATGAAGCGCCCGGCCTGCCAGTGCTCCGACACGCGGGTGCGCGACAACATCGAGACCCAGGCAAACAGAGTGAAATTGCCTGCCAACGACAGCACGACGCCTTGGGTGAGGGGCGTGATCGGCAGGTTCAGCGGGTTGCCGTGCAGCCATGCCAGGCCCGGGAACAACTCAAGCGACCAGCCCAGGCTGTGGGCGGTGATCGGCAGCACCAGGGTGTAGAACCACAGGAAGATACCCGCGGCGAGGCCGGCGAACACGCCGCGGCGGTTGGCCTGCTTCCAGTACAGCGCGCCGAGCATGGCCGGGGTCAGTTGGGTCACGGCGGCGAAGGCGATCTGGCCGATGGTCGCAAGGCTTGCGGTGGAGCCGAGCAGGCGGTAACTGACGTAGGCCAGCAGCAGGATGACCACGATAGTCACCCGGCGCACCGACAGCATCCAGTGGCGGAACACTTCGAACGGCCGCTCGGCATTGTTGCGGCGTAGCAGCCACGGCAGCAGCATGTCGTTGGAAACCATGGTCGACAGCGCCACGGCCTCGACGATGACCATGCCGGTGGCGGCCGAGGCGCCGCCGATGAACGCCAACAGCGCCAGGCTCGGGTGCGCTTCGGCCAGTGGCAGGCTGATCACGAACGAGTCGGAAATCACCGTGCCGGGCAGCAGCATCTGCCCGGCCAGGGCAATCGGCACCACGAACAACGCGGCCAGGGCCAGGTACATCGGGAACACCCAGCGCGCCAGGCGCATGTCCTGCGGCTCGATGTTCTCCACCACGGTGACGTGGAATTGCCGCGGCAGGCAGATGATCGCCATCATCGCCACGGCGGTCTGCACCACCATCGACGGCCAGTTGATGGTTTCCTGCCAATAGCTGTCCAGGTGCACCGACTGGCGTGCCTGGGTCAGCAGGTCGTCGAAGCCGTCGTACAGATTGAACACCACGAACACGCCGACGGCGAGAAAGGCCAGCAGCTTGATCAGCGATTCGAAGGCAATCGCCAGGACCATGCCACGGTGGTGTTCGGTGACATCCAGGCTGCGCGTGCCGAAGACGATGGCGAACAGCGCCAGCACCAGCGACACCACCAGCGCGGTGTCCTGCACACGGGTGCCGGTGGCATCGGCATTGGCGCCGATCAGCAGGTTGACGCCCAGCACGATGCCTTTGAGCTGCAAGGCGATGTAGGGCAGCACGCCGACCAGACAGATCAGCGCCACCACCACCGCCAGGGTTTGCGACTTGCCGTAGCGCGCGGCGATGAAGTCGGCAATCGAGGTGATGTTCTGCTGCTTGCTGATCAGCACCATTTTCTGCAGCACCCAGGGTGCGAAGATCAGCAGCAGGATCGGCCCCAGGTAGATCGGTAAAAAGGCCCACAGCTGTTCGGCGGCCTGACCGACCGCGCCGAAGAAGGTCCAACTGGTGCAGTACACCGCCAGCGACAGGCTGTACACCCAGGCACGCAGCCGCGGCGGCAACGGTGTGCTGCGGCGGTCGCCGTAGAAGGCGATGGCGAACATGACGGCCATATAGGCCAGGGCGACCACGGCGATCAGCCCGCTGGACAACGACATGAAAACTCCGGAGCAAGAAAGGTAACGCGGTCCCGATCAACCAGTCTGGCACGCAGCCGGCTATTCGTCAGCGCCGACGATGGTCGCAGAAATCTCCATTGGCCCCTTCGCGGGGCAAGCCCGCTCCCACAAGTTGAGGGCCAACACACATCCTGTGGGAGCGGGCTTGCCCCGCGAAGAGGCCGGGACAGTCAATAGAGATGCCTACGAGTACCCAGCCAGTAAAACACCCCCGCCAAAACCACCGACATCACCAGCAGGTAGAAGATCGCCCCCGGCCACCAATGCCCCAGACTAAACCCCACCAGCACCGGCCCCAGCGCCGCACCCAGGTTGGACAGGTTCTGCGCGCCGTAATACACCCCGCGCAAATGCTCCGGCGCGATCAGGTCGATGAACATGTACTCGGCCGGTATCACGATGATTTCGCCCAGGGTGAACACCAGCATGGCCAGGCACCAGGCCAGCACTGTCCCGGCGACCGAGAAGCCCAACAGCCCGGCGATGAACAGCGCCATGCCGGCCAGCAGCCAGGGCATCAACTGCTGGCGGCCAATGCGTTTGCCGATCAGGTATTGCAGGGCGATCACCGTCACGGCATTGGTGGTCACCAGATAGCCCACCAGGCGCGCGGCCTCGCTGGCGCTGGTCGTCACCACCAGGTACTGCGACAGGTAAGCGGTGAACTGGCCGAACACTACCGCGCTGAGTACGCCGCCGAGGGTGAAGCACACCAGCCGCCGGTCACGTGCCAACCCCAGCGCCACCTGGGCGAAGCCGGCTCCCGGCTGTGCCTCGGCGCTGGCCTGCAGCCCGCGATCGCCCAGGCGCCAGTAGGCCAGGCACATGCCCAGGCCAATCAGCGCGGAGGCGACGAAGGGCAGGTGATCGTTCAGTTCCAGCAGGGCCACGCCGAGCAGCGGGCCGGCGGCATAACCCACGTTGCTCAAGGTGTACTTGATGGCGAAGACTTCAGCCCTTTGCTCCACCGGCAGCAGTGCGCAGAAGCCGGCCTTGGCGGCGATGTCGACCACGGCCAGGGCCAGGTTGATCAGCACCAGGCACAGGAAGAACAGCAGTGCCGAACGGCTGGCGATGGCGGCGACGAAGGCGAGGGCGAAGACCAGCGTGCTGGCGGTGACCAGGGTGTGGTTGCGCAGGGTATCGACCAGGTGGCCGCCGTACAGGCTCAGCAGCGAGGCGACGATCAGTGCGCCGCCTATCAGCAAGCCGATATGGCTGATCGACAGCTGAAAGTTGTCGGCCAGGTAAACGACCAGGTAGGGCAAGGTCAGGGCGCGGGCAACGGTCAGGGTAAAGGTGGTTGCCAGCAGCAGGCGTACCGCTGCGGGGTAGTGCTTGAGGGCGTGGAGCATGGGCACATCCTTGTTGCCGAGCTTCAGGAAATATCGATCTGGTAGCGGAAACCTTCTGCCGCAGCCCGAGACACACGGTACTCCATTGGCTTGCGGTCGTAACCCTGCGCCGTACGCTGAATCACCACCACCGGCGCACCTGGCCCGATCGCCAGGTGTTGCGCGCAGGCGCTGTCGGCCACACCTACCGTCAGGGTTTCCCTGGCCGATGCCACGCACTGGCCGCACTGTGACTCATAAAAAGGGTAAAGCAGGTCGCCGAACGCGTCCGCGTCGATATCCAGCAAGGCCATGAAGCGTGAGGCCGGAAGCCAGATTTCTTCGTGGAACAGCGGTCGGCCCTCGATCAGGCGCAATCGCTCCAGCCTGATTGCCTTTTCTTCGCCGTCGAGCGAAAGCGCCTCGGCGATTTCTGCCGTCGGTACGCGCAACTGCTTGCCAATGATACGGCTGGTCGGCACCAGGCGTTGGCCCTTGGCATCCACCTGTCGGAAAAAGCGAAACAGCGAGGCATCGAAGTTAGGGCGGCGCACGAAGGTTCCGCGGCCTTGGCTGCGTAGCAGCAAACCCTCATTGACCAACGTGTCGACTGCCTTGCGCACAGTGCCAATGGCAACGCCATACAAACGCGTGAGCTCAGTCTCGGTAGGGATCGGTGCGCCTGGCAGCCAATGCCCCTCAGCAATCTTGGCGAGCATCTCTTCGCGCAGTTGCTGGTAAAGCGGCAGGCGCGGGTCGTGGCCGAGTATCCCGGTGCTCATCGTTCAAAAGGTCCGTGGCTGAAGAATTGGCAGCACTCTACCACTTGGCACTCGATTGACAGAATCCGCCCACTAAAGATATGGTCATGCAGTCATATATATGAATTTATGTTTGTCTAAAAGCCGCGGCATCCGCTAGCGGCGATAACAATCGAACAGGGTTATCGCGTTATGACCAACCCCTCTCTGCCCGCCGTCACCGGCATAGACACCCATGCCCATATCTTCCGCCAGGATCTGCCGATGGTTGCCAACCGTCGCTACAGCCCGGACTACGACGCCCTGATCGAGCAGTACCTCGCTCATCTTGACCATCACGGACTGTCTCACGGCGTACTGATCCAACCCAGCTTCCTGGGCACCGACAACAGCTACATGCTCCAGGCACTGCGCCGTTACCCTCAGCGCTTGCGCGCTGTGGCGGTGGTCGATGCGACAGTCAGCGAGCAGCAGCTGGACGCGCTCGCCGAAGCAGGGGTCGTGGGCATCCGCCTGAACCTGATTGGCAAGCGCCTGGCCGACTACGCCGGGCCAGAATGGACAGCGTTGTTCAAGCGCCTGGCCGTGCGCGGCTGGCAGGTGGAAATACAGCGCGGCTTCGACGATCTGGCCCTGATCGTGCCGGCAATCCTGGCCTGCGGCGTAGACGTTGTGGTCGACCATTTCGGCCTGCCTGCCGATGGCATCGACCCGCGCAAGGACACCCACCGCACCTTCCTGCACCTGCTTGGCGAACCCAAGCTGTGGCTCAAGCTATCCGCTGGCTACCGCAGCCAGACCGACCTGGCCAAGGCGCACGTGTTGCTGACGCAGTTGCGTGAAGCGGCCGGCGGTATCGAGCGCATGCTCTGGGGCAGCGATTGGCCGAATACCCAGTTCGAACGCCAGACCTGCTATGCCGACCAGGCCGAGTTCTTCCAGGCGCTGCTCCCCGATGCCAAGGAGCGCACCCAGATTCTGAGCGCCAATCCGGCGAAGCTGTTCGGCTTCGCCCATTCGCGCTGATACTTCAACAATAACAACAGGACACTTTCAACATGATGAGCATCCTCGTCGTCGCGGCCATCATCGCCGCCGTGGCACTGGGCTACAGGACCAAGATCAATATCGGCCTGTTCGCGATTGCCTTTGCCTACCTGATCGGCTGCTTCGGCATGGGCCTGAGCCCCTCCGAGGTCATCGGCATGTGGCCACTGAAGATCTTCTTCGTGATCTTCTCGGTCTGCCTGTTCTACAGCTTTGCTACGGTCAACGGCACCCTTGAAAAGCTGGCTGAACACCTGATCTACCGCTGCCGCGCCGTGCCGCAGTTGCTGCCGTTCGCGGTGTTTTTCGCCGCCACCGTGATCGCTGCAATGGGCGCCGGTTACTACACCGTGCTGGCGTTCATGGCGCCGATCACCCTGCTGCTGTGCGAGCGCACCCGCATGAGCCTGATCGTCGGCGGCATGGCCGTTAACTATGGCGCGCTCAGCGGGGCCAACTTCATGTCCAGCCAGAGCGGCATCATCTTCCGGGGCTTGATGACCAATGCCGGGGTAAGTGACAACCAGGCTTTCATCAATGCCACCGGCATCTTCGTCAGTACCCTGGTGATCCCCTTGCTGGTGATCGGCGTATTCGTCTTTCTGACCGGCCATGGCCGCGCCTTGAAGGCATCGGCAGTGGCGGTCGAAGCGCCGCAACCGCTGAACAGTCAGCAGCGCACCACGCTGTGGCTGACCCTGGCGATGATGGTGATCGTATTGGCAGCACCCGTGGCGAGCATCCTTTTGCCAGGCAATGCCACGGCGGCCTTCATCAATTCGAAGATGGACATCGGCCTGATCGCCAGCATCTTCTCGGTGATCGCCCTGTTGCTGAAACTGGGTGACGAACGCAAGGCCATGGCCACGGTGCCGTGGGGCACGCTGATCATGATCTGCGGCGTGGGCATGTTGATTTCCGTGGCGATCAAGGCCGGTACCATCGATATCCTCGCGTCCTGGATTGGCAGCAGCATTCCACCGATCATGGTCCCGGTGGTGTTCGGTGCGGTGGCTGCCTTCATGTCGATTTTCTCCAGCACCCTCGGTGTGGTGACACCGGCGCTGTTCCCGATGGTGCTGCCGATTGCGCACAACATGGGCATCGAGCCGATGATTCTGTTCATTGCCATCGTCGCGGGTGCTCAGGCTACTTCGATTTCGCCGTTCTCCTCTGGCGGCAGCCTGATTCTGGGCTCGTGCAACAATGAACAGAGCCGCACGTCACTGTTCCCCCAGCTGCTGTTCAAGGCGGCGCCCATTGGCTTCGTGGCTGCGCTGGCATTCAACGTGGTACTGACGTTCGTGCTCTGACATCGGATGGCATAAAAAAACCGCAGCCTGGCTGCGGTTTTTTTGTGCCTGAGAGGGTCTAGACGCGGAACTTGCCGATCATCTGCTGCAACTGCCCACCCAATCGCGCCAGCTCAACGCTGGAAGCCGACGTCTGCTGGCTGGCCTCAGCCGTCTGTTCGGAAATATCCCGCACCGTTACCACGCTGCGGCTGATTTCCTCGGCCACTGCGCTCTGCTGCTCAGAAGCTGCGGCGATCTGCTGGTTCATCAGCTGGATACCCGATACCCGCTGGGTAATCCCCTCCAGCGCCACACCCGCCTCACGCACCAGCGCCACGCTGCTTACGGTCAGGCTCTGGCTTTCTTCCATCAGTTCGCTCACCGAGCGGGTGCCTTGATCCAGGCTGCCGATCGCCGACTCGATCTCCAGGGTCGACGCCTGGGTGCGCTGGGCCAGGCTGCGCACCTCATCCGCCACAACCGCAAAACCACGCCCGGCCTCGCCTGCGCGGGCTGCCTCGATCGCGGCGTTGAGCGCGAGCAGGTTGGTCTGCTCGGCGACCGCCTTGATCACATCCATGACCTTGCCGATGCGCTGGCTCTCATTGCGCAGCGCACCCATGGCCTCGCCGGTGGCGTCTACCTGGCTGGCCAGGCGGCCGATCTGCGCGACGGCGCGGTTGACCACGCTGTCCCCTTCGCGCGCTTCTTCGTCGGTGGCACTGGCAGCCAGCGAAGCTTCGCCGGCATTGCGCGCCACCTCGTGCACGGTGGCGGCCATTTCCTGCATGGCGGTGGCGACCTGGTCGGTTTCGACTTTCTGGTTGTTGGCACCGGCGCTGGTCTGCTCGGTGATCGCCGACAGCTCCTCGGTGGCGCTGGCGATCTGCGAAATACCGTCGCGCACCTGGGCGATCAATTCGCGCAGGTTGCGGGTCATGCCCTGCAGGGCATTCTGCAACTGGCCGACTTCATCACGGCGGCGGCTGGCCGGTTGCTCGCTGAGGTCGCCGGCCGCAACCTGCTGCATGGCGCGCAGGGCCTGCTGCAAAGGGGCGCTGATCTGGCGGGCGATGACCACGGCGGCGAGGATGCCGATCAGCAGCGCCAACAGCGTGGTGACCACCTGCAGGTTCTTGGCGAATTGGCTGTCGCTGACCACCGACACTGCCTGGGCGTCGAGCAATTGGCCGATCAGGCCATTGAGGCCGTCGATGTCGGCGGCCATGGCATTGCGATACTGGACCAGTTTGCTGACTTCACCCCGAAACGCCTCGACCGCCTCGGCATAGGCGCGTACCTGTTGGTTCAATGTGCTGAACTGCTCGGCAAAACCGCCATTGAAGCGCGCCACCAGGCCTGGCAGGTCATCGACCGTGGTCGCGATCTGCGCGTTCATCAGCTGTTCGGTGTCGGCGTTGGTGTTACCGGTGTAGCCGCGCACGTGGTAGCGCAGCAGGATGAGGTTCTCGCGGATCTGGTTGATCGCCTCGCTGCGCACGAAACGCTGCTCGGCGTCGGGCAGGGCGCGGACCTGCTTGCGAATCGCTTCGATGCTGGCGAATGCGTTGGTGGCAAGAGCGCCCATTTGCTTCTGAGCCGCGCGCATTTTCTGATACGACTGGAAGCTCTGTGCCTGGTTGGCGGCATAACTGTTCAAGGTCTGCTCGGCATTGTCGATCAGGGCCAGGCTCTGGGGTTTGACCAGCGACCCACGCAGTTTCGCCAGCGGTGCCTGAAAGGCCTGCAGTGCTGCTTGCAATGCCTTGCCTTCATTTTCCCCGCCATTGGCCATGGCATGGCGCAGGCGCGCTTCACGCAGATCGCCGAGAGCATCGTTGAGGCGCGAGACGTCGCTGACCACCTCGCTGCGCCGTACCAGGCTGCCCAGGCCGTCCCAGCCGATCAGCGACTGGACCAGGGTCAGGCAAAGTACCAAGCCAAAACCGACGAAAAGCTTATGGGCGATTTTCAGATCGCCGAACCAGGTAAACATAAACTGCTGAGCTCCTTTTCTTATGCGTTGGAGGAGACCGGAGGTCCGTTCCTTCTGTCAGATATAGTCATCTATATGAATTGTCGGCAGCTGTAACAAAATCTGAACGACGATTTCCATTAAATTGGGCAGACTTGTGGCTTCGCGCACTCGGTGCGCCTCCAATGACTAAAGCCCCTAAGGGAACAAGGACGATGAGTCATTCCTCGCAATTCACCTTGCTCGGCAAGCGGCGGTTCCTGCCGTTTTTCATCACCCAGTCGCTGGGTGCTTTCAACGACAACCTGTTCAAGCAGTCGCTGATCCTGGCGATCCTGTTCAAGCTCAGCCTTGGCGATGGCGACCGCTCGATCTGGGTCAACCTCTGCGCGCTGCTGTTCATCCTGCCGTTCTTCCTGTTTTCGGCGCTGGGTGGGCAGTTTGGCGAGAAGTTCGCCAAGGACGCGTTGATCCGCGCGATCAAGCTGGCAGAAATCGCCATCATGGCCATCGGCGGGCTCGGTTTCGTCACCGATCACCTGACGCTGATGCTGGTGGCACTGTTCGGCATGGGCACCCATTCGGCGCTGTTCGGCCCGGTGAAATACTCGATCCTGCCCCAGGCCCTGCGCGAAGAAGAGCTGGTCGGCGGCAACGGCCTGGTGGAAATGGGCACCTTCCTGGCCATCCTCGCCGGCACCATCGGCGCCGGGGTGATGATGGCCAGCGACAGCTACGCCACGGTGGTGGCCGGTGGGGTGGTGGGCACCGCGGTGCTGGGTTACCTGGCCAGCCGCTGGATCCCCCGCGCGGCGGCCGTTTCGCCGCAGATGAAGCTGGACTGGAACATTTTCAAGCAGTCATGGGTGATCCTGCGCATGGGCCTGGGGCAGCCGCCAGCGGTGTCGCGTTCGATCGTCGGCAACTCGTGGTTCTGGTTCGTCGGCGCCATCTACCTGACGCAGATCCCGACCTACGCCAAGGACTGGCTGCACGGTGACGGTACGGTCGTTACTTTGGTACTGACCCTGTTCTCGGTGGGCATCGCCCTGGGCTCGCTGCTGTGCGAGCGCCTCAGCGGGCGCAAGGTCGAGATCGGCCTGGTGCCGTTCGGCTCGTTCGGCCTGACCCTGTTCGGCCTGCTCTGGTGGTGGCATTCCGGTGATGTGCCGGCTGCCGCGGCGCCGCACGATTGGCTGACCCTGCTGGGCATGAGCCAGGCCTGGTGGATATTGCTGTCGATCGTCGGCCTGGGCATATTCGGCGGCTTCTACATCGTGCCGCTGTATGCGCTGATCCAGGCGCGCACCGCCGAGGACCAGCGCGCCCGGGTGATCGCGGCCAACAACATTCTCAATGCCCTGTTCATGGTGGTGTCGGCGATCCTCACCATCTTCTTGCTGGGCGTGGCCGAGCTGAGCATCCCGCAGCTGTTCCTGGTGGTGTCGCTACTCAATGTGCTGGTCAATGCCTATATCTTCAGGATCGTGCCCGAGTTCACCATGCGCTTCCTGATCTGGCTGCTCAGCCATTCGATGTACCGCGTGGAGCATCGCGACCTCGAGCGCATCCCGGATGAAGGCGCGGCGCTGCTGGTGTGCAACCATGTGTCGTTCGTCGATGCGCTGCTGCTCGGCGGGGCGATCCGCCGGCCGATCCGTTTCGTCATGTACTACAAGATCTACAACCTGCCGGTGCTCAACTTCGTGTTCCGTACCGCCGGTGCCATCCCGATTGCCGGGCGCAACGAAGATGCCGCCATTTACGAGCGCGCGTTCGCCCGCATCGCCCAGTACCTGGCGGCGGGGGAGGTGGTGTGCATTTTCCCGGAGGGCAAGTTGACCGGTGATGGCGAAATCGATGTGTTCAGGGGTGGTGTCAGCCGCATCCTGGAGGAGACCCCGGTGCCGGTGATTCCGCTGGCGTTGCAGGGGCTGTGGGGCAGTTTCTTCAGCCGTGATCCGGGCAAGGGCTTCTTCAAGCGCTTGTGGTCGCGGGTGACCATCGTGGCCGGCTCCGCCATCCCGGTGGACGCAGCGCAGCCCGAGCTGTTGCGTGAGCAGGTCAGCCGCCTGCGCGGCGACCTGCGTTAAACGGGAATGGTCAGCTGGCGCTGACTTTCAGGCCAACCAGGCCGCAGACGATCAGCGCCACACTGACCAGCCGCACCAAGGCCATGGATTCGCCGAACAGGATGATCCCGGCGATCACCGTGCCCACTGCACCCACACCGGTCCAGATGGCATAGGCGGTACCCAGCGGCAGCTCTTTCATGGCCAGGCCGAGCAGGCCGAGGCTGATGACCATGGCGCCGACGGTGAGCACGGTGGGGAGGGGGCGGGTGAAGCCGTCGGTGTATTTGAGGCCGACAGCCCAGCCGACCTCGAACAGGCCGGCGAAGAACAGGATGATCCAGGACATGAGTGTGTCTCCATCGTTTGAATGATGGGGCCGTCCCCGGAGTGTTAACGCTATGCGTTGTGAGGCCGTCCTCACGGTGGGCACTATGGTGCACATCTTCTGATTGCAGTGCAAACAGTGCTGGCCCTTTCGCGGGACAAGCCCGCTCCCACAGGATCCACACAAGCCTGAAATCTGTGGTGATCCTGTGGGAGCGGGCTTGCCCCGCGAAAGGGCCAGCACTGGCAACATCAATGCCGGGCCGGCTCCCCGTTTGCAACTTCAGCTGAAGGTTCTTCCATCCGCCGGAACCAGGTAGAAAGCAGCGCCCCGGAAATATTGTGCCAAACACTGAACAGCGCACTCGGCACCGCCGCCAGCGGCGAGAAATGCGCGGCTGCCAATGCCGCCCCCAGCCCCGAGTTCTGCATACCCACCTCCAGCGCCAGCGATTTGCGCTGGGCCAGCGGCAGCTTGCAGAACTTACCGGTGAGGTAGCCCAGCAAGTAACCGAAGCTGTTGTGCAGCATCACCACCGCCATGATCAGCAGGCCCGATTCGGCGATTTTCGCCTGGCTGGCCGCCACCACCGCACAGACGATCATGACGATGCTCACCACCGACACCAGTGGCAGCACCTGCACCGCCAGTTGCACCCGCGCGCCGAGCAGGCGTTGGGCCAACACGCCGAGCACGATCGGCAGCATCACCAGCTGCAGGATCGACCAGAACATGTCCATGAAGGACACCGGCAACCAGGCCGAGGCGAGGAACCAGATCAGCGTCGGGGTCAGCAGCGGCGCCAGCAGCGTGGTCACCCCGGCGATCGCCACGGCCAGCGCGAGGTCGCCTTTGGACAACCAGACCATCACGTTCGAGGCCGTGCCGCTCGGACAGCAGCCGACCAGGATCACGCCGACGGCAATTTCCGCCGGCAGCTGGAACAGCTGGCACAGCAGCCAGGCCATGCCCGGCATGATCACGAAGTGCGCGACCACGCCGAGCGCCACGCGCCAGGGCTGACGGGCGAGGGCGGCGAAGTCGTCGAGCTTGAGGGTCAGGCCCATGCCGAACATCACCAGGCCCAGCAGCGGCACGATGGCGACCTTGAGCGAGATGAACCATTGCGGTTGCAGGAAGGCCAGGCAGGCGAACAGCAGCACCCAGACGGCGAAGGTGTTGCCGACGAAGCGGCTGAAGGCGGCGAGGGCGCGCATGGGCAAGTCCTTTTCTATTTATAGTTTTACTGAATTCACTGGCTTCTTCGCGGGGCAAGCCCGCTCCCACAGACACCCCACAGTATTCAACATCTGTGAGGTACCTGTGGGAGCGGGCTTGCCCCGCGAAGAGGCCGGTAGGGGCGAAGAATACCTAGCAGCCTGTCACCGGCCAATCATGCAAATCAGACCCCTTGCGGAATCTCTTCCCCACCCAGGGCCTCGAACAGCACCGGCAGGAATTCACTGAAGGTCATCATCATCAGCAGGAAGCTGGCATCGAACTGTTGCGCGGCTTCATCACCGCCATCCTGTTCGGCCTGCTCCTGCAGCAGCTCCTCGAACTTCAGGCGCTTGATCACCATCTTGTCGTCGAGCACGAACGACAGTTTGTCCTGCCAGGCCAGGGCCAGCTGGGTAACCACCTTGCCGGTGCTCAGGTGCAGCTGGATTTCTTCGCCGGTCAGGTCCTGGCGCTTGCAGCGTACGATGCCGCCGTCTTCGGCGGTGTCACGCAGTTCGCATTCGTCCAGCACATAGAAGCCTTCGGCGGCCTGTTGCGACTTGACCCAGTCGGTCATGGTCGCGGTCGGGGCGATTTTCACGGTGGCCGGGCGCACCGGCAGCGAGCCCATCACTTCGCGCAGGGTCGACAGCAGGTCTTCGGCGCGCTTGGCGCTGGCCGAGTTGACCAGGATCATGCCAAGGCGCGGGGCAATGGCGGCGAAGATCATCGAGCGGCGGATGAACGCGCGCGGCAGGAAGGCCTGGATGATCTCGTCCTTGATCTGGTCGCGTTCCTTTTTATAGACCTTGCGCATCTGCTCGGTCTCGATCTCTTCGACCTTTTCCTTGACGGCATCGTTGACCACGCTGCTCGGCAGGATGCGTTCTTCCTTGCGCGCGGCAATCAGCAGGAACTCGCCGCTGACGTGCACCAGAGGAGCGTCTTCGCCTTTGCCGAACGGCGCGACGAAACCATAGGTGGTCAGCTCCTGGCTGGCGCAGGGGCGGGCCGGCTTGCTGGCCAGGGCGGCTTCCAGTGCTTCAGCCTCGAATGGGACATCCTGGGTCAGGCGGTAGGTCAGCAGGTTCTTGAACCACATGTGGGGGAATCTCTCCTTAATGCATAAGGGGGGCATTATTCTCCGCGCAGCCGTTCCAGGCCAGCCCTGTCATAGGGCCAGCAGCGATATAACGGCAGATTGCGCTAGGTCGTTGAAAGGGCTGAGAATTTTTTTTAGAAAAGTTGAAAATTGTGCTTGCCAGGGTGGCGGGCCGTCCGTAGAATGCGCGCCACACCGAGACGAAGGGTGATTAGCTCAGCCGGGAGAGCATCTGCCTTACAAGCAGAGGGTCGGCGGTTCGATCCCGTCATCACCCACCACTCGATGTATAGCGCAGCGGTAGTTCAGTCGGTTAGAATACCGGCCTGTCACGCCGGGGGTCGCGGGTTCGAGTCCCGTCCGCTGCGCCATATTCCACTTCCAGGGCCCACTGAACACCCGGAAGTAACAGAGAAAGCGACCTTGGGGTCGCTTTTTTTGTGCCTGCGATTTGCTGAAAGTGGATTTTGCGAAAAAGTTGCACTAATGGCTTGCCATGCTGCCGCGTCCTACGTAGAATGCGCGCCTCACCGAGACGAAGGGTGATTAGCTCAGCCGGGAGAGCATCTGCCTTACAAGCAGAGGGTCGGCGGTTCGATCCCGTCATCACCCACCACTCGATGAAATAGCGCAGCGGTAGTTCAGTCGGTTAGAATACCGGCCTGTCACGCCGGGGGTCGCGGGTTCGAGTCCCGTCCGCTGCGCCATATTCAACTTCCAGGGCCCACTGAACACCCGGAAGTTACAAAAAAAGCGACCTTAGGGTCGTTTTTTTCGTTTCTGGGCCTTATTGGCCGCGCTCTTCTTCGCGCAAGGTCGCGGGTGCCGGGGCGGATGATAACTGCTGGAATTTGCTCCAGCATAGCGCCAGGGGCCTTTGTGATGCCACCGCATGGTGCGTTGGCTGTGCCGGCCTTTTCGCGGGCAAGCCCGCTCCCACAGGTACTGCACAGCCGTCGAACCCGTGGTGTTCCTGTGGGAGCGGGCTTGCCCGCGAAGAGGCCAGCACAGCTGGCCCAGTATTTGCTGACTTGATCCCATTCCAGGCTGTCAACGTCGACAGCCCATCAGACTCACGACAAAGGCGCCGTGTTGCCCCCCTTGCCAAGCAAGCCGGGGCAACCGGCGCCTTTTGCGTTCCAGCAGGAGCCCCGCCCATGGCCAGCACCCAAGTTCGCAGCGTCTGCCCCTATTGCGGCGTCGGTTGCGGCATCGTCATGAGCGTCGCCGACGGCAAGGTAACCAAGGTCAGCGGCGACAAACAGCACCCAAGCAACTTCGGCCGCCTGTGCACCAAAGGCCTCACCGCGCACATCCCGCTGACCGCCCCTGGGCGCATGGAGAGCGCTTTCGTGCGCCAGCAGCGCGACCACCAGCCAGCCCGCAGCAGCATGGCCCAGGCCATCACCCAGGCCGCCGAGCGCCTGCGCAGCATCATTGACCAGCATGGCCCTGACGCCGTGGCGCTGTATGTGTCCGGGCAGATGTCGCTGGAAGCCCAGTACCTGGCCAACAAGCTGGCCAAGGGCTTCATCCGCACCCGCCATATCGAGTCCAACTCGCGCTTGTGCATGGCCAGTGCCAGCAGCGGCTACAAACTGTCGCTTGGTGCCGATGGCCCGCCTGGCAGTTACCAGGATTTCGAGCACGCCGAGGTGTTCCTGGTGATCGGCGCGAACATGGCCGACTGCCACCCGATCCTTTTCCTGCGCCTGCTCGACCGGGTAAAAGCCGGGGCCAAGCTGATCGTTGTCGACCCGCGACGCACCGCCACCGCCGACAAGGCCGACCTGTTCCTGCAGGTGCGGCCGGGTTCAGACATGGCGCTGCTGAACGGCCTGCTGCACCTGCTGCATCGAGATGGCCATACCGACCCCGACTTCATCGCCCGCCACACCGAAGGCTGGGACGAGCTGCCTGCCTTCCTCGACGACTACACGCCTGAACGCGTGGCCGCCATCACCGGCCTGGCGGAGGATGACATCCGCGAGGCCGCAGCCTTGATCGGCACGGCCAAGGAGTGGATGAGCTGCTGGACCATGGGCCTCAACCAGAGCATCCACGGCACCTGGCACAGCAATGCGATCTGCAACCTGCACCTCGCCACCGGCGCCATCTGCCGCCCCGGCAGCGGGCCGTTCTCGCTGACCGGCCAGCCCAATGCCATGGGCGGCCGCGAGATGGGCTACATGGGGCCGGGCCTGCCGGGCCAGCGCTCGGTACTGGTCGAAGGCGACCGCCGCTTCGTCGAGGCGCAGTGGGGCCTGACGTCCGGAAGCCTGCGTGCGGAGGGTGGCGAAGGCACGGTGGCGCTGTTCGAGCAGATGAAGGCGGGCGCAGTAAAGGCCTGCTGGATCATCTGCAGCAACCCCGTGGCCAGTGTCGCCAACCGCCAGCAGGTGATCGACGGCCTGCGCCAGGCAGAGCTGGTGATTACCCAGGATGCCTTCCTCGACACCGAAACCAACCGCTACGCCGATATCCTCTTGCCGGCCGCGCTGTGGGCCGAGGGCGAGGGCGTGATGATCAACAGCGAGCGCAACCTCACCTTGATGCCGCGCGCGGTCGAGGCGCCGGGCGAGAGCCTGGCGGACTGGCAGATCATCGCCAGGGTCGCGTGTGCCATGGGCTATGCCGAGGCCTTCGACTACGTCAACGCCGAGGCGGTGTACGACGAGATCCGCCGCTTCAACAACCCGGTCACCGGCTACGATCTGCGCGGCATCGACTACCAGGCGCTGCGCGACAAACCCCGCCAATGGCCCAGCGCCCCAGGCCACACGGATGACCGCAGCCCACTGCGCTATGTCGAGAACGGCGATCCCGCCACCCTGGTTTTCCCAACAACGAGCGGCAAGGCCGGCTTTTTCGCCCGGCCCTGGTTACCCGCACCAGAGCTGCCAGACGCCGACTACCCACTGGTGCTCAACACGGGCCGGGTGCAGCACCAGTGGCACACCCTGACCAAGACCGGCAAGGTGCCGGCGCTGAACAAGCTGGAACCCGGTCCATTCGTTGAAATTCACCCCAAGGATGCGGCGTGGCTGGGCATCCGCGACAAGGACCAGGTAGCGATCCGCTCGCGGCGTGGTCAGGCCGTGCTGCCGGCGCGGGTCAGTGACCGGGTGATGCCCGGCAGCTGTTTTGCGCCCTTCCACTGGAACGATGTGATCGGCGAGCAATTGGCGATCAATGCCGTCACCTGTGATGCGGTCGACCCGCTGTCGCTGCAACCGGCCTTCAAGCACTGCGCCGTGGCCTTGCAGCGGATTGCCGGTGAGCGCATCGAAGCCCTCGAGCTGAGTGCCGAGCCGACGGCGAGCGCGTCGGTTGCGCCCCACCATCAGGTGCTGTGGGCTTCGCAAACGGGTAACGGCGAAGTGCTGGCCGAACGCTGCGCCGAGCGTCTACGCCGTGGTGGGTTGCACGTGCAGCTCAGTGGCCTGGAGGCGGTCAGCCCTCGCCAGTTGCAGGGGGCGGCCAGCGTCGTGCTGATCGCCAGTACCTTCGGCGATGGCGATGCGCCCGACAGCGCCACGGCGTTCTGGCAGGCGCTGCAGGGCGAGGAGGGCGCGCACTGTGCCGAGCTTCCGTATGCCGTGCTGGCACTGGGAGACTCCAGCTACGATCAGTTCTGCGGGTTTGGCCGCAAGCTCGACCAGCGCCTGGCTGAACTGGGCGGGCGGCGCCTGCTGCCACGGGTCGACTGCGAGCCGGATTTCGATGAGGCCTTCGCCACCTGGCTCGATGCACTCTTGCCCGAACTGGGCAGCGCCGCCGTCCCGCCGCCTGTATCTGAACCCGTTGCGGGCTACAGCAAGCAACAACCCTGGTCGGCCACCTTGCTGGAAAATCGACTGCTCAATGGCCCCGGCGCCAGCAAGGAAACCCGCCAGCTGGTGTTCGACCTGGCCGGCAGCGATTTCACCTATGCCGCCGGGGATGCCCTGGGGGTATGGCCACGCAACTGCCCGGCGCTGGTGGAGGAACTGCTGGCCGCGATGCGCCTCGATGGCCAGGCCCAGGTTCAGGTCAAAGGGCAAGCACTCATGCCCCTGGCCCAGGCGCTGGTGTCGCATCTGGAAATCGCCAAGGTCACTGCGCAACAACTGCAGGTCTTCAGCCAGCAAGCCGCCGAGCTGGAGCGCCTGCTGCAGCCGGAATGCAAAGGCGAGTTGCAGGACTGGCTGTGGGGCCGGCAGTTGGTCGATGTGCTGCACGCTTTTCCGCAAGACCTGCCGGTGGCTGCATGGCTCGACTTGCTCAAGCCTCTGCAGCCACGGCTGTATTCGATCAGTTCCAGCCCACTGGCGCACCCTGGCCAGGTTCATCTGACCGTCTCCACGGTGCGCTATGGCGAGCGCAAAGGGGTCTGCTCAAGCTTCCTCGCCGACCGTGGGCAGGTAGAGAAGATCGCGATCTTCCCGCAGGTATCCAAGCATTTCCGCTTGCCTGATGACGACACGGTGCCGGTGATCATGGTCGGTCCCGGTACCGGGATCGCGCCGTTTCGTGCCTTCCTCGAAGAGCGCGAGGCACGGGGAGCCAAGGGCGGCAACTGGTTGTTCTTTGGTGAGCAGTATGCTGCGACCGACTTTTACTACCGGGAGCAGCTGCAGGCTTGGCAGGCGAGCGGCCATTTGCGGCTGGACACGGCGTTTTCCCGTGATCAGGCCGAGAAGATCTATGTGCAGCAGCGCCTGCGTGAGCAGGGCGCGCAGGTGTGGCAGTGGCTGGAGGCGGGGGCGTACTTCTATGTGTGCGGAGATGCTCAGCGCATGGCCAAGGATGTGGATGTGGCGTTGCGCGAGGTCATTGGCGAGCATGGGGGCGTGGACGCGGATGCTTATATGGAGGCCTTGAGCAAGGCCAAGCGGTATCGGCGGGATGTGTATTGAAGTGCCCCAAGATGGTGAGTAGTGCACTTGGAATGTGCATTGGCTTTACTGGCCTCATCGCGGCTGAAGCCGCTCCTTGTATCTCGACTTTCGCCTCCCAAGAGGCGAAAGTTCTCGACTGATCATCGAGGGAAGGTCTTGAAGC
>NZ_JBIVGP010000025.1:0-41177 GCF_044748725.1 Pseudomonas sp. NPDC089752
CGCCCACGGCCCATCCATGGGCCGAGGCGCTTGACGGGCTCCTGCCCGTCACCTCCCTCCGCAAGACCTGCGCTCGGCCTCCTGAAGTCGCAATCTGCGTCGCCTGCACTACCGCGCACTTAGAAGCAAAGGCAAAAGCAAAGGCAAAAGCAAAAGCAAAAAGCAAAGGCGGAACGCTCGCGGGCCTGGATCGCTGCCCTCAGGGCAGCTCATCGGCAAGCAGTTGGCGTACGCGCTCGGCCAATGTGTCCAGATCGAACGGCTTGGTCAGTACGCTCGTCCCTTGTAGCAGCAGGCCGTCGCTCAACGCCGCGCTCTCGTCGTACCCTGTGATGAACAGCACCTTCAATTCGCAATAGACAAGCCTGCATAGCTCGGCCAGCTGGCGACCGTTGGGGCCATCGGGCAGGCCAATATCGGTGAGCAGCAGATCCGGACGCTCGCCTTGATGAAGATGAGCCAGGGCGGACGGGGCACTCTCGAACGCCTCGACCTGATAGCCCAGCTCGTCCAAAACTTCGCCGATGACCAGGCGCAGGGCTGCCTGATCCTCGACCAATAGAATGCGTTGGCCGCTTGTGCAGCAGCTGTCCATGAATGTCCGCTTGGGCTCGCGGACTGGCTCCCTGGGCTGTTGGTCATGACGCGGAAGGTAGAGTTGGACCCGCGTGCCCGCGCCGGGAGCGGAGAGCAAACGCAGTTGCCCGCCCGATTGGCGCACGAAGCCATACGTCATCGAAAGGCCGAGGCCGGTGCCTTGACCCAAGGGTTTGGTCGTGAAAAATGGATCGAACGCCCGCGCCGCCACCTCGGCGGTCATACCGCAGCCGTTATCGATCACGCTCAGGCTTACATAGTCCCCGGCGGGAAGCTCCAGAGGCTGCGCGAGCTCACTGTCGAGCACGATGTTCTCGCCCTGGATATCGATTTTGCCGCCGCCCGGCAGCGCATCGCGGGCATTGATGCACAGGTTGAGCAGGGCGCTTTCCAGTTGCGAAGGATCGATGAAGGTTGGCCATAGTTCGCTGCCGAAGTGGCTACGCAGCGTGATCGACGGGCCTATGCTACGGCGGATGAGGTCTTCCATGTCACTGACCAGCGTCGTGACCTGGGTGGCGAGCGGTTGCAAGGTTTGTTGGCGCGAAAAGGCCAGCAATCTGTGCACCAGCGATGACGCCCGCTTTGCAGAAGTGCTGGACAGCTCCAGCAATGGGTTCAGCTCCGCGTAACGCGCCTGGCCCAGGCGTTGGCGCATCAGTTCCTGAGCATTGAGGATGCTAGCCAGCAGGTTGTTGAAATCGTGGGCGATCCCGCCGCTGAGCTGGCCCACGGCTTCCATCTTCTGAGCCTGGCGCAGCGCTTGCTCGGCAAGGGCCAGGCGCTGCTGCTCGCGCACGCGGCCAGTGACGTCATAGGCGAACAGATAGGCGCCCTGGACGACTCCCTGCGGGTCACGCAGGGCGTTGAAGCGTAACTCGAAGTGTCGCCGATCAGCTGCCTGGCCGAACGCCTCGGTCGTGGTGAACTGTTCACCTGACAGTGCGCGTTGCCACATGGGCAGGATCTGGTGGTAGTCCTGGATGCTGGCGCCCATCAATGCGGGCATGTGATCGCCGACTTGCGGCGTGCACCCGTACAAGCTGTTGAAGTCCTGTTGTGCCTGGCGATTGATCGCCAACCAGCGCATGCCGAAATCGACTACATGTACGTTGGCCACGCTGTGGTCGATGAGTTCGGCAAACAGACGACGCTCGGCCAGCACTTCGTTGACGTGTCGTTCCAATTCTTCATTGAGTAGCTGCAGGGCACGCTCGGCGTTGCGTCGTTCAGTCACATCCTTGAACAACACCGCAACCTGGCGCCGCTGCGCTGGCTCCACACGAAACGTGGTAACCGACAGCACGTGGCCAGTAGCGACCAGTTCCTGCTCGAAGTGCAGCGGCTCGCCGGTGCGCAGCACCTCGCCGTAGCGCGCCACCCAGTCGTCGGCCTCGTCGGGGACCATTTCACGCAGCTTCTGCCCGACCACGTTGGGAATCCCGGCATGCTTGGCGTAGGCCGCGTTGGCGATGATGTGCACATAATCACTGAGCGGGCCGTGCGGGCCATCGAAGAACTCGATGACACAGAAGCCTTCGTCCATGGTGTCGAACAGAAAGCGGAACAACTTGTCATCCACCGCATGCTGATTCGCCAGCGTCGATTCAAGTTCAGCATTGCGCCGTTGCAGGACGTCGATCTGCTGGCGTAATTGATGCAATTCGCGGTGGGGCATGGGCGCGTCCGGCATGGCTCGGTAGCCAACTTTAGCCTGCGCGCCCCGCCGGCGGCTAGAACGATCGCACGATGCGCCCCAGCGTCTCCATGGCCCGCTCGGCATCAGCGTGCCAAGGGCTGCCGTAATTCAGGCGGATGCAGTTACCGAAGCGCCTGGTCGGTGAGAAGATCGGCCCCGGCGCGATGCTGATGCCCTGGGCCAAGGCCATGTGAAACAGCTTCAGCGCATCCATCTGCTCGGGCAGCTCCAGCCACAGGAAGTAGCCACCGGACGGCTGGCTGACCCGCGTCTGTGCCGGGAAATGCCTGGCGATTGCGGCGAGCATATTGGCCTGCTGGCCTTCCAGAGCGTAACGCAGCTTGCGCAGATGGCGGTCATAGCCGCCGTGCTGCAGGTAGTCGGCGATGGCAGCCTGGGCCGGCATCGATGCGCACAGCGAGGTCATCAGCTTGAGCCGTTCGATCTTCTGCGCAAAGCGCCCGGCCGCCACCCAGCCGATGCGATAGCCGGGTGCCAGGCTCTTGGCGAACGAGCCGCAGTGCATGACCAGGCCCTGGGTATCGAAGGCCTTGGCCGGCTTGGGCGCCTGCTGCGAGTAATACAGCTCGGCGTAGACATCATCCTCGATCAGCGGCACCTGGTGGCGCCGCAGCAGTTCCACCAGCGCCTGCTTCTTGGCCTCGGGCATGCTTGCGCCCACTGGGTTCTGGAAATTGGTCATGCACCACACGGCCTTGATCGGGTGCTTGTCCAGATTCTGCGCGAGCGCGGCCAAATCCATGCCTTCGCGCGGGTGCACGGGGATCTCCACGGCTTTGAGCTTGAGCCGCTCCAGCACTTGCAGGCAGGCGTAAAAGGCGGGCGCTTCGATCGCCACCAGGTCACCGGGTTCGGTGACCGCCTGCAGGCAGAGGTTCAGCGCCTCCAATGCGCCATTGGTGATCAGCAGTTCTTCCATGGGCAGCATCAGCCCGCCGACCATGTACCGCAGGGCGATCTGCCGACGCAGCTGCGGGTTGCCTGGCGACAGGTCGGTGACCACCATGCGTGGGTCCATCGCGCGGCTGGCGCTGGCCAGTGAGCGTGACAGGCGCTGCAGCGGGAACAGTTCGGGGCTGGGGAAGGCCGAGCCGAACGGTACGGTAGTCGGGTCCTTGATCGATTCGAGGATGGAGAACACCAGGGCGCTGACATCCACGTCAGTCGACTCGCTCAGCGGTTCCAGCGGTTGCGGTTCACTGAACTGACGCGGTGCATGGGCATTGACGAAGTAGCCTGAACGCGGCCGTGCGCGGATCAGCCCGCGGCGTTCGAGCAGGTAGTAGGCCTGGAACACTGTCGACGGGCTGACTCCGTGGGTCTGGCTCGCATAGCGTACCGAGGGCACGCGCTGGCCGGGGCCGAGCACCCCGGAGCGGATCAGTTCGGCAATGTCGTCGGCAAAGCGTTCGTAACGTTTCATGATGGCTCGGCAAGCAAGGTGAACGGTGAGTGTAAGGGATCAGCGGTTGACCGGCGCCACGAAGCGGCTGCGGGCCACACTGCGGATGGCCGGCTGATCGCTGTCCTGGATTTCGAAGGCCAGTTCCTGCGAGCTGCTGGTCGGGCGTTCGGCGAGCAGGGCGACCGACACCGGCAGCTCGCTCATCTCACCGGCGGGGATGATGAAATCGGCCTTGCCGTGCAGTGCGAAACCCTCGGCATCCAGTAGACGCAAATGGTAACGCTGGCTGTGCTCGGTCTTGTTGATGACTTTGAGCAGGTAGATGTTCTCGACCTGGCCCAGGGCGTTCTCGCGGAACAGGCCACGGTCCTTGATCACGTCCAGCGACACCATGGGGCGCAACTGCAGGGCGGCGACCAGGGCGCCGATCATCACCAGCAAGGCGACGGCATAGCCCAGCAGGCGCGGGCGCAGCCAGTGGGTGGTACCGCCTTGCAGGCTGTGTTCGGACTTGTAACCGATCAGCCCGCGCGGGTAGCCCATCTTGTCCATGACGTTGTCGCAGGCATCGATGCAGGCGGCGCAGCCGATGCAGGCCATCTGCAGGCCTTGGCGAATGTCGATGCCGGTCGGGCAGACCTGCACGCACAGGGTGCAGTCGATGCAGTCACCCAAACCCTGTGCGTGGGCGTCGCTGCCTTTCTTGCGCGGGCCGCGTGCTTCGCCGCGGCGCGGGTCGTAGGCCACGGCCAGGGTGTCCTTGTCGAACATCACGCTCTGGAAGCGCGCATATGGGCACATGTGCAGGCACACCGCTTCGCGCAGAAAGCCGGCGTTGATGTAGGTGGCGGCGGTGAAGAACACCACCCAGAACAGCGCCACGCCGCCCAGTTGCAGGCTTAACAGCTCCACGGCCAGCGGGCGGATGGGCGTGAAGTAGCCGACGAAGGTCAGCCCAGTGATAACGCCGATCGACAGCCAGAGGCTGTGCTTGAGCGAGCGACGCGCCAGCTTGCGCAGGCTCCAGGGCGCGGCGGCGAGTTTGATGCGTTGGTTGCGGTCGCCTTCGGTGACTTTCTCGCACCACATGAACAGCCAGGTCCACACGCTCTGTGGGCAACTGTAGCCACACCAGACACGGCCGGCGTACACGGTAATGGCGAACAGGCCGAAGGCGCAGATGATCAGCAGCGCAGACAGCAGGATGAAGTCCTGCGGCCAAAAGGTGGCGCCGAAGATATGGAATTTGCTGCTGGACAGGTCCCAAAGCACCGCCTGGCGTCCGTTCCAGTTCAGCCAGGCGGTGCCGAAGAACAGCACGAACAGCAGGCCGGCAAAGCCAATGCGCAGATTGCGGTAGAGGCCGGAGAAACTGCGGGTTTGAATACCGCTGGCGGCGGGCCGCCGTGGGGAGGCCAGTTCGATAAGGTCGATTCTGTCGGTCATGGCAACGGTGCTCATCAGGCCTTCGATCAGGCATGAGCACTATGGCCCTCAAGCTGTTTTCAGCACAGGCTCAGATTTGACGTGAAAAACCGTATCAGATAGCCGCCATTGTCCGCTGAGCCTCAAATTACCGAGCCTGGGACGCTTGCCTTCAGGTGCCTGCGGCTATCCACCGCACCTGCCACCGTCAAGGCGTCTGCTTCGGTTTCGGTGATTGGCACGCGCTGGCCGGCCAGCAGTGCCACGGACATGTGCAGCTGCTCATCGGTGATGATCTCGATGTCCGGGCCTTCGCCTTCAATGCGCAGGTCTTCACCGATGAGGGTGCAGCGGCGGGTGCTTTCTTCGATTTCGACGGGCATGGGGTGATCCTCCAAAGTGCGGTTACAGGTGTGACCGCTGGCGGTCCAACGTGATTCCATGATTCCGCTGGGCGGGCACTTTGCCTGATGTGCAAGGGTCAACCCTTAAAGGAGCCTCTGCCGGCCTCTTGGCGGGTCAAGCCCGCTCCCACAATGACAGCAGCAGTGCCGGAATCTGTGGGAGCGGGCTTGCCCCGCGAAGAGGCCAGCACAGACAACACACAACTGGCATTCGAGACCATCCGATGGACCTCATCTGGCAAACGCTTCAAGCAGAATTTGCCGACATCACCGACGCTCAGGAAGTCGTGCGCATCGTTCTGCGACTGTTGATGGCAGCGGTACTGGGCGCAGTGCTGGGTTTCGAGCGCGAGCACAAGGGCAAGTCCGCCGGTGTGCGCACGCACATGCTGGTTTCGATGGGCGCTGCGTTGTTCGTTCTGGCGCCAAGCATGGCGGGCGCCGATGAGCAGGCGTTGAGCCGGGTGATTCAGGGTATTGTAGCCGGCATCGGATTTCTCGGCGCTGGCACGATCCTCAAAGGTAACGGCCAGGACACCAGCCATGTCAAAGGGCTGACCACCGCCGCCGGCTTGTGGATGACGGCCGCAATTGGTACCGCTGCAGGCATGGGGCGCGAGGCCACGGCACTGATCAGCACGCTGCTGGCGTTGCTGGTGCTGGCGACGATGCCGTTGGTGGTGGATAAGGTCGAGGGGGAGAACGAGGAGAAACAGCAGGAGGAGGAGGGCAGGAAGCACTGAGGGGAGCCGAAGCTCCCCTCAAAGCGTTGTTGCCTGCTCTTTTCTTATTATTGAGACGGGCCTTTTGTTGTTTTTGTAGGCCTGCCTTGGTGTTGCGAGCGACCCCCATCCGGGGTCAAGGGCAAACGTATTTTTTTGAGCGCTGACGCTGCTTTCATCCAGAGGATCCGATGCTGACGGCCGCTACCTTGAGGTAGTTTTATTGTTCTGTGCCAGATCGCGGGGCGCACCCCTGAAAAGCCTGTCTACTCCAAAAAAATCTGCTTGCTGCGCCTCTGCCGTGTTGTTCTTGTTATGTCAGAGCCGTTATCTGTTGTTTTTATTGAGTGTCACGATTTTTGTTGTTCTTGTACCAAAGATATAGCAGGTGCCGTGCCAACTTTTACAAACCCTTTGAAATCAATGGTTTAGATAAATTGGCGAGAATCGGCACGCCGGATTTTCTGCCGATTTGTTTCCCTGTTACCCGATTTTTTGCTGAAAACTGTGGGGCGGTAACACACCACCCACACTCCTGTGACAACCGTGTGAACCTCAGTGCGCGCTGCGCGCTCGTGCCACACGCGAGCCGTTGGCCCTGCCGAGTACGTTGCTGATGCGCTGCCCTGCAGCGATCAGGCGGTCGAGGTCGATGCCGGTTTCAATCCCCAGCCCTTGCAGCAGGTACACCACATCCTCGCTGGCGATGTTGCCCGTGGCGCCTTTGGCATAGGGACAACCGCCCAGGCCGGCCACCGAGCTGTCGAACACACTGATGCCCTCGAGCAGGCTGGCGTACACATTGGCCAGCGCCTGTCCGTAGGTGTCGTGGAAGTGGCCGGCCAATTGCTGGCGAGGTACCACGGCCGAGACCACGTCGAACAACCGACGGGTATCCCCGGCCGTGCCGGTGCCGATGGTGTCGCCCAGCGAAACTTCGTAGCAGCCCATCTCATGCAGGGCCTTGGCCACCGGGGCGACCTGTTCGGCACTGACCTTGCCCTCGTAGGGGCAGCCCAGCACGCAGGAAACGTACCCGCGCACCCGCACACCGTGGCTGCGCGCCGCCTGCATGATCGGCTCGAAGCGCATGAGGCTGTCACTGATCGAGCAATTGATGTTGCGCTGGGAGAATGCCTCGGAGGCGGCGGCGAACACGGCCACTTCCTTTACCCCAGCGGCCAGGGCGTCCTCGAAGCCACGCAGGTTGGGTGCCAGGGCCGCGTAGGTCACGCCTGGGCGCTGCTGAATGCCGGCGAACACCTCGGCGGAGCCGGCCATCTGCGGCACCCACTTGGGCGAAACGAAACTGCCGACTTCGATGTAGGCCAGGCCGGCGTCGGTCAGGTCGTCGACCAGCCGCACCTTGTCGGCGACGCTGATGGGTTGCGCTTCGTTCTGCAGGCCGTCGCGGGGGCCGACTTCGACCAGGCGGACTTTTTCGGGCAATGGCATGGCGGGGTTCCTGTGGCGGGTCAACGGTTGTCGTTATGGTTCAAGGTCGCGGCCAGGGCTTGTTCGCAGCGTTCCTGGGCGGTGTCCAGTTCCAGTTGCATCTGGTGGATGTCGAGCATCTGCTGTTCGAGCTGGGCGCGACGCTCGGCGATCTTCGCCAGCATGCTGTTGAGCTGCTTGAGGTTGCCGCTGGTGGGGTCGTACAGCTCGATCAGTTCGCGGCATTCGGCCAGCGAGAAACCAATGCGCTTGCCACGCAGGATCAGCTTCAGGCTGACCTTGTCGCGTGCTGAATAGATACGTTCCAGGCCGCGGCGTTCGGGGCTGAGCAGGCCCTGTTCTTCGTAGAAGCGGATGGCGCGGGTGGTGATGTCCAGCTCGCGGGACAGGTCGGAAATGCTGTAGGTCTGGCTGCTCATGCTTGGGCTCGGCGTGGGGTATGGCGGTATCCTGAATGCAGGTTTACGTATACGTCAAGCAGGGCGGCGAAACCCGCGCATCAGTCAGGTTGTACCGAGCGCCGATAGCCATTGGCTGTCTGCCCGCTCAAGCGCTTGAAGAACCGCGCAAAATAAGTGGGGTCACTGAACCCCAGGCTATCGGACAATTGCCCGATGCTCATGCGCGTGTAGATCAGATTTCGCCTCGCCTCCAGCAACAATCGCTGATGCACCACCTGCAGCGCGGTCTGCCCGCTCAACGCCCGGCACAGTTGATTGAGTTGCAGGCTCGAAATGTTCAGTCGCGCGGCAAAATCTTCCACGGACAGGTGCTCACGGAAATGCGCTTCGACCAGGCGCAGGTATTGCCCGAGCAACTGGCGGTCACGTTCGTCGCGGTTGCGCGGCGCCTGGCCCAGTTGCTGGCGACGGCTGATCCACACCATCAGCGCGGTCACCAGGGCTTCGAGCAGGGTCGACCTTGCAGGCGCATGGCCCTGGTATTCCTGTTGCAGGGTCTCGATCAGCTGGCGCAGGCGCAGGCGGTCCTTGCCCAGCGAGTAGCACGCAGGGCGGGTCAATACACTCAGCGGTGCGCCCAGGCGCTGTTCCAGGCCAGCCACCAGCGCCGTGCCGAAGGTCAGCACATGGCCCTGGATATCGGCGCTGAAGCGAAAACCGTGCACGGTCAGCGGCGGCACTACCTGGATAGCTGCTTCGCTGATGGTGCTGTGTGCCCCCTCTATCTCTACCTCGGCCTGGCCACGTTGCACATACAGCAACTGAAACAGCTCGGCGTGCTGGTGCGGCTTGATCTCCCAATGGTGCAGGCGACTGCGCGTCGGAATCGACTCGCAGTGCAGCAGGTCGGTGCCGGGCCAGGCCTGGTTTTCGCCGTACAGCTGGAACAATGGGACGCCCGCAAGGGTGGATTTCATGCTGTCACGCCTGTTCGTTAATCGAACGATTTTTGTAAAAGTGCAGGTTTTGCATCGGATAGCACACCTATTTGGCCGCTGCAGCCCGTAAAAATGCAAGTGCAAACCCCATAAGCACGAGACAACAACAATGAAGACTCAGGTTGCAATCATCGGCGCAGGCCCGTCTGGCCTGCTGCTCGGTCAATTGCTGTACAAGGCTGGCATCGATACCGTCATTCTCGAACGCCAGACCCCGGAATACGTGCTCGGTCGCATCCGTGCCGGCGTGCTTGAGCAGGGTACCGTCGACCTGCTGCGCGAGGCCGGTGTCGCCGAACGCATGGACCGCGAAGGGCTGGTTCACGAAGGCGTCGAGCTGCTGGTCGGTGGCCGCCGCCAGCGCCTGGACCTCAAGGGCCTGACCGGCGGCAAGACCGTGATGGTCTACGGCCAGACCGAAGTCACCCGTGACCTGATGCAGGCGCGCGAGGCCAGCGGGGCACCGATCATCTACGCCGCCAGCCATGTTCAGCCTCACGAACTCAAGGGTGAACGGCCGTACGTCACGTTCGAGAAAGATGGGCAGAGCCACCGCCTGGACTGCGACTACATCGCCGGTTGCGACGGTTTTCACGGCGTCTCCCGGCAGAGCATTCCCGAAGGCGTGCTCAAGCATTACGAGCGCGTCTATCCCTTTGGCTGGCTTGGGCTGTTGTCCGACACCCCGCCGGTCAATCATGAACTGATCTATGCGCACCATGAACGGGGCTTCGTGCTGTGCAGCCAGCGGTCGCAGACGCGCAGCCGGTACTACCTGCAAGTGCCGCTGACGGAGCGGGTTGAGGACTGGTCCGACGCGCGTTTCTGGGACGAGCTCAAAGCCCGTCTGCCTGAGGACGTGGCGGCGCGGCTGATCACCGGCCCGGCGCTGGAGAAGAGCATCGCGCCCCTGCGCAGCCAGGTGGTCGAGCCAATGCAGTATGGCAACCTGTTCCTGGTCGGCGATGCCGCGCATATCGTTCCGCCCACGGGGGCCAAGGGCCTCAATCTGGCGGCTTCGGACGTCAATTACCTGTACCGGATTCTGCTCAAGGTCTATCGCGAAGGGCGTACCGATCTGCTGCAGCAGTATTCACCGCTGGCACTGCGCCGGGTCTGGAAAGGCGAGCGGTTCAGCTGGTTCATGACCCAATTGCTGCATGATTTTGGTGAGCATAAGGATGGGTGGGATCAGAAGATGCAGGAGGCGGATCGGGAGTATTTCCTGTCGTCCGAGGCGGGGTTGGTGAACATTGCCGAGAATTATGTGGGGTTGCCGTTTGAGGAGGTGGCTTAGGCTGCCAACGCGCTCGCCGATCGGTTTGTAGTGTTCTTGAGATCGAGCGCCGCCCGCGCGGCGCATCGCGGATGAATCCGCTCCTACGGTTTACCTTTGGCCAGTTTTGTCAGTGACATCTTCACTGCCAGCCTTGATGCTTGGCCGGAGGTAAACCGTAGGAGCGGATTCATCCGCGATGCGCCGCGCGGGCGGCGCTCGATCTTGAAAGCGCCGAAAACCTCACGGCATGCACTTCGAAAGGACCCAACCCATGCATTTCCCAACACACCTGATTGGCGCCCTGTGCCTTGCCGCCGCTCAATGCGCCCATGCAGACCTAATCCTGCCAGCCCCACCCGAACTCCAATCCGGCTACCGCACCGCCCTGCAACCGGTGCACGCCACCCAGCACATGGCCGCCGCCGCCAACCCCCTGGCCAGCGAGGCCGGCCGAGCAATGCTGCGCGCCGGCGGCAGTGCCATCGACGCGGCCATCGCCATGCAGATGGTCCTCACCCTGGTCGAACCGCAATCCAGCGGCATCGGTGGCGGGGCATTCATCCTCTACTGGGACGGTAAGCGCGTGCAGGCATTCGACGGCCGCGAAACCGCACCGGCAACCGTCACTCAAACGCTGTTCCTGCGAGCGGACGGCACCCCGATGCCGTTCCGGGACGCGCAGATCGGCGGCCGTTCGGTAGGCGTGCCCGGCGTGCTGCGGGCGCTGAAGCTGGCACACGACCAGCATGGCAAGCTGCCCTGGCGCGACCTGTTCACTCCCGCCATCACCTTGGCACGCAATGGCTTCCCGGTTTCCCAACGCCTCAATACCCTGGTGGCGGGCGATCCTTTCATTGCACGTTCACCGGCCATGGCCCGCTATTTTCTGGATCAACAGGGCCGGCCCCTGGCAGTAGGAACGCTGCTGCGCAACCCCGACCTCGCGCAGACCTTCGAGCGGATTGCCGGTGAAGGCGTCGATGCGTTCTACACCGGCGAGATCGCCGAAGCGATCGTTGCCAACGTGCGCACCCATGCCAATCCCGGCCACCTTTCCCTGAACGACATGCGCCAGTACCAGGCCAAGGAACGCACGCCCGTGTGCGGTCCCTACAAAGCCTGGCAGATCTGCGGCATGCCGCCGCCGTCCTCGGGCGGGGTGGCCGTGCTGCAGACGCTGGGCATCCTCGACGCACTGCACCGCGCCAACCCGCAACGCGATCTGGCAAGCCTGCCCCCTCGCGCCACGTCGTCGGTGGCAGGCCTTGAACCTGCCCCACTGGCCGTCCACCTGATCGCCGAGGCTGAGCGGCTGGCCTACGCCGACCGTGCCCAGTACCTGGCCGACAGTGATTATGTGCCGGTCCCGCTCAAGGCCTTGACCAGCCCTGCGTACCTTGCTGGGCGCGCCGCACAGATCGGTGACTTCAGCATGAAATATGCGCGCCCAGGTAAACCCGAAGGCGCGGACCTGGCCATGGCGCCGGACCGCTCGCCGTTGCGTATTTCCACCTCGCACCTCAGCGCCGTCGACGACAGCGGCCAGGCGCTAGCCATGACCACGTCGGTGGAGGCCGCGTTCGGCTCGCACCTGATGGTCAAAGGCTTTCTGTTGAACAACCACCTGACCGACTTCTCCTTCATCCCGCAGGAAAACGGCAAGCCAGTGGCCAACCGTGTCGAGCCCGGCAAGCGTCCACTGTCCGCCATGGCGCCGACCTTGGTGTTTGCCCGCGACTCCGGCGAGCTGGTGGCCAGTCTCGGATCACCCGGCGGCTCGCAGATCATCGGCTACGTGAACAAGGCATTGATCGGCCTGCTGGACTGGCATCTCGACCCGCAGCAGGCCAGCAACCTGCCGAATTTCGGCAGCCGCAATGCTGGCACCGAAGTGGAGGCCGGCCTGACCAGCCCCGCGCTGATCCGCCAACTGGCAACTTGGGGCCACGAGGTCACGCCCATGGTCATGACCAGCGGCATGCAGATCATCCAACGCACCGCCGAAGGTTGGTCGGGTGGCGCCGATCCGCGTCGTGAAGGCGTGGCGCTCGGCGATTAGCCGTGGTAGAAGTCAGGGCTTGCCATTCAGAAGTCGAATACAGAGATGTCCATCAGCGTTAAATCGAATAGAGCCCTGTTCGACCTCGACCTGCTGCGCGCGATTGTCGTCGTGGCCGATTGCGGCAGCTTCACCACCGCCGCCGCACGCTTGCACTCGACCCAGTCGACCATCAGCCAGAAAGTCCGCCGCCTCGAAGACATGGTCGGCCACCGCCTGCTGGTGCGCGGCAACCGTGACGTGCTGCCGACCGATGCCGGGCAGACGTTGCTTGGCTATGCCCGGCACATGCTGGCGTTGAACGACCAGATGCTCGAAGCGCTGGCAGGCGCCATGGTCGGTGTCACCGTGCGCCTGGGTGTGCCCGAGGACTTCGTCGGTGGGCGCACCACCAACGCGCTGTCGGCGTTCAGCCGGCTGCATCCTCAGGTCAAGCTGGAAGTCACCAGCGGCCTGTGCCGCGACCTCAGCCAGGCCTACGACAATGGTGAACTCGACCTAGTGCTGCTCAAGCAGCGGCGCAACAGCCGCGAGGGGGTGGCCTGCTGGCCCGAACGCCTGCAATGGATCGACAGCGCGCGCATGCCGTCCTTCGAGCTCGACCCAATCCCGCTGGTAACCTTCCCGCCGCGTGGTCTGTACCGCGAAGACATGATCAGCGCCATCGAAGGCATGGGCCGGCGCTGGCGGATCAGCTTCACCAGCTCCAGCCTCAGCGGCATTCAGGCGGCAGTGGCCGACGGCATGGGCATCAGCCTGTTGCCGCCACGGGCGGCAACCGCTGAGCATCGGGTGATGGGGGAGACGCAGGGGTTGCCGGAGGTGGACAGCTACGAGATCGTCATCGTCCATCGGCCTACGGCGGATGTGATGGTCAAGGCGTTGGCCGAGGTGATGACCGAACTGCTCGCCGGTGGCGGAATATGAGCGTGCAAAATGATACCTGTGGGAGCGGCTTCAGCCGCGAACGCCGGCGAAGCCGGTGCCATCCACCGCGTCGCTTGCTTCGCGGCTAAAGCCGCTCCCACGGCCTATGGCATCCCCAACCACGCCGGCAGCGCCAGCGAAATGAACGGCACATAGGTCACCAGCACCAGGAACAGCAGCAGGATCGACAGCCACGGCAGCGCCGCGCGGATCGTCTGCCCCAGGGTCAAGCCAGTCACCGCCGAGGTCACGAACAGGTTCAGCCCCACCGGTGGGTGGACCAGGCCGATCTCCATGTTTACCACCATCACGATCCCCAGGTGAATCGGGTCGATGCCCAGCTTCATCGCGATCGGGAAGAAGATCGGCGCCAGGATCAGGATGATCGCCGACGGCTCCATGAAGCTGCCGGCCACCAGCAGCACCACGTTGACCATGATCAGGAAACCGATCGGCGTCAGCCCCTCGGACAACACCCATTGGGTGATCTGCTGAGGGATCTGTTCGGTGGTCAGCACATGGGCGAAGAGCATGGCGTTGGCGATGATGAACAGCAGCATGATGGTCAGCCGGCCCGACTCCAGCAGCACTTTCGGGCAATCGCGCAGGCGCATGTCCTTGTACACGAACAGCGCGATGAAGGCCGAGTACACCGCGGCAACCGCTGCCGCTTCGGTCGGGGTGAACATGCCGCTGTAGATGCCGCCGAGGATGATCACCAGCAGCAACAGCCCCCAGAACGCGCGCCGGGCGGTGCTCAGCCATTCGCTGAAGCTGGCGCGGGGTTGCGCTGGCAGTTTCTTGATCCTGGCGACGATGTAGATCGTCACCATCAGGCTGACGCCAAGCAGGATGCCGGGTATCACGCCGGCCATGAACAGCTTGCCCACCGAGGTTTCGGTGGCCGCCGAATACACCACCATGACGATCGACGGCGGGATCAGGATGCCGAGGGTGCCGGCGTTGCAGATGATCCCGGCGCCGAACTCGCGTGGGTAGCCGGAGCGCACCATGCCGGCGACGGCAATCGAACCCACCGCCGCGACCGTGGCCGGTGACGAGCCCGACAGCGCGGCGAACAGCATGCACGCCAGCACGGCGGCAATCGCCAGGCCGCCGCGGATATGCCCGACGCAGGCGTTGGCGAAGTCGATCAGCCGCTGGGCCACGCCACCGGTGGTCATGAACGCGCCCGACAGCAGGAAGAACGGGATGGCCAGGAAGGTATAGCTGTCGGAGGTCTCGAACAGCTTGATCGCGAGCGAGCTCAGTGAGTCCTGGCTGAACATCAGGATCGACAGCGCCCCCGACAGCCCCAGGGCAATGGCGATTGGCACGCCGAGGAACATCAACACGAACAGCAACAAGAACAGGCAGATAACCGTCATCAGTGATGCTCCTCGCCAGGGTTGGCCAGCTTGCTGGCTTCGCCGGCCTCGTCGGCCAGGCCCAGGCCGTATTGGCGATGGGCGAACAGGCGATAGAGGATTTCCAGGTAGCGGACGATGACCAGGGCGAAACCGAACGGCACGATCAGCGCGATATGGCCGACCTTGATGCCATAGCGGTCGAGGTCTTCGGCACCGATACCGGCGACCAACACCGCGCTCACCCATTTGATGCTGGCGACCAGGAACAGCCCGGCATAGGCCAGGCAGCAAGCGCAGGCGATCATCGCCAGCACCCGCTGCACCGGCTTGCGGGTACGCCGCACCAGCACGTCGACCCCCAGGTGGCCTGCGGTGCGCACGCCGTAGGCGATACCGAAGAATATCAGCCAGCCGAACATGGCCTTGGTCAGGGCGATGCTCCAGGTCATGTCCTGGGCGTAGCCCATCAGGTGGTCGCCGACAGCGAGCAGCAGGTCGCTGGCGAAGGCCCAGTGGTCACTGAGGGTGTAGAACAGCGTGTAGAGGTTGTTCAGTGCCACGTAGAGGAAAGTCACCAGGGTCATGGCCGCCAGGAGAAAGGCGATCATGCCTTCCTCGAAGTGCTCCCAGACACGCCTGAGCGATTGCATAGGGTTTCTCCAGACAAACAGAGGGCGGGCCACCCAGGCAATGGGTGGCCAGGGCAGGGCGCAACGGCGGTCAGGAAGCCTTGTTGGCGGCGTCGGCGGCGTCGATCAGGTCGGCGCCGATCTGATCGGAGAACTTTTCCCACACCGGCCGCATCGCCTCACGCCACTGTTGGCGTTGCTCGGCGGTCAGCGGGTCGATCTCGCTGGTCTTGGCCTCGAGAATCTTCTGCCGCGAGGTCTGGTTGAGTGCCTCTGCCTGCTTGTTCACCTCGACGGTGACCTGGTCGATCAGCGTCTGCAGTTCGCCACGGACGTCCTCAGGCAGGCCGTTCCAGAACTTGGCGTTGGTGATCACCATGTAGTCGATCAGGCCATGGTTGGTCTCGGTGAAGAACGGCTGCACTTCGTTTACCTTCTGGCTTTCGTAGTTCGACCAGGTGTTCTCGGTGCCGTTGACCGTGCCGGTCTGCAGGCCCTGGTAAACCTCGGCGAAGCTCATCTTGCGCGGGTTGGCGCGGATCGCCTTGAACTGTTCTTCGAGCACGCTTGAGGCCTGCACGCGGAACTTCAGGCCACGGGCATCCTTGGGCAGGATCACCTTCTTGTTCGCCGAAAGCTGTTTGAGGCCGTTGTGCCAATAGGCCAGGCCACGGATGCCTTTGTCCTCCATCGAAGTCAACAGCGCCTTGCCTTGCGGGCCTTGCTGGAAGCGGTCGACAGCGGCCAGGTCATCGAACAGGAACGGTAGGTCGAAGATCTGCACCTGCTTGTTGTAGTGCTCGAACTTGGCCAGCGACGGCGCCAGCATCTGCACGTCGCCGAGCAGCAAGGCTTCCATCTCCTTGCCATCGCCGAACAGCGACGAGTTGGGGTAGACCTCGACTTTGACCTTGTCCTTGAGCTGCGGGTCGGCGGCGACGAGCTTCTGCAGCATCAGCGCACCCTGGCCTTTGGGGGTGCTGTCGGCCACCACGTGGGCGAATTTGATGATGATCGGGTCGGCGGCCTGGGCCAGGCCGGCCATGGAGACTGCGGCGGCGCAGAACAGCGACTGGGTCAGTTTCAACATCGATGTCACCTCTGATTTATTGTTGTAGGAGGATTGAACGTAAAGATGGACCAGGGCCTGCGTTTAGAGAATTAGCATTTGTGTAAGGCAGCGTTCGGCTTGGCCGAACGCTTGGTTGTGACTTTTCCGGCCTCTTCGCGGGGCAAGCCCGCTCCCACAGGTACCGCGCCAAGCTGAAGACAGTGAAAATCTTGTGGGAGCGGCGGTCCGGCGATCCGGCTTGCCCCGCGAAGAGGCCGGTAATATCAATCGAGCTTTCCGGCTAAGAGTCGCTGTGCCCGTAGCAACACCGGAGCATCGACCATCTGCCCATCCAGCTGGAACGCTCCGGCGCCTTGGGCCGCCTCGCTCGCTGCCACTACTCGTCGAGCCCAAGCCAGTTCCTCCTCCCTAGGCGCCAGCGCCGCGTGAATCACCGCCACCTGCCGGGGATGGATGCACAGCGCCCCGCCATAGCCGAGGTCATAGGCATGGCGCATCGCTCGCTGCAGGCCCTCGGCGTCGGCGATGGCAGGAAACACCCCATCGAGCGGCGCCAGCAGGCCAGCGCCGCGCGAGTGCAGCTGCACAGCCATGCGGGCCTGATCCAGGAACTGCCGTGCTGCGGCACTCTCGGTGTTCAGATGCAGGTCCAGCGCCAGGTCCAGGCTGCCGAACGACAACCGTTGGACGCCCTCGCCATGGGCGATCTGCTCCAGTGCCAACAGCCCCTTGGCGCTTTCGATGATGGGCCAGACTGGTTTGCCAGCGTGGCGGGCAATGGCGACCTGAGCGGCATTTTCCACCTTGGGCAGCAGCACGCCAGCGACGCCGGGTTGCTGTGCACAGAAGGCCAGATCGGCGGCATGCTCCAGGTGTTCCGGCGCATTCACCCGGACCCACACCGAAGCCTGCGGCGTCGCATGCAGAAAAGCAGCTAGATTGTCGCGAGCCTGGCGCTTGAGCGGTTCCTCCACGGCATCCTCGAAATCGACGATCACCGCGTCGGCCCCCGCCGCCAGCGCCTTGGCGAAGCGTTCGGGGCGGCTACCGGGCACGAACAGGGCGGAACGGACGACGTTCATACCACGCCACCGGCAGCCAGGCCGGCCTGTTGCGCTGCCGTAAAACCCAGCTCGCCGAGAATGCCCTGGGTATGCTGCCCCAAGGCCGGTACGGCATCCATGCGTGGGGTGAAGGCAGCGTTGCGCCCCGGTGGCAGCAGCGACGGCAACTTGCCGGCCGGGCTGTCCACTTCGCGCCAGCAGTCGCGGGCCTGCAACTGCGGGTGCTGCCACACGGCGTGCATGTCGTTGACCCGAGCATTGGCGATCTGCGCCTGTTCAAGGCGTGCCACCACCTCGTCCAGCGACAGGCCGGCGAAGCCATCGATGATGATTTGGCGCAGCACTTCGCGGTTTGCCGAGCGCTTGAAGTTGGCACTGAAGCGGTCATCGCTGGCCAGCGCTGGGTCGAGCAGTACCTTCTCGCAAAACAGCGCCCATTCCCGTTCGTTCTGCAGGCCGAGCATGATCGTGCCGCCACCGCCGGTAGGAAATGGCCCGTACGGGTAGATGGTCGAGTGCGCAGCGCCGGCACGCGGCGGTGGCGGCGCACCGTCGTAGGCGTAGTACATCGGATAGCCCATCCACTCCACCAGGCTTTCCAGCATCGACACATCGATGCGGCTGCCGACACCGGTTTTGTCGCGCAGCATCAGCGCCGACAGCACGCCGGTGTAGGCGTACATGCCGGCGGCGATGTCGGCGATCGAGCAGCCGGCCTTGGCCATGTCGTTTTCGCCGGGGCCGCCGGTCACCGATAGAAAGCCGCCTTCGCTCTGGATCAGCAGGTCGTAGGCTTTCTTCTTTTCATAGGGGCCACCTTCGCCGTAGCCGGAAATGTCGCACACGATCAGCCGCGGGAAACGCGCGTGCAGGGCCTCGAACGACAGCCCCATGCGCGCCGCCGCACCCGGTGCGAGGTTCTGCACCAGCACATCGGCCTTGGCCAGCAGGGCGTCGAGAATGCCGTCGGCGGCCTTTTGCTTGAGGTCGAGGGTGAGGCTTTCCTTGGAGCGGTTGGTCCACACGAAGTGCGAGGCCAGGCCGTCGACGCGCTGGTCGTAGCCCCGGGCGAAATCACCGCTGCCAGGGCGTTCGACCTTGATCACGCGGGCGCCCAGGTCGGCCAGCTGGCGGGTGCAGAAGGGCGCTGCGATGGCGTGCTCCAGGCTGATCACGGTGATGCCGTCCAGCGGGCGGGGCGTTGCTTGAGTCATAGGGTCACCTGTTCGGGTTCAGTGCAGATCGGCCAGCGAGCGGGTGTCGCGCAGCTGCCAGATGCGAGCGATCAGCGCCTGCCCCTGGGCCGGGCTGCGTGCGCCGGAATAGGCCAGCAGGCGCTGGAATTTGGCTTCCAGCTCAGGGCGCGACAGGGTATTGCCCGGGTCGCCCTTAGGCTCGTCGATGGCGGCGCGGAAGGTGCGGCCGTCGTTGCTAGTGACTTCTACTCGGCCCAGCCAACGTGCCGGATAGGCCGCATCCACTTCGGCGTGGAGCTGCATCTCGACCTTGTCACGAAAACGCGCGACCTGCGGATCGGTCAGCGCCAGGTCACGGAATTCCAGGAGCTGCGCACTGCCATGCACCGCGATCAGGCCAAGTACGGTGCCCATGGAAAACTTGGCCTGGTGCACGGTGGCCGGCGTGGTGACCCGGCCCAGCACGTCGATGGCGCCCTGGTGCACGCGGGTGACCACCTTGGCGATCTGCTCATGCCTTAGACCTTCACGTTGCATCAGCTGCAGCAGCGCGTCGGCGGCGGGGTGGGTGTGGCGGCACGAGGCGTGGAACTTGAACGAGGTTTCCACCAGCGCCCACCGCGTGCCCAGGCGGTCGCTCAGGCGCGTCGGGTCTGCGTCGCTGGACATGCCAGCGGCCAGACCTTGTTCGCCTTCGAGAATGTTGCGTGCCCCGGTCAGGCCATCGGCGGTGAGGTAAGCGGCCAGCAGGCCGTCGGCGGCCGCCTTGGCGGTGTGCAGCTGCTTGGAGTCGGCGGCATCGCGCAAGAACTCCCAGAGCCCGGCGGCCTGGGTGCCGGCGCTGCCGAGCAGGTTGATGAACTGCGCCTGGTCGAAGCCCAGCAGCTTGCCCACACCCACCGCCGCCGCCAGCGTGCCGACGGTGGCGGTGGTGTGGAAGATGCGGTAGTGCGAACGGCCGAGGAACTCACCGATGCGAATCCCCGCTTCATAGCCGGCCACCGCTGCCAGCAGCAGATCCTGGCCACTGTTGTCGAGGTCCTGGGCGGCTGCCAGCACGGCTGAAAACACCACGGTGGCTGGGTGCAGCACCGAGCTGTTGTGCAGGTCGTCCTGCTCGACCAGGTGCGAGGCCGCGCCATTGACCAGGGCGGCGAAATAGGGCGATGAAGTGCGCCCGCTGGTCAGCACTCGCGCGGTGCCTTGGGCGGGCCCCATTCGTTCGGCGTAGCGCTCGAACAGCGGAATCGGGTGCGCGCCCTGGCTGGCCAGCGCCGAGCCCAGCCAGTCGAGAAACAGGTCTTCGGTACGGTCCAGCACGTGACCGGGTATGTGCGCGTAGCGCAGGTCGGCGAGGAAGCCGGCGAGGGCTTGGGTATGCTGCATGCTCGGGCCCTCAGAAGCTGCGTGGCAGTTCGAGCAGGTGCTCGGCCACGTAGGACAGGATCAGGTTGGTGGAGATCGGCGCCACCTGGTACAGGCGGGTTTCGCGGAACTTGCGCTCGACGTCGTATTCGCAGGCAAAGCCGAAACCGCCGTGGGTCTGCAGGCAAGCGTTGGCCGCCTCCCACGATGCCTTCGCCGCCAGGTACTTGGCCATGTTGGCGCTGGCCCCGGCGTTCTGCCCGCTGTCGTATTCGGCGCAGGCGCGCCAGCGCATCAGGTCGGCGGCTTCGATTTCGATATGCGCCTCGGCGATGGGGAACTGCACACCCTGGTTCTGCCCGATCGGCCGGCCGAACACCACGCGGTCACGGGCATAGGCGCTGGCCTTTTCGATGAACCAGCGGCCATCGCCGATGCACTCGGCGGCGATCAGCGTGCGCTCGGCATTGAGGCCGTCGAGGATGTAGCGGAAGCCTTTGCCTTCTTCGCCAATCAGGCTGCTGGCGGGCAATTCGAGGTTGTCGAAGAACAGCTCGTTAGTCTCGTGGTTGACCATGTTGGCGATCGGCTGCACGGTCAGGCCATTGCCGATGGCCTCGCGCAGGTCGACCAGGAAGATCGACATGCCCTCGGACTTTTTCTTCACCTCGGCCAGTGGCGTGGTGCGGGCCAGGAGGATCATCAGGTCGGAGTGCTGGATCCGCGAGATCCACACCTTCTGCCCATTGATCACGTATTTGTCGCCCTGGCGCACGGCGGTAGTCTTGATCCTGGTGGTGTCGGTGCCGGTGGTGGGCTCGGTCACGCCCATCGACTGCAGGCGCAGCTCGCCGCTGGCGAGTTTGGGCAGGTAATGGCGCTTCTGTTCTTCGCTGCCATGGCGCAGCAGGGTGAACATGTTGTACATCTGCCCGTGCACGGTGCCGGAGTTGCCGCCGCAGGCGTTCACCTCTTCGAGGATCACCGAGGCTTCGGCCAGGCCCAGGCCGGAGCCGCCGAATTGCTCCGGGATCATCGCCGACAGCCAGCCGGCGTCGGTCATGGCTTTGACGAAGGCTTCGGGGAAGCCTTTTTCTTCGTCGATCTTGCGCCAGTAGCTGGCGTCGAATGCGGCGCACAAAGCGCGCACGCCGTCGCGGATGGCATTGAGGTCATCGCTGTCGTACGTATGCATACGGTGTTCCCTGTCCAGGTATCAGTCGAAAAGCACGTCGGCGCTCTGCGCCACGCCATCGGCATTGCCGGCCCACAGCTGCGCCTGACCTGGCTCGCTGATGTGGCCGGCCAGTTCGAAGGGCGTGGGGACGGTCAGTGGCCGTACGCCACGGTAGGCGAAGTGGCGCACGCGCCTGCCGGGGTTGGCGCGGATGAAGGCGCGCAGGTTGAGGGTGGCGATCAGCGGGCCGTGTACGACCAAACCGGGATAGCCCTCGGTTTCGGTAACGTAGGGGTGGTCGTAGTGGATACGGTGGCCGTTGAACGTCACGGCGGAGTAACGGAACAGCAAGGTCGGGGAGGGCGTGATGGTCTCGCTCCAGTCGGCTGCAGCGGTTGGCGCGGCGCTGTTCAGTTTGGGGGGATTAGGTTCGCGGTAGACGATGTCCTGCTCTTCACGCACGCACAGCTCGCCGTGTTGCGAGTACTCGTGGCGCACCGTGACGAACAGCAACGCCCCGCTGCGGCCAAGTTTTTCCTCGATGTGTACGATGGTCGAAAGACGATGTGCCTCGGCACCGACTTTGAGCGGAGCGATGAATTCAACCCGGCCCCCGGCCCACATGCGGTTGCGGTTGTCGGCGGGTGGCAGGAAGCTGCCACGTGCCGGGTGGCCGTCGCTGCCCAATTGCGTTTCGGCGACTGGCTCCTGGAAAAAGCACCACATCCACAAGGGCGGCAGCGGTTGTCCGACGGCGGGTGCGGTTTCGCCAAAAGTGGCGGCGATACGCTTGATCAGGTTGCGGCTGAGCTCGTCGACGGCTTCTTCCGTGCGGCCGATCCAGGCGCTGTAGTCCGTAGCAGTCATAACCATGGGCCTCTGCATTTGTTGTTATGGCCAGATCATGCGAGGCAGTGGGCATTCTGTGAATTTGCATTTTCGTAATCCGGCGTTCATGTATGCTGAACGCCCGCGCCCAGCAAGGACACCCCGATGCATTTCGATCTGGCAGACCTGAGGCTTTTCATTCATATCGGTGAATCACCCAGCCTCACCCAGGGGGCGCGCCGTGCATTTCTTTCTCCGGCTGCCGCCAGCGCGCGGATCAAGGCGCTGGAAGCGCAGCTCGACACCCGCTTGCTGTACCGCGACAGCCGCGGCGTAGAGCTGACCCCGGCCGGGCAGAAGCTGCTGATGCATGCCCGGCTGATCATGCGCCAGGTGGACTACCTGAAAGCCGAATTCACCCAGTTCGGTACTGATTCGGCGGGGCATATCCGCATCTTCGCCAACACCACCGCCGTTACCGAATTCCTCCCCGAAGTGCTGGCAGGCTTTCTCGCCAAGCGCCCAGGGGTGACGGTCGACCTGCAGGAGCGCCTGTCCAGGGATATCGTGCGCGGCGTGCTCGATGGCAGCAGCGACATGGGCATCATCGCCGGGCCGGTGGAGGCCAGCGGTTTGCAGGTGATGCACTTCAGCACCGACCGGCTGGTGCTGATCGTGCCGGCAGGGCACGAATTGGCGACCTGCAAGCAGGTGTCGTTGAAGCAGACCCTGGCGTTCCAGCATATCGGCCTGCACGACGGCAGCACGCTGCTGAGTTTTCTGCGCGACCATGTCGAACGCATGGGCCTGAACCTCTCGCTGCGCATTCAGCTGTCGAGTTTCGAGGCCATTTGCCGGCTGGTGGAGGCGGGCGTGGGGATTGGCATCATCCCCGAGTCGGCGGCGCTGCGGCATAGCCAGACCATGGGGCTGGTCACCATTACCCTGGATGAACCGTGGGCGGTGCGTGAGCGCAGTATTCTGGTGCGCGAACTGGATGCGTTGCCGGGTACCGTGCGGGCCTTGATTGCAACGCTGATGCCTGAAACCTAGAAGAAGCTGCGCTGGGCCTTGAACGTCAGCATGCTCTCGCAGTAAGTGTTGATGCCCGCGTAAGCGTCGCAGCCGCCACCGGTGAGGTTCGAGTTGCTGTAGATGAGGTTCAGGTCGATGCCCAGCCAGGGCCGCGACAGCTCCAGCGACCAGTCCGAGAACGCATTCACCTGGCTGCCGTCGACCAGCGTGAAAGGCGTGCCCAGCCAATGGTGGGCAAGCTTTACAGTCAGATCGATATCGAACACGGGTAACTGGCCAAAGTCGGCGAACAGGGTGCCGGTGCGGTTGGCCGGGTTGTCGCGCCAGGCGCCGCCAAAGCGGCTGCCCAGAATCGACAGGCCGCCAAAGAGGGCATAGCTGTCCGGCCCGGCGATATTCGGTTGGCTGTAGTGGATCAGGCCGACTTCATAACCCAGGGTGCTGTCGAAATGGTGCTTGTAGCCCAGATAGCTGTCCAGGCGCAGGGTAGAGTCAGGCGTCACGCCCATGCTCGGCGCATACTGGCCGAGGTACCAGCCGCTGGGGTGGCTGAGGTCGAGGCCGCCGTGGAAGGCACCGGTGGCGCTCGGCGAAATCAGCCCTTGGGCCATGCTGCGTGAAGGCGTGGTGCCGAGCTTGAAGTCGAAATCGCCCAGTTGGCGCTGGATCAGTTGCGCCTGCGGCGCCGAACTGAACAGCAGGGCCGCACTCAGCAACAGAAGGGGCCTGGTCATGGTCACCGTCCTGGAAGGCTTGCTCTTGAGCGGCACAGGATACAGCAAAGGCGCTGGAGAATCTCGATCAGGTCAGCCCTTGACCCCAGGCTGCGCTTCGACCACTTCAGTCACCACCTGCGGGCTGGCCGCACGCAGGATCACGCGCTTGCGCAGCTCGTATTCGTCCAGTGAAAGGGCTTGGCGCTGAATGGATTCGAGTTGCAGTTGGCGGGTTTCTTCGGCGGTGTAGGGGCGCAGTTCGGGGTGGCTGGCGCAACCACTGAGCACCGCGAGGACGGTGACGGTGAGGGCAGCGAGCAGCAGGCGGGCCGTGGTGTGCATGGGGAAGCTCCAGGATTCGGTGGCGAATGTGGCGAGTCGATGGAGCAAGGTTATTGGGCGCGCGGGATCAGTAGAAATTGTCGTTCTCGATAGTGACTATCGATATCGCCAGCAGCCGTGTGCAAACCGCAGCCTTTGCTAGGCTTAAGTCCCACGCGGCTTCACTCCGAGGGAACTGTGATGCGCATGCCATTGCTCTGCGTCGTGTCGGCGGTGCTCTGCCTGAGCGGTACAGCGAGCCTCGCACAGGCTGAAACGTCTCCTGCGCCTCCCCAACCTGCCCAGGCGGCACCGGCGAAACAGGCCGTGTTCAACCAGGAACAGCTCGATCAGATGCTTGCTCCCATCGCGCTGTATCCCGATGCGCTGCTGGCGCAGGTGCTGATGGCCACGACCTACCCCGGCGAGGTGGGCGAAGCGGTGGCCTGGTCGAAAGCCAACCCGAAGGCCCAGGGCGATGATGCCGTCAAGCAAGTGGCCAAGCAGCCGTGGGACCCGAGCGTCCAGGCGCTGGTGGCCTTCCCGCAGGTGCTGGTGGTGCTGGGCCAGGACCCGGTCTGGGTGCAGCGCCTGGGGGATGCGTTCCTGGCTCAGCCCGACGATGTGATGGGCGCGGTGCAGCGGCTACGCCAGCAGGCGAAGGCTGCCGGCAATCTGCAAAGCAACCAGTACCAGAACGTCACGGTGCAGGCTGCCCCCGCAGCGCCTGCCAGCACTGCTGCCGCACCCGCCAGCACCATCATCATCCAACCGGCCGACCCGCAGGTGGTCTACGTGCCCACCTATAACCCCACCACCAGCTACGGCACCTGGGCCTACCCCGCATCGCCGCCGGTGTATTACCCGCCGTCGCCGCTGTATTACGCCGGCTCCGCACTGGTGGCGGGGCTGGCCTTCGGCACGGGGGTGGCGATCGTCAATTCGCTGTGGGGCGATTGCGACTGGGGGCACAACGACATCGATATCGACGTCAACCGCTACAACAACATCAACGTCAACAACCGCATCGGCAACAACCAGAACACCTGGCAGCACAACGCCGTGCACCGAGATGGTGTGCCTTATCGCGATAACCGCAGCCGCCAGCAGTTTGGCCGCCAACTCGACGGTGCCAGCCAGCGTGCCGCCTTCCGGGGCGACGACGCCCAGCGCGCCCAGGCCCGAGACCGCGCCCGTGCATCGATGGACCGGGCCGGTATCGAACGGCCCGCTACCAGCAACCGCCAGGCCCGTGACCAGGTGCGCGAGGCCCAGGCCAACCGTCCGCACCTCGCCGATCGCCAGCCGCAGGGCAGGGGCGGTCGCGACGGCCAGCAAGCCCGCCAGACCCTGCAGAGCAGGCAGAACACCCATGCTGGCAGGGCGCGCAACAATGCCTTCGAGGGCGTCCGTTCTCCATCGCGCAGCATGGCCCAGATCGACCGCGGCAGGACCAGCCAGATGCTTGCCCAGCGGCCCCATTCAGCGCGTGCTGCGGGGCATGCCATTTCCAGGCCCAGTGCGCCGATGCGCCGGGGTGGGGGAGGAGGCCGGCGATGAACATCAAGACGATGCTTGGGCTGATTGCCCTGGCCAGTGCAGGTTCGAGCCTGGCTGCGCAGCAGGCATTTCCGACACCGGAAAAAGCCGTCGAAGCCTTTGTCCTGGCGCTGGGCACCGAGCATGCCGACCAGGCACGCCTGGCCCAGTTGCTCGGCGATGACTGGCGCACCTATATCCCCCGTGAAGGCGTGCAGCGCAGCGATGTGGATGCCTTCCTGCAGCAATACCGCCAGCAGCACCAGATTCAAAAGCAAAGTGACGACAAAGCCGTTCTGGCCGTGGGCAGCGAGCACTGGACCCTCCCCATTCCGCTGTCGCACAGCGCCAGCGGCTGGCGCTTCGACCTCAAGGCTGGCAGCGCCGAGATCCGCGCACGGCGCATCGGTCGCGATGAGCTTTCGGCCGTGCAATCGCTGCTCGCCTATCACGATGCGCAGATGGACTACGCCTCGAAGGACCGCAACGGCAACGGTGCGCTGGAGTATGCCCAGCAGGTATTCAGCTCGCCCGGCAAGCACGATGGGCTGTATTGGGAAGAGGATGAGAGCGGCGAGGTCAGCCCCCTGGGCCCGCTGTTCGGCCAGGATGTGGTGGGGGACGACTGGTATGGCTATCACTTCCGCATCCTTGATGGCCAGGGTCCGTCAGCCCCGGGCGGCGCCTACAGTTACCTGATCGGCACGCAGATGAGCCGTGGCTTCGCGATGGTCGCCTGGCCGGCCAAGTACGATGACACCGGGGTGATGAGCTTCATGGTCAGCCACGATGGCCAGGTGTTCGAGAAGGACCTGGGGCCGCAGGGTGACAAGCTGGTCAAGGCCATGCAGCGCTTCGACCCGGATGACAGCTGGCAGATCGTCGCTGTCGATGGCAACGACTGAAGCCGCTAGCGCACCAGCAACTGTTGCACCAGCCATTGCCCGGCCGGCCCCAGTGCGCGCTGGCGTGACCACACCACGTCCATGGCGACCCGCCGTGGGTAGCCTGCCACCGGCAATTCCACCAGGCCGCTGCCGAAGCGCGACACCAGCGCCCTGGGCAGCTCGGCCCAGCCAAACCCGCGCACGGCGAACTCCAGCAAGGTCAGGTAGTCCGGCGCGGACCAGGCCTGGCCGCGCCCATGATGCAGGCTCGGAGCATAGGTTCTGATGTACAGCTGACGCTCGTTCTCCAGGTGTTGGGGCTGCAGTGCCGGTTGCTTTGCCAGCGGGTGATCAGTGCTGACGTATACGGCGAATTCCGCCTGTTCCGCCAAGCGCGCCACGGCCACGTCGGCCGGGTACTGCGGCTGGGCGGCGAGGATGCCGATGTGCGCCATGTCCTGCTGGATCATGTCGATCACGTCGGCGTCCTCGGCCGGCCCGCAGCGCAGTTCGGTGTGCGGATAGCTTTCGGCGAAACGGCTGATCACCTCGCCCTGGAAGGTCACGCTGTAACTGTCGGACATCACCACCGACACCAGTGGTTCGACCTGCTCGGCCAGGCGCACCGCCAGAGCATCGAGCCGGGCGCTGGCATCGAGGATCGCCTCGACGTGGCTCAGCACCTGACGACCGGCCGCATTGAGTGTGGGGTGGCGGCCCGCACGGTCGAACAGCGGGCAGCCCACGTCCGCTTCAAAATTGGCAATAGCGATGCTGATGGTCGATTGGCTTTTGCGCAGTTTTCGCGCTGCAGCCGAGAACGAGCCGAGCGCCGCGGCTTCGACAAAGGCGACGAGGGCTTCGGGCGAGTAGCGCATAGGTATTGATAAAACCGATAGGAGCTATGTCGCGAGTATCAGTTCCATCAAAGAAAATGTGAAGCACGAGTTGATCACACGATGGAACCTGTCATGAAAAAAGTCGCTTTCTCCGAACGTCTGCTGCATGCCGTCGGCTACGAGTTCTTTGCCGTATTGCTGTGTGCCCCGCTGTTGTCCTGGATCATGGGCAAGTCACTGGCCACGGCGGGTAGCCTGGCAGTTACCTTGTCGCTGATCGCCATGGGCTGGAACATGTTCTACAACATGCTGGTCGACCGCTATGTGGCAACTCCACGTATCCAGTGGAAGGCTTCGGCACGCTTCATTCATGGCCTGGGTTTCGAAGCTGGCCTGGTGGTGTGGTGCCTGCCGGTGGCGGCCTGGATGCTGGACATCTCGCTGTGGCAGGCGCTGATGGTCGAGTTGGGCTTCTTCGTGATCATCCTGCCTTACACGGTGGTCTACAACTGGGCGTTCGACCGGGCCCGGCACCTGATTACGCAGCGCCGGGCCACCGCCTGAGCAGACAAACGAGCAAGACGCAGCCGCCTGTGAGAGGATGTCCGCCATCCCAGCCATAAGGCCAGACAGGACCCCGAAACAAGCCTGATGAAGACGCCAAAACGAATCGAACCGCTGATTGAAGACGGACTGGTCGACGAAGTGCTGCGGCCCTTGATGAGCGGCAAGGAAGCCGCCGTTTACGTGGTGCGTTGCGGCGCCCAGGTACGTTGCGCCAAGGTCTACAAAGAGGCCAACAAGCGCAGTTTCCGCCAGGCCGCCGAATACCAGGAAGGCCGCAAGGTGCGCAACAGCCGCCAGGCCCGGGCGATGGCCAAGGGCAGCAAATACGGCCGCAAAGAGGCCGAAGACGCCTGGCAGAACGCCGAAGTGGCGGCGCTGTTCCGCCTGGCCAGTGCCGGTGTACGGGTGCCCAAGCCGTACGACTTCCAGGATGGCGTGCTGTTGATGGAGCTGGTGACCGACGCCGACGGCGATGCAGCACCGCGCCTGAACGACGTGCACCTGGAGGCCGAAGAGGCGCGCGAGTACCACGCTTTCGTCATTCGCCAGATCGTCTTGATGCTGTGTGCCGGGCTGGTGCATGGCGACCTGTCCGAATTCAACGTGCTGCTGGGCCCTGACGGCCCGGTAATCATCGACCTGCCACAGGCGGTGGATGCCGCCGGCAACAACCATGCGTTCAGCATGCTGCAGCGCGATGTGGCGAACATGGCGCATTATTTCGGGCGCTTTGCCCCGGAGCTGAAGCACACCCGCTATGCCCAGGAAATGTGGGCGCTGTACGAAGCGGGCGAGTTGAAGGCGGACAGCCCGCTGACGGGTGAATTCGAGGATGACGAGCACGTCGCCGATGTGGGCGGGGTGATGCGCGAGATCGACGCTGCGCGGCTGGACGATGCCCGTCGCCGCGCGGCGCGGGCCGAAGCCGAGCATGGGCCGGTCAAGGGTGAAGAGCCTCCGCCGCCTTGGTTGCAGTGATTTAGCGCCAGCACTGGCCTCTTCGCGGGGCAAGCCCGCTCCCACAATGAACAGTGTTGGCAGGACCATTGTGGGAGCGGGCTTGCCCCGCGAAAGGGCCGGCACAGCCAATGCAAAAGCCAACTATTGCCCTGAGTGCAAGGCACAATCTCACCCCCCGGTCTTTCCCCCGAAGCCCAACAGGCATAAGGTATACGCCGTCCATATTCCCTGGAGCTGTCATGTCCAACCGTTTTCCTTCCGTTCGCCCCCGCCGTCTGCGCCAAAACGAATCCCTGCGCACGATCTTCCAGGAGACCGAATTCCGCCTCGAAGACCTGATCCTGCCGATCTTCGTCGAGGAAGGCATCGACGACTTCGTGCCAATCAGCAGCATGCCGGGGGTCAATCGTATCCCCGAGAAACTGCTGGCCCAGGAAATCGAGCGCTACGCCCGCGCCGGCATCAAGTCGGTGATGACCTTCGGCGTTTCGCACAACCTGGATGCCACCGGCAGCGACACCTGGAACGAGAACGGCCTGGTCGCGCGCATGGCCCGCATCTGCAAGGACAGCGTGCCGGAAATGGTGGTGATGTCCGACACCTGCTTCTGTGAATACACCAGCCACGGCCACTGCGGCGTGCTGCACGACCATGGCGTGGACAACGACGCTACCCTGGCCAACCTGGGCAAACAGGCGGTGATTGCCGCAGCCGCCGGTGCCGACTTCATCGCGCCTTCGGCGGCGATGGACGGCCAGGTCCAGGCCATCCGCAGCGCACTGGACGGCGCCGGTTTCCACGACACCGCGATCATGGCGTACTCCACCAAGTTCGCATCGTCGCTTTATGGCCCGTTCCGTGAAGCCGGGGGCACCGTGCTCAAGGGCGACCGCAAGAGCTACCAGATGAACCCGATGAACCGCCGCGAAGCCGTGCGCGAGTCGCTGCTCGACGAGCAGGAAGGCGCTGACGTGCTGATGGTCAAGCCGGCTGGCGCCTACCTCGACGTGATCGCCGACATCCGCGCAGCGTCGCGCTTGCCGCTGGCGGCGTATCAGGTCAGTGGCGAGTACGCGATGATCAAGTTCGGCGGCTTGGCCGGCGCCATTGACGAAGGCCGTGTGGTACGTGAAAGCATCGGCGCGATCAAGCGGGCCGGTGCCGATCTGATCCTGAGCTACTTCGCCATGGACCTGGCACGCGACGGTATCTGATAAAAAGCCATCCCAAAAAACCGCTGCGTCTGCAGCGGTTTTTTTTGCCCCAAAGCCAGCGCTACAGCGCCGCCGCTTCCTGCAGGCTCATCGACTTGGTCTCCGGCGCCAGTAACAGGGATACCGCCAGCCCCAGCATGGTAATCGCCGTTGCCGCGAACATCGTGTTGGCAATGCCGAACTGCTCCAGCGACATGGGTACCAGCCAGGTGCCGATGGCCGAGCTGAACGCCGCCAGCGAAGCGCCCATGCCGACCGCGAAAGCGCGGATTTCAGTGGGGAACAGCTCGTTGGGGTAGACGAACTCCAGCACCTGCGCACCGCCGATGAACAGCGCGTAGGCGCCGAACAGCGACAGCACCACCCAGCCCTGGGCATCCGGGAACAGCCCCAATCCCAGCAGCGCCAACCCTGACCACAGAAAGCTGTGAATGATGAGGGTGCGCCGGCCCAGGTAGTTGATCAGCCAGGTGGCAACGCAGCAGCCGAGCACCAGGATCAGGGTGATGCCCATCGAGCCATAGGCCGCCAGGTTGCCAGTCAGCTTGAGAGCCTGGAACAGCTTGGGCACGAAGGCATATACGGCGAATAGCGGAATCACCGCGCAGGCCCAGAACATCACCACGAACAGAATGCGCTTGCCGTAGCCTGCACGCAGCGCGTCGATAAATGACATCGTCTGACCCGAGCTTCCATCATCGCTGATGTTGCGCAGCGAGAAGTCGGGGCCGTACACCTCGCGAATCACCTGCTCGGCTTCCGTGCGGCGGCCTTTGCTCAGCAACCAGCGTGGTGACTCCGGCGTCCCCAGCCGGGCCAGCAACATCAGCCCGGCGATGATCGCCGGGCTGGCCATGACCGTGCGCCAGTTCTCAGGCCCGGCATCGGCCAGCATGAAGTTACCGGCGATGTAAGCCAGTGCGGCGCCGACGAACCACAGCACGGTCAGCAGCGAGAGCCGCGAACCTCGGGATTTCTGCGGGATGAACTCGGTCAGCAGGGAGCCGGCGGCGGTATATTCAATGCCCACTGCCAGCCCGCACAACAGGCGCAACAGCGACAGGGCCAGTGGGTCCTGAACCATGAGCATGGCCAGCGAAGCCAGCAAGACGATCGCAGGGGCGACGAAAAACAGCTTCTGCCGGCCCATGCGGTCGGTCAGCCAGCCACCGAAGAAGCCGCCGGCGAACACGCCGAGCAGGGCCATGGCGGCGACCATGCCTTGCCAGAAGCCGCTCAGTTGCAGGGCAGTGGACATCGGGATGGTCGCCACGCCGATGATGCTGAAGATGTAGCCGACCATCACCCAGCCTAAGCCGGTGCGCAGGGTGAGCAGCTGGTGGAAACTGTTGATTTCAACGTCATCGATCATGACGGGTTGCGGAGTGGAACGCATGATTCTCTCTTGACAGGTAGTTGAGGCAACGCCGATTCAGACTTCCATGCCTGCGCCGAACTGGCCTCAGGTGCGGCATTTTGTCATTGTTCGTGCTATGTATACAAACTGTCTACTATTGGTTTTCCCGGTCATTCATAAAAAATCGGTAAGCGCTGAATTATTTAGTGTCCCGTTGTATCTGATGCCTTAGAGCCACCAGTTAGCCCCACGCTGGCCAGTGGCGAACCGTCAAGTGAAGGGACACAGGCATGAAATCTCGCAAGAAAAGCGTCAAGCCGATCGGCTTGAAAGACATCACCATCGTCGACGACGCCAAGATGCGTAAGGCGATCACCGCCGCCGCGCTGGGTAATGCCATGGAATGGTTCGACTTCGGCGTGTATGGCTTCGTCGCCTACGCCCTGGGCAAGGTGTTTTTCCCCAACGCCGACCCCAGCGTGCAGATGATCGCGGCTTTGGCCACCTTCTCGGTGCCGTTCCTGATTCGTCCATTGGGCGGCCTGTTCTTCGGTGCCCTGGGCGACAAGTTCGGGCGACAGAAAATTCTCGCGGCGACCATCGTGATCATGTCGCTGAGCACCTTCGCCATCGGCCTGATACCGTCCTACGCGTCCATCGGCATCTGGGCGCCGATCCTGCTGTTGCTGGCGAAGATGGCCCAGGGCTTCTCGGTGGGGGGCGAATACACCGGCGCTTCGATTTTCGTCGCCGAGTATGCGCCGGACCGCAAGCGCGGCTTCCTTGGCAGCTGGCTGGACTTCGGCTCGATCGCCGGCTTTGTGCTCGGCGCGGGGGTGGTGGTGCTGATTTCCACCATTCTGGGGGAAGAAAAGTTCCTCGAATGGGGCTGGCGCCTGCCGTTCTTCCTGGCCTTGCCGCTGGGTATCATCGGCCTGTACCTGCGCCATGCACTGGAGGAAACCCCGGCGTTCCAGCAGCATGTCGAGAAGCTTGAGCAGGGCGACCGTGAAGGCCTGGCTTCCGGGCCAAAGGTGTCGTTCAAGGAGGTGGCAACCCAGCACTGGCGCAGCCTGGTGACCTGTATCGGCGTGGTAATCGCCACCAACGTCACCTACTACATGCTGCTCACCTACATGCCCAGCTACCTGTCGCACAACCTGCACTACAGCGAAGACCACGGCGTGCTGATCATCATCGCGATCATGGTCGGCATGCTGTTCGTGCAGCCGATCATCGGCCTGCTCAGCGACAAATGGGGCCGCCGCCCCTTCATCATCATCGGCAGCGTCGGCCTGTTCGTGCTGGCCATCCCGGCGTTCATGCTGATCAACAGCGGTGTGCTCGGGGTGATTTTCGCCGGCTTGCTGATCATCGCCGTAATGCTCAATTTCTTCATCGGCGTGATGGCGTCGACGCTGCCGGCGATGTTCCCCACGCACATCCGCTATAGCGCCCTGGCCAGCGCCTTCAACATCTCGGTGTTGATCGCCGGCCTGACCCCGACCCTGGCCGCCTGGCTGGTGGAGAGCACCGGTGACCTGTACATGCCGGCCTACTACCTGATGGTGATTGCCGCCGTGGGCCTGATCACCGGCCTGACCATGAAGGAAACCGCCAACAAGCCGCTGCGCGGCGCCGCGCCAGCCGCCTCGGACATCGAGGAAGCTCGCGAGCTGCTGCAGGAGCACCACGACAACATCGAGCAGAAGATCGAGGACATCGACGAGCAGATCGCGGAGCTTGAGGCCAAGCGCAAGCTGCTGGTGCAGCAGCACCCGCGTATCGAGTAAGGTACAAGGCCTGATCAATCAGTAGATTATCTATATGGCCGAGGGTTTTTCCGCGTTGCCGCCGCTCAATGGGCTGCGGGTATTCGAGGTGGTGGCGCGGCACCTCAACTTTCGCCTGGCGGCCGACGAACTGGGGGTTACCCAGGCGGCTGTGGCACAGCAGATTCGCGGGCTTGAAGCGAACCTTGGGATCAAGCTGTTCGAGCGGCTGCCGCGGGGTTTGGCCCTGACCGGTGCCGGCCTGCGCTACAGCAGCGATATCCGCAGCGCCTTCGCCTTGATCGGCAGCGCTACCCAGGCGTTGCGGCCCGATGGTGCGCAACTGACGATCAGTGTGACCCCGACCTTTGCAGCGAAGTGGCTGATTCCCAGGCTTTCGTCCTTTGCCGAAGAGCACCCTGGCATCGACCTGCAGGTGCTCGCCACCGAGCGACTCTCGCAGTTTCGCCCGGAAGGCGTGGACATCGCCGTGCGCTATGGGCGGCCACCGTTTGGCCCGGCACTGCACACCGAAATGTTCCTGCAGCAGCGCATCGTTGCGGTAGCCAGCCCATCGCTACTGCAGGTTCAAGGGGTACCGAGGAATCTGCAGGAACTGCAGCGTTATACCTTGCTGCATGACGCTCACAACTTCTGGCCCGATTTCATCAGCGAAGTCTTCCAGCAACCACTGCAGGCGTCGGCGCGTAACGTACGCTTCAATCAGACCGCGTTGGCAATCGACGCTGCGATCGCCGGCCAGGGGCTGGCGCTGGCCAGTTACCACTTCGTGCAGAGCGACATCGCGGCGGGCCGCCTGGCCCTGGCGTTTGACCATGCACTGAGCCTGGACCAAGCGTTTTATCTGGTATGGCCGCGCAATGCCTATCAGCCGCCGGCGTTGGCGACAGTGCGCGCATGGTTACTGCAGCAGGCGCAGAGCCAGTAGATTATCTATTGGGAGTAAAAAGCTTTGCTGCCTCTCTGCCAGGCGCAGCGCGCTGCTAGTCTGGCTGCATCACTCATGCAGGAAAACCAGGAGGCTTCATGTCCATCGAAAAGGTAGCAATCGTGATCGCAGGTGGCAGCGGCATGGGCGCAGCGGCAGCGCGGCGCCTGGCTGCCGATGGTTTCAAGGTCGGTATTCTGTCGTCGTCCGGCAAGGGCGAGGCCCTGGCCGAGGAACTGGGTGGCATTGGCGTGACCGGCAGCAACCAGTCCATCGACGATATCCAGCGCCTGGTCGATGCCGTCGTTGCCAAGTGGGGTCGCATCGACGTGCTGGTCAACAGTGCAGGGCACGGCCCACGTGCGCCGATCCTGGAAATCAGCGACGAGGACTGGCACCAGGGCATGGAAACCTACCTGCTCAACGTGATCCGCCCGACCCGCCTGGTGACGCCGATCATGCAGCGGCAAAAGAGTGGGGTGGTGATCAACATTTCCACCGCCTGGGCGTTCGAGCCAAGCGCGATGTTCCCCACCTCGGCGGTGTTCCGTGCGGGGCTGGCAGCGTTCAGCAAGATCTTCGCCGACCAGTATGCCGGCGACAACATTCGCATCAACAACGTCCTGCCGGGCTGGATCGACAGCCTGCCGGCCACTGACGAGCGCCGCGACAGCGTGCCGCTCAAACGCTATGGCAAAAGCGAGGAAATCGCCGCGACCGTGGCCTTCCTGGCCAGCGATGGCGCGGCGTACATCACTGGGCAGAACATCAAGGTCGACGGCGGCCTGACCCGCAGCGTCTGATTAGAGCCGGGCGAGGGTGCCTTTGAGGGTGCGTTCCACCACATCGACCAGCACCATGGTCTGGTGATCGACCTCGATGTTGAGCAGCTCGCCGGCCTTGTAGCGGGCGAAGGTAGTCTGGCGCAGGGTTTCGGGGATCAGGTTGATGGTGATCAGCGTGTCGTCCACGTCGGCGACGGTCAGGCTGCAGCCGTTGACGCCGAGGAAGCCGCGCGGGAAGACATACTTGGCCCATTCCGGCGGCATGCGGAACTGGATGTAAGCACCGGTCTCCTTGATCGACAGCTCGACGATCTCGGCGGTAGTGGCGACATGGCCGGCCATGAGGTGGCCGCCGATTTCGGCATTCATCTTCGCCGAACGCTCGATGTTGACGTCCTGGCCAGCCTTGAAGCAGCGCAGGTTGGTGCGTTCGAGGGTGGCGGTCATGGCGTCGAACTTGACCTGGGTGCCATCAATCTCGGTGACCGACAGGCAAGTGCCCTCGACACTGACGCTTGCACCGATCTTCAGCTCGTCTAGCAATTCCGGTGTGAGGTCGATGGTGAACTGGTTGTGGCCCGGGTAGGTGGTCACAGCAAGGAGGGGGCGGACGGCCTGGACGATGCCGGTGTACATGGAGAGGCTCCTGGGCATGGAAAACGATGCCCGGAAGCTATGCCTCTGCAGACCTAAATGCAAGGTGGGTGTGCCGGCCTCTTCGCGGGGCCAGCCCGCTCCCACAAGTCAGGCGCTGCACCTCACCCTGTGGGAGCGGGCTTGCCCCGCGAAGAGGCCCGCACTGACAACCAATCCTCAGAACCTCAACTGCCACTGCCCGACTACGGCATGGTTCCGGCTATTACTCCCCAGCTCACCGCTATACCCCAAACCAATGGTCTGCCGCGCACTCACCCCCAGGTCCAATCCAGCTTCGACCAGCAAGCTATCCCGGTCGATTGCACTCCCTTCGACACTGAACGCATCCCCACCCGCCAGAAACGCCTGGCGCGTGCGGGTATCGATGTTGCCATAGGTATGCCGCCAACCCAGGCTAGCCCGCGGGGTCAAGCTCATGCCGTTGTCCAGTTGACCAAGGTGCGCCACGCGCAGGCCCAAGGTGCTGCTGACGTTGTCCTGGGTATCGGAGTCCACCGCCAGCGCCGCATCGCCGCCTTTCTCCCGGTAGCTGTCGCGGTGATAGCGCTGATACCCCAGGCTGGCGAACGGTTCGGCGCTCAGGCGGCCACTGCCCATGGCATAGCCTAATTCGACGAAGGCCTGCTGGCTGTCGGCGTCATAGTCACCCTTCAGGCGTTCATCGAAGCCGCTGAAAGCCACCTCGCGCTTGCTGTCACCGTCATGGCGGCTGTAAGCAGCGCCCATGCGCAGGGCCAGCGGGCCGTTCTGGTGTTGGGCGTAGACGCCGGCATGCCAGCTACGCACAGTGCCGTCCAGACCGGTGCTGTCCAGGCGCGTGCGGGAATAGCCACCGAGTACACCCAGGCGCCAGTTGCCGGCCAGCGCCCAGTCGATGCCCAGTACGCCGCCGCCGGTACGTTGCTCCAGCGCACTGGCACCGTGGCTGCCATCGACCTTGCCGTAGCTGCCGAGGGCTTGAGCCCAGACCCGCCCTTGGGCGTTCGGGTCGTTGAGGTTGCGTGCCTCGTGCGGCACGCCGGTGGCGGCCAGGGCAGGGCCGTCGCCCTCATTCAGGCCCACCAGCAACCCAGCCGTGCTGCCCATCGACTGCATGGCGCCGAGCATGCTGCTGCCCACCTGAGTGGTGCCGGCAAGCGTGGCGGCTGCCAGGTTGGCGGTGTTGCTGCCTGCCAGTTGTTCAATGGCGTTGCCAGCGCTGGCGGCGCTGCTGCCGAGCACGGCGTTGTACAACGTGCTGCCCTGGCCGAGGCTTCCCAGGCTGCGCGCCGCTGTTGAGCCATTGGCAGTTTGTGCATAGTGTTCGAAGGCGATGTCGTTGCGGCTGTAGGCCAGGCCTACCGAGTTGCTGGTGTAGCTCAGGGTCGGGGTGAGGAAGGCGTAATCGCTGGTTACTTGGCCGAACGTGCCATTGATCGCGCCGGCGTTCAGGACCGTGTATTGGCTCAGCCACGGATACTGGCCCGGGGTTGGCTGGACGCGCAGGGTAGCGCCGGCCAGATTGGCCGTGCCGCTGACGCTGATCGGTGCGCTGCTGCCATCGGCGTTCACGCCGTACACCAGGGTCGCGCCCTGGCCAAAGCTCAAGTCGCCATTGACCTTGGCCACACCCAGGCCGGTATTGGTCTGTAGAGTGCCGTCGACCTGCAGGCCGCCGACCGAACCACCCCCGGCATAGGTCGCGCCCTGTTCGACCTGCATCAGGCCGAGGATGCTGCCTTGGTTGATCAGCGTCGCGCCGCTGGCAACCACGCCGCCCTGGCTGAAATCGTCGACGCTGGTAAGCGTCCAGCTACCGCCGCTCACATTCAGCGTTTCGAAGTTGCGGCTGTTGCCGAAGCTGCCCGTGCCGTTGAGGGTCACGCTGTCGATGCCGTCGCCGCCATCGACCAGGCCGTCGAATACCCCGCCGGTTTCCACCACCAGGCTGTCATTGCCCGCGCCCATGCTCAAGGCCAGGCCATTGCCGCCGCTGATGGTGCCGCTGTTGATCACACTATCGTCGTACTCGCCGATCAGCTTGATGCCGAAGCCGCCTTCGCCTTCGATGCGGCCAGCGTTGCTGATCTGGGTTGCCGCCACGCCGGCACCCTCGGCGCCGTCGTCGACCAGGATGCCGTTGTCGACGCTGCGGATGACCCCGCTGGCGGTGTTGACGATAGTGCCACCGCCCATGGCGATGCCTTCGCTGCCATTGGGCCGGCCACCGCTGTCGACGCCTTTGGCGCCCAGGCCTTGAATGGTGCCGGCGTTGTAGATATGGCCGATCAGGTCGATGTCGACACCATCGCCATCGCCGTTGAGTTTGCCGTCTGCAATGGCACCCGTGATGGTGCCGTAGTTGTATACCGTGCCGCTGCCATCGGAGCCGAAGCCCGAGCCGTTGCGGCCAGTGACGCTGGCGCCTTCGTAGTTGTAGAGGGTGGCGTCGGTTTTCAGGTCGACACCATGGCGGTCGGCGCTGATGGCGCCGTAGTTGTGCACGGTGACGCCGGTCGAGGTGCCGATCTTGATGCCGTCGTACTTCTGGTCGAGGCCGTCCTTGTCCTGCGGCGCGGTGTCGGTGTAGATCAGCCCGTAGTTGGTCACGGTGGCGTTGGAGCCAGTCTTGATCGCGTCGTTGCCCACCGCATGGATCACGCCGCTGGCCTGGTTGATCAAGGTGGTGGTGAAGGCCGGGTTGTCGAGGGTTTCCAGGTCGATGGCCTGGCCTTCGACAGTCGACTCGATGGTGCCGGCGTTGACGATTTTCAGGCTGCCACCCGCCGTCGGGTTGGCCTGGAAACGCAGGCCATCGTTGGTGCCTTGGATCCGCGCGCTGGCTTGGTTGGTGATGAGGTAATGGCTGAGGTCTTCACCTTCGTCCTTGGTATCGATGCCGCGGCCGTCGGTGGAACGGATGATGCCGGCGTTATCGACGCTGACAGTGGCACCGCTGGTGTGCTTGGGCAGGATCACGCCATCATCGTCGCTGGCCACGATGCTGCCACTGGAGGTCACCTTCAGGGTGTCCGACTTTTTCAGTTCCAGCGTGTCGGTGGTGGCGCTGTCGATCAGGTAATCCTTGGCCAGAGCGGCAGGGGCGAAAGCGGCACAGGCCAGTGTGATGCACAGGGCCAGGCGGTTGGGCGTGAAAGGCATTGGGCGACCAGGGTTCTTGTTCAGGGGCGCCCAATATGGCCATTGGATATTACGGTTTTATGGAGTCAGCACCGGCCTCTTCGCGGGGCAAGCACTGTCTCAGACATGCCCGCTACTGTTCACGATCCTCAAGCACAACGCCTCAAAAGGGTCCAGATTCACCGTCAGCCGCCCATCCTCGGTCAAGTCACCTTCGACCGTCTCGTTGATCATGTCCACCACCGTCCCCGGCGTGAACCCCGTCAGCACAAGCTCCTCGGCAATCACATCCTGGCCAAAATTCAGCGCGCTGATCTGGATACCGCGCCCAGCCGGCAGTTCATGCACCATCACCAACAACCCTGGGCTGCTGACTTCCGGCACCAGCACCTGACGGCTGCTGGCGATGCCGTAGGCCTGGCGCACGGCGAGCAGTTTCTTCACCTTGCTGGCAAATGAATCGGCATGCTCCAGTTGGCTGTCGAGGCTGCCGTACAGCGAGCGGGCGCGAGGCATGCCGCGCACCGAAGCCTCGGCCTGCGGGTCGAGCCCGGCCAGGTCGTAGCCGCCCCGGTGGATCCAGCGGGTATCGCCATCGACCATCTTTTCGGCCACTGCCTCGGCCGCCAGGGGCAGGGCACCGACCAGGTCCCAGCCCGACAGCGCGACGACCCCCGGTTGCATGGCGTTGTACATCACCAGCAACAGGTGGACCTTCTGGATCAGCTCGATATCGGCCGGGCCGATCTGCTCCAGGTCGCGAATGCCCAGCGCTGCGGTGATCAGGCTGGCGGTGGTGCAGGAGATGCCGTTGGTGACGAAGCGCAAGTTGTAAGGCGCATGCTCACCCGACAGGCGCTCGTAGATTTCCTCGCGGATATGCTCGCGCAGGATATTGCCAGGCAGGGTCTGGCCCTTGAACAGGTACATGTCATGGGCGTGCAAGGTCCAGAAGTGCACCAGTTCGACGGTCAGTTCATCGTGGTTTTGCAGGGCGTGGATCAACGACGCGGGGTCGATGCCAAATCCATGCATTTCCTTGAGCATCAGACGCAGAAACTCGGTGTCGCCGGTCAGCAGCGCATGTTGATAAGCCGGGCGGGTAATGAAGTCGTAGGACAGGTCGGCGCCACCCTTGGACATCTGCGCGATATCGTCCAGGGTGAGGTTCAGCTCCTGGAAACTGAAACCGCCAGCCTTGCGGATCATCCCGCCGATCAGCTGGTTGCCAACGATCGACAGTGGGTGGCTTTCCGACCAGGCGGGGCCGTCGGCGCGGGTCTCGACGCCGAGAAAGCCGTTGGCATCAAGGCGCAAGCCGCGCGCGCCAAGGCAGTCCAGCGCGTGCAGGGCGTCGCCGATGATCATTTGCTGGGCGGTAAAGCTGGGGTCGAGCCAGTTGAGTGAGGGCTGACCTTCCTTGAAATAGTGCAGGTAGACCCAACGCCGCGTCTTGCCGTCGACGCCAGTGATGGGCGGCGTCACGCTCCAATCGGTTTCTTTCACCCCGGGCTCGAAGAAGATCACCCGTTGCAGCTGGCCGACGATGTAGTGGCGCGCCTTGAGCTCGTCGCACAGCGCCGGCAGCAGGTTGACCGCATCGCGACCTGGCGGCACGTCCGGCAGCAACGGCCAGTCCTCCTCGCGGATTTCGACCATGTGGTAGAGCCCGGGGTAGGCGCCATGGCCCAGCTCGGCCAGACGAAAATCGGCGCCTTTGCCGGTGTGCGAGGGGATCAGGTCGTCGATGGTCACGGCGTTGTGGGCGGCGGCCATGCGGCTCATCTGCACCAGTTCCTGCTCGTTGCCGTAGAGCGGGTCGATGTCGAAACTGATGCGGTCGAAGTTGCCGTCGACGCTGGGCGTGAAGTCGCGGCCGCGTACGCCGCCGGACTGCTTGATCGGGCCGGTGTGGATGCCCTGCACGCCAACGTCCGACAGGCGCTTCCACAAGGTTTCATGGCCCAGAGCGCCCAGCACCGAGCAGCCTTCGGGGGCGATGATCGCGTCAGGGTAGACGGTCAGCCACACCGAGGCGATGTCGGTGGCGCGGCGCGGTTGCGCTTCGGCGTAGGGGTTGAGCCACAGGCGTGACTGGCCGGAATACAGGCGGGCCCGTTCCTGCGAGGCCTTGAGCATGGAACGGTCTTCGAGCCATTTGACGTATGACGGGTCTGGTTGAGTCATTTCGCGTCCTCTCTGCGTGGCGGCACCGGCTCAAGGTATGACGATAGTCGACGCTGAACGTTCGACTGAGGTGGGTGAGGACCTTGTGGGAGCAACTGTCTTCCACAAAACTTAAAAAGCTGCGCGGATTGAGCTGTGGGAGCAACTGTCTTCCACAAAACTTAAAAAGCTGCGCGGAT
>NZ_JBIVGP010000026.1:0-1488 GCF_044748725.1 Pseudomonas sp. NPDC089752
CAACGGCGTGCCACAGCCAAATGACGAAGATCACACGGTCGACATCATGTTCGTCGTCGACCCGGGCAAGCGTGCCTACGTGAACCGCATCAACTTCCGCGGCAACACCAAGACCGAAGACGAAGTGCTGCGCCGCGAAATGCGCCAGATGGAAGGCGGCTGGGCTTCGACCTACCTGATCGACCAGTCCAAGACCCGCCTGGAGCGCCTGGGCTTCTTCAAGGAAGTCAACGTCGAAACCCCGCCGGTACCGGGTACCGACGACCAGGTCGACGTCAAGTACAGCGTCGAAGAGCAAGCGTCCGGCTCGATCACCGCCAGCGTCGGTTTCGCCCAGAGCGCCGGCCTGATCCTCGGCGGCTCGATCAGCCAGACCAACTTCCTCGGTACCGGTAACAAGGTGTCGATCGGCCTGACCCGGTCCGAATACCAGACCAAGTACAACTTCGGTTACACCAACCCCTACTTCACCGAAGATGGCGTCAGCCTGGGTTACAACCTGTTCTACAGCAGCACCGACTACAGCGACTACTACGACGACGGTGTCTCCTACTACGCCATCAACAGCTATGGCGCCGGCATCAGCCTGGGTTACCCGATCAGCGAAACCTCGCGCCTGACCTACGGCCTGACCCTGCAGCATGACGACATCTCCCCCGGCACCTACAGCGCCGATGAGATCTACGACTTCATCCAGCGCGAGGGCGAGAGCTTCAACAATCTCAAGGCTTCGATCGGCTGGTCCGAATCGACCCTGAACAAAGGCGTGCTGGCGACCCGCGGCCACTCGCAGAGCCTCACGCTGATGGCCACCACGCCCGGCAGCGACCTGTCGTTCTATAAACTCGACTACAACGGCCAGACGTACCTGCCGCTGAGCGAGCGCACCACCCTGCGTCTGCATACCAGCCTGGGTTATGGCAATGGCTACGGCTCCACCGACGGCCTGCCGTTCTACGAGAACTACACCGCCGGTGGCCAGGGCTCGGTACGTGGCTTCAAGGATGGCTCGCTGGGGCCGCGCAACACACCGGCGACCGGCACCTACGCCAGCGCCGGCCAGGCCTATTACTCCGACCGCGACACCGATGCACTGGGCGGCAACATTCTGCTGACCGGCGGCGCTGAATACATCTTCCCGATGCCCTTCATCAAGGACCAGCGCCAGTTGCGCAGCTCGGTGTTCGTCGATGCTGGCAACGTGTATTCCGACACCTGCTACCTGTCCACCACGCAAGGGTGCGGCAGCGTGGGCCTTGATCAGCTGGCGGTGTCACTGGGCGTCGGGGTGACCTGGTACAGCCCGATGGGGCCGCTGACGTTCAGCCTGGCCACACCGGTGAAAAAGCCGGAGGGCGCCGAAACCCAGGTTTTCCAGTTCTCGCTGGGGCAGACGTTCTAACCCCGCAGCGGCTGGACACATTGCCGGTAGGAGCGGATTTATCCGCGAAGCAGGCGCTGCGGTGTATGGCACGGGCTACGCCCGTG
>NZ_JBIVGP010000026.1:1586-39171 GCF_044748725.1 Pseudomonas sp. NPDC089752
TGTTCGCGGCTGAAGCCGCTCCCACAGGGGATTGCATGCCGCCTGAGGCATTTCGCCGGTAGGAGCGGATTTATCCGCGAAGCAGGCACCGCGGTACATGGCACCGGCTTCGCCGGTGTTCGCGGCTGAAGCCGCTCCCACAGGGGATTGCATGCCGCCTGAGGCATTTCGCCGGTAGGAGCGGATTTATCCGCGAAGCAGGCACCGCGGTATATGGCACCGGCTTCGCCGGTGTTCGCGGGACAAGTCGGATCGCCGCACCGCCGCTCTCACAAATATCGCGCAACTTTTTGAATTTTGAGCAAGCCTTTTGCTCCCACAGGGCCGTTTACCAACCCAGGTATTACCCGCCTTTACCCCGGCTTAACCCAAGTTGACAGTCCACTACCCTAAGCTGGCTTCCCTAGAATTCGCCTGGCAGATTCCCTTCCATGCAACAAGATCAAGTAGACCTGGTTCAGCAACGCCTGGCCGCCATTCTCGCCCCACATTACTCGGTAATCCTGGCCGCCAGTAACGACGGTCAGTACCACCTGGAGATCCAGGATGCCGCCAGCGATTGGTCGCTGGAAGACACCGGCAGCATCAGCTCAGACTTTGTCGAACGCATGCAGACCCTGGGCAAACAGCTCAAGGCCATACTCGAATCGGAAACGTTCAAGCGCATGGCCAGCCCTGACCCCTCTCGCCCCCTGGTCTGGATCAGCGACCGGCCAACACCTCGGCCCGGGTGGTAACATTGCCGAAGTGGTGCTTCCACAGCTCGATCCCCATCTTGCCTGAGCGGTCCAGGGAAGACCCCACCGTCAAGTCGGTGATCAACGTCGGCATCAACCCCGCATCGAACAGCGCAAAGCCGGCGGCCAACACGCAGGTTTCGGTCTGCAGCCCACAGACCAGCACCCGCTCGACACCTAACTGGCGGATGTAATCGAGGGTCTCGGCGGTCTGCCCATAGCCGTGCTTGATAAAGACCTTGTCGGCTTCGACCAGGCTTTCGTCTTGCGCCGCAGGGTGCCAGCCGAGCTGCCGATCGAAGGGGGTTGCCTGCTCATCGTGCAATTCGATCGAGGCGATGGTCTGGATCGTCGCGGACAATGCACGCACGCCGTCGACCAGCCACTCCGGCGGGCTGAAAGTGGACTGAACATCGACGATAAGCAAAACCTGCCGCATGAGCTTCTCCGGGGCATTGGCAAAGGCGCGAAGTATACCGTTCCCGATAGGTCCTGCCATTTAAGTAGCGGTTTTCCCGAACTTTTTCCGCTTTGCTGGTCTATGTGATCAGGCTCATGCCGTTCCCGCGAACACATGGCCTAGTGTCCCAATATCCAGCAGAGGTTGTCTTCGCTCATGAAAATCCATGTCCCACGGATAGTGCTGTTCGGCCTGTTCGCGTTCGCGGCAATGGGCTCGGCATCTGCAACACCCATGAAGGCGTCAACGCCTGTCCCAGCAACCGAAGTCGTGCCTGCGCAGGCCCCAAACAACCCCTGGCCAAGCCTGGCAAGCGTGACCGCACAACAGCCAGCCACGCTGCTGGCCCATGATGACCGATACCACCACGATGGCTACCGGCACGACCGTCGCGACGACTGGCGCCGCGAAAACTGGCGCCGGGAGCAGTGGCGTCGAGAGCAGGCGCGCCGTGAGGCCGAGCGCCGCCGCGACTGGCAGCGCCACCATGATCGGGCCATGCACCATCGTTATGAGGCCGACCACCACTACTACCGTCGCTGATTCAAGCCCCGTCCCACCACGGGCATTCATCCAGCGAACTCACATTTTCGCTGTATAGTTTTGTATATTGCGCAATCGCCCGCCTCAGGTGCATTGCCGTGTACATCATGCCGTTCGAATTACCCCGTGATACCCCAAAGGCATCCGACTCGCCTCAGGCTGACCCTGTCCGCAGGGTCATCCTGAATGCCGCCAGCGAGGCATTCGCCCAGCAGGGTTATGCCGCGACCAAACTTTCGGTCATTGCCAGCTTGGCCAGCTTGCCCAGATCCAACGTCCTCTACTACTTCAAATCCAAAGCCAACCTCTATAACGGCGTACTGGAAGACATCGCACCCGGTTATCTGCAAGCCTGCGCGCCCTTCCAGCATGACGACGAACCCCTACAGGCGCTCAGCCGCACCGTCACTTCGATGATCCGCCTGTTCGAAGGCCGGCCCTGCGCGTCGAAGGTGCTGCTGCAGGAGCTCAAGGAAGGTGGGCGACGCATGCCCGGCGATTTCCTCGAGCGCTGGGCCAGCCAGGCGCGGGACAACACCGCGCATATCCGGCGATGGGTCAACAGCGGACAACTGGCAGCGGTCAACCCGGAGCATGTGTTGCCGTCGATCTGGGCCATCGCGCAGTCGTGCGTCAACATGGGCTGGCACAGCGCCGGCGGCTCGAAGCACCGCATCGATTACCACGCCGCGATGGCATCCTCTGTGCGCTTGCTGATCAATGGCCTGGCGCCGACAACCTCCTAGCTGAGGCGACCAGCGGCAATGCTGATCATGCAACCAGTCACTTGCATAATGAAAGTTACTGGCGGATAGTGAGCTCGTCCGTTGCTTACAGGCCGAGATCAGCCCATGAAAAAAGCCAGCTTCCAACCCATGCCCTGCCCGGTGGCCCGCGCACTCGAACACATCGGCGATGGCTGGAGCCTGTTGATCCTGCGCGATGCGTTCTATGGTTTGCGCCGCTTCGACGAGTTCCAGCACAGCCTCGGCATCGCCACCAACACCCTCACTCGCCGGCTCAACGACCTGATCAACGCAGGGCTGCTGGAACGCCGCCCTTATCAGCAGAACCCGCCACGCTTCGAGTATCACCTCACCGAAGCCGGCCGCGACCTGCGCCCGGTGATCCTCACGCTGATGGCTTGGGGCGCCAAGCATGCCGCTGGCTCGAAGAAGGTCTACCTGGCCGATGAGCAAACCGGTGAGCCGGTGGCCCTGGCGCTGATGGACAGCAACACCGGCAAGGCGATCACCGTCGACGACCACCGAGTGCATATCTCACCCGATGCCGACCCGCTGACCCATTGGCGCGCCGAGACCGGCCGCGCCAACCGCCAGGGCAAAACCTGGATAAGCCCCTTCCCTGAGCAAGACCGTGCAGAGGACTGACCACCATGAACGCTCCTGCAGGCGCATTACCGGGCACGATCGAAAGTAGCGAAACGGTTGCCCGCAAACCCATTGCGAAGAAGGTGCTGCGCCTGGCCGCGCTGGCTCTCGCGATAGTTGCCAGCGCGGGTTATGCCAGCCACTGGTGGTCGGTCGGGCGCTTTATCGAAGACACCGACGATGCCTATGTCGGCGCCGATGTAACTGTGATCAGCGCCAAGGTGCCGGGCTATATCACCGAGGTGGCGGTGGCCGACAACCAGTTCGTCAAAGCAGGCGAGTTGCTGGCCCGCATCGATGTACGCGACTACCGCGCGGCCTTGGCCAAGGCCAACGGCGCCGTGGCCGCGCAGCGTGCCAGCCTGGCCAATCTCGACGCGGTCGAGCAATTGCAGCAGGCGGTAATCAGCCAGGCCAGGGCGCAGATCGACGCCCGCAGCGCCGAAGCGCAGCGGGCGCTGGATGACCGGGTGCGCTACCAGAACCTGGTACGCAGCCAGGCGGTGTCGGTCGAGAGTGCCCAACGCGCCGAAGCCACCTGGAAAACCGCACAGGCCGAGCGCAGCCATGCCGACGCAGGCTTGCGCGCCGCCCGCCAGCAGTTGGCGGTGATCGACACCCAGCGTGAGCAGGTTCGCGCAGCATTGGCGCAAGCTGAAGCCGACCGCGACCAGGCACAGCTCGACATCGGCTATACCGAACTGCGCGCCCCAGTTGACGGCTATGTCGGCAACCGCCGCGCCAAGCTGGGTGCTTATGCCGCAGCCGGTAGCCAGTTGCTCTCGGTGGTCCCGGCCCACGGCCTGTGGGTGGACGCCAACTTCAAGGAAGACCAGCTTGCCCGCATGCAGGTTGGCCAGGCTGTCAGCGTCACTGCCGACATCTTGCCGGGGCGCACCTTCCACGGCCGAATCGAGAGCATCGCGCCAGCCACCGGTGCGCAGTTCAGCGTGCTGCCGCCAGAAAACGCCACGGGCAACTTCACCAAGATCGTTCAGCGCGTACCAGTGCGGGTGCGCCTGGAAGGCGACGATGCCGACTTCGGCGCACTGCGTCCGGGCCTGTCGGTGATCGCCGAAATCGATACCCAGACCGCAGCAGCCCAGCCGTGAACAGCGAGCTGCCGATCCTCACACCTGCGCAGAAAGTCGCCGCCTTTGCCTGCATGTGCGTGGGGATGTTCATTGCCCTGATCGACATCCAGATCGTGTCGGCCTCGCTCAAGGACATTGGTGGCGGGCTGTCGGCCGGCGCGGACGACACCACCTGGGTGCAGACTGCCTACCTGATCGCGGAAATCATCGTCATCCCGTTATCCGGCTGGCTGTCGCGGGTGATGAGCACGCGCTGGCTGTTCGCCGCTTCGGCGGCCGGCTTCACCTTGACCAGCCTGCTGTGCGCGCTGGCCTGGAACATCCAGAGCATGATCGCCTTCCGTGCCCTGCAGGGTTTTCTCGGCGGCTCGATGATCCCATTGGTGTTCACCACGGCGTTCATCTACTTCAGCGGCAAGCAGCGGGTGATCGCGGCATCGGTGATCGGCGCCATCGCCTCGCTTGCGCCGACCCTGGGCCCAGCCGTGGGTGGCTGGATCACCGACATTTCGTCCTGGCACTGGCTGTTCTACGTCAACCTGCTGCCCGGCCTGTTCGTTACCTTTGCCGTGCCGCTGCTGGTCAAGGTCGACCAGCCCAACCTTGGCTTGCTGAAGGGCGCCGACTATTTGGGCATGGCGCTGATGGCAGTATTTCTCGGGTGCCTGGAATACACCCTGGAGGAAGGCCCACGCTGGAACTGGTTCAGCGACGCCACGATCGCCACTACCGCCTGGATTGCAGCCCTCAGCGGTGCCCTGTTCATCTGGCGCTGCCTGCAAATCAAGGAACCCATCGTCGACCTGCGCGCGCTGGGCGACCGCAACTTCGCCTTGGGCTGCCTGTTTTCCTTCATTACCGGCATCGGCATCTTCGCCACCATCTACCTTACTCCGCTGTACCTCGGGCGAGTACGTGGCTATGGCGCGCTGGACATCGGCCTGGCGGTGTTTTCCACCGGCGTGTTCCAGTTGCTGGCCATCCCCGTCTACGCCTTCCTGGCCAACCGCGTGGACCTGCGCTGGATCCTGATGCTGGGTCTGGCCTTGTTCGGCCTGTCGATGTGGAATTTCGCCCCCATCACCCACGACTGGGGCGCCAAGGAATTGCTGCTGCCGCAGGCGATACGCGGTTTTGCCCAGCAACTGGCGGTGCCGCCCACCGTCACCCTGACCCTGGGCGCGCTGGCACCTGCGCGGCTGAAGCTGGCTTCAGGCCTTTTCAACCTCATGCGTAACCTGGGTGGTGCGATAGGTATTGCCGCTTGCGCGACGCTGCTCAACGACCGCACCAACCTGCATTTCCTGCGCCTGGCCGAGCACCTGGATGCGCGTAACGAAAACATGAATAACTGGCTTGAGCAACTGCGCGATGGCGCTCAAGCCCTCGGCCTGGATACCCTGCATGCCAACCATGTTGCTCTGTCTCGGCTGTGGGCGTTGACCTGGCGTGAAGCGCTGACCATGACCTTTGCCGACACTTTTCTGGTAATCATGGTCTGCTTCGTGCTCGCCACGCTGCTGGTGCCGCTGATGCGCAAGATCAAGCCACCTGCGCAGCCTTCTGCCGATGCTCATTAGACCCCAAGGAGCGGCTTCAGCCGCGATCACCGGCAAGCCGGTGCCATCCGCCGCGTCGCTTTATTCGCGGCTAAAGCCGCTCCCACATGGATACGCGCAAGATGCTCTCGGACCTGAGGTTGCGCATCAGCTCAAGACCCTGAGTCTCAATGGCTTGCGGCTCGGTGCCGGCAAGCGCTGCCAACGCTGCAAGGTGTTCACTGCCACTGAGCTGCTGCTCCTGGATGGACACCAACAACGCGTGGGCCAGCGGCGCCAGCCGTGAGAAGTGCACCTTGTGGTCGGCGCCTCGGCGAGCGAGCAATAAGGTCGGCTCAGAAGGCGCCTGCAGAGGAATGTTGCCGGGGCCGATATGGCAAACCGGCCAGGCATAGGCCAACGGTACAGCCAGGTTGGACAGCAGCGGCACACCATCGAGCAGATCGCCGTCAGGGTCATGCTCAAGCTCGGCATCGTCGCTGAGCAACAACACCGTCTCGATCCATTCGTAATGGGCCAGCTCAGCCACCCAGCCAGGAAGGTCGACACGGGTTTGCAGGTAGCCGACCAGCTCCCCTGCCACCTCGGTGAACAACGGCGTCTGGCAACGATGGTTCGTGTAGAAGTCTTCGATCAGCGCCTGCCACTGCGTGCTCCCCAAGCTGGCATGCAGCACCGGGAAGCTGCCGGCCAGCAGCGACTGCATGTTGCCGAAGAACAACCGCCGATACACAGCCAGGCGCCGCGCTTCAATGCCGGGCGGCGGCGGGTTGGCCTGCGGGTCGCGGATGAAGCCGGTCATGCGCAGTTGTTGTTCGCGCAGGGTGTCAGCCATGGCGTACCTCCGGCACCTGTGCGGCGATTTGCAGCTCGCGGATGTAGTCCACCTCAGTCAGCAACTCGGGCAGCGGCGGCAGGTTAAAGTCGCGCTCCAGCAAGGTCGGCACGCTACCTAGGTGCTGATAGGCACGGGCCAGCAGGCTCCAGACATCCGCCTTCACACTCGCGCCATGGGTATCGATCTTCAGGTCCGGCGCTTCGTCGTAGTGCCCGGCCACGTGCAGGCATGCCACCCGCTCTGCCGGCACACGGGCAAGGAAATCGGCGGCGTCATAGCGGTGGTTGCAGGCATTGACGATCACATTATTGATGTCCAGCAGCAGATCGCAATCGGCCTCATCGAGAACCGCGCGCAGGAAATCGATTTCGCTCATCGCCTGGTAAGGCGCGGCATAGTAGGAAATGTTCTCCACCGCGATACGGCGGCCGAGGGCATCCTGTACCTCTTTGATGCGCGCGGCGGTGTGGCGCACGGCCTCGTCGGTGAAGGGCATGGGGATCAGGTCGTAGAGGTGGCCATCATCCGCGCAGTAGCTCAGGTGTTCGCTGAACAACGGCACGTGGTAACGCTCGAGGAAATCGCGGATCTGGCGCAGGAAAGCATGGTCCAGCGGCGCGGGGCCACCCAGCGACAATGACAGGCCATGACAGGCCAGCGGATATCGCTCGGCCAGGTGTGCCAGGCCTTCGCCGTAAGTACCGCCCACGCCAATCCAGTTGTCCGGGGCACATTCGAGAAAATCCACGGCGCCTGGGGCCATGGTCAGCAATTCAGGCAGTAACCCACGACGCAGGCCAAGGCCGGCACCTTGCAGAGAGAGAGGAGTGCTCATGGTTAGATCCTTTGGGCGCAGTGCCCTCCCCGGCCTGTCAGCGCGGGGAGGATGCAGCTAGCGGTCAGTTCTTGGCCTGGCTCAGCTTGCTGTACAGGTCGGACGGGAACGGGTTGCCGTTGGCGTCGAACTGGTGCTTGCGGAACTGGAACACCTCGCCCTCGGACAGATAGCCGTCGTGGTTGGCATCGATCGCCTCGAATTCGGCGTTGGCGCCCGGCGCCACGGCCAACAGTTCGGCACGGGAAACACGGCCATCGTGGTCGGCATCGGTGCGGGCGAAGGAGGCATCGCCACACTTGCCTTCACCGCATTTACCTTCGGCCTGGGTGGCTTTGCCCGCAGCGCCGCTGGCGCCACACTTGCCCTCGCCGCATTTGCCTTCGCCCTGGGTGGCTTTGGCCTTGGCGGCGCCGGCGCCGCACTTGCCCTCACCGCATTTACCTTCCCCAGCCTTCTCGGCGGCGGCGAGTTGGTAGCCCTGCGGCAGCGCTTCGACAGCGAACGCCGAGGATGCGAGGTTGATCCCGCCGACCAGAGCAATGCTCAGCAGGCCAAGGCGGGTCTTGTTAGGGAAACGGGTCATGGTGTATCTCCGGATAGTTGCGCAACCAGGCTGCGCGGTCATGCCTCGAGGGCGAAAGAGCCAGAACAACAGACCGATGGGGCTGTTCGTTCGGGTAGGCCCATTTGGCCCGAGACTTGTATCCGTGACGTATCCGCAGGCAGCGGCATTTGTATGCAAGTAATCGAACCGAGCGCCTCGATACAGAGTGATACATTCACTTCGCTGCAGAGCTGGCCGAACGCCCATCATCGACTTTGGCCAGTGCTTGCAATAAAAAAGCCCGCGCATAGGCGCGGGCCGTTTCGAGCTGGGCGACGGGTCAGTTGTCCAGTTCGTCCTTGATGATGGTGCCGTTGTGCGGATCGACCTGGAACTCGTAGCGCTTGCCATCCGCCTTCATGCCCTCGCCTTCCCAATGGCCGTCATCGGCTTCGATCTTGGTGATCTGGGTATAACCGGCGCCCTTCAACGTCGCTTCCGCCTGATCTTTGTTCACCTTCCAGTCGGCACCGGGTTGGTCTGCCCAAGCCGAGGAAGCGCCCAAGGCACCGGCCAGGGCCAAGCCCGTAAACAGTCGAGTCATTGCTTTCATTGCCCACATCCTTTTTTGCTGGGTTTGCAAAATCCGACTCTTTCACGGCAGCTCTAGTTCACCGAAAGATCAGCGCAACAGCCTCAACGCCGGCCCAACACTCTCGCCAGCGCGAACGTTGCCACTACCGCCAGCACCACTGCGGTCGAGATCGACGGTACTGTGCCCAGCATGACGATCGAACTTTTCACGGCCAGGTAGAAGCCCAGAACACCCACCGCGCCTATGGCATTGCCCCGCACGATTGCGCCCAACTCGTGATGGCCACCCTGGACGTGGGCGAACACGGCCAGCGGCCAGGCAATTACCGGGATCGGCGCCAGCAGGCCGCTTGCCACCGGCCCCAGCCATTCGGCGCTGGCAGTGATCGCTACCAACAGCAGGGTGGCCGTGAGCATGCGCATCGGGATGACCCAGCGCGGCAATGCGACCACCGTCGCTGCATGAGCTTCTGCCTTTTTCGAGGTGACGACGATGATCAGCGCGAGCAGCAGCACTGTGACGCCGACTGAAATCGCCACCACACCCAGCCGGCTCATCACGAACGCGGTTGCCGCATACACTGCCAACGCTGAGAGGCAGCCGATGAATGCCGATACCCGCTTCGTTACCAGGAAGTAGAACAGATATGCCGCCTGAACCGCGGCCAGGCCAGCCAATGCCCCAGGCACGGCCTGCAGCGCAAAGCTCGGGCCCTGTTCCAGGCTGAGGAACAGCATGACCAAGGCCGAGGTGACAGGCAGCCCGGACAGCAGGCCACCGATCTGGGTGCCCCAGCGCTTGGCCGCCAGCGAGATGGCCAGCATGAGTGTCGGGGTGATGAGGAACTTGAGGTAGAAGACAGTCATCGAGAGGCTTTATCGAATGTAAAAAGGAGATACACAGACGAACACGCCATGCTAATGCAACCGAGGTGGCATTACTCAGGTTTTTCATCCCTTCACTGTTTGGCCATCTGCCCCTGTAGAAACACCATCAACGCTTGCGCCGCCGGTGACAGGCTGCGCCCCTTGCGCGTGAGCATGCCAATTTGCCGCTCGACCTTCGGCGGCGCCAATGGCAGGAACACCAGGCGTTGATTCTCCTGGGGAAAGGCCAGGTACGGCAGTGTGCTGATGCCCACGCCCTCCTCCAGCATCGCGATCAGCGAGATCATATTGGAGACGAACAGCCGGCTGTGTGCCAACAAATGCTCAGCCTCGGTCCCTTCAAGCAGCCGCGAAGTGCCATTGCGGATCATCGCCAACCCCTGCAACTGCGACCAATGCAACGTCCCTCCCGCCTGAACCAACGGATGGTCGGCCCGGCACACCACACCCACCTGATCGTGGACGATCGGCGAAAATGCAATCTGATCATCAAGCGCCCACAAGCTGCTGATGCCGAAATCCACTACACCCTGAACCAGCAGCTGCTGAACACTTTCAGCCGTGCCGTCCTGGATGCTGATTTGGACGTTCGGGTGCTCGGCCACGAACCGCGCCAGCGGCCCCGGCAGCAAACGGCTGGCCACCGAAGGCACGGTGGCGATGCTGACCTGGCCGATCTCGTGGCGGGCCAGCAGGGTCGCTTCCCTGGCAATGCGGTCGTGGTGTTCCAGCAAACCGCGAAACAGCGGCAGGCAGTGCTCGCCGAACGGCGTCAGTTCGACCCGGCCACCGCCCTTCTCGACCAGCGCCTGGTCAAGCTTCTGTTCAAGCTCGCGCACCGCCAGTGATATCGCCGGTTGGGTACGGCAAGCCTGGCGCGCAGCGGCATGAAAGCTCTTGAGATCGGCAACCAGGACGAAGTAGCGCAGTTGGGCAATCTTGAGCTCGGGCAACATGGTTAGCGTTCCTAATCAAAGCATTTTTTTTATTAATTTTTATTTGCCCCATATTGCTCGCAAGATGAACGCCAGGCAAACAGAGGCTTTCATCCATGTCACACAAGACCTACAAGAACTACATCGATGGCCAGTGGTGCGAAGGCCGCGCCACGCTCGCCAACCACAGCCCTTCCGATACCCGCGACCTGATTGGTGAGTACCACCAGGCCAGCGCCGAGCAAACCCAGCAGGCCATCCAGGCAGCCCGCGCCGCACAAGCGAAGTGGGCTGCCAGCGGCCTGGAGGCGCGCCAGCAAGTGCTGATGGCCATTGGTGACGAGCTGATCGCACGCAAGCAGGAGCTCGGCGAGCTGCTCTCGCGTGAAGAAGGCAAACCGCTGGCCGAGGGCATCGGCGAGGTCAACCGCAGCGGCCAGTTCTTCCACTACTACGCCGCCGAAGTGCTGCGCCAGATGGGCGAAACGGCTGCCTCGGTGCGCCCTGGGGTCGAGATCGAAGTCCACCGCGAACCGGTCGGGGTGGTGGCCATCATCACCCCATGGAACTTCCCCATGGCCACGGCCGCCTGGAAGATCGCCCCGGCCCTGGCGTTCGGCAATGCCGTGGTGTTCAAGCCGGCCAACCTGGTGCTCGCCAGCGCCTGGGCGCTGACGGAAATCATCAGCCGCCAGGGCCTGCCCGCGGGCACCTTCAACCTGGTCATGGGCAGCGGTGCCAGCGTCGGCGAAACGCTGGTGCAATCGGCCGATATCGATGCCCTGACCTTTACCGGCTCATTGCAGACCGGCCGCCACGTGGCAGTTGCCACGGCCGGTAACCTGGTGCGCTGCCAACTGGAAATGGGCAGCAAGAACGCCCTGGTGGTGATGGACGACGCCGACCTCGACCTGGCGGTTGACTGTGCGCTCAATGGGGCATTCTTCGGTACGGGCCAGAAGTGCACCGCCTCTTCACGGCTGATCGTCTGCGACACGATCCATGACCGTTTTGTCGAGGCCCTGCGCCTGCGCATGCGTCAGCTCAAGGTCGGCAACGCTCTGCACGATGGCGTACAGATCGGTCCGGTCGCCGAGGCACGCCAGCTGGAACAGAACCTGGAATACCTGCGCCTGGCTCAGGACGAAGGCGCCACCCTGGTCGAGGGTGGCGAACGCCTGAATCTGGAAACGGACGGCTACTACATGCGCCCGGCGCTGTTCATCGACACCCGCAACGACATGCGCATCAACCGCGAAGAAGTGTTCGGCCCGATCGCCTGCGTGATTCGTGTCAGCGGCTTCGATGAAGCTCTTTCGACTCTCAACGACACCCAGTACGGTCTCACCGCCGGCATCATCACCCAGTCACTGCGTCATGCCAGCGAGTTCAAGCGCCGCGCCCAGACCGGCTGCGTGATGGTCAACCTGCCCACCGCCGGCACCGATTACCACGTGCCGTTCGGCGGGCGCAAAGCGTCGAGCTTCGGCCCGCGCGAACAGGGCCAGTACGCCCGCGACTTCTACACCGTGGTCAAGACCACCTACCTGCGGCCTTGAAGGAGCGCGGACCATGCAAGACATCCTGATGATCGACGGCCTGCAGTACTCCAACTGGAGCCCGGAAATATTCCGGCAGATGCAAGCCGGTGGCCTGAGTGCTGTCCACGCCACCATCGCCTACCACGAGAACGCCCGCGAAACGCTGTCTCGCCTTGGTGAGTGGAACCGCCGTTTCGAAACCTGGCCCGAGCTGATCCGCCCGGTACGCTCGGTCAGCGATATCCGCCTGGCTCAACAGGAAGGCCGGGTAGGCATCTTCTTCGGCTTCCAGAACTGCTCGCCGATCGAAGACGACATTGCTTTGGTCGAGGTATTCCGGCAGCTTGGCGTGTTCGTCATGCAGCTCACCTACAACAACCAGAGCCTGCTGGCCAGCGGTTGCTACGAGCGCGAAGACAACGGCATCAGCCGCTTCGGTCGGCAGGTGATTGCCGAAATGAACCGCGTCGGCATGCTCATCGACATGTCGCACAGCGCCGAGCGCAGCACCCTGGAAGCCATCGAGCTGTCCAGCCGCCCGGTGATCGTTTCCCACGCCAACCCGTCGAGCTTCCATGCGGCCAAGCGCAACAAGTCCGATGCGGTGCTGCGTGGTATTGCCCAGTCCGGCGGCCTGCTGGGCTTCAGCACCTACCCGTTTCACCTCAAGGGGGCGTCGCAATGCAGCCTGGAAAGCTTCTGCGACATGGTCGCACGCACGGCCGACCTGATGGGCGTCGAGCACATCGGCATCGGCACCGACCTGTGCCAGGCGCAGCCGCTGGCGGTACTGGAATGGATGCGCAATGGCCGCTGGAGCAAGGACAAGGACTACGGCGAAGGCTCAAAGGACAACGCCAATTGGCCTGACCCGTTGCAGTGGTTCCGCGACAGCCGCGATTTTCGCAACATCGCCCAGGGCCTGCGTGCCCGGGGTTTTGCCGAAGACGAGGTAGGCAAGATCATGGGGCTGAACTGGTTGCGCCTGCTGGAGACTGCCACCCCGGCGCACGCCTGAGCCCCACGCACGGACAGCATCAACAATAACAACAATCGCAGGTTCCGGAGGCTTCATGAAAAACCCAACCACCCTGCAGGCTGAGGGCCAGGCCATGCGTCTGGCCCTGACGCGGGACATCGACTGGCCGCTGTTCCTGATCAGCGGCGGCTTCCTCGCGGCGTTTCTGATTGCGGCGCTGGTCGACATCGAGGCGGTGTCGGCACTGGTCAAGATGCTGTTCGCCTGGTCGACCCGATTCTTTGGACTGTACTGGCAGGTGCTGATGGTGGCGACCTTCGCGGTCAGCCTGGGCATTGGTTTCTCCCGTTGCGGGCGCGTGCGCCTGGGCGGCGTTGACCAGCGCCCCGATATCAGCACCTTCAACTGGATCGCAGTAATCATGTGTGCCCTGCTCGCGGGCGGCGGTGCATTCTGGGCCGCCGCCGAGCCACTGATGCACTTCGCCAGCCCACCGCCACTGTTCACAGGCCTGCAGCCGCACAGCGAAGCGGCTGCCACTGCGGCCTTGGCACAATCCTTCGTGCACTGGGGCTTCCTGGCCTGGGCAGTGCTCGGCAGCCTGCTGGCGATCGTGCTGATGCACCTGCACTACGACAAGGGCCTGCCACTGGCGCCACGCACCCTGCTCTACCCGCTGTTCGGCGAACGCGCACTGAAAGGACCTATCGGCACCCTGGCCGACGCCACTTCAATCATCGCGGTGGTGGCCGGCACCATTGGCCCGATCGGCTTTCTCGGCCTGCAGATCAGCAGCGCAATGCACGCGGTGTGGGGTTTGCCCAACGGTATCCTCACCCAGTCGCTGACCATCGTTCTGGTCACGCTGATGTACACCGTGTCCTGCCTGGTGGGGCTCAAAGGCATTCGTTTCGTCAGCGAAATAAACGTCTGGCTGATGATCGGCCTGGCGCTGTTCATGGTGGTGTTCGGCCCGACCCTGTTCATCCTCGGCGGCTTCCCTGCGGCCTTCGCCTTGCACGTGGAGCACTTCATCCCCATGACCCTGTTCCGCGCCGATCCCCAGTGGCTGGACTGGTGGACGGTGTTCTACTGGGGCTGGTTCATCGGCTACGCACCCATGGTGGCGCTGTACGTCGCGCGGATCTCGCGAGGTCGCACCATTCGCGAGATCATCATGACGCTGTCGATCATCGCACCGCTGGTGACCATGTTCTGGTTCACCGTGGTCGGCGGCACCGGCATCGGGCTGGAGTTGCAAACGCCAGGCATCGTCACTGCCCACGGCACCCAGCCGGAAGACTTGCTGCTCGGCGTGACGCAGAACCTGCCGCTGGGCGGCCTGATCAGTGCGCTGTTCCTGTTCCTGAGCTTCATTTCGGTGGCCACCAACGGCGACGCCATGGCCTTCACCGTGGCCCTGGCGATGTCCAGCAACGACAAACCGAAGAAATGGCTATGCGGTTTCTGGGCCATCGGCATGGGCTTGGCAGCGGTGGTGTTGATCACTATCGGAGCCGGCGGCGTCACGGCCTTGCAGTCCTTTATCGTCATCACCGCGGTGCCGGTGTCGCTGGTGATCCTGCCGGCGTTGTGGGATGCGGTGCGCATCGCCCGACACATGGCCCGTGAACAAGGCGTCTGAACCATGATGCATGCAGGTACAACAACAATGTCCAAACCCGCGTCTGCAACATCCACGCTGCGCCCGGCCAGCCAGGTCATGGACCTGGCCCGACTGGGCAGCCACTTCCAGAGCCCGTTGAGCTTCGTGCGCAGTAGCATGCGGCGGATGATGAACGAGCGTTGGCAGATCCAGCGCAGCCGCTTCGACCTGGATGACCAGGGCTTCGGCACCGCCATCTACCGCATCGAAACAGCGCATGCCCATTACCACTGCGTGCTCTTCTCGGCTTATCTGCCGCCGGAAAAACGCAGCGACCGGGTGATCGCCGATCAATGGGATGTGACCTTCGTGCTGGTGGCTGGCGATGTCGATGCGGTGCAACTGGCCGACTTGCAGCGCAATGTGCCGTTGCAGGAAGCCGGCCGCTTCGATGCCCGCGTGCTGGTGCTGTCGCGGGCCAACCGCAGCCTGCGCAATTTCGACCGGTTCCTCGCGGCGCTGGCCGAAGGCAATCAGCCGGACCCGCGCCAGCTGGCCGAGGTCGGTTACCTGTATCGCACCACCGCCGTCTACGGTAACGGCAAGTTCGGCATCGCCGACTTCGCCTGCCTGCAGGACAACCCAGACTTCAACCAGCCGTTCAGCGCGCAGATGTTCACCGTGTACCTGCTGCGCCATTTCAGCATCGAACAGATCGAACACATGGCCCGCGCCCTCGCCCCGCAACGGGCGGTGCCGCTGGACGTCGCGCTGCAGCGTTATCTGGGGGTCGGCAACGCGACCGGGTTGGGCATGGCACCGTTCCTGATCAACCACCCGCAATTGGTCGAGCGCTGGATCTGCACGCGGGAAACCGCACTGGCACAGGTGGTGGCGCAAGTACCGCAGCCCGCCATCCTTGCACGCCTGCAGCAACTCCTGACGCGTGCCGGTAATCACCTGGCCCAGACCCAGACCGAAGACACTCGCCAGCACGGGCAAGATCAGCAAACCCTGGCCGAGATTGCCGAGCTGGGTCGCTGGCTTGATCGCCAACCCTGCGCCGAAGGGCTCTGGGCACGCCTGTTGGCTTGGAGCGAAGCGCACGCCGGCCTGGGTTGTCAGGAACTGTTGGTGAGCCTGCTGCTGGAGCTGTACCCCGATCGGGTAGTACCTCTGGCCGAGCAGATGGGCGTCACTGAAAGTTGGCGCCTGGACGCACAGATGCCGCTCGGGCAACTGCGCGAACTCATCGAACGACACTACGCCTGGGCCCTGGCCTACGATTTCAACGATGCCCAAACCGAGCACTTCTTCTGGTATCGCTCGGCCGAAAAAGAAGAACCTCGCTTGGGCCAGCGTCGGGAAGAACCAGGCGCCGAGAAGGAAATGCAACTGGGGATCGCACGCAACATTCAGCGCTGCCATGCGGCCTTGCTCACCCATCTGCACACCCAGCCGCAGGCGCTGACTGCGCACTTCCTGATTGCCCAACCGGCGTTCAAAGGCACCGTGCGCCGCCTGCAGGGCATGGCGCTAAGCAGCTATGGCGAGATTCGCGCCAACCTGCTGGACCGCGACATGCTGCCCATCCACCTGCTGCGCTGCAAGCTGGCGTTCTTCGGTGCTGGCAAGTTCGATCCCAAGTCCAGCCGCTGGGTACGTATCACGCTGTTTCAGGGCGCGCCGCTGGTCAGCGAGATTGGCCAGCCCTTCGACGACGACTGGAATTTTGCCGTCATGCCCCAGGGAGGCCTTTGACCATGCGGGTATCACTCAATGAAATCCAGGTGATGTGCCGCAAGGCATTCGAGGGCATGGGATTTGCCGCCGGCGATTGCGAAGACGCAGCCGAACTGGTCGGCTGGTTGCACCTGCAGGGACTGGACGGCGTCGGCACACTGGGCAAAGCGCTGGACTTCCTGGATCGCGAAGCGCAGCCCCCCTACACCCTCTGCCATGAAGACAGCGCCCTGCTGGTGATCGACGCCCAGGGCCAGAGCGTACTGCGCTGCGCGGCCACCGTGGTCGAACTGGCGCAGGGCAAGGCGCTGCACAGTGGCCAGGCCGTGCTGCGCATCCGGCACTGCCATAATCGCTTGCTGTTGCTGGGCTACCTGAGCCGAGCTGCAGAACTGGGCCTGGACGTGCAGGTACGCTGGGCCGATGCGCGCCAACAGCATCAGGCAACGTTCGTCGCAGGCGTTTCTCGCCCTGTGGTGCACTGCGACGACCAGCCCGGCCCATGCCATGTGGTCGAGCAAAGCATCACAGTGGTGTTCAGCAAGCCGGTCGGCCAGGTTCAGCCGGTTGATTTCGCGCATGACAGGCTCAACCAGGGCTTCATCGTCAGCGAACACACCTGGCAGCGGCTTAAACACTTCGCCAATCAGATTCTCGTCGAAAGCACCGACGCCTCGCGCCAGCATGGCGCCGGTGGTGGCAACGATGCCGACTGACCGCTACTCCCCCTTCAGGAAAAAACTCATGAAACACGCCATCAAGACGAACTTGCATACCTCCAAGGCGCCGCTGGAATGGGCGGTGGTCGGCAACGGCACGCTGTACACCGCGCAGATCCCCATCGATGCACAGGGCCAGGTGGTCGTCGGCGGCATCGAGGCACAGACACGCCAGACGCTGGATAACCTGCGCCACACGCTGGAGGCGGCAGACGCTTCGCTGGATGACGTGACCCAAGTGCTGATCTACGTCACTGACCGCAGCTACCTGGCGACGGTCAACAGCCTGTACACCGAGTACTTCCAGGCGCCCTACCCCAACCGTGCAGCCATTGTGGTGGCAGGGTTGGCGCGCGAGGAAATGCTGGTGGAGCTGGTGGTGTATGCCTGTCTGCAGAGTGAGACTCGACTCGCGCGCGCGCCATCTGAGGTTTAGCCCCCCACCCCGTGGGAGCAACTGTCTTCCACAAAACTTAAAAAGCTGCGCGGATTAAGCTGTGGGAGCGGCTTTAGCCGCGAACACGGGCGTAGCCCGTGCCATACACCGCGGTGCCTGCTTCGCGGATGAATCCGCTCCTACCGGCGAAATGGCTCAGGCGGCATGCGATTCCTGTGGCCGCGTACTTTTCCGCTATCGGCGCCCACAGACGTGCGTATTCCTGCTGCGCCTCGGAGTCGGTGACGTCCGATGCCAGAATGATCCAATAGCCCGTGATGAATGCCAGTGGCAGCAGCACAACACAAGCGCCTGCCAACTGATAAACAAGGTTTGCGTGGCTGGGGCCTCGCTCAATCGGCTGGTGCGCACCGCCACCGTCGTCAACCCCCAAGCAGCGCCTGCACAGAGGCCAAGCGCGTCACCCAGCCCGTGGCTGGTGGAAGAGGAACTGGAAGCGGGCACATTGCTGCAGGTGTTCCCAGACAGCCTGAGCACGGGCAAGCACTACTACCTGCTGCGCCCAAGGCACCGGGCGCTCAGCGAGGCCGCGCAACAGCTCTGCAAGTGGCTCGACGAAGTGGCTTGCGCGCCGGACAGCGTTGGCTAAGCTCGCAGGTGGTGAATGGCCAAGGAGCCCCGCTATGCCTCTGGTACGCATCGACATCAAACGGCATGCCGACCCCGCCCATCTGCAGTCGATTGGCAAGGTCGTCTATGCAGCCTTGAAGCACACCATCAACGTCCCCGACCACGACAACTTCCAGGTGCTGACCGAGCACGATGGCGAGCGCCTGGTCTATGACCCGCAGTACCTGGGCATCCAGCGCACGGATGGCCAGGTGTTCATCCAGATCACCCTCAGCGAAGGGCGCACGCTGGAGCAAAAGAAAGCGCTGTACCTGGCCATCGCCGAAGGGCTCAACCGCGAAGTGGGCGTGCGTATGGAAGATGTGTTCATCAACCTGGTTGAAGTGCGCAAGGAGAACTGGTCGTTCGGTAACGGCATTGCGCAGTATGCCCTGTGAATTTCACGCGTTCAGCTAGCCGTGCCTTGCTCGCCAGCGGCTTCAGCTTCCATTTTCAGCCTATCGGCCTTGCAGATGTACTTGGGTTTGCTTTTCGGCGCCAATTTGGCCGCAGCCTTTTTCTGGTGGGCTTTTAGTAGCTGGTTGATTTTCTTGCGACGGTTCATGGTGCCACTCGGTGTACAGGTTTGATCGGACTGCGCACATCATACGCCGCTGCTGGGTAACGTGGCATTGATTCATCTCGCGCTTGCCGATAGAGTCCGTCTTGGGCGTTCGCTGCGCCTGCGGTCCGCGCAAAGGGGTTGCCCAAGCCACGCTTCATCACATTTCATTCCAGCTCCCGGCTTGTCGGCGGACCGAGCCTCAAAGGAGTTGGCATGCCCGCCATCAATGCTTCCCGCCACCACGGCCTGCTCGACCTGCCCGCCCTGCGCAAACGCGCCAAACGCTTGCTGACCGCAGTCAACAACGGCCAGGCCGACGACACATGAGAACGACTGCGCCTGCTAGGCCTTGCCGGCCCCCACTATCGCCTCGCCGACACCCAGTGGTTGCCGAGCGCAGCGTTGGCGCGACAGCTGCAGGAGCTGCCTGGGGTGAACGACGGCCTCAGTCTCACGGAGCGTTTGCTGTTGCGCATCCTCGCGCAAAAAAGGCGAACTACCCGCTGGCCGCGCCTTTGCGCAGCTCATGATGCACGATGAACCGCTGCCTTACCTGGGCGACCAGATGTTTCACGTGCTGCTGCAACCGTTGATCCATGCACCGCACCCGCTGCTGCTGGAAGGCCCGGGAGAGACATGGGCGCAGCGGCCTTTGCGGCTAACTGAACTTGGCCAGAGCCTTTTGAACGGGCAAGCCAATTGGCTTGATCAGGCTCCCCCACCGCGCTGGGTAGTCAGCGAACAAGGCGACGTTGCGCAGCGATCCTGAGACAACCTCGGCGAGGCTGATATCGACGTCCTGATGCCACAGACGTGCCGTCTTGCTACCCTGCGCCAGACTTCACTCAAGGCCTCGATATAGATATTCCGCCTCGCTTCATCGTGCACGAATCCAGGCACTGGATTGTCAACCATCGTATGGACAGTGCATTGCCTGGTTACCTGATGCTCAGCGCGAAGCAGAAGACCAATACCTTGTCAGCTCTACCCTATGAGGCACTGGCAGAATTGGGTGTTCTGCAGGCCAGGATCCAGGAGATAATTGAAAGCCAGCTCAAGCCCAGACGCCTTTACATCAGCCGTTTTGGGCATGAAGCCGGCTTCTCGATTCACTTCCACTTCATCCCGGTGTACCCCTGGGTTGAAACGATGTTCTGGGAGGACGAACGCTACCGGTCGCTGCAAGCCTTTGGCTCGACTGAAAGCGCACAACCCGAGACTGACGGCGCTGAATTGACACTTTTCGTCTGGCGAGAGTTTTGCGAGCGCCCTGACCCGCCGCCGGTTCATGGCCCTTCGGTCGATAAGGTGATTGCAGTTCTGTGTAGTGCATTCAAAGACAGCTTTACCCGTGAAGCGCGTAATGCGCTGTGATAACTAGCTCGTCTGCCTGCGCATGGCCAAAATCGCCGCGCCAAAACCGATGAACGTAGTGCCCACCACCCGGTTCACCCAACGCGAAGACTCAGGTCGGGTCAACACACCCTTGGCCCGCGCAGCAAGCGCGGCGTAAAGGCTGAGCGACCCCAGCGACAAGGCCACGAAGATGCCGGTCAGGGTCAGGAACTGCGGCAGCAATGCCGCGCCCTGGTCGATGAACTGCGGGAACAAGGCGGTGAAGAACATCGTCGCCTTAGGGTTGGTCACCGCAGTCAGGAACGCCGATTGGTAGAGTTTGAGCGGGGTTGGCTTGCTGGCACTGGCCTGGGTTGTGTCCACTTGTGCCGAGCTTTTCTTGAGCAGTTGCCGAGCGCCGAGGTAGAACAGGTAGCCTGCGCCGATGATCTTCACCGCGTTGAACAGCATTTCGGAGCTGGCAAGCAACGCACCCAGACCGAGCATGGCGGCCGCCGACAGGCAGAACAGACCACTGCCATTGCCCAACGACGACCATATGGCACTGCGCTGCCCATGGGCCAGGCTGTTGTTGATGGCCATCAGGGTAGCGGGGCCGGGGCTGGCAATGGCGATTGCGGCGACCAGGGTGAAGGCAAGAAGCGAGTGCGGGTCCATGTTGCAGGCTCGGTAAAATGCGGGGCGTGCATCTTAGCAGTTAATCAGTCACTGCCCTTGCGCTTGGCGCTTTTCTTGACGATGGCCTTCATTCGCGTAGCGGCCCGCTGCACCGTGGCCATCTTTTCCGGGCGTTTCATGCCGCGCCATTTGCGAATTTCCTCACGCGTTCGGCCACAGCTCACGCACAGCTCGCTGTTGAGCTGGCAGAGCGAGACGCAGGGGTTGTCGATGTCCTTGGCCATGGGCGGCTCCGTTTGCGGGGCACGCATCATACGCCGACTGGCCAAGGACGGCGATCGCACATCCGCGTCAGGCGACCGCTGCTACCTGCCTGCGACGCCACGCGAGGCGTCCAGCGGTGATGGCCCAATTCGCCAGCGCGATCACCAGCAGCACTTGCAACAGTACGGGCATGCCGGCCTCGACGATGACCTTGCCGGCCAGCAGCGGAAAGCCGAACACGCCTACGAAGTAGGCCAGGCTGAACAACACCAGCGCCTGGGCGGTTTGCCCGGCGGGCGCCTCGTTGGCAGCCAAGCCGTTGATCACCGAATAGGTGCGAAGAACGTGGCTCGCCGTGCTGGCTCGATTGAAATCAGCGGAGTGAAGCGTGGCAAGCGCTTACCTATCGGCATACGGTGTGTGAACATCACCCCCTTGCCCGCCCACGGAACTACCCAGGATGCACTCAGCCCTTTCTATTCGCCGAGCGGATATGGCCGACGTCGAGGCCATTACTGCACTGGTCCATGAAGCCTACGCGCCCTACATCGCCAGGATTGGCAAAGCCCCTGCGCCGATGCTGGACGACTATCGCCAGGTGCTCGCCGAAGCCGAGGTGTATGTAGCCATGGACGCAGCACGGATTGTCGGGGTGCTGGTGATGAGCCGGGAAGGCAGCGAGATGCTGCTGGTCAATGTCGCGGTGCTGGCCGCGTGCAAGGGCCAGGGTGTCGGCAAGCAGCTGATGCATTTTTGCGAGGAACAGTCACGGCAGGCCGGGTGCCAGGCTATCCGCCTCTACACCCATGAGCGCATGACCGACAATATCGAGATCTACCGCAAGCTGGGCTACGTGGAGACCCACCGGGCCCAGGAGCAGAGCTTTGCCCGAGTGTTCATGCGCAAACAGCTCGCCTAGTGGGCCGCCCAGCAATCACGGCTGCTGGCGGGTAGCGCAGACCACGATCTCACGCACGCACACCGATTGCGGCTGGCCATAAGCGAAGCCGATCACCTCGGCGATGGTGTCGGCAGCCAGCACCCCGCCCATCTCCTGTTTCCAGTCGTCGTAGCCGGCCTTGATGGCATCGTCGGTGGTGTGGCTCAGCAGCTCGGTATCGACCGCCCCCGGCTCGATGGTGATGACCCGCACATTGCTCGGCGACAGCTCTTCACGCAGGTTTTCGGAGAGCCCGGTGACCGCGAACTTGGTGCCGACATAGGCGACATGGTTGGGGAAGGCCTTGCGCCCTGCCACGGAGCTTACGTTGATGATGGTGCCGTGCTTGCGCGCGACCATGCCGCTGGCCACGGCATGGATGCCATTGAGCAGGCCACGGACGTTGACGTCGAGCATGCGGTCCCATTCGTTCGGGTCCTGGCTGGTGATGCTGCCCAACAGCATCACCCCAGCGTTGTTGATGATTGCATCCACCGGGCCGAAGCGCTGTTCGGCCTGGGCCACTGCCGCCAGCAGCGCCTCGCGATCAGTGATGTCGACAGACAGCGCCAGGGTGTTGGGCAGGCCCAGTTGCGCCATGGGTTCCAGGCGACGGGACAATAAAAGAAGGGCATGCCCACGCTGGGAAAGCAGTTTGGCCGTCGCCAGACCGATGCCGGAGCTGGCACCGGTAATCACTACCAAGGGTTTGTGTGTGTTGGTCATCGCTAGCGTCCTGTTATTCAAAGTACCTATGGATAAGGCGTGGAGCGAGTATAGAAGCGCGATTCGGCGCCGAAAAATGGGATATTCTTTTGGCTGCCATCGGTTCGACTTATGGGTAAGGCAATGGACTATCGACAGCTTCGCGCGTTTATCGCGGTATTCGAGGAACGCAACATCACCGCTGCGGCCCGCTCGATACACCTTAGCCAACCTGCGCTTTCAGGCAGCATCAAGGCGCTGGAGCAAGCGCTGGGGACCACGTTGTTCGTGCGCCAGGCAAGGGGCGTGGAGGTGACTGAAGACGCCCGCGCGTTGTACCCCGACGCACAGCGTATGGTCGCCGATGCGGCGCGGCTGTTTACCCGCTTCAAGCACGACCGGGTGCGCGAGCCGTTGCAGATCGGGGTCGAGCATGATGTCGGCTCAGGGGTGGTGAAGCAGTTGGTGATTGCCGCAGCAGCCTTGCAGCCGGCGGTCCGCTTGCACCTGGTGAATGGCTGCATGGGCGTGGCCAGGCTGGCGAGTGAAGACTTGCGCTGTGAAGATGAACTGTTCATGCCGCTGCACAGCGACCCGTTCGTGATTGCCCTGCCCCTTGCAGCTGGCGATCACAGTGCGGCGGATGCACGCTGGATCACCTGCCCCGGGCACACCAGCCATCAACGCCTGCTGCCGCTCTACGGCAGCGGCGGCGATGCACCGGCTGGCGAGGCCGAGACTTTTGCCCTGGCTCTGGCGATGGTCGCCGCCGAAATAGGCGCCGCGATTGTCCCTCGCTCACTTGCAGAGGAACATCCAGGCGTGCGCGTGCAGGCTTTACCGCAACTGGACATGCGGCGGCGAATTGGCCTGTGCTACAGCGCCCAGGCGCTTGAGGTGGAAGGCCTCGGGCGACTGCGTGATGCGCTGCAAAACGGACCAGGTTGAGCCCTGCCTTCTCATTGACTGAGTAGGTCCTTGTGGGAGCGGCTTCAGCCGCGAACACCGGCGAAGCCGGTGCCATCCACCGCGTCGCTTGCTTCGCGGCTAAAGCCGCTCCTACAGGGTCTGCGACGCCAGATCCGACTCCAGCAGTTCCAGAAAAACCCTGACCCGCGCAGGCACATAGCGACGCGTCGGCATCACCGCCCATACCGACAGCTGCTCAGCCCCGGCATCCGCCAGTTCGATCTCGACCAACGAGCCGTCGCGCAGTTGCTGATAGACATCCCAGTACGCCAGCATGGCAATCCCCAGCCCCTGAACCGCCGCAGCCCTGACCGCGTCGACACTGCTAGTGCTCACACGCCCGTTCACCCGCCGCCGTTGCAATGCGCCGTCGATGATGAAGGGCCAACGCGGCACCGCCTGCAGCAAGATGCACTGGTGCTCCTCCAAGGCTGCCAGGCAGGTCGGTTGGCCGTGGTGCTGCAGGTAGGCGGGCGCGGCGCACAGTACCCTGGGGTTGGGTGCCACGCGCCGCGCTACCAGTTCGGAGTCGGCCAGTGGCGCAACACGTAAAGCCAGGTCGAACCCCTGGCCGACGATATCGACCACCCGGTCCGAAACATCCAGGTCGATACGCAAGTCAGGGTGTTGCTCAAGCAATCGCGGCAGCATCGCCAATACGATCGACTGCCCAAATACGCTGGGCGCCGTCACGCGCAATACGCCGGACACCTTGCTCGATGCCGGGCGCAACTCGCTCAACGCCGTGTCTTCGGTATCGGTCAGGGTCCGCGCGTAGGGCAGGAATGCTTCACCTTCGGCGGTGAGCGATACCGAACGCGTGGTGCGGTGGAACAACCGCACAGCCAGTTCTTCTTCCAGTGCGGCAATACGCCTGGAAACCTGCATCGGTACCAGGCCAAGCTGACGCCCTGCTGCCGAGAGGCTGCCCGCAGACACCACGGCAAGAAAGATACGCAGGTCGGCTATCAGCACGATTACATCCTTTTCAGTTAAAGAAGCTTCACGCCCCAACGGATTGGTCTGCACCGTTTGAACCCCTACTCTTCTGGCGCATACAGCACCTCAAGAGGACTCGCAGTGACCAACTCGACTCGCACGATCTTAACACCCCACACTATCAATCGCCTTCCCTTGCGTAACCGCTTGGCCGTCGCACCCATGACCCGCGTCAGCGCCAGCGAAACCGGCCATGCCAGTGCGGCGATGGCGCAGTACTACGCCCGCTTTGCCCAAGGTGGTTTTGCCCTGGTGATCAGCGAAGGGATTTACACCGATCAGCGCCATGCACAGGGTTATCCATTCCAGCCTGGCCTCACCGACACTGAGCAGGCCGCAGCATGGCGGGCAGTTACCGAACGGGTGCACGCTCACCAGGGCGCCATGTTCGCCCAACTGATGCACGCCGGAGCCCTGAGCCAGGGCAATCGCTTCTGCGGGCAATCTGCCGCACCCTCGGCCATTCGCCCCAAAGGTGAGCAGATGCGCTTCTACTACGGTGAAGGCCATTACCACGTGCCCAAAGCGATGAGCGATGAAGAGATCGCAGACGCGATCAAAGGCTTTGCCCAGGCAGCCAAGCGCGCGATCGGCCAGGCCGGTTTCGATGGCCTCGAGATCCATGCAGCCAATGGCTACCTGCTCGACCAGTTTCTGACGGACTACACCAATCAACGGACCGACCGCTGGGGTGGCAGCACGCAGAACCGAATTGCGCTCACCCTTGAAGTGATCAAGGCGGTCAGGGCCGCAGTCGGCAACGCAGTGCCGGTCGGCGTGCGCATTTCGCAGGGCAAGGTCAATGATTTCGGGCACAAATGGGCAAACGGCGAAGCCGATGCCGAGGTGATTTTCGGCGCGCTGGGCGAGTCGGCCGTGGACTTCATTCATACCACCGAATTTGAGGCCTGGCAGCCTGCATTCGGTAACGGCCAGGCAAGCCTGGTGGCCCTGGCGCGTCGCTTTGCACCGCAGGTAACGATCATCGCCAATGGCGGCCTGCAAGATATGGAGCGTGCCGAAAACGCGTTTGCTGATGGAGCCGATGTAATCGCCCTTGGCAAGGCGGCCCTGGCCAATCCGGACTACCCCCAGCGGCTGGCCGGCGGGCTGGCGACTGTCGAATTCGATGGGTCGGTGCTTGCACCGATTGCCGATATCAAGGCCAGTGAACTGGCGCTGTAGTCTGTACCAGCCTCTTCTCAAGGCAAGCCGGATCGCCGGACCGCCGCTCCCACTGAGTATGCGCCGCTCTGAGCGGCGGATAAGTCGCAGCATGGATGCTGCGCCCCCCTTAGTGGGAGCGGCTTCAGCCGCGAAGAGGCCCGCCCAAGCAGTACCTCATTCAAATTCCAGGCTGTAGCCAACCCCGTACACCGACCGCAGCGGGTCATGCCCCGGCGTGATCGCCGTCAGCTTGCGCCGCAGGTTCTTCACATGGCTGTCCACCGTGCGGTCGGCTACCACGCGGTGGTCCTGGTAGATATGGTTCATCAGCTGATCACGCGACAGCACCTGCCCGGGGCGCGCGGCCAGGGCAGCGAGCATGCGAAACTCCACCGGGGTCAGTTCCAGCATCACGCCCTTGTAGCGTGCCTGGAACGCCCGGGCATCCAGCTCCAGCCCGAGGCTCGGCGCCTGGCCCCCATTGCGCCGCAGCACGGCCTTGACCCGGGCGACCAGCTCGCGCGGCGAGAACGGCTTGCAGATGTAATCGTCAGCCCCCAGCTCAAGGCCAAGCAGGCGGTCGATCTCATCGACCCGGGCGGTCATCATGATCAGCGGCAGATGGCTGAAGCTGCGCAGCTCCCGGCAGATGTCCAGGCCGTCACGGCCCGGCAGCATCAGGTCGAGCAGGATCAGCTGGTACTGGGCCTGGCGGATGGCCGGGATCACCGCCAAGCCGTCGGCCAAGTGGTCGACCGTATAACCGCCCGCCCGCAAGTAGTCCGCCACCAATGCGGCGAGCTTGGGCTCATCTTCCACCAGCAGAATCTGGCTCATGCTTGCTCCCCTGCAACTGGCAGCGCCAGAGTCAGCAGCAGCCCGCCCATGGCCGACGGCTTGGCCGTGAGTTTGCCACCGTGCACGTCGGCGATCCCCCGACAAATCGCCAGGCCCAGCCCGGTGCCGCCACTGGCGCGGTTGCGCGAACGCTCGGCGCGGTAAAAGCGTTCGAACAGGCGCGCCAGCGAGGCGCTGTCGACACCGGGGGCGGTATCTTCGCACTGCACCAGCACCCGTTCGCCGTCCTGGAAGGCACGCAGCACGGTGTAACCGCCAGCATCGGTGTAGCGCCGGCTGTTTTCCAGCAGGTTGTGCAGCAACTGGCCCAGGCGCGACTCGTCGCCCTGCACCCACAGTGGCTGCGTCGGCAGCTCCAGGCGCAGGGCCAGGTCGCGTTCGGCGAAGCTTGCGGCAAACGCCTCGGCGACCACCGGCAACAGCACACACAGGTCGATGCGTTCGCGCCGATAGGTAGGGCCACCGACCTCGGCCAAGGACAATTCGAACAGGTCATCGACCAGCTTGCTCAGCGCCCCGACCTCGCCCTGCAACGAACGCAGGGCATTGCCATCGAGCGGGCGGATGCCGTCTTCCATGGCTTCCAGCTCGGCGCGCATCACCGCCAGCGGCGTGCGTAGTTCGTGGGAGATATCGGCCATGAAGTCGCGGCGCAGACGCTCGTTGCTGGCCAGGGTGGCGGCCATGCGGTTGAAGTCACCGGCCAGTTGCCCCGCCTCGTCGGCCGAGCGCACCGGCAACTGGATCGCATAGTCGCCAGCGGCCAGGCGGTGAGTAGCGCTGGCCACTTCGCGGATCGGGCGCAGCAGCGCGCGGCTCAGCCACCAGGCGATCACCGCGGTGGCCAACAGGCAGGCCAGGCCGATCGCCAGGCTGGAGCGCAGCTGGTTGTACTGGAAGCGCTGGTCGCCAACGCTGGTGACCGACTGCAACGGCGCCAGCGCCATCCAGCCGACCACCTGGCCCTGGTGATGGATGGGCCGCAGCAGCATGTCGCTGCTGGCGGGTTGGTAGCCGATGATCGGCTGGCGCTGCGCGTCCAGCAGGGCAAAACGCACGAAAGCGCCGGTGAGGTCGGAAACGGTCAGCAGCCTGGAATCGAAGGTCTTGTCCGGCTGCGCGTCATCCGGGCGCAAAAGCTCGAACCATTGGTCCTTGTCGCGGCGGATGAAGTCCCAGCTGCCATGCCGGGCGTAGGCCTGTTCGACGCGCGGCACGATGCGCTCCATACGTTCCTCGGCCTGCTGGTTGAGGTAACCCAGAAAGCCGTACTTCAAGCTCAGGTAGGCGGCGAACACCATGCCTAGCACGGCGAACGCGCACACCGCGAGCATGGCGCAGAAGAACTTGCTGGACAGGCTGACTTTCATGTAACCGCCGACACACTGGAATTGCCGACATTGAAGCGCGCCACCAACAGCCCCGCAAGGCGCACCGGGCAATCTCCCAGATTTCTGCACATTGGCTGCACATTTGCCGAACACGCTGGCGCCATCGAAATCACTTGGCTCGGAGCCCGCGATGCCTACTTTGTTGCAATCCCTGATGTTGCTTCGCTCGCCCCTGGGGCGCGCGCTGTTGCTGAGTGCCGGCCTGTTCGCCATCAGCGGCTGCCGCGAGGCCGAGACCACCACCGCGCCCGCCCCGCTGCAGGAAGTCGCGGTGTACCACGTGGCCAGCGCGCCCCAGGCCCTGAGCACCACCCTGCCCGGCCGCGCCAATGCGCACCTGATCGCCGAGATCCGCCCGCAGGTGGGCGGTATCATCCAGAAACGCCTGTTCATCGAAGGCGACACGGTCAAGGCCGGCCAGGCGCTGTACCAGATCGACCCGCAGCCCTACCAGGCCACGCTGGCACAAGCCGACGCCACGGTCAGCTCCGCGCGCGCCACGCTCAAGGCCGCTGAACTGAAAGCCAAGCGTGATGCCCAGCTGGTGAAGATCGACGCCATCAGCGCCGAGGACAACGAAAGCGCCCAGGCGGCGCTGCTCCAGGCCCGTGCCAGCCTGCAATCGGCCCAGGCCGCGCAGCACAGCGCGCGCATCAATCTCGGCTACACCCGCATCAACACCCCCATCGACGGCCGTACCGCCACTTCGTCGGTTACCCCCGGCGCGCTGGTCACCGCCGAGCAGTCCACCGTCCTGACCACGGTGCAGCAACTGGACCCGATCTACGTCGACTTCACCCAGCCCAGCAGCACGCTGCTGCGCCTCAAGCGCGAACTGGCCGAAGGCAAGCTGGCACCCAGCGAGCAGCAGGACGCCACGCGCATCAGCCTGCAGCTGGAGGACGGCAGCACCTATGCCCACGAAGGCACGCTCACCTTCAATGGCATGAGCGTCGATGAAAGCACCGGCAGCGTGACCCTGCGCGCCCTGGTGCCCAACCCCGAAGGCCTGTTGCTGCCGGGCATGTATCTCAAGGCCACCCTGCAGGAGGGCGTGCAGACCGACGCCATCCTGGTGCCGCAGCAGGCCGTTAGCCGTGACGAACGCGGTGGCGCCACCGCACTGGTGGTGGTGGACGGCAAAGTACAGCAGCGCGAGCTGACCCTGGCCCGGGCGGTGGGCAACCGCTGGTGGGTCAGCGAGGGCCTGGCCGACGGCGACCAGGTGATCGTGCAGGGCCTGCAGAAGGTCCGCGTCGGCCAACAGGTCCAGGTGCAGGACACCGCCCTGACTGCCCACAACGACAGCTACTGAGGCGTATTACATGGCACGTTTCTTCATCGACCGGCCCATCTTCGCCTGGGTCATCGCGATCCTGGTGATGCTCGGCGGCGGCCTCGCGATCTTCCAGTTGCCGCTCGCGCAGTACCCCAACATCGCGCCGCCGCAGATCACCCTCAGCGCCACCTACACAGGCGCCTCGGCCAAGACCATGGAAGACTCGGTGACCCAGGTCATCGAGCAGCAGATGACCGGCCTCGATGGCCTCACTTACATGTCTTCGAGCAGCAGCTCGGCCGGCAGCGCCAACATCACCCTGACCTTCGAGGCCGGCACCGACATCAACACCGCACAGATGCTGGTACAGACCAAACTGGAACAGGCCAAGGCGCGCCTGCCGGACACGGTGCAGCAGCAGGGCATCAAGATTCGCAACTCGGCCAGCGACTTCCTGATCATCCTCTCGCTGGTGTCGGACAACCCCGAGGTCAACGCCACCGATATCAGCGACTTCATCTCCAGCACGCTGTACGACCAGATCAGCCGGGTCGCCGGCGTTGGCCAGGTGACCACCCTCGGGTCGAGCTACGCCATGCGCATCTGGCTCGACCCAGACAAGCTCAAGCAGTACGCGCTGATGCCGTCAGACGTGAGCAGCGCGCTGCAGGCGCAGAACGTCGACACCTCGGCCGGCCAGCTCGGCGCCCTGCCCGCCCGCGCCGGCCAGCAGCTCAACGCCACCATCAGTGCCCGCAGCAAACTGCAGACGGCCGCGCAGTTCCGCCAGCTGGTGCTCAAGTACGCGAGCTCCGGCGCGGTGGTGACCCTGGCCGACGTGGCGCGGGTGGAGCTGGGCAGCGAAAGCTACGACGTGGTCTCCGAGCACAATGGCCGGCCTTCCGGCGGCCTGGCCGTGAGCCTGGCCACCGGTGCCAACGCCCTGGACGTGGCCGAGGCGGTGCAGGCCAAGCTCGGCGAGCTGGAACAGTTCTTCCCCAGCAACCTGCAGTTGCACAGCGAAGTGGCCTACAACACCGCGCCGTTCGTGAAGATCTCCATCGAAGAAGTGGTCAAGACCCTGTTCGAGGCCATCGCCCTGGTAGTGCTGATCATGTACCTGTTCATGCAGAACCTACGCGCCACGCTGATCCCGGCGATTGCCGTACCGGTCGTACTGCTGGGTACGTTTGGCGTGCTGGCCCTGCTGGGTTATTCGATCAATACCCTGACGATGTTCGGCATGGTGTTGGCCATCGGCTTGCTGGTGGACGACGCCATCGTGGTGGTGGAGAACGTCGAACGCATCATGGCCGAAAAGGGCCTGTCACCGCGCGAGGCGACGCGCCAGTCCATGGGCGAAATCAGCGGTGCGCTGATCGGCATCGCCGTGGTGCTGTCGGCGGTGTTCGTGCCCATGGCGTTCTTCGGCGGCTCGACCGGGGTGATCTACCGGCAGTTCTCGGTGACCATGGTCGCGGCCATGGCGCTTTCGGTGCTGATGGCGATGACCTTGACCCCAGCGCTATGCGCCACCCTGCTCAAGCCGGTGACGGCCCACGGCAAACCTGCAGGTGGTTTCTTCGGCTGGTTCAACCGAACCTTCGAGCGCACCTCGCTGGCTTACCAGCAGGCCGTCGGCACGGTGCTGATGCAGCCGTTGCGTGGCCTGCTGGTGTACGCGCTGGTGCTCGGCGGCGTCGCGTTGATGTTCCAGAAACTGCCCAGCGCGTTCTTGCCCGAGGAAGACCAGGGCATGCTGATGATGCAGATGACCCTGCCCGTGGGCGGTACCGACGAGCGCCTGCAGGCAGTCAGCCACCAGGTGCAAGACTACATGCTGCAGCAACCGGAAGTGGCTTCGCTGCTGACCGTGCGCGGCCTCGGCAATGGCGGCAACGCCCAGAACGCCGGCCGCGGCTTCGTCAAACTGAAAGACTGGAGCGAACGCCAAGGTGACGCACACAGCGCCGCCGCCGTGGCGCGGCGGGCCAACATGGCGCTGTCGAAAATCCTTGATGCCAACGTCTTCGTCATCGCCCCGCCAGCCATCCAGGGGCTGGGCCAAAGTTCCGGTTTCGACGTGCAACTGCAGGACCTTGCCGGCCTCGGCCATGCCGAGCTGCTCAAGGCACGCGACCAGTTCATCGCCCTCGCCGGCCAAGACCCGCGCCTGGCCAACGTCCGCGCCCAGGGCCTGGAAGATACTCCGCAACTGAACGTCGCCATCGACGACCGCAAGGCCGGCGCCATGGGTGTTTCGGCCAGCGACATCAACGACACCCTGAGCACGGTGATGGGCGGCAGCTACGTCAATGACTTCCTCGATGCCGGGCGGGTCAAGAAGGTCTACCTGCAAGGCGAGGCCGACCAGCGCATGCAGGCCGAAGACATCGGCGCCTGGTACGTGCGTAACGACAGCGACGCGATGGTGCCGCTGTCGGCCTTCACCAGCACCTATTGGAGCACTGCTTCGCCACTGCTGGAGCGCTTCAATGGTTTCGGTTCGTACGAGCTGGTCGGCGAACCGGCAAACGGGGTCAGCTCCGGTGAAGCCATGGCGGCGGTCGAACAGATCATGGCGCAACTGCCCGAAGGCATCGGCTATGCCTGGGCCGGGCAGTCGTACCAGGAACGCCTGGCCGGCAATCAGGCACCGCTGTTATATGCCATCTCGATCCTGTTCGTGTTCCTGTGCCTGGCCGCCTTGTACGAGAGCTGGTCGGTGCCGTTCGCAGTGATGCTGGTGGTGCCGGTGGGCATCCTTGGCGCACTGCTGCTGACGGGCCTGCGAGGGCTGTCCAACGATGTGTACTTCCAGGTTGGCTTGCTGACCACCGTGGGCCTGGCGGCGAAGAACGCGATCCTGATCGTCGAATTCGCCAAGGAAGGCTACGAACGCGGCCAGGACCTGCTGAGCGCCACCCTGGACGCAGTGCGCATCCGCCTGCGCCCGGTACTGATGACCTCGCTGGCGTTCATCCTCGGCGTACTGCCCCTGGCCTTGAGCAGCGGCGCGGGCGCCGGCGGGCGTCAGGCGATCGGCACCGGCGTGCTCGGCGGCATGCTCGCCGCGACCGTGCTCGGCCTGTTCTTCATCCCCTTGTTCTATGTGCTGGTGCAACGCCTGGCTGGCCGTCGCTCGGTCGGCGTCGATAGCGTTGCAGGAGAAGCCTGATGCGTCTGTCCCCTGTTCTACTGGCGCTGGCCCTGACCGGCTGCGTCAACCTGGCCCCCGACTACCAGCGCCCGACGGCACCGGTGGCCGAGCAGTGGCCAACCCCTACCCGCGCCAGCAACACCGGCGCGGATATCAGCTGGCAAACGCTGTTCGTCGACGTCCGCCTGCGCGACACCGTGGCCCTGGCGCTGGCCAACAACCGCGACCTGCGGGTGGCGGCGTTGAACGTCGAATACCAGCGCGCGCAATACCGCATACAGCGCGCCGCGCTGTTCCCGGCGCTCTCGGCCACTGCTGACGGCACCCGCCAGCGTGCGCTGTCCAGTGGCAGCACGGCGGTCAGCAGCCAATACAGTGTGGGCTTGGGCATCAGCAGCTACGAGCTGGATTTGTTCGGGCGGTTGGGCAACCTCAAGGACGCCGCCCTGGAAGACTACCTGGCACTGGAGCAGACCCGCCGCAGCACGCAAATCAGCCTGGTGGCCGAGGTGGCCAGCGCCTGGATGACCCTGGCCGCCGACCAGCAACTGCTCAAGCTGGCCAACGACACGTACGCCAGCCAACAGAAGACCTACGCGCTGGTAACACAGAGCCACAGCCTGGGCGGCGAATCCGGAGTGAGCCTGGCCCAGGCGCGCAGCACCGTGGAATCGGCCCGCGCCGATGCGGCGAACTATGCCAGCCAGGTCGAGCAGGACCGCAACGCCCTGGAACTGCTGGTCGCCCAGCGTTTGCAAGACGCCCAACTGCCAGGCGCCACCCCGCTGGATGCGGCGCTGCTGGTCAGCGTACCGGCGGGCCTGCCCTCGACCTTGCTGCAGCGCCGCCCAGACGTGCTCGCCGCCGAGCACACGCTCAAAGCGGCCAACGCCGATATCGGCGCGGCGCGGGCGGCGTTCTTCCCAAGCGTCACTCTGACCGCCACGGGCGGCAGCGCCAGCAGCGAACTGTCCGGGTTGTTCAAGTCAGGCAGCGCGGCCTGGAGCTTCGCGCCGTCGATCAATCTGCCGATCTTCAACGCCGGCAGCAACCGCGCCAGCCTCGATGCGGCCAAGGTCAGTCGCGAGATCGAAGTGGCCACGTACGAGAAAACCCTGCAGACCGCCTTCAGCGAAGTCGCCGACGCCCTCGCCGTGCGCGCCCACGTCAACGAACGGCTCGATGCCCAACGCAGCCTGAGCGATGCCACCCGCACCAGCTATGACTTGTCGCTGGCCCTGTACAAGCAGGGCTCGAACAGTTTCCTCGACGTGCTCGACGCACAGCGCTCGCTGTATTCGGCGCAGCAGGGGCTGATCAGTCTGCAGTTGGCTGAGCAGCTGAACCGGGTGACGCTGTACAAGACGCTTGGGGGTGGCTGGCAAGGGTAGCGGGCGCTGCTTCGGGCCATCTATGCTTGAGGCAACGCTATGAACGGAGGCCGTCATGCCCTCACCCGAAGCCGACCTGCTGCAAAGCTGGCAGCTCAATGCCAAGGCCTGGATCGAAGCCGTACGTGGCGGCGCCATTGAAAGCCGGCAGCAAGTTACCGACCAGGCCATCGTCTTGGCTGCCATGAGTCGCCAGCCCGAGCGTGCACTGGACCTAGGCTGCGGTGAAGGGTGGCTGCTGCGTGCCCTGGCTGATCGTGGTATCGACGTCACCGGCGTGGACGGCGATGCATCGCTGGTGGAAGCCGCAAGGGCAGCCGGGTCATCGAGGGTGCATCACGCCAGTTATGAGCAGCTGGTCAACAGCGAAATCGATATTGGCGCTGGCTACGACCTGATCTGCGCCAACTTCGCCTTGCTGCAGCAGGACATCATCCCGTTGCTGGCAGCGATGAAAGCGCTGTTGGTGCCAGGTGGCGCTTTGCTGATCCAGACCCTGCATCCCTGGAGCGTGGCAGATGGGGATTATCAGGATGGCTGGCGCGAAGAAGCGTTTGCCGGGTTTGCTGGCCAGTGGCAGCCGATGCCGTGGTATTTCCGCACACTGGCCAGTTGGTTGAATGCGCTGGACATGGCGGGGTTGCGCTTGGTGAGCTTGCAAGAGCCGCAGCATCCGCAGAGTGCGGTGCCGCAGTCATTGTTGCTGATGGCTGAATAGAAGTTCCCCAGTGCGGGCCTCGGCGGGTGGGGTCAGGCGCAGCACGCGGTTGCGGCCGCCTTCGGCCAGCAGGTAACCCCCCTTCCCGTCTGCCACGATCGACTGGGGCGCCTTGAGGAAGGTCAGTACGGTGTGCTGCGTGCCATCGGCATCGACCCGTAGCAGGCGGGCGCGGTGCGTGTTGTCTTCGCTGATCCACAACCCCCGCTGGTCGCACATCAGGAATGTGGGATGACGCAAGCCCTCGACCACCACCGGGTCCTGGCCATCGTCGGACAACGCGCGGACTTTGCCGGTGCCTTTTTCGGTGTATAGCAGGCGGCCATCGGCGCACCGGGTCAGGCCCTCGGTTTCGGTCAGGCCCGAGCGCAACACCTCCAGCTGGCCGCTGGCCCACTGGTAACGCATCAGCCGGCCGTTGCCATTGCGGTCCTCGATGGCGTACAGGTAGTCACCATCGTTCCACAACCCCTGCACACTCTCGCCATCGAACAGATGGCTTACCTGCCCATCGCGCGACAGGCTGACCGGTGCGTGGCCCCCTTCCTGGCTGAACACCCAACCGCCCTGGGCCGCGACCATGCCATCGGGCTTGGACAGGTTGTCGATCAACACCACGCGCTCGCCCTGTGCGGTGATCTTCAGGATGCTGCCGTGGCCGTCGTCCAGCTCGCGGCTGACCAGCAGGCTGCCATCGGCCTGAGGCAGTAGCGAGGCGGCCTTGGCCACGTCACGGTGCAGTACTTCGACATCCCAGCCATTGCTCGCCTGGACCGGGTAGAAACTTTGCCAAGCGAAAAAGCCGAGGGTGGCAGAGAGCAGTGCGCAGGTTGATACAAGGGCGATGCGCGGGCCGCGCTGGCGCAGGATGGGCATGAAAGGGAGGCTCCTCGGAATTGCGAGGAATCCTAGCAATGGGATGTGAAAAAATTGTCAACCATGAATCACCATTACAAAAAACGCATTCAGCAAGCAAATACCGGGTATTTCAACATTTAATTTGTGGATACCAGGGGCTGACCCCTATGCTGTCCATGCATCCCCTGCACGCACCGGCCGGTGTGGTCCAAGGCACGGGGAGAGAACAACAAGTCGAGATCGTTCATGTCGAATCACTCCTACTTCGCCCCCCACGGTGGGCACCCGGCTCAAACCGAGCTGCTGACTGACCGTGCCATGTTCACTGAAGCCTATGCCGTCATCCCCAAAGGCGTGATGCGTGACATCGTCACCAGCCACCTGCCGTTCTGGGACAAGATGCGCATGTGGGTCATCGCCCGCCCGCTGACCGGTTTTGCCGAAACGTTCTCCCAGTACATCGTCGAAGTGGCCCCGGAAGGCGGCAGCGAGCGCCCTGAGCTGGACCCCAACGCTGAAGCGGTGGTGTTCGTCGTCGAAGGCGAAATCGACATCACCGTCGAAGGCAAGCACCACACGCTGGGCCAGGGCGGCTACGCCTTCCTCGCTCCAGGTGCCGAGTGGAGCCTGCGCAACAACAGCAAGTCCAACGTCACCTTCCACTGGCTGCGCAAGCACTACCAGAAGGTCGAAGGCCTGGAGATCCCCGAGTCGTTCGTTACCCACCGCGACAACGCCACCGTCATCGAAATGCCGGGCACCGAAGGCCGCTGGAAAACCACGCGCTTCGTCGACATGGCCGACATGCGCCACGACATGCACGTCAACATCGTCACCTTCCAGCCTGGCGGCGTGATTCCGTTCGCTGAAACCCACGTCATGGAGCACGGCCTGTACGTGCTGGAAGGCAAAGCCGTATACCGCCTGAACCAGGACTGGGTCGAAGTGGAAGCCGGCGATTTCATGTGGCTGCGCGCCTTCTGCCCGCAAGCCTGCTACGCCGGCGGCCCAGGCAACTTCAGCTACCTGTTGTACAAGGACGTGAACCGTCACGTGCACTTGACGCTGAATCCACAGCGCTAAGCCCTGACTGCTTTATCGAAGCCCGCCATCTGGCGGGCTTCGTTTTTGCCGCGCATACTCACAAACTTACCTTCCGCGCGGTGCTCGCCATGAACCGCTGCCTGTTGATTGCCACCGTGCTGTTATGTACCTGCGTCCACGCCGACGACGACTGGAACCTGGCCTACGACCGCGAAGGCATTCGCGTCTACCTGCGCGCTGCCGGTGACTCGCCCTACCAGCAGTTCCGTGGTGTAAGCACCATGAAAGCCAACGTACGCACCCTCACCGACTTGCAGGAAAACCTGCGCGTGGCCTGCAAGTGGCTGTATGCCTGCGAGCAGATGCGCTTGCTGGAAGTCGACGGCGACAGCACCTGGGTCTACCTGACCACCAACCTGCCCTGGCCCACCCTGCCACGGGACATGGTCCTCAAAGTCACCAGCGAACGCCTGGACGATGGCACGCTGGTGCGTCACCTGAGTGCCGACCCCGGAAAGCTCCCAGAGCAGGCGGGACTCATCCGCGTGCAGCGCCTGAGCGGCGAGTGGATCATGAAACCCTTGGGCGAGCGTGAGACCGAAGTTACCTATCAGCTGCAGGCCGACCCGGCTGGCGATGTCCCGGGGTGGCTGGCCAACCGCTTCGTGGTGGATGCGCCGGTGGTCACGCTGAGAACTCTGCGTGCGGTGGCCGAACGGCAACATTGAGCGATTTCCAGCGCCTCATTCAAAATTACTTCCAACAGAGCCCGGTAAAGTACTGGTGAACTTCACCTGCAACGCCAATTACGGAAAAGTACGCGCGCCGGGGCAGGCACCTATCATTTTTATCAGGTTACAGCATGAACAATACTCGGCAAGCTTAGCTCACAACGGCCATGCCCTGACCGGGCCGAATGGAGTTCCATGAACCAGAGTGGAATGTGCGTCAACCACAATACCCCGACAGTTATCGTCCGGGAAAATCGGGGCATGGACATCCGCGATATCGCCTTCCACCGTCATCCCGGCAATCTGACTGAAACCCAGATTCGTCTGACCCGTCACCATTTCACCGTCCATGGGTTTCTGAAGCAGAGTATAGATCCGCGACTTGCCGATGCGGGCCTGGCGAACTTCATCTACCACACAGACCTGCAGGGCAATACCCTGCACACCCGTAGCGCAGATGCGGGGACATCCGCCAGTCTGAACGATACCGCTGGCCG
>NZ_JBIVGP010000027.1:0-37465 GCF_044748725.1 Pseudomonas sp. NPDC089752
TATGGCACGGGCTACGCCCGTGTTCGCGGCTGAAGCCGCTCCCACAGCTCAATCCGCGCAGCTTTTTAAGTTTTGTGGAAGACAGTTGCTCCCACCAGGGATGTGCTGGCCTTACGCTTTCGCGAACTGGATGTCACGGCTTTCACCCATCAACAACGGGGCATTCGCCTCAGTCACCCCACGGATGTAATCCCAGAGCAGGGTAATCCGCTTCAACTTGCGCAAATCCTCCCGGCAATACATCCAGAACTGCCGCGTCACCTCGATCTGCTCAGGCAACACCGTCACCAACCGCGCATCCTGTGCCGCCAGAAAACACGGCAAGATCGCCAACCCACGCCCCTGCAACGCCGCGGTGTACTGTGCGATCACACTGGTGCTGCGCAGGTGCGCACTGGCATTGGGTATCAAATTGGCCAGGTACAGCAGCTCGGAGCTGAACGCCAGGTCATCCACATAGCTGATAAACGGATGGCCCACCAGGTCGCTGACCTGCTGAATTGGCGCATGGCTGTCCAGGTAATCCTGGGTCGCATACAGCCGCAGGCGGTAGTCGCACAGCTTGCAGCACACGTAAGGCCCATGCTCCGGTCGCTCCAGAGCGATGACGATATCCGCCTCGCGCTTGGACAGGCTGATGAAGTGCGGCAACGGCAGGATGTCCACCGAGATCGCCGGGTAGGCATCGACGAAATGGCTCAACTGTGGGGTGACGAAGAAGCTGCCGAAGCCTTCGGTGCAGCCCATGCGCACATGCCCCGACAATGCCACGCCAGACCCGGACACCTGCTCGCAGGCCATGTGCAGCGTGCTCTCGATCGACTCCGCATAACCCAGCAAACGCTGGCCTTCGGCGGTCAGCACAAAACCATTGGTGCGTGATTTTTCGAACAGCAAGGTGCCCAGCGCGCCTTCCAGCGAGGTGATGCGCCGCGACACCGTGGTGTAGTCGACGCTCAGGCGTTTGGCCGCGCTGCTGGCCTTGCGGGTGCGCGCCACTTCGAGGAAGAACTTCAAATCGTCCCAGTTCAGCGCACTGAGGGAGGTCAGGTCTTTTTGCATGTTGATCCGGTTTTTTTGTGCGTTCTTGTTGGATGTTTGCACATCTATACTCGAAAAAAGCCCCCTGACGCCACCTCGCGTTTGCACGGCGCTGGCGATCTCGTCCTGACAATAATTCCAAGGAGAACGCAGATGAACGCACCCCAATCCCCCGGCCAGACCAAGGTCGAGCAGGTCAAGCTGCTGATCGACGGCCAGTGGGTCGAATCGAAAACCACCGAATGGCGCGACATCGTCAACCCGGCCACCCAAGCGGTGCTGGCGCGGGTGCCGTTCGCCACCGTTGAAGAAGTGGATGCCGCCGTGGCCGCCGCCGAGCGCGCCTTCAAGACCTGGCGCGACACCCCGATCGGCGCCCGCATGCGCATCATGCTCAAGCTGCAGGCGCTGATCCGCGAACACAGCAAACGCATCGCCGTGACCCTCAGCGCCGAGCAGGGCAAGACCATTGCCGATGCCGAAGGTGACATCTTCCGTGGCCTGGAGGTGGTCGAGCATGCCGCCTCCATCGGCACCCTGCAGATGGGCGAGTTTGCCGAAAACGTCGCCGGTGGCGTCGACACCTACACCCTGCGCCAGCCGATCGGCGTGTGCGCCGGCATCACCCCGTTCAACTTCCCGGCGATGATCCCGCTGTGGATGTTCCCGATGGCCATCGTCTGCGGCAACACCTTCGTGCTCAAGCCGTCCGAGCAAGACCCGCTGTCGACCATGATGCTGGTCGAGCTGGCGCTGGAAGCCGGCGTGCCGGCCGGCGTGCTCAACGTGGTGCACGGCGGCAAGCAGGTGGTGGACGCCATTTGCACGCACAAGGACATCAAGGCGATTTCCTTCGTCGGCTCCACCGAAGTCGGCACCCACGTGTACAACCTGGGCAGCCAGCACGGCAAGCGCGTGCAGTCGATGATGGGCGCGAAGAACCACGCCGTGGTGCTGCCCGATGCCAACCGCACGCAGACCATCAACGCCCTGGTCGGTGCCGCATTCGGTGCTGCCGGCCAGCGCTGCATGGCCACTTCGGTGGCGGTGCTGGTGGGCAAGGCGCGCGAGTGGCTGCCGGATATCAAGGAAGCGGCGAGCAAGTTGAAGGTGAATGCCGGCAGCGAGCCGGGCACCGATGTCGGCCCGGTGGTTTCCAAGCGTGCCAAGGAGCGCGTGTTGGGGCTGATCGAGAGCGGTATCAAGGAAGGCGCCAAGCTGGAGCTGGATGGCCGCGACGTGAAAGTGCCGGGCTACGAGCAGGGCAACTTCGTCGGCCCGACCCTGTTCTCCGGGGTGAAGACCGACATGCAGGTATACACCCAGGAAATTTTCGGCCCGGTGCTGGTAACCCTGGAAGTCGACACCCTCGACGAGGCCATCGCCCTGGTCAATGCCAACCCGTTCGGCAACGGCACCGGCCTGTTCACCCAGAGCGGCGCGGCGGCGCGCAAGTTCCAGAGCGAAATCGACATCGGCCAGGTCGGCATCAACATCCCGATTCCGGTGCCGGTGCCATTCTTCAGCTTTACCGGTTCGCGTGGCTCCAAGCTTGGCGACCTCGGCCCGTACGGCAAGCAGGTGGTGCAGTTCTACACTCAGACCAAGACCGTCACCGCTCGCTGGTTCGATGACGACAGCGTCAATGACGGTGTGAACACCACCATCAGCCTGCGCTAAGGAGCTCGCCATGCGTATCGCATTCATCGGCCTGGGCAACATGGGCGCGCCCATGGCCCGCAACCTGATCAAGGCCGGGCATCAGCTGGACCTGTTCGACCTGAACAAGACCGTGCTGGCCGAGCTCGCCGAACTGGGCGGGCAGGTCAGCGCCTCGCCCAAGGAAGCAGCGGCCAACAGCGAGCTGGTGATCACCATGCTGCCGGCTGCTGCCCATGTACGCAGCGTGTATTTGAACGAAGACGGCGTGCTGGCGGGCGTGCGCCCCGGCACACCGACCGTGGACTGCAGCACCATCGACCCGCAGACCGCCCGCGAGGTGTCCAAGGCCGCTGCGGCCAAGGGCGTCGACATGGGCGATGCGCCGGTGTCCGGCGGCACCGGTGGCGCGGCGGCCGGCACCCTGACGTTCATGGTCGGTGCCAGCCCTGAGTTGTTCGCCACGCTCAAGCCGGTACTGGAGCAGATGGGCCGCAACATCGTGCACTGCGGCGAGGTCGGCACCGGGCAGATTGCCAAGATCTGCAACAACCTGCTGCTGGGCATCTCGATGATCGGCGTATCCGAAGCGATGGCGCTGGGCAATGCACTGGGCATCGACACCAAGGTGTTGGCCGGCATCATCAACAGCTCCACCGGGCGTTGCTGGAGTTCCGACACCTACAACCCCTGGCCGGGCATCATCGAGACCGCGCCGGCATCACGGGGTTACACCGGTGGCTTTGGTGCAGAGTTGATGCTCAAGGACCTGGGGCTGGCCACTGAAGCGGCTCGCCAGGCGCATCAGCCGGTGATACTTGGCGCTGTGGCCCAGCAGCTGTATCAGGCCATGAGCCTGCGTGGCGAGGGTGGCAAAGATTTCTCGGCGATTGTCGAGGGGTACCGCAAGAAGGATTGACGAGCGAGTGGGACTTGTGGGAGCGGGCTTGTCCCGCGAAATAGGCGCCTCGGTGCTTGGCACCGGCTATGCCGGTGTTCGCGGGGCAAGCCCGCTCCCACAGATCAGGCGAAAACGAAATACTTGCGCACAGTCTCGACCACTTCCCAGGTCCCTTTCATCCCCGGTTCGATCACGAACACATCCCCTGCCTTCAGGTGCTTCGGCTCCTCACCTTCCGGGGTGATGATGCAGTAGCCATCGAGGAAGTGGCAGAACTCCCACTTCTCATAATTCACCTCGAACTTGCCCGGGGTGCAGATCCAGGTCCCCATGATCTTGCTGCCGTCGGCCGACAGGTAGGCGTTGAGGTTCACGGTGTGCGGATCGCCGCCAATGCGCTTCCACTTGGTGGCGTCCACGACCGGCGTCGGGCAGGTTTCGCGCAGGACGGTGATGAAATCGGACATGGCACAACTCCTGGTGACTGGCTGAATGACTCGACACCATAGGGGGATTGGTCAAGCCGCAGTTGCCTGGGCTCGACGTCCAGGTGCCTGACTGCGCTATGTGCGCCTTAGCCAGCAGCCTGAGGCTGAATGAAATTTCCTACGCTTTGAGTCACCCGCTTCACCGGCTTTTGGAGTGAACTGCCCGATAGGCGTCGCGTTGGATGCGGGGTTTAGTTCGCATTGGTCGATCAACGAGTCCAAGCAATGGAATTTCTGGTGGTGTTACACACAGATGATGGTTCGAATTATGGGGTGACTGTTCCTGACCTGCCTGGCTGTTTTTCCGCTGGAGCGAGTGTTGCGCAAGCTTTGGGTAATCTTCAGGAAGCAATGGCCATACATTTCGAAGGTTTGATCGCTGATAACGAGAGGTTACCGCGAGCGCAGGAAATTCACGTCCACATGGCAAACGAGGATTACGAAGGAGGGATGTGGGCTGTCGTGGATTTCGATGTAACTCCGTACTTGGGTGACGCGAAGCGGCCCCAAAATCCCAGATCCCACAAGAAATCATCAGATTTTCCATCTTCCTTGTAGTCCATTTCCCAAAGATACTCTCGCAGTGCTTAAGTCATTGCGATGGGTATGAGTCGCGCTCTAGTCTCGGCGGGTCGTTGCAAATTCAACGGCCGGGTTTAGCAGCCCAGTCCCTATCAGGCTCAAGCATTCACCTTCATGGTGGTTGTGCGCGGGGCACCTTCGGGTGCGCCGGGTGCCTGACTTGCCGGTCTGCTAACCCGCGTACAGCTGCCTCCATTCGTTTAGCAGCGTTGATAGGCAGCTTCATTCCCGTCAGGAGCAAGCCATGCTGAAAATCGTCCCCGATCCACCCCTCAATTCTCTCGAAGACTCTCTCGCCATCATTTCCGAATACCTCGTGTGCGCCCACACCATCACCCAGCAACTGGTGTTCCTGAATGCTCAACAGCCCATGCAGGCGATGGGCTTGGCAGTGCTGCATGAAATCGAAGCAGCCCGTGGCCTCGTCGAGCAGACTTTGGCCCGGGTGCAGACACGTCACTGAACAGCGAGCAGAAAACCATGGAAAAGGAATTCATGACACCCGGCGTGGCCACAATGCGTGTTAGCGAATCGATCCCTGAACTGATGCGCGTGTTGCCTGGTATTCCAGTGAATGTGGCGCTGGAGCAGGCCTCGATCATTCAGGATTGTGTGCGTCACCTGACACTGGAGTCGGCTTTGGCAGAGCAGGGCGGCGGCAATTTGATGTGGGCGGCGCATTACCTGAGTGGGATGGCAAAAGCCTTGATGGATGATGCGGCACAGGGGTTACAGGCCTGAGAGGACTGGTGCCTGTGCGGGTCTCTTCGCGGGCGGTCCGACGTCTCGGCAAGCCCGCTCCACGGGTTTCGCGAAGAGGCTTTTCCTGGCAGCATCATGCTCACGCGCGGCAGCGAAACCCTTCCCCCCCATCATGATAGCGGCCATGGAAACCTTACTCGCGTTCTACCAAAACATCGGCCCGGCACTCTCGCTGCTGGTGGTCACCACCTTCGTGCTGGCGGGCGCGGTGAAAGGCGTGATCGGCCTCGGCCTGCCGACCATCGCCATGGGCCTGCTCGGGCTGGCCATGCCTCCGGCGCAGGCCGCCGCCTTGCTGATCGTCCCGTCGACGCTCACCAACCTCTGGCAGCTGGCGACTGGCGGCCATTTGCTGGCGCTGTTGCGGCGACTTGGGCCAATGCTCGCAGCGATCTTCATCGGCACCTTGCTCGGCAGTGCCTGGCTGGGGATCAACAGCGGCCCATGGGCGGTGCACGCGCTGGGCGCAGCGTTGCTGGTATATGCCGTGTATGGCCTGATCGGGCCTGGATTGCGCCTCGAGCCGAAAAAGGAAGGGTGGCTCGGGCCGTTGTGCGGGCTGGTGACTGGCGTGGTGACCGCCGCCACGGGTGTGTTCGTGATGCCCGCAGTGCCCTATCTGCAAAGCTTGAACCTGAGCCGTGACGAGATGATCCAGGCGCTGGGCCTGTCATTTACGGTCTCGACCGTGGCGCTTGCCCTCGGCCTGGCCGGGCAGGATGCCCTGGGCGGCCAGGCACTGGGCGCTTCATTGCTTATGCTGGCGCCAGCGCTGCTGGGCATGCTGGCGGGCCAGTGGTTGCGTCAGCGCATCAGCGCGGCACTGTTCAAGCGTTGCTTCTTCATTGGACTGGCCGTGCTTGGCGGCCATCTGCTGGTCAACGGTTAGCAGAAGAAGCGCTGAGCATCTCGATGGCCTGGATATCAAAATCGCGCTCCAGGTAATCCATGCGCTTTTCAAAGAACTCGACCATGTGCGGCAGTGCCGAGTGTTCGTCCAGCGCAGCCTTGCTCGCCCAGACCTCAAAGAACACGAACAGGCTCGGATCGGCCTTGTCGCGCAGCATGTGGTACTCGATGCAGCCAGGTTCCTGACGGCTCGGTTCGACATAGGCGCGGAACAGGGTTTCGAAGGCGTCGGCCATTTCCGGACGGGTCTTGGCCTTGAGGATGAAAGCGTGCTGTTCGCTCATGGATCGCTACTCGGTGATGAATGATGAAACGATTCTAAGGCAATAATGCTCTTTGCATTCGTGACTTGAAGTCAATTGTATTTTGACCGCCACCTGCTGTTTCCCGCCCAAGCGAGCCTCTAATCTGCCGGTCATTCAATTTGACTCGACCCCATGAGGCCCAGCATGAAAAAGATTCTCCTGCTCAACGGCGGCAAACAGTTCGCTCACTCCGACGGCCGCCTCAACCAGACTCTGCACGACGCCGCCTTGGCCCATCTCGACCGCGCCGGCTTCGATGTGCAGCAGACCTATATCGACGGCGGTTATGACGTGCAGGCCGAAGTCGAGAAATTCCTCTGGGCCGATGTGATCATCTACCAGATGCCGGGTTGGTGGATGGGCGCGCCGTGGACCGTGAAGAAGTACATCGACGAGGTGTTCACCGCCGGCCACGGCAGCCTCTACGCCAACGACGGTCGCACGCGTTCGGATGCCTCGCAAAAATACGGCAGTGGTGGCCTTGTGCACGGCAAGCAATACATGCTGTCGCTGACCTGGAACGCGCCGCAGCAGGCCTTCGACGACCCGAGCGATTTCTTCGAGGGCAAGGGGGTGGATGCGGTGTATTTCCCGTTCCACAAGGCCAATCAGTTCCTCGGCATGACTGGGCTGCCGACCTTCCTCGCCGTGGATGTGATGAAGCGCCCGGATGTGCCGGCCGCGTTGGCTGCTTATGAGGCGCATCTGGACGAAGTGTTCGGCCAGGCAAAGTAGCTGTCAGTCCCGGCCTCTTCGCGGGGCAAGCCCGCTCCCACAGGTTCTGGGCGGCTGCAAAACCTGTGGGAGCGGGCTTGCCCCGCGAAGAGGCCGGCACAACCACCGCTAGACTCAAAGGCCACAAGCAGCTATCTAGTACCCGCAAAGCTCCCAACACAGGCGCCGCCGTGAAGACACGATCCGAAGAACTCCAGGTATTCGTCGCCGTGATCGACTGCGGCTCGATCTCCGCCGCCGCCGAGCAGATGGGCCAGACCCCGTCGGCAGTAAGCCGCACCCTGGCACGCCTTGAGACGAAGCTCGGCACTACCCTGGTCAACCGCACCACGCGGCGCATGGACCTGACCGAGGAAGGGCGCTTCTTCCTCGAACGCTCGCGGCGGGTGCTTGAACAGATGGACGAGATGGAAGAGCGCCTGTCGATGCACCGCCAGAGCGCCGCAGGCCGCCTGCGCATCAATGCCGCCGCACCGTTCATGCTGCATGCCATCCTGCCCTGGATCGGCGAGTTTCGCCGCGAATACCCCGGCATCGAGCTGGAACTCAACACCGACGACCTGATCATCGACCTGTTGGAGCAGAGCACCGACGTGGCCATCCGCATCGGTGAGCTGGCCGACTCCAGCCTGCACGCCCGTTCGCTGGGCTGCAGCCCGGTGCAGATCCTCGCCAGTCCAGCCTATCTGGAAAAACACGGCACACCACAGCACGTCGAAGACTTGAATCAGCACTGTCTGCTCGGCTTCAGCCAGCCCGAATCCCTCAACCAGTGGCCGCTGCGCCACGCCCAGGGCGATCGCTGGCCCATCCGCCCAGCGCTGATCGCCTCCAGCGGTGAAACCTTGCGACAACTGGCCCTGGCCGGGGAGGGCATCGTCAGCCTGTCGCACTTCATGACCCATGAAGACATCCGCACCGGCCGCCTGCAGGTGCTGCTGGGTGACGCCAACAACGGCTACCGCCAGCCGATCCACGCCGTGTACTACCGCAACACGCAACTGGCCCTGCGTATCCAGTGCTTCCTCGACTTCATTCAGCAGAAGCTGGCGGTGTACGCCTGCTGAGTTGCCTGAACGCGACAAATCCTGCCCAAAGGCGGCGAAACTTCCTACGCTTGATTGCAGAGTCGACTGGCTTCGGCCTTACTGACTGATCAACAAAAACAACACCAAGGAAGTGTCATGCGTATTGTCCTGTTCCAGTCCATGGCCCTCGGCGCCGCGATCTTGAGCTGTTCCTCAGCCTATGCGGCAACCCTGGAGGGCGGCGCGGTGGCCGCGCCCGATCAATATGGCGCACAGGTGGCAGCCGCTATTTTGAAAAAGGGCGGCAACGCGGTGGATGCGGCCGTGGCCACGGCCTTCACCCTGGCGGTGACCTACCCAGAGGCCGGCAACATCGGCGGCGGTGGTTTCATGACCCTGTTCGTCGACGGCAAACCCTACTTCCTCGACTACCGCGAAGTGGCGCCCAAGGCGGCGACCCGCAACATGTACCTGGACGACAAGGGCGAGGTCATCGAGAACCTGAGCCTGGTCGGCGTTCGTGCGGCCGGCGTGCCTGGCACGGTCATGGGCCTGTGGGAAGCGCATCAGAAGTTCGGCAAATTGCCCTGGAGCGAACTGCTGACCCCGGCCATCGGCTATGCGAAAAACGGCTTCAAGATTGCCGAAAAGCAGTACCAATACCGCAACGATGCCCAGGGCCTGTTCAAGACCGCGACCAATTTCAACGACTATTTCGGCAACATGAAAGTCGGCGAGCTGTTCAAGCAACCGGAAATGGCCCAGACCCTCGAACGCATCGCCGACAAGGGCGTGAGCGAGTTCTACCAGGGCAAGACCGCCGACCTGCTGGTCGCGCAAATGCAGGCTGACAAAGGCCTGATCACCAAGCAAGACCTCAAGGATTACAAAGCCGTGTGGCGCGAGCCGATGGCCCTGAGTTGGCGCGGCAACGTGGTGTACACCGCGCCACCGCCAAGCTCCGGCGGCGTCGCCCTGGCCCAGTTGCTGGGCATCAAGGAAGACCGCGCTGCCGACTTCAAGGGCGTGGCGCACAACTCGGCGCAGTACATTCACCTGCTGGCCGAGATCGAGAAACGCGTGTTCGCCGACCGCGCCGACTACCTGGGCGACCCGGCCTTTACCCAGGTGCCGGTCGACAAGCTGGTCGCCAAGGATTACCTGGCCAAACGCGCCGCACAGGTCGACCCCAAGGCCATCTCGGTGACCGAAGACGTCAAGCCGGGGCTGGAGCCGCACCAGACCACGCACTTCTCGATCGTCGACAAACAGGGCAATGCGGTCAGCAACACCTACACCCTCAACCTCGATTACGGCAGTGGCGTGGTGGTGAAGGGCGCGGGCTTCCTGCTCAACGACGAGATGGATGACTTCAGCGCCAAGCCGGGCGCCGCCAACGCCTTTGGGGTGGTCGGCGGTGATGCCAACGCCATTGCCCCCGGCAAGCGCATGCTGTCGTCCATGAGCCCGAGCCTGATGACCCGCGACGGCAAGGTCGAACTGGTGATCGGTACGCCCGGTGGTTCGCGGATCTTCACCTCGATCTTCCAGGTGATGAACAACCTGTATGACTACGGCATGCCGCTGGAGAAAGCGGTGGCGGCGCAGCGTGTGCACCACCAGTTGTTGCCTAAAGACACCATCTACTTCGACAGCTACGCGCCGCTGACCGGGCCGGTGGCGGATGAGCTGAAGAAAATGGGTTATGTGCTGGAGGATCAGGGCTGGGAGATGGGAGATATCCAGGCGATCCGGGTGAACGGGGCGAAGCTTGAGACGGCTTCGGACCCGCGGGGGCGTGGGGTGGGGATGATCGTCAAATAGTTCTGTTCAGGCAGGACTGCCCTCTTCGCGGGGCAAGCCCGCTCCCACAGGGACAGCGCAGGTCATCTTGTGGGAGCGGGCTTGCCCCGCGAAGGCTATCTAAAGGTCAGACGCGGAACTGGCTGACCAGCATCTGCAGGTGCCCACCCAGGCGCGCCAGCTCCACGCTCGACGCAGCGGTTTCATCGCTGGCCGCCGCCGTCTGCTCCGACACATCGCGCACATTCAGGATGCTGCGGCTGATCTCCTCAGCCACCGCACTCTGCTGCTCGGCCGCCGCAGCAATCTGCTGGTTCATCGATTGGATGCTCGACACCGTACTGGTGATGTTCTCCAGCGACACCCCGGCCTTGCGCGCCAGCTCCACACTGCTGTCGGTCAGGGTGCGGCTGCCCTGCATGGCATTGGCGACCTGCTGAGTACCATGCTGCAGGCCGGCCACCAGTTCTTCGATCTCTTCGGTGGATTTCTGCGTACGCTGGGCCAGGCCGCGTACTTCGTCGGCAACCACGGCAAAACCACGGCCAGCCTCGCCAGCGCGGGCGGCTTCGATCGCGGCATTGAGTGCCAGCAGGTTGGTCTGTTCGGCCACCGACTTGATCACGTCCATCACGCTGCCGATCTTCTGGCTTTCCTGCTGCAGCAGGTTCATGGCCTCGGTGGAGCGGTGCACTTCCTCGGCCAAGCGTTCGATCTGGCTGATCGCTTCGCCCACCACGCGGTCGCCCGCACGGGCCTCGCCGTCGGCGCCGGTGGCCGCGTGCGAAGCCTGCTCGGCATTGCGCGCGACTTCCTGAACGGTCGCGGCCATTTCGTGCATGGCGGTGGCGACCTGGTCGGTTTCAACCTTCTGGCTGTTGGCACCGGCGCTGGTCTGCTCGGTGACGGCCGACAGCTCTTCGGCGGCGCTGGCAATCTGCGTGACGCCGTCGCGGATCCCGCTGATCAGCTCGCGCAGGGTGGTGCCCATGCGCGCGATGCCTTGCTGCAGCACACCGATCTCGTCGCGGCGGGTGACGCGCATGTCGTGGGTCAGGTCGCCACCGGCGATGCGCTCCACGGCCTGCAGGGTCTCGCGCAGGGGGCGGGTGATCTGGCGGGTGATGATGACGGCTGCCAGAACACCGGCGAGCAACGCCAGCAGCGTGGCGATGGTCTGCAGGCTGCGGGCCTGGGCGCTTTCGGCGTCACGACGGTCGATCTGGATCTTGTACAGCGCGTCGCTGCGCTTGACGATGTCGGCGCCCTGCACGGTCATTTCTGCACGGGAACTGGTGATCTGCGCGACCGCATCGCGGAACTGGCGCACCGCCTCGCGGTAGCCCTGTACCGACTGCTCGAACTGCTGCACGCGGGTGGCATCGGATGGCAGCTGGCGCTTGAGGTTGTCGATTTCCACCAGGGCCGATTCCAGCTGGCGCAGGGCCGCCTGCTCATTGGCCGCGCTGTTTTCGGCGATGTAGCCGCGCACATCGATACGCACTTGCAGCAGTTGCTGGCGCACTTTGCTGATCAGCTGGTACTGAGCCAGGCGCACGCTGTCGGCCTCAGGGCGGGCCATGACGTCCTGGCTGAGGCGTTCCATGGCCTCGTCGGCCTTGGCCGCCGAGACGTTCATCGCCTCACGGGCGGCCAGGGAGTTCTTGTAGCCAGCGCGCATTTTGTTCAACGAGACTTCGTACTCGCTGATGGTCTGGCCCAGTTCTTTCAGCAGCTTGACGTTTTCCGGGCTCTTGAAGGTGCTGACCAGGTGTTCCTGCTGCTTGCTGAATGCGTCCAGCTTGGCCTGGGTGTTGGCGGCGGCGGTATCGTCGCCATTGGCGATCATGTACTGCAGGCGCGCGATGCGCAGGTCGGTCAGGTCCTTGTTGAGCTGGCCGATGTCGCCCATCCAGTTGCTGCGGTCGATCAGGCTGCCCAGGCTGGTCCAGCCGGTCAGCGCCAGCAGGCCGGTAAGGACCAGCACCAGGCCGAAGCCCAGGCCGAGTTTGAGGTTGACGCTGATGTTGGCAAACCAGCTGTTCATGCACGATCTCCAGAATTAATTTCGCTCACTTGATCATTTTTCGATCGCAAGGCGTTGTTGTTCTGGATGCCCGCTGAATCGTGCAGGAGTTATCGGCACGAGACAGCGAAGCTGAAACGCTTTTACAGCTGATTTGTAACACTATGAAAATCCTGGCGATTTCGCTTGCCGAGTCGTCGGACCGCCGCGAACGCTCAAAGGCTGCGCGCACTGAAGGTATCGCAGCTGTTCACATCCCCCTCGGCAAACCCGGCCTTGAACCAACGCACCCGCTGCGCCGAAGTGCCATGGGTAAACGAATCCGGGACCACGCGTCCCTGACCCTTCTGTTGCAAGCGGTCATCACCGATGGCGTTGGCGGCATTCAGCGCTTCCTCGACATCTCCTGGCTCCAGCCAGTTCAGGCGTTGCTGCGCCTGGTAGGCCCAGACACCGGCCAGGCAGTCGGCCTGCAATTCCTGGCGTACCAGCAGGCCATTGTCGCCCTCCATGCGTTGGCCAGCTCGGCGCGCGGCATCGACCTTGGCCGATACCCCGAGCAAAGTCTGCACATGGTGGCCGATCTCGTGGGCGATCACATAGGCCTGGGCGAAGTCGCCGGCAGCGGCGAAGCGGGTTTCCATCTCGCGGAAGAACGACATGTCCAGGTACACGCGCTGGTCCGCCGGGCAGTAGAACGGGCCCACCGCAGCCGAAGCGAATCCGCACGCGGAATTCACCTGGCCACTGAACAGCACCAGCTTGGGGTCGCGATATTGTTTGCCTGCCTGGGAGAACAGGGCTTTCCAGGTGTCTTCGGTATCGCCGAGGATCGAGGCGACGAACTGCGCCTGTTCGTCGTTGGCTGCCGGCGCCTTGTTGTCCACGCCGCTGGGAGCCTGCTGCTGCTGTTCCATCTGCCCGGTGAGCTGGCCGAGAATCTGCAGCGGGTCCTGGCCGGTCAGCCAGCCGATGCCGACGATCAGCAGGATCGCGCCAAGCCCCAGCCCCTTGCCGCCACCAAAGCGCATGCCACCGCCGCCGCCACCTTCGCCACGGGCATCGACCACGTTGTCGCTGCGCCGGCCTTTTCGCCATTCCATCAGATGCACTCCCGAGCTTGAAACATGAAGTCAAAGATTAGTTCACCTCTGCCAAACGGACTAATGCATAACCATTTGGTTAATCAACTGACCACTGAATTCAATATTCATCCCTCGCGACTTATCTGAAACTGCAAGTCCCCTGTGGGAGCGGGCTTGTCCCGCGATGGGCTTCAAAGAAGCCCCAAGAGGTTTTCATAATTCCAAGAGAGGAAAACGGCATGCCCGCCCAGGACAACAGCCGCTTCGTGATCCGTGATCGCAACTGGCACCCCAAAGCCCTGACCCCCGACTACAAGACCTCGATTGCCCGTTCGCCGCGCCAGGCATTGGTCAGCATCCCGCAATCCATCAGCGAAACCACTGGCCCGGACTTCACCCACCTGGGCTTCGGCGCCCACGACCATGACCTGCTGCTGAACTTCAACAACGGTGGCCTGCCGATCGGCGAGCGCATCATCGTCGCCGGCCGTGTCGTCGACCAGTACGGCAAGCCGGTGCCCAGCACCCTGGTAGAGATCTGGCAAGCCAACGCTGGCGGCCGCTACCGCCACAAGAACGACCGCTACCTGGCGCCGCTGGACCCGAACTTCGGCGGTGTCGGCCGCTGCCTGACCGACCGCGATGGCTATTACAGCTTCCGCACCATCAAGCCCGGCCCGTACCCGTGGCGCAACGGCCCCAACGACTGGCGCCCGGCGCACATCCACGTAGGCGTCAGCGGCCCGTCGATCGCCACCAAGCTGATCACCCAGCTGTACTTCGAAGGCGACCCGCTGATCCCGATGTGCCCGATCGTCAAGTCGATCGCCAACCCCGACGCGGTGCAGCAGTTGATCGCCAAGCTCGACATGAGCAACGGCAACCCGATGGACTGCCTGGCATACCGCTTTGACATCGTGCTGCGCGGCCAGCGCAAGACCCACTTCGAAAACTGCTGAGGACCCCGCCATGCCAATCGAACTGCTGCCGGAAACCCCCTCGCAGACCGCCGGCCCCTACGTGCATATCGGCCTGGCCCTGGAAGCGGCCGGCAACCCGACCCGCGACCAGGAAATCTGGAACTGCCTGGCCAAGCCAGAGGCGCCGGGTGAGCACATTCTGCTGATCGGCCACGTGTATGACGGCAATGGCCACCTGGTCCGCGATTCGTTCCTGGAGCTGTGGCAGGCCGATGCCGCCGGCCAGTACCAGGATGCCTACAACCTGGAAAACGCCTTCAACAGCTTCGGCCGCACCGCCACCACCTTCGATGCCGGCGAGTGGACCGCGCAGACGGTCAAACCCGGTGTGGTGAACAACGCTGCAGGCGTACCGATGGCGCCGCACATCAACATCAGCCTGTTTGCCCGTGGCATCAACATCCACCTGCACACGCGGCTGTATTTCGATGATGAGGCCGAGGCCAACGCCAAGTGCCCTGTGCTCAACCTGATCGAGCAGCCGCAACGCCGTGAGACATTGATTGCCAAGCGTTGCGAAGTGGCTGGGAAGACGGCATATCGGTTCGATATCCGTATTCAGGGGGAAGGGGAAACAGTGTTCTTCGACTTCTGAATGAAGAAGGGGCCGCTTTGCGGCCCCAACATCTCAGCCTTTCACCGGTTTCAGGTCGAATGCATCGCTCTGATACTGGAACAGCAGGCAATCTGCTGCGGCCGTGCAGCCGCTTTCATGCACCAGGTCAGCGGGCAGCTTGTAGTAGGCCCCCGCCGGGTACTCGATGCGCTTGCCGTCGATCACAGCATAGAACGTACCGCTCAACACCACCGTTGGCAGCGTCTGGCTGTGCTGGTGGAGGCCGTTGTCGGTGCCTTTCGTGAACTTCACATACGCCGAGTAGGGCCCCTTGCCGAAGATATCGCCTTCGACGTTGGCATAGCTGACGGCGGCGTTGGTATTGGGTACGTCCTGCCATTTCAAGGCCGTATGATCGGGCACCGAAATGGTCTTCCCCGCTGCGCTGCAGCCGAGGGTCAAGCCGAGCGCCATGGTGGCGATGATTGCCTGTACTGCTTTCATGATGAAGCTCCTTTGTTGAGTGGCGACGCAACAAAGGTTATCTGGATGAACCGTGCACAAATACGCGAAAAGGTAGCAATGACCTGTGCTTTTTATACACAAATAAGCATCACCATCTCGCTTGTGAGTAATACGCCTGCACGTAATCGAGCAATGCTCTGACCTTGGGCGCGAGATAGCGGCTTTGTGGATAAACCGCATACAGACTGCGCCCAGGTAGCATCCAAGTTCCCAGCACCGGCACCAGTCGCCCATCCTCCAGGGCATCATGAACGATGAAACGGTCGAAGCTGGCGATGCCCAGTGCACCGATGGCAGCGGCGCGCAGGGCCATCGGCGAGTTGGCGCTCAAGCGTCGTGGCATCAGCACTTCACATCGCTCACCGGTATCGCGCGCAAGCTGCAAACGTTGCGGGTGCAGCAACTGGCTGTAGCCAAGCAATGGGTGGTTGACCAACTCTTCGGGCGAGGTGGGTGTTCCGTGCCGTTCCAGGTAGCGCGGTGCGGCAACCAGCACGACTTCGCTGGCCGTCAAACGACGCGCCACCAGGCTGGAATCAGGCAGATGATCGATGACCCGCAGGCAAACATCGATTTGTTCTTCCAGCAGGTCGACAAAACGGTCACTGCAATGCAGCTCGATTTGCAACAAGGGATGGCGCTCGACGAAATCCGGCAGCCAGCGCCCCATTTCCAGCTCTCCGAAAGCTGTGGACACGCCCAGACGCAAGGTGCCAGTGGGTTGTTGCTGATGCTCGGACAATTCCAGGGTCATCGCCTGCATCTGTTCGAGGATCTGCACGCAATGGCGATAGAACAGCGCACCGGCTTCGGTGAGGTGCAGGCGGCGGGTGGTGCGGGTGAGCAACTGCGTGCCGAGGTGGCGTTCGAGGTGCTTGACCTGGCGTGACAGGACCGTGTGCGAGACGCCTGCCTGGTTGGCGGCGGCGCTGAAACTGCCGAGGTCGACGACCCGGCGGAAGGTTTGCATGGCACTGAACTGGTCCATCGGCACAACTCTCCTGGCTGCGTGCGCCGGGGCCATTGCGGCCCCGGTGCAACGCGGATCAGCGCCGAACCAGCAGCACCCCGCTTTCCATGTGATGGGTATACGGGAACTGGTCGAACAGCGCGCAGCGTTCGATACGGTGGGTATCTTGCAGCTGAGCGATGTTCTGCGCCAGCGTCTCGGGGTTGCACGAGATGTACAGGATTCGCTCGAAGCGCCGGGTCAGCTCGCAGGTGTCCGGGTCCATGCCCGCACGCGGCGGGTCGACGAACACGGTGCCGAAGTCGTAGCTCTTGAGGTCGATGCCCTCCAGACGACGGAACGGGCGCACGTCATTCAGGGCCTGGGTCAGCTCTTCGGCGGACAGGCGCACCAGGCGCACGTTATCCACAGCGTTTTCGTCGAGGTTGCTCAGCGCGGCGTTGACCGAGGTCTTGCTGATCTCGGTGGCCAGCACCTGGCGCACGCGGGTGGCCAGCGGCAGGGTGAAGTTGCCGTTGCCGCAGTACAGCTCCAGCAGGTCGTCTTCGCGATCGTCGATGGCCTCGAATGCCCAGCTCAGCATCTTCTGGTTCACCGCGCCGTTGGGCTGGGTGAAGGCGCCCTCGGGCTGGCGATAGCTGAACACCCGGCCAGCGACGTCGAGTTTCTCTACCGCGTAATCGCGGCCGATGACCAGGCGTTTGCCCTTGGAGCGGCCGATCAGGCTCACACCGAGTTCTTCAGCCAGTTGCCGCGCGGCCACTTCCCAAGCCTCGTCCAGCGGCCGGTGGTAGCACAGGGTGATCATCGCGTCGCCGGCCAGGGTGGTGAGGAACTCCACCTGGAACAGGCGATTGCTCAGGTCCTCGCTGGCCTGCCAGGCGGCTTTCAGACGCGGCATCAGGTCATTGATGCGCTGGCTGGCAATCGGGAAATCATCGATCAGGATGGCCTTGTGCTTCTCGCCGGGGGCGAACATCGCATAGTGGCGCTGGCCGTCCTCGCGCCACAGGCGGAATTCGGCGCGCAGGCGGTAATGCTCGCGCGGCGAGTCGAACACGGCAGGCTCCGGCGCACCGAAAGGCGCCAGCAGCTCGCGCAGGCGGGCGACTTTGCCCTGCAGTTGCGCGTCGTAGGCGCTAGGGTCGAAGACAGCACTCATGCGTTGAACCAGCCCAGCTTGATGACGAACAGGATGGAAAGGATCACCAGGGCCGGGTTCAGGTCGCGGTGGCGGCCGGAGATCAGCTTGACGGCAGTCCAGGCGATGAAGCCGAAGGCGATGCCGTTGGCGATCGAGTAGGTCAGCGGCATGGCAAGGGCGGTCACTACCACCGGTGCGGCTTCGGTGACGTCGTCCCAGTTTATTTCCGCCAGGCCCGAGGCCATCAGCACGGCGACGAACAGCAGCGCCGGGGCGGTGGCGAAGGCGGGCACGCTACCGGCCAGCGGGGCGAAGAACAGCGCCAGCAGGAACAGCACGGCCACCACGATGGCGGTCAGGCCAGTACGGCCACCGGCGCTGACGCCCGCTGCCGATTCGATGTAGCTGGTGGTGGTCGAGGTGCCCAGCAGGGAGCCGGCCATGGCCGCGGTGCTGTCGGCGATCAGGGCGCGGCCCATTTTCGGCATGTGGCCGTCCTTGCCCATCAGCCCGGCACGCTTGGCCACGCCGATCAGGGTGCCCGAGTTGTCGAACAGGTCGACGAACAGGAAGGCGAAGATCACGCTGACCAGGCCCACGTCGAGGGCACCGGCGATGTCCAGCTGAAGGAAGGTCGGCGCCAGCGAAGGCGGCATGGAAACGATGCCGCCAAACGGCGTCACGCCCATCGCGATCGCGGCCACGGTGACCGCCAGGATGCCGATCAGCACCGCACCGCGCACCTTCAACGACTCAAGGCCGACGATCAGGAAGAAGCCCAGGGTGGCGAGGATTGGCGCAGGTTGCTTGAGGTCGCCCAGGCCCACCAGGGTAGCCGGGTTATCGACGACGATCCCCGCGTTATGCAGGGCGATCAGCGCCAGGAACAAGCCGATACCCGCCGCAATGGCCGAGCGCAGCGGCAGCGGGATGCTGTTCACGATCCATTCGCGGATGCGGAAGATCGACAGCAGGAAGAACATCACCGCCGACAGGAACACCGCGCCCAGCGCGACTTGCCAGGTGTGGCCCATGTGCAGGACCACGGTGTAGGTGAAGAACGCGTTCAGGCCCATGCCCGGCGCCAGGGCGATCGGGTAGTTGGCGATCAGGCCCATGGTGGTCGAGCCGATGGCCGCGGCCAGGCAGGTGGCGACGAAGATCGCACCCTTGTCCATGCCGGTCTCGCCGAGGATGCTCGGGTTGACGAACAGGATGTAGGCCATGGCCAGGAAGGTGGTGACGCCCGCCAGAATCTCGGTGCGCACGTTGGTGTTGTGTGCTCTTAGTTGAAACAGCCTTTCCAGCATGCCCGCTCCCCAAGGCGCCCCCGGCGCCGTGATTGTATCGACCCCATCAGCAAAGCACAGACCGTACCGGATGCCGTGGTTTTGTGTGGGGAGGAAAAAAGCCGCGCATCATACCAGCATGACTGGCGGGGGCCTATGGCCGTTGGGTAAGGGAATTGGGTATGTCAGTTCTGGCCTCTTCGCGGGGCAAGCCCGCTCCCACAGAATCTACTCTGAACCCTGTGGGAGCGGGCTTGCCCCGCGAACAGGGCCGGTACAGTCACCTCATCAGTCATCGTGCAACCGATCCCGTTTGGCCAAGGTCGGGAACAACTTTATCCACACCCCGGTCACCACCAGGGTGCCGACACCGCCGAGCACCACCGCCGGCACCGTACCAAACCAGTGCGCAGTCACACCCGATTCGAACTCGCCGAGCTGATTCGAGGCACCGATGAACAGGCCATTCACCGCACTGACCCGGCCACGCATCTCATCCGGCGTCTCCAGCTGCACGAAGGCGCCGCGGATCACCATGCTGATCATGTCCGCCGCACCCAGCACCACCAGCACCGCCAGCGAGAACCAGAACGAGGTCGACAGGCCGAAGGCGATGGTCGCCACGCCGAACACGCCGACCGCCGTGAACATGGTGCGGCCGACCTTGCGTTCCACCGGGAAGCGCGCCAGCCACAGCGACATCAGCAACGCCCCCACCGCCGGTGCCGAACGCAGCAGGCCCAGGCCCCAGGGGCCGGTGAGCAGGATGTCCTTGGCGAACACCGGCAGCAACGCGGTGGCGCCGCCCAGCAGCACGGCGAACAGGTCGAGCGAAATGGCCCCGAGAATGTCAGGCCGGCTGCGGATGAAGCGGATCCCGGCCAGCAGCGACTCCAGGCTGGCGCGGCCGCGCTGGGGCACTTGTTGGCGCGAATCCAGGCTCAGCATCAACAGACAGGCAATGGCGTACAGCACCACGGTCGGGCCATACACCCAGATGCTGCCAAAGGCATAGAGGAAACCGCCCACGGCCGGGGCGACGATGGTCGCGGCCTGGGTCGCCGATGCAGACGCCGCCACGGCGCGTGGAAACAGCCCGGGTGGCACCACATTGGGCAGCAGCGCCTGGGTGGCGGGCATTTCGAACGAGCGGGTGGCGCCCAGCAGGAAGGCCAACACGAAGATCAGCTCGCGGCTGACGTTGTCGGTGGCGCTACCCAGGGCCAGCGCCAGGGCGATCAGCCCCTGCAGGGTCTGGCACAGGGCAGCGACCTTGCGCCGGTCATAGCGGTCGGCGACATGCCCGGTGTGCAGCATGAACAGCACTCGTGGGGCGAATTCGACCAGGCCGACCAGGCCCAGGTCGAGCACGTTGCCGGTGAGTTGGTAGAGGTGCCAGCCAATGGCCACGGTGAGCATCTGGAAGCCGCTGGCGGTGAACACACGGGCCAGCCAGAAGGCCACGAAAGGGCGGTGATGGCGCAACAACTGCGGTGCTGAATCGGACATCGTGAGCCTGTGGCCTCGGCGCAGTAGACGGGTCGGCAGCGTATCATCTGTTTGTAACAAACAGTTACTGTTTGCCGTGATCGGCACTTTTTCACGCGTGCGAAAAGAGGGTGGGGCAACAGGTCACGCGGCAATCAACCACACGGCCCGTCGGGCCATTCGAGACTATGCTTCCTAGCAATCGTTGATCTGGATCAATCGTTCCACAAACAACGAATTGGCCTGTGGGCCGAAATCCCTGCGATCGAACAGAACAATTCCAATGTGCCGCACTCGACTTAAACGTGGGGGCAGTGGGCAACGGGGCCACAAGCCCGGAAGCCGGATTATCTGAAGAGGAAGCACCATGTTCGGAATAGAAGCCCTAGAGCTCGCCCGAATTCAGTTTGCCTTTACCGTGTCGTTTCACATCCTGTTCCCGGCCATCACCATTGGCCTCGCCAGCTACCTGGCAGTCCTCGAAGGCCTGTGGCTGAGGACCCACGAGCAGGTCTACCGTGACCTCTATCACTTCTGGTCGAAGATCTTCGCCGTCAACTTCGGCATGGGCGTGGTCTCGGGCCTGGTCATGGCCTATCAATTCGGCACCAACTGGAGCCGGTTTTCCGACTTCGCTGGCGCTGTCACCGGGCCGCTGCTGACTTATGAAGTGCTCACCGCATTCTTCCTCGAGGCGGGTTTCCTCGGCGTCATGCTGTTCGGCTGGAACCGTGTGGGCCGCGGGCTGCACTTCTTCGCCACGGTGATGGTGGCGCTGGGCACGCTGGTCTCGACCTTCTGGATCCTCGCCTCCAACAGTTGGATGCAGACGCCGCAAGGCCACGAAATCATTGACGGTCGCGTGGTGCCGGTGGACTGGTTGGCGGTGATCTTCAACCCGTCGTTCCCCTACCGCCTGATGCACATGGCCACCGCCGCGTTCGTCGCCACGGCATTCTTCGTCGGCGCCTCGGCGGCCTGGCACCTGCTGCGCGGGCGCGATAATCCGGCCGTGCGCAAGATGCTGTCGATGGCCATGTGGATGGCGCTGATCGTGGCGCCGGTGCAGGCGGTGATCGGTGACTTCCATGGCCTCAACACCCTCAAGCACCAACCGGTGAAGATTGCCGCCATCGAAGGCCACTGGGAGAACGTGCCCGGCGAACCGACCCCGCTGATCCTGTTCGGCATTCCTGACATGAAGGCCGAGACCACCCGCTACAAAGTTGAAATCCCGGCGCTTGGCAGCCTGATCCTGACCCACAGCCTGGATAAACAGGTGCCGGCGATGAAGGAATTCCCGCCCGAGGACCGGCCCAACTCGACCATCGTGTTCTGGTCGTTCCGGGTCATGGTGGGGCTTGGTTTCCTGATGATTTTCGTCGGCCTGTGGAGCCTGTGGCTGCGCAAGCGCGGCACGCTCTACAGCTCAAGGCCGTTCCTGTACCTGACCCTGTGGATGGGCCCATCCGGCCTTATAGCGATCCTGGCTGGCTGGTTCACCACCGAGATCGGCCGCCAACCGTGGGTGGTCTACGGCCTGATGCGCACCTCCGAAGGCGTTTCCAACCACAGTTATGCACAGCTCGGCTTCACCCTGGTGGCGTTCGTGGTGGTGTACTTCGCGCTGTTCGGCACGGGCCTGGGTTACATGATGCGCCTGGTGCGCAAAGGGCCGAAAACCGGCGAGGGCGATGACCACACCCCGGGCGGACCCGGGCAGAAACGCACGCCGGCAAGGCCGCTGTCGGCCGCCGATGATGGCCGCGAGGCCAACACGCCCAGCCTGAGCAAGGAGAACTGAGCCATGGGTATCGACCTTCCGCTGATCTGGGCTGTGATCATCATCTTCGGCGTCATGATGTACGTGGTGATGGATGGTTTCGACCTGGGCATCGGCATGCTCTTCCCCTTCGTCAAGGGTGAGCGTGACCGTGACGTGATGATGAACACCGTTGCACCGGTGTGGGACGGCAACGAAACCTGGCTGGTACTGGGTGGCGCCGGCCTGTTCGGGGCCTTCCCGATGGCCTATTCGGTGGTGCTCGAAGCGTTGTATCTGCCATTGATGCTGATGCTGATCGGCCTGATCTTCCGTGGCGTGGCGTTCGAGTTCCGCTTCAAGGCCAAGGACGAGAAGCGCCATATCTGGGACAAAGCATTTATCGGCGGGTCGCTGGTGGCGACCTTCTTCCAGGGCGTTGCACTGGGCGCGTTCATCGAGGGTTTCAAAGTGGTCGACCGGCATTACGCCGGTGGCACCCTCGACTGGCTGACCCCATTCAGCATCTACAGCGGCCTGGGCCTGATCGTCGCCTACACCCTGCTGGGCTGCACCTGGCTGATCATGAAGACCGAAGGGCCGCTGCAGAAACAGATGCATGATCTGGCCAGGCCACTGGCGCTGGTGCTGCTGGTGGTGATCGGCATCGTCAGCCTGTGGACGCCGATCGCCTACCCGATGATCGCCGACCGCTGGTTCAGCATGCCTAACCTGATCTGGTTCATGCCGGTGCCGATCCTGGTGCTGGTGACCTTCTACGGGTTGCTCAAGGCGGTGGCGCGCAATGCCCATTACACGCCGTTCCTGCTGACGCTGGTGCTGATCTTCCTCGGCTACAGCGGCCTGGGCATCAGCCTGTGGCCGAATATCATCCCGCCGTCGATCTCGATCTGGGATGCTGCGGCACCACCGCAGAGCCAGGGCTTCATGCTGGTGGGCACGTTGTTCATCCTGCCGTTCATCCTCGGGTATACCTTCTGGAGCTACTACGTGTTCCGCGGCAAGGTCACCCACGAAGACGGCTATCACTAGGAGGGGCGCATGATGACAGGCAAACATGGCCTTGAAGAAAAGAAACCCCTTTGGCAGCGGCTGGGCTGGCTGCTGCTGATCTGGGCGATGAGCGTGGCGGCGCTGGGGGGGGCCGCTTATGTGATGCGGATGTTCATGAGCGCGGCCGGACTGACCACTCACTGACAATGCAAGGGGGCGCTTTGCGCCCCATTCGCGGGCAAGCCCGCTCCCACAGGTATCGCGCCGCTTTCGAAAGTTGCGCTGTCCCTGTGGGAGCGGGCTTGCCCGCGAATGGGCTGCAAAGCAGCCGCTTTTGGCTTACTTGCGGGCCTTGAGAATCACGAATTTGGGCGTCGCCGCTACCTGTTCCACCCCCCGAAACAACCGCGCCAGCTTGCTGTGATAACCCAAATGACGGTTGCCGACGATGTACAACGCACCGCCCACCACCAGCGCCTCACGCGCCTGCTGGAACATGCGCCAGGCAAGGAAATCGCCCACCACCTGCTGCTGGTGGAACGGCGGATTGCACAGCACCACGTCCAGCGACTGCTTTTCCACCCCGGCCAGGCCATCCCCGGCCAGCACGCTTACCTCACGCTCGCCCAGCGCCGCCTGCCAGTTTTCCTGGGCCGACTGCACCGCCATGTACGACTCGTCGACCAGGGTGTAATGCGCCTCGGGGTTGGCCAGCGCGCTGGCGATGCCCAGCACGCCATTGCCACAACCCAGGTCGGCCACGCGTGCGTTACCCAGGCCTCGCGGCAGGTGCGGGAGGAACGCGCGGGTACCGATGTCCAGATCGTCGCGACAGAACACGTTGGCATGGTTGAGCAGTTCCAGTGCCGGCGTTTCCAGTCGGTAGCGGGTGGGGTAGGGCGAGCGCGCGACAGGGCGCTCGGCCACGGCGGCGGTCAGCAGGCGTGCCTTTTTCTGCGCAAGCGAGGCCTGTACCGGGCCAATGTACTTTTCCAGCAGATCGCCCGCCGCCCGCGGCAGGTGCTTGATCATGGCGCCGGCGATCACCTGGGCGCCTGGGGCCAGCTGCCCTTGCAGGCGAATCAGTTGCTCTTCGAGCAGCGCCAGGGTCTTGGGTACGCGCACCAGCACGCGATCGAACGGGCCGTGCCAGTGCTCGCTGGCCGGGACGAACGGTACGCTGTCGAATGCCTGGCCGTTGCGTGCGAGGTTTTTTTCCAGGGCCAGGTGGGCCAGGTGCGAATCCCCGCTGCTGACCACCGACACATGGCCGACCAGGCTGGCAGCCAGGGCGCCAAAGCTGTCATTGAGCACCAGCACACGGCTGTCTGGGTTCAGCTGCTGCCCATGCAGCTGTTCGAGCAGGTATTCATCGGCGGCATCGAAGGCCTGCAGCGGGTCATTGGCCTGGTCCGGCTGGCGGATCAGGTCGAGTTCGGCATAGGGGGTGTTCAGCAGGGGCATGGCGTCTGGCTCGGGTGCGGATCTGCCCGTCGCGGATCGCCACGAGCTTTGGCCGGCGATTCTACAGGGCTTTGCCGAAGGTCGCAGGCCTGGCTATTGATCGATCAGGCCGCGCATCATGGCGATGGCGACGGCGCCGGCCTTGTTGGCGGCATTGGTCTTGGTGATGACGCTGCGGATATGGAAGTTCACCATGCTTTGCGACAGTGACAGGATGCACGCGACATCGGCAGCGGTCTTGCCGGCGGCGGACCATTTCAGCACTTCGATTTCGCGCTCGCTCATCCTGGGCTGTGGCGAGCTGAGGCGGGTCAGGTGATGCTCGCTGATGATCGCGTGCAGGGTATGGCACAGCCACTGCACCTTGCCGGCCTTGTCGTAAAGTTCGGTGATGCTTACGGTGCCGCTGGGCCTGGCTACGCTGAGCTGGCTCTCGTGGTGCTGCAGGTCGTGCAGCGACTGGGTCCAGCCATGGCGCAGGCCATGTCGGCAGGCTTGCTCGCGAAACTGCGGCACTTCGCGGTACAGATCGTCGGACCACAGCACCGGCATGGTCGAGGCATGGCTGCGGGTAGCGGCCGCGTCTTGTTTGTAGAAGTCGTCGCGCTGGTAGCGTTCGATCCATTCAACGGGATAGTTGCTGTAGAGATAGAGCTTGGGCGCCTGGGCAGCCAACTGAATGCGCAGTTTCAGACCCAGAAAATCCATGTCCATGTCTTGCGCCAGATGCACCGCGAGGTCGAACACGTTCTGGGGCGCGCTCTCGCTGATCAACTGATGGAGATGCTCATGATTCCACTGAAGCATCTGACACACTCCCTGAAGTTCGTGAATCCAATCCGTTTGCATACCCGGGAGATTGTAGGAAAAGACCGAGCCCGGCGTTGGGATTTTTTGTTATAGCAATCAGGTTTTCCATGAAAACGGGACGAAAGTCCAGCGGTGCCCCTACACTCCAGCGGTTTTTATCTGCGCCGCTTTGCGCGACACTGTGCGCACGCCATTCAGGAAGCCGATCATGACCGCAAGTGCCGACAAGTTTACCCGCCAGACGCTGCTCGACGTCCAGCCGTTGACGCCGAACCTGTTCAGCCTGCGGGTGACGCGCGACACGGGTTTTCGCTTCCGTGCCGGCCAGTTCGCCCGGTTGGGCGTGACCAAGGCCGATGGCAGTGTGGTCTGGCGTGCCTATTCGATGGTCAGCGCACCGCACGACGAGCACCTGGACTTCTTCTCCATCGTGGTCCCGGGTGGCGAGTTCACCAGTGAATTGAGCCGCCTGGGCGAGGGTGATTCGCTGTTGATCGACCGTCAGGCATTCGGCTTCCTGACCCTCGATCGCTTCGTCGGTGGTCGCGACCTGTGGCTGCTGGCGACGGGTACCGGCATCGCGCCGTTCATGTCGATCCTGCAGGACTTCGAGGCCTGGGAACGCTTCGACAACATCAAACTGGTGTATTCGGTGCGCGAGGCCAGGGAGCTGGCGTATGTGGACGAAATTGCCGGGTTGGAGCAGCGTGAATACCTGGCCGAATTCGCTGGCAAGCTGCAGTTCATTCCCGTGGTCACCCGTGAGCAGCACCCGGGCGCCTTGAATGCGCGCATCACCACGCTGATCGAAAATGGCGAACTGGAGAAAGTGGCGGGGCTTGAATTTTCCCCCGAGCACTCGCGGATCATGCTCTGCGGTAACCCGGAGATGATCGACGAAACCCGCAAAGTGCTCAAAGCCCGTGACCTGCAGCTGAGCCTGAGCAAGCGGCCGGGGCAGGTGGCGGTAGAGAACTACTGGTGATACAGGGGGCGCAAGGCGCCCCCGATCATTTCACGGCAGGCGATTCTGGTTCTGCGTCTTCAGCAGGTCGCGAATCTCGGTCAGCAGTGTCTCCTGAGGCGTCGGCGCCGGTGGCACGCTCGGCGCCACGGCTTCTTCGCGCTTCAGGCGGTTGATCACCTTCACGCCCATGAAGATGGCGAAGGCCACGATCACGAAGTCGATCACGGTCTGGATGAACTTGCCATACGCCAGCACCACGGCTGGCACATCGCCTTCAGCTGCTTTGAGGGTAATGGCCAGGTCACTGAAGTCCACCCCGCCGATCAGCAGCCCCAGTGGCGGCATGACCACGTCACCGACGAAAGACGAGACGATCTTGCCGAAGGCGGCGCCGATGATGATACCGACCGCCATGTCGACGACATTGCCTTTGACCGCGAAGGCCTTGAACTCACTGATCATGCCCATGTTCGATTCCTTTGTAACAAATGGTGAGGTTACCCAGTGTAAGCCACTAAAACGCTTCATGCGTGGCGTACAGGGGTAGTGACTGCGCTTAGAACGAATAGTTTTGTCGCATCCCGGCGCGTTCGAGACACGTCTGCGTCGGCTATCATGGCGACTTTTTCCAGGAGACCCTGCCCATGGCCAAGGCCAAGCGTTTGTATGGCTGCACCGAATGTGGCGCGACCTTCCCTAAATGGGCCGGCCAGTGCGGCGAGTGCGGCGCCTGGAATACCCTGGTCGAAACCATGATCGAGAGCGGCGGCGCGGCGGCGCCCAGCGGGCGCACCGGTTGGGCCGGGCAACAGGCGCAGATCAAGACCCTGGCCGAGGTCAGCGTCGAAGAAATCCCGCGCTTCACCACCAGCAGCGCCGAGCTCGATCGGGTGCTGGGCGGTGGCCTGGTCGATGGTTCGGTGGTGTTGATCGGCGGCGACCCCGGGATCGGCAAGTCGACCATCCTCCTGCAAACGTTGTGCAATATCGCCGTCGGCATGCCGGCGCTGTACGTCACGGGCGAAGAGTCGCAGCAGCAGGTGGCCATGCGCTCGCGGCGCCTGGGCTTGCCGCAGGATCAGCTGAAGGTCATGACCGAGACCTGCATCGAAACCATCATCGCCACGGCGCGCCAGGAAAAACCGCGGGTCATGGTCATCGACTCGATCCAGACCATCTTCACCGAGCAGTTGCAGTCGGCCCCCGGCGGTGTCGCCCAGGTGCGCGAGAGCGCGGCGCTGCTGGTGCGCTATGCCAAGCAGAGCGGCACCGCGATCTTCCTGGTCGGCCACGTTACCAAGGAAGGCTCGCTGGCCGGCCCGCGCGTGCTGGAGCACATGGTCGATACGGTGCTGTATTTCGAGGGCGAGTCCGATGGCCGGTTGCGCCTGCTGCGGGCGGTGAAGAACCGCTTCGGTGCGATCAACGAGCTGGGTGTGTTCGGCATGACCGACCGTGGCCTGAAAGAGGTGTCCAACCCCTCGGCGATCTTCCTCAACCGGGCCCAGGAAGAAGTGCCGGGCAGCGTGGTCATGGCTACCTGGGAAGGCACCCGGCCGATGCTGGTGGAGGTGCAGGCACTGGTCGACGACAGCCACCTGGCCAACCCGCGCCGGGTCACCCTGGGCCTGGATCAGAATCGCCTGGCCATGCTGCTGGCCGTGCTGCACCGGCATGGTGGCATTCCCACCCATGACCAGGACGTGTTCCTCAACGTGGTGGGTGGGGTGAAGGTGCTGGAAACCGCCTCCGACCTGGCGTTGCTGGCGGCGGTGATGTCCAGCCTGCGCAACCGGCCGTTGGCCCATGGGCTGCTGGTTTTCGGTGAGATCGGTCTGTCCGGCGAAGTGCGGCCGGTGCCGAGCGGGCAGGAGCGTTTGAAAGAAGCGGCCAAGCATGGCTTCAAGCGCGCCATCGTGCCCAAGGGCAATGCACCGAAGGACCCGCCGGCGGGGTTGCAGGTGATTGCCGTGACTCGTCTGGAACAAGCGCTGGATGCTTTGTTCGAGTAATTCATAGGCTGTACTGGCTTCTTCGCGGGGCGAGCCCGCTCCCACAGGTTCCACACAGTTCCTGATATCTGTGGGGAGCCTGTGGGAGCGGGCTTGCCCCGCGAAGAGGCCGGTACAGGCAAACAAAAAGGGGAGCCGACGATGCGCATCGGCTCCCCTCTTTACCGCTCAGTCAGCGGTCAATGCTCGGCCACCGGCGTTCGCCTCGGCGTGGCATTGCCATGCTCGTCCAGCTCCAGCAGCGGCACTTCATTGCCCTCGGCATCGAACAACTTGCCATCCTTGAAGTAATCGCCATCCCGCAGCGCGGAAATGTCCGAGTACTGGATGGTGCGCTCGTAGGCGGCAGCGAACACCGACTGGTTTTCCGAGTTGCCGGTTTTGAAGTGGTTGAAGATCAGGTTCAGCAGGATGGCCATGATCGCCGCCGAGCTGATGCCCGAATGGAAGATGGTCTCGAACCAGTTCGGGAACTGATGGTAGAAGTTCGGCGCGGCAATCGGGATCATGCCGAAGCCCAGCGAGGCGGCGACGATGATCAGGTTGACGTTGTTCTTGTAGTTGACCTTCGACAGGGTGCGAATGCCACTGGCCGCCACGGTGCCGAACAGCACGATGCCCGCACCGCCCAATACCGGGGTCGGTACCGCAGCGATCACTCGGCCCATCACCGGCAGCAGGCCGAGCACCACCAGGATCACGCCACCGGTAGCCACCACATAGCGGCTCTTGACTCCGGTCACGGCCACCAGGCCGACGTTCTGGGCGAAGGCGCTCTGGGTGAAGGAGCCGAAGATCGGCGCCAGGATGCTCGACGCCATGTCAGCGCGCAGGCCGTTGCCCAGGCGCTTGGAGTCGACCTTGGTGTCGATGATCTCACCCACGGCGAGGATGTCCGCCGAGGTTTCCACCAGAGTCACCATGATCACGATGCACATCGACAGGATCGCCGCGATGTGGAAGGTCGGCATGCCGAAGTGGAACGGCGTGGGGAAGGCGAACATCGGACCTTCAGCGACCTTGCTGAAATCGGTCATGCCCAGCGCCCAGGCAATCAGGGTGCCGCACACCATCGCCAGGAGGATCGAGAGCCGCGAGATGGTCGCGCTGCCCAGCTTGCTCAGCAGCAGCACGATGGCGAAGGTCAGCGCTGCCAAGCCGATGTTGGCCATGCTGCCGAACTCTGGCGAAGCGCTGTTGCCACCCATCACCCAGCGTGCGGCCACGGGCATCAGGGTCAGGCCGATGGTGGTGATGACGATACCGGTGACCAGCGGCGGGAAGAACTTGGTGATGCGCGAGAACACCGGGGTGATCAGAAAACCGATCAACGACGCCGCCATCACCGCACCCAGCACGCCTGGCAAGCCACCGCCGCCCTCGCTGCTGAGAATCGCCCCCATGGTCGCCACGCCGGCGAACGATACGCCTTGCACCAACGGCAACTGGCAGCCGAAGAAGGGCAGGCCAAGCGTTTGCAGCAGCGTGGCCAGGCCACCGGCAAACAACGAAGCGGCGATCAGCATGCCGATCTCGGCACCGTTCAGGCCCGCGGCCTGCCCAAGGATCAGGGGTACTGCGACGATCCCGCCATACATGGTCAACACATGCTGCAGACCATAAGCCAGGTTGGCGCCAAGCCCGAGGTTTTCGTCCTCGGGGCGCTTGGCGGGAGACGTGCTAGGGGACGTAGTCATTGAGCAGGCTCGCTGTTTATTGTTGTGCCGCTACTGTAGACACTTCCTACAAATCATTGCCACAAGAATTGTATACAATTTTTTGATCGGAGCGCGCGCAGGCGGCATTGCAGTGTGTGCTTGACTGCAATGCAGATCGCGTACCAAGTGGATAAATGCTGTGCTAGAAGGGTGTGTACAAAGCTCGCCCGCCCAGGCTGGAAGCTGTCTGGGTAGACAAGAAACACAAGGTGGGAAAAATCTAAGCTAGCTAAGAGATTCCATTATTCGATGAGTTCGCGCAGCTCGCGCATCATTTCGGTGCTGTCGGCCAGGTTCAATTCCACAAGACGGTGCAGATGGGTCATCGAGTCGACGTCGATATACAGGCAGACGAAACCCAGGCGGGTGTCCTCTTCGTGGCGCAATTCCACCTGCATCTGCACGCGGACTTCTGGATTGAGATGGATGATCGCGTCGAAATCCTGAGTCTGGTCGGCATTCCAGGACTCGGGACGTTCAACCAGCAGGCCCTTGAGCGATAGATCTATGAGTTTTACCGGCCAACGGCAATCGCCCTGGCGCAATTCGGTGGGGGCATCGAAGTCGATGCGTTGGAAACGGCGACGTTCGTCGTGTTGACGCATGGGCAAGCCCTCCGGAGTTCATCCTGACTATAGTTAATCCTGTACGCCTATCAGGTACCGCAATCTGGCCGCAGAGGCTCTAGACCAAAGCAAGTGTGGCAATGCGTCTTGACTCGCCCTAGACTCGATGGGCGGTCTTTCCAATCCACCAGCTGGAAGTAAACCATGAACAACAATAATAGCCTGCTACGCCACATTCCGTGGCTGGCGCTGGCAGTCATAGGAGCCTGCGCGCTGGGTGTGGTTGCCCTGCGTCGCGGCGAAGCGATCAACGCCTTGTGGATCGTGGTCGCGTCAGTGGCCATCTACCTGGTCGCCTATCGCTACTACAGCCTGTTCATCGCCACCAAGGTGATGCAACTCGACCCGCGCCGCGCCACACCGGCGGTGCTCAACAACGATGGCCTGGACTACGTTCCGACCAACAAACACATCCTCTTCGGTCACCACTTCGCCGCCATCGCTGGCGCCGGCCCCCTGGTGGGCCCGGTGCTCGCCGCGCAGATGGGCTATCTGCCCGGCACGCTGTGGCTGATTGCCGGCGTGGTGCTGGCCGGTGCGGTGCAGGATTTCATGGTCCTGTTCCTGTCCACCCGCCGCAACGGCCGCTCGCTGGGCGACATGGTGCGCGAGGAAATGGGCCGCATCCCGGGCACCATCGCCCTGTTCGGCTGCTTCCTGATCATGATCATCATCCTTGCGGTGCTGGCGCTGATCGTGGTCAAGGCCCTGGCCGAGAGCCCATGGGGCATGTTCACGGTCATGGCGACCATCCCGATCGCGATGTTCATGGGCGTCTACATGCGCTACATCCGCCCGGGCCGCATCGGCGAAATCTCGGTGGTGGGCGTGGTGCTGCTGCTGGCGTCGATCTGGCTGGGGGGCCAGATTGCCGCAGACCCGGTCTGGGGCCCGGCGTTCACCTTCACCGGCGTGCAGATCACCTGGATGCTGGTGGGCTATGGCTTCGTCGCCGCGGTGCTGCCGGTGTGGCTGGTGCTGGCGCCGCGTGACTACCTGTCGACCTTCCTCAAGATCGGCACCATCATCGCCCTGGCCATCGGCATTCTGGTGACCATGCCCGAGCTGAAAATGCCGGCGCTCACCCAGTTCACCGACGGCACGGGCCCGGTGTGGAAGGGCACCCTGTTCCCGTTCCTGTTCATCACCATCGCCTGCGGCGCGGTGTCCGGCTTCCACGCGCTGATCTCTTCGGGGACCACGCCGAAGCTGCTGGACAACGAAACCAACGCCCGTTACATCGGCTACGGCGGCATGCTGATGGAATCGTTCGTCGCCATCATGGCCATGGTCGCCGCCTCGGTGATCGAGCCGGGCGTGTACTTCGCCATGAACAGCCCGGCCGCCGTGGTCGGTGCCGATGCCGTTTCGGTGGCGCAGACGGTCAGCAGCTGGGGCTTCCTGATCACCCCGGAGCAGCTTGAAGCGGTCGCCCGCGACATCGGCGAGCACACCATCCTGGCCCGTGCCGGTGGTGCGCCGACCCTGGCAGTGGGTATCGCGCAGATCCTTCACCAGGTGTTGCCGGGTGAAAACACCATGGCCTTCTGGTACCACTTCGCGATCCTGTTCGAGGCGCTGTTCATCCTTACCGCAGTGGACGCCGGTACCCGTGCTGGCCGCTTCATGCTGCAGGACCTGCTGGGCAGCTTCGTGCCGGCGCTCAAACGCACCGAGTCGTGGACTGCCAACCTGATCGGCACCGCCGGTTGCGTGGCGCTGTGGGGTTACCTGCTGTACCAGGGTGTGATCGACCCGCTGGGTGGCATCAACACCTTGTGGCCGCTGTTCGGCATCTCCAACCAGATGCTGGCTGGTATCGCCCTGATGCTCGGCACCGTGGTGCTGATCAAGATGAAGCGCCAGCGCTACGTCTGGGTCACCCTGCTGCCGGCCGTATGGCTGCTGATCTGCACCACCACTGCGGGCCTGATCAAGCTGTTCGACCCGAACCCGGCGGTTGGCTTCCTGGCCCTGGCCAAGAAGTACAGCACCGCGCTGGACGCCGGCCAGGTGCTGGCCCCGGCCAAGGACATCGGGCAGATGCAGCACGTGATCTACAACGCCTACACCAACGCCGGCCTGACCGTGCTGTTCCTGCTGGTGGTGTTCAGCGTGCTGTTCTTCGCGCTCAAGGTTGGCTACGCCGCCCTTGGCCGCAAGGAACGCACCGACAAGGAAACCCCGTTCCAGGCTTTGCCTGACGCTTGAGAGGACTGCTGCGATGTTCAACGACCTGGGTCGACTGGGTAAATACCTGGGGCAGGCAGCCCGCCTGATGGTCGGCATGCCCGACTACGACAACTATGTCGAGCACATGCAGAGCAAGCACCCGGACAAGCCGGTGATGAGCTACGAGGCGTTCTTCCGCGAACGCCAGGAAGCGCGTTACGGTGGCAAGTCCGGCCCCAAGTGCTGCTGAGCCGGCACATTGCGTGAACCTGTGGGAGCCTGTGGGCTCCCACAGTCATTTTCAGCTTGAGGAGATTTTGCGTGCAGACGCCTATTCCCGTAACCGTCCTGACCGGCTTTCTCGGTGCCGGCAAGACCACCTTGCTCAAGCACATGCTCAAGGCCGAGCATGGCCTGAAGATCGCCGTGATCGAGAACGAGTTCAGCGAGGCTGGCATCGACAGCCAGCTGCTTGGCGACGAGCCGGTACAGGTCATGACCCTGGCCAATGGCTGTGTGTGCTGCAGCATCCACGGCGACCTGACCCGCGCCCTGTACCTGCTGCTCGAACGCCTGGATAGCGGCGAGATCGCTTTCGACCGCCTGGTGATCGAATGCACAGGCCTGGCCGACCCGGCGCCGGTGGCGCAGACCTTCTTCATCGAAGAAGACTTGCGCGACCGCTATATCCTCGACGGCATCATCACTCTGGTCGATGCGGCGCATGCCGAGCTGCACCTGACCCAGACCATCGCCCAGGCCCAGGTCGGCTTTGCCGATCGCCTGCTGTTGAGCAAGACCGATCTGGTGGCGCCTGCGGCGGTGCAGGACCTGCGCGAGCGGCTGGCGCGCATCAACGGCCGTGCAGCCATTGGCGTGGTGGAGCACGGCCGAATCGACCTGGCCGAGCTGCTCGATGTACGCGGCTTCAACCTCAACCCGGACCTGGGCGCCAATCTCAAGCCGAGCCTGCGCCCAGTGCTCAAACCCGCCACCCCGGACCGCATCTCCACCCTGGTGCTGCGCACCGAGGTGCCGCTGGACATCGACCGCCTCAGCGACTTCATGAACGAGCTGCTGGAAACCCACGGCAAGCAACTGCTGCGCTACAAGGGCGTGCTCAATATTGCCGGGGAAGATCGCCGCCTGGTGTTCCAGGGCGTGCTCAAGCTCTATGGCTTCGATTGGGACGCCGAGTGGGCCGATGGCGAAAGCCGCGAGAGCGTGATGGTGTTCATTGCCGATGAGCTGCCTGAGGCGAAGATTCGGGCTGGTTTCGAGGCGCTGGCCGGTTAGCCTGGGCCGGCCTTTTCGCGGCTGAAGCCGCTCCCACTGAGTGGGGTGTCCTCAAGGCAGGTGCAGTCTGTGGGAGCGGCTTCAGCCGCGAAGAGGCATCGAACCACTGCGGCCACGAGCTGCGGTGGCGAGTCTCGACCTCGATGCACGGGATCAGCCGCTCAGTGAGCACGGCGGTCTGCCGCACAGCCTTGGCGGTGCGGTACTTGACGCTGTGAATGCACTCGCGGTCGCCGAATTCGCAGCGGTTCAGCGCAGTCCCGCCGCAGGGTCCGTTGGCCAGGCCCTTGGGGCAGGTTTCCGGGCAGATGTACAAGGTGTCTTCAAGGCGGCAACTGCCGCAGGTGTCGCAGCCCAGCAGCGGTCGCTTGACGCTGCGCTCCAGGCCATGCAACCAGCGCGCTCCGCGGCGGGTGGCCCAGAGCGGCCGACGTACAGCCCAGCCGAAGGCCTTGCTCAACCAGTTGTTGCGGCTGAACAGCAGCGCGTGAAAACCGTGCAGCAGGTGATAGCGCCACTGCTCTTTGCGGCTTGCGTTGACCTTCGACTCGCCCTGGCGCCAGTCAGCGTCTGGCGGGTGGAACGTCACCACAGGACTGCCAGGCATTTCCCAGATATCGGTCCAGGCCGGCGCCCATTGGTCCAGCGAGTGAATGCGCGCCTGCCAGTGCTCAAGGCGTTCTTCAAGCGCCAGTAGTTGCTTGAGTTCATGAACCCCCGACAGGTGCACCCCGGCATAACCCATCAACTTCACGCCAATGATCTGCAGGGCCAGGCGATCGACGCTGCGCGCCTGGGCGTAGGCCTTGGATACCGCAGCTTCGGCTTCAAGCAGGTCGCGCATGGACGGCGAGACGGTCACCCCGGCGACCTGCTCCAGCATCGCCGCGCGGCCATGGGTCAGGCTCATCAGGCAGGCCAGCATGGGCTTGCGCGCAGCCTGACGGTTCATCCACTGCATGGCTTCCTGGTGCTTGCTGGCGTCGAAGCCCAGTTGCAGGGTAAGGAAGTCTGCCCCAGCTGCAAGTTTCTTCTCGGCCTTGAAATACTGCGCGCCGCCTTCTTCCTCGCGATATTTGAACGGGTTGAGCGCGGCACCCAGCAACCAGTGGGGGCAGGCCTGGCGCGCGATCTGCAGGGCGGCGACCGACTCCAGGTAACGCACCGGGCGTTCGCCAGGCTGGTGGCCGGGCAGGCGGTCGCCGGTGAGCAGCAGCAATTGGTCGAGGCCGGCGGCGTCCATGCGTTGCAACTGGGCCAGCAGGTGATGGCGCTCGCGATCCTTGCCGGAAAAATGGGGCAGGGCGGGGACGGGCTTGTGGAAGCTGGCCAGGGCGTCCAGCGGCGACATGTCCAGCGGGCTGCCGACACGGTCGCCGATGGCCACGGTCATCGGCCAGCCACACAGCTGCGCGCGGTCCATGATCGCCGCCATGGCGGCGAAGCGTTCTGCAGAGGGCTTGGGCACGAACTCCATGACGCAGACGAAGGTTTTCTCGTGCAGCGCCGATTTCAGCAGGCTCATGGCTGGGGGCACCTGGATTGATCAGGGTGGCAGTGTGCGACAGGGTGCAGGCAGGGTCATGTCCGAGGGCGCAGGATCCTGCTCTGAATGAGACAGCCATGACTTGTTTTGAGACCTTTCCGGCCTCTTCGCGGGGCAAGCCCGCTCCCACAGATTCACCACAAAACTCAGGTTTGGGTGAATCTGTGGGAGCGGGCTTGCCCCGCGAAGGGGCTTGGACTGCTTAAGTCAATCCCTGATCAGCGCTCGATCGCCAACGCCACACCCTGGCCACCGCCAATGCACAACGTGGCCAGGCCTTTCTTGGCATCGCGCTTGATCATTTCATGCAGCAGGGTCACCAGCACCCGGCAGCCCGAGGCGCCAATCGGGTGGCCCAGGGCAATCGCCCCGCCGTTCACGTTGACCCGCGCCGCATCCCACTCCAGCGCCTTGCCCACCGCCAGCGCCTGCGCGGCGAAGGCTTCGTTGGCCTCGATCAGGTCCAGCTCGCCCAGTTGCCAGCCTGCCTTGTCCAGGCAACGTTGGGTCGCCGACACCGGGCCGATGCCCATGATCGCCGGGTCCACGCCGGCACTGGCGTACGCTGCAATTTTCGCCAGCACCGGCAGGCCCAGGGCCTTGGCCTTGCTCGCGCTCATCAGCAGCACCGCGGCGGCGCCGTCATTGAGGCTGGAGGCGTTGCCTGCGGTGACGCTGCCGTCTTTCTTGAAAGCCGGGCGCAGTTTGGCCAGGGAATCGGCGGTGGTGTCCGGGCGTGGTTGTTCGTCACGGTCGAACACCTTGGGGTCGCCTTTCTTCTGCGGCATCACGATTGGCGTGATTTCGTCCGTGAAGCGGCCAGCCTCGATGGCCGCTACTGCCTTGCGCTGCGATTCGGCGGCGAACGCGTCCTGTTGTTCACGGCTGAGGCTGTATTTCTCGACCAGGTTTTCCGCCGTGATGCCCATGTGGTAATCGTTGAACGCATCCCACAGGCCGTCGGTGATCATGCTGTCGATCAACTGGCCGTGGCCCATGCGCTGGCCCGTGCGGGCGGAGGGCATTACGTAGGGCGCCAGGCTCATGTTTTCCTGGCCACCAGCAATCACCACCTCGGCGTCGCCACAGCGGATGGCCTGGGCTGCCAGGTGCAACGCCTTGAGGCCGGAGCCGCAGACCTTGTTCAGGGTCAGCGCCGGCACGCTGTAGGGCAAGCCGGCCTTGATCGCGGCCTGGCGGGCAGGGTTCTGCCCGGCACCGGCGCTGAGCACCTGGCCGAGGATCACTTCGTCGACCTGCGCTGGGTCCAGCCCGGTCTGCTCCAGCAGACGCTTGATCACGGCCGCGCCGAGGTCGACGGCGGGCACGCTGGCCAGGGCGCCCTGGAAGCTGCCGATGGCGGTACGGGTAGCGGCGACGATGACCACATCGTTCATCTTGTTGTTCTCCGAGTGCAGTTAGGCGCCAATGGGGCGCAGTGCCTCCAGCTTCGGTGGGTTCGGCTCATTTGTTAAGTTTGATTTTCTTTGCCATTGATGTGAAAAACAAATGAATGGTTTCCTGCCAGGCATTACCTGTGGGAGCGGCTTTAGCCGCGAAGCAAAGCGACGCGATGGCTGGCACCAGCTTCGCCGGTGTTCGCGGCTGAAGCCCACACAGGGATTGCATGCTGCCTGAGGCATTTCGCTGGTAGGAGCGGATTCATCCGCGAAGCAGGCGCTGCGGTGCATGGCACGGGCTACGCCCGTGTTCGCGGCTGAAGCCGCTTGTGTCTTGAAGGGGGATTAGAATCTGGAGTGAGAGCGGTGAATGACAAGCTGAGTGCCGCAGGTGCCACGAGC
>NZ_JBIVGP010000028.1:0-13814 GCF_044748725.1 Pseudomonas sp. NPDC089752
CCGCGCCCACGGCCCATCCATGGGCCGAGGCGCTTGACGGGCTCCTGCCCGTCACCTCCCTCCGCAAGACCTGCGCTCGGCCTCCTGAAGTCGCACTCTGCGTTGTCTGGACTTTCGCGCACATAGAAGCAAGATCAACAGCGAACAGCAACGCTAAAAGCTTCTAGCGCCGCACCTGCTTGAGGGTTTCTGCGATCAGGAAGGCCAGTTCCAGCGACTGATCGGCGTTCATGCGTGGGTCGCAGTGGGTGTGGTAGCGGTCGGATAGGGCGTCTTCGGTGATCGGCCGGGCGCCGCCGATGCATTCGGTGACGTTCTGCCCGGTCATTTCGATATGAATGCCGCCAGCATGGCTGCCTTCGGCCTGGTGCACCTGGAAGAACTGTTTCACTTCATCGAGGATCTGCGCGAAGTCGCGGGTCTTGTAGCCGCTGCTGGCCTTGATGGTGTTGCCGTGCATCGGGTCGGAACTCCACAGCACCTTGCGCCCCTCACGCTCGACGGTGCGGATCAGCCCAGGCAGATGCCTGCCGACCTTGCCAGCGCCCATGCGCACGATCAGGTTGAGGCGGCCGGGGTCGTTGTCCGGGTTGAGCACGTCGATCAGGCGGATCAGTTCTTCAGGGTTCATGCTCGGGCCGACCTTGACCCCGATCGGGTTGTGCACGCCGCGCAGGAACTCCACATGGGCGCCGTCGAGCTGGCGGGTGCGGTCGCCAATCCACAGCATGTGCGCCGAGCAGTCGTAGTAGTCGCCGGTCAGGCTGTCCTGGCGCACGAAGGCTTCTTCATAGTTGAGCAGCAGCGCCTCGTGGGCGGTGAAGAAGCTGGTTTCGCGCAACTGTGGGGCGCTGTCCAGTCCGCAGGCGCGCATGAACGCGAGGGTTTCGTCGATGCGGTTGGCCAGTTGATGGTACTTGTCGGCCAGCGCCGAGTTGGCGATGAAGTCCAGGTTCCACTTGTGCACCTGGTGCAGGTCGGCGAAACCGCCCTGGGCGAAGGCGCGCAGCAGGTTGAGGCTGGCGGTGGCCTGGTGGTACGCCTGCAGCAGGCGATCGGGGTCGGGGATGCGGCTTTGTTCGTCGAAGCCGATACCGTTGACGATGTCGCCACGGTAGGCCGGCAGGGTGATGTTGCCGATGGTTTCGTCGTTGGCCGAGCGTGGCTTGGCGAACTGCCCGGCCATGCGGCCGACTTTGACCACCGGGCAGCCGGCGGCGAAGGTCATGACGATGGCCATCTGCAGCAGCACCTTGAAGGTGTCGCGGATCTTCGCCGCCGAGAACTCGGCGAAGCTCTCGGCGCAGTCGCCGCCCTGCAGCAGGAAGGCGCGGCCTTCGGTGACCTCGGCGAACTGCCGGCGCAGCTCGCGCGCTTCCCCGGCGAACACCAGCGGCGGGTAGCTGGCCAGGGTCTGTTCGACCTTGAGCAGGTGCGCGGCATCGGGGTAGGTCGGTTGCTGCTGGATCGGCAGGGCACGCCAGCTGTCAGGGCTCCACGGTTGGTTCATCACAGGCTCGGTATTGTTGGTTATAGGCTGTCTGTCATGGTAACAGTTGGCGCTGAGCTTGTTGCATCCACGGCGTTGACGGACAATGCGCGTTTTTGCGCGGGCGAGTGGCGGATAAATGGCGACGGAGCGGGAAGAGGTGCTGCTGGCCCGGGTCGAGGATGCTTTTGGCGTCATCAGCGTGTACGAAGTGGATGACTACCGCTTCCTCGAATTCGGCGATGCCATCGAGCAGAGCTGCGTGTTCACCGCCGACCCCAGCTGGCTGGAGTACGACTACACCCGCGCCATGCTGGTAGGTGCGCTGTGCCACGCGCAGCCCGAGAGCGCGCTGTTTCTCGGTCTGGGCGCCGGCACTCTGACCCAGGCCTGCATGAAGTTCCTGCCGCTTGACGACATCGAAGCCATCGAGCTGCGCCCGGATGTGCCGCGCCTGGCCATGGAGTATCTGGGGCTGGACGACGACCCGCGCCTGTACGTGCGGGTCGGCGATGCCCTGGAGCTGCTGCCCACGGCGGAGAAGACCGACCTGCTGTTCGTCGACCTGTACACCGACCACGGTCCGGGCGTCGGCCACCTGGCCTGGAAATTTCTGGAGAACTGCCAGAAGCAGCTCAACCCCGGCGGCTGGCTGGTGATCAACCAGTGGGCAGGCGATGACGGCAGGCCGCTGGGCGCGGCACTGTTGCGCGGTTTGTACCACCGGCACTACTGGGAACTGCCGGTGAAGGAGGGCAACGTGATCCTGCTGGTGCCGGCGGACCTTGAGCAGGTGCTGGACCTGGACGGCGTGCGGGCGCGGGCCGAGGCGCTGGCGCCGAAGTTGGGGTATAGCCTGGAAACCTTGATCCAGGTGATCCGGCCGGCAACCTGACGATTGCACCGAACCTTGTGGGAGCGGGCTTGCCCCGCGAAGAAGACAACGCGGTGCATCTGAAAGAATCGATTCAGCCGGCTTTTTCTGATGGCCCGATGCTGGCCGTGAATTGTAAAAAATTTCCTCACGGCCCTCTGTTATTCGGGTATAGTACGCGCCGGTCTTTTAGCGGACCTCAAAATCAGGTGGTGCAAATCCTCCGAGTCCAGCTTCGGCTGCACGTCCGCTAGGCGGACCTTCCCAAGTTTTTCTTTTTCAATCGTTTTCGCAAATCCCCGCCGCCAAAGCTGCCTGGGTGACCTTCTGGTCTTTCAAGGCATGTGCAGCTTTGGAGCATGGGTCTTTGCGGATGCACCTAGAGGCAGACCCATGACCCAGGAAACCGGCGGATTCGCCGCTCTCGATCTCAATCCGAATATCGTTGCTGCTGTCGTAGCCACCGGCTACGAAGAGCCGTCCGCTATTCAGCATCAGTCGATCCCGATCATCCTCGCCGGTCACGACATGATCGGCCAGGCGCAGACTGGCACCGGCAAGACCGCTGCCTTCGCCCTGCCGATCCTCAACAAGATCGACGTGAGCAAGCGCGAACCGCAAGCCCTGATCCTGGCGCCAACCCGTGAGTTGGCGCTGCAAGTTGCTACCGCTTTCGAAACCTACGCCAAGCAGATGCCAGGCGTTAACGTGGTGGCTGTCTACGGTGGTGCCCCGATGGGCCCACAGTTGCGTGCCATCCGTAACGGCGCGCAAATCGTCGTGGCTACCCCGGGCCGTCTCTGCGACCACCTGCGTCGCGACGAGAAAGTCCTGTCGACCGTGCAGTACCTGGTACTGGACGAAGCCGACGAAATGCTCAAACTGGGCTTCATGGATGACCTCGAAGTGATCTTCGATGCCATCCCGGCCAGCCGCCAGACCGTACTGTTCTCCGCAACCCTGCCGTCGTCGATCCGCTCGATCGCCGAGCGTCACCTGCGTGAGCCCAAGCACGTCAAGATCCAGAGCAAGACCCAGACCGTTACCGCGATCGACCAGGCCCACCTGATGGTCCATGCCGACCAGAAGATCCCGGCTGTGCTGCGTCTGCTGGAAGTGGAAGAGTTCGACGCGCTGATCGCCTTCGTGCGCACCAAGCAAGCCACCCTGGACCTGGCCGCCGCGCTGGAAGCCAAGGGCTACAAGGCTGCTGCGCTGAACGGCGACATCGCCCAGAACCAGCGTGAGCGCGTCATCGACTCGCTCAAGGATGGCCGCCTGGACATCGTCGTCGCGACCGACGTCGCTGCCCGTGGCCTGGACGTACCGCGCATCACTCACGTGTTCAACGTCGACATGCCGTACGACCCAGAGTCCTACGTACACCGTATCGGCCGTACCGGCCGTGCCGGTCGCGAAGGCCGCGCACTGCTGCTGGTCACCCCGCGTGAGCGCCGCATGCTGCAGGTGATTGAGCGCGTCACTGGGCAGAAGGTTGCCGAAGCCCGTCTGCCGAACGCTCAAGCCGTGCTGGATGCGCGCATCAAGAAGCTGACCAAGAGCCTGGAGCCGCTGGTTGCCGAAGCTGAAGCCACTCATGGCGAGCTGTTCGACCGCCTGACCGAAGCCCTGGGTTGCAGCCCGCGTGCCCTGTCCGCAGCCCTGCTGCGCAAGGCCACCAACGGCCAAGCCCTGGACCTGGCTGCAGTAGAGCGCGAGCAGCCGCTGGTGCCAAGCTTCGCTCCGCGCGGTGAGCGCCCAGAGCGTGGCGACCGTGCCGAGCGCAGCGACCGTGGTGACCGCGAGCGTCGCGCACCGCTGCCGCTGGCCGAAGGCCGTGTACGTTGCCGTACCGCCCTGGGTGCCCGTGATGGTATCGCCGCCAAAAACCTGCTGGGCGCGATCCTCAACGAGGGTGGCCTGGCCCGTGATGCAATCGGTCGCATCCAGGTGCGCGACAGCTTCAGCCTGATCGAGCTGCCGGAAGATGGCCTCGAGCGCCTGCTGTCCAAGCTCAAGGACACCCGCGTGGCTGGCAAGCAGCTGAAGCTGCGTCGCTACCGCGAGGATTGATCCTGGCGTAACGAAAAAATCCCCGGCCCAGGTCGGGGATTTTTTTGCCTGTAGCGGCCTCTTCGCGGGGCAAGCCCGCTCCCACAGAAGTAGCACATGACCCTGTGGGAGCGGGCTTGCCCCGCGAAGAGGCCCTTCAGTCGAACCGATAGATGTCCATCCCCAGCGCACCCAAGGTGAATCCTTGATGCACGATGCCGAATTTTCCGCCAGCGCCCAAAGCAAAGAATAACGGCAAGAAATGCTCATCACTGGGATGGTTACGTGCCGCAAATGGCGCCTGTTGCTGGAAGTCCAGCAATGCCGCCTGATCATCCTCACCGAGTTTTTCCACCACCCAATCGCGAAACGCCAGCGCCCACGGCTCGATCACCTCCGGCCCCGCGTGCCAGTCGAGTTCCCCCAGGTTGTGAGTAATACTGCCGGACCCTACCAGCAGAATGTCCTCCTCGCGCAGCGCCGCCAGTGCCTGGCCGACCTTCAACTGCAACCCAGGCCCCATGCGGCTGGGCAGCGATACCTGAATCACTGGAATGCTCGCATCTGGATACATCAGCGACAGCGGCACCCAGGCGCCATGGTCGAATGGCCGCTGGGCATCCAGGCGCGTGGGCAGGCCGGCCGCGTTGAGTAACTCGCTGACCTTTGTGGCCAGCGCTGGATTGCCTGGTGCCGGGTACTGCACTGCATAGAGTGCGGGTGGGAATCCGTGGAAGTCATGCCAGGTCTCTGGCTGCGTACCACCAGTCACCAGCAGTTCGCGGCTTTCCCAGTGCGCCGAGACCACCACGATCGCTTTCGGGTGACGCAGCGTATTGGCCAGGCGCGCCAGTGCCGGTCCGCTGGCGCCGGGTTGTAGGGCGAGCATGGGTGAGCCGTGGGAAATGAACAGACTGGGCAGCATGATTGGGGTCCAGAGGATTAAGATGTCATCATGTTCGACCAAGTACAGATCGAAATCCAAACCAAGATTTGCCCTTAATCCATCTAAAAATCGGGAGTGATCATGGAACCAGCGTTTTGGCAAAAGCGATGGGCCGATAATCAGATCGGCTTTCACCGTACAGACGTCAACCCATTCCTGCTGGCGAACTGGCCCGAGCTGGCGCTGGCTCAAGGCAGCCGCGTGCTTGTGCCGTTGTGTGGCAAGAGCCTGGACATGGCCTGGCTGGCGGCAAACAACCATCGAGTACTGGGGGTGGAGTTGTCGCGGCGGGCGGTGGAGGATTTTTTCCAAGAGCAGGGGCTGCAGGCACAGGTCTCGCAACAGGGTGCGTTCGAGATCTGGCGCAGCGGTGATGTCGAAATCTGGTGTGGCGATTTCTTTGCCTTGCGGGCAGAGGATGTTGCCGATTGCAAGGGCCTCTACGACCGCGCTGCGGTAATTGCCTTGCCGGCCCCGATGCGGGCGCGCTACATGGCGCATCTGTCGCAAGTGCTGCCTGTGGGGTGTCAGGGGCTGCTGTTGACCATGGATTACGATCAGCAGCTGCTCGACGGCCCGCCGTTCTCGGTGCCGGATGACGAAGTGCGCCAGGGGTATGCCGGTGGCAATGTGCAGATTCTGGATGAGCGCGAGGTGATTGAAGAGAGCCCGAAATTTCTCCAGGCCGGCGTCGCCAGCGTACTGGAGCGGGTGTATCGCGTACAGTTCTGATGGTTGGTTGCCTGTGCGGGCCTCTTCGCGGATGAATCCGCTCCTACAGCTTCGTGGGAGCGGCTTCAGCCGCGAAGAGGCCGGCACCGGAAACGAAAAAGGGCGACTTGAAGTCGCCCTTTTCTTTTACCCGTTGGATCAACCGCGACGGCGCAGGGCCTCGATGCGCTCTTCCAGCGGCGGGTGGCTCATCAGCAGACCAGCCAGGCCGTGCTTGAGGCCGCCATTGATGCCGAAGGCCTTCATGGTGTCAGGCATGTGCACCGGCAGGCCTTGCTCCACGCGCAGGCGCTGCAGGGCGCCGATCATCGCGGCTGTGCCGGCCAGTCGTGCGCCGGCTTCGTCGGCGCGGTACTCGCGACGGCGCGAGAACCACATGACGATCATGCTGGCGAGGATGCCGAGGATCAGCTCGGCGACGATGGTCGCCACGTAGTAGGCAATGCCCTGGCCTTCTTCGTTCTTGAAGATGACCTTGTCGACGAAGTTGCCGATAATTCGCGCAAAGAACATCACGAAGGTGTTCACCACGCCCTGCACCAGCGCCAGGGTGACCATGTCACCGTTGGCCACGTGGCCGATCTCGTGGGCCAGCACGGCGCGTACTTCGTCGGGCGAGAAGCGCTCCAGCAGGCCTTGGGACACGGCGACCAGTGCGTCGTTGCGGTTCCAGCCGGTGGCGAAGGCGTTGGCCTCGTAGGCCGGGAAAATACCCACCTCGGGCATCTTGATGCCGGCTTCGCGGGACAGCTCCTCGACCGTCTGCAGCAGCCACTGCTCATGGCGAGTGCGCGGCTGCGAGATGATCTGGGTGCCAGTGCTCATCTTCGCCATCCATTTGGAAATGAACAGCGAAACGAGAGAGCCGGCAAAGCCGAACACGGCGCAGAACACCAGCAGGCTGCTGAGGTTGAGGTCGACCCCGTTGGCGGCCATGAACCCGTTGAAGCCGAACAGGCTCAGGGTAATGCTTGCAACCAGCACCACCGCAAGGTTGGTGGCTACAAACAACAGAATGCGCATCATGGTTGTTACGTTCTCCTGACGGATGAGTGTGTTGCGTATGCGGGGTATATAAGGGGCTGATCGCCCGGATTCAATCAGGCGACTATTTCAAACTGTGTACGGCGGAGTATGGCAGAGGATCCAGCGGGGACTGTGAGGTAGAGCATTGCAGGATGTAAGAAACATCCTGTGAGGTGTGTAGGAGGGCGCACTGCGCCCCCCCACGGCAGTGGCTTATTGCGAATACCCTTTGAGGAAATTCCCAATCCGCCCGATCGCCTGCTCCAGGTCATCCACCCGTGGCAAGGTCACCACGCGGAAGTGGTCCGGCCACGGCCAGTTGAACGCCGTGCCCTGAACGATCAGCAGTTTTTCCGACAACAGCAGGTCCAGCGCGAACTTCTCGTCGTTGAGGATCGGGCAGACCTTCGGGTCGATCCGCGGGAAGGCATACAGCGCGCCCATCGGCTTGACGCAGCTAACCCCCGGGATGGCGTTGAGCAACTCATAGGTGCGGTTGCGCTGCTCCAGCAGCCGGCCCGGTGGCAGCACCAGGTCGTTGATGCTCTGGTAGCCGCCCAGGGCGGTCTGGATGGCATGCTGGGCCGGCACGTTGGCGCACAGGCGCATGTTGGCCAGCATGTCGATGCCTTCGATGTAGCTCTGGGCGTGGTGCTTGGGCCCGGAGATGATCAGCCAGCCGGAGCGGAAGCCCGCCACCCGGTACGACTTGGACAGGCCGTTGAAGGTCAGGCACAGCAGGTCCGGGGCCAGCGAAGCGGTGCTGATGTGCACGGCCTCGTCGTAGAGGATCTTGTCGTAGATCTCGTCGGAGAACACCACCAGGTTGTTCTGGCGTGCCAGCTCCAGCATACCCAGCAGCAGTTCCCTGGAGTACACAGCACCGGTCGGGTTGTTCGGGTTGATGATCACCAGGGCCTTGGTGTTCGGGGTGATCTTGGCCTTGATGTCCTCGAGGTCCGGGAACCAGTCAGCCTGCTCGTCGCACAGGTAGTGCACCGGCTTGCCGCCGGCCAGGCTCACGGCGGCGGTCCACAGCGGGTAGTCGGGAGCCGGGATCAGCACTTCGTCGCCGTTGTTGAGCAGCGCCTGCATCGACATGACGATCAGCTCGGAGACGCCGTTGCCGAGGTAGATATCCTCGATGGTGACGCCTTCGATTTCCTTCTGCTGGCAGTACTGCATCACTGCCTTGCGTGCGCTGAACAGACCTTTGGAGTCGCTGTAGCCCTGGGCGGTCGGCAGATTGCGGATCACATCCTGGAGAATTTCGTCTGGCGCTTCGAAGCCAAACGGCGCCGGGTTGCCGATGTTCAGCTTGAGGATGCGGTGGCCTTCCTCTTCCAGGCGTTTGGCGTGCTTGAGCACTGGGCCGCGAATGTCGTAGCAGACATTGGCGAGCTTGTTCGATTTGCTGAACTGCATGATGTGGTCCCGGTTGAGAATACGCGCTGCGCCCCGTTCGAAAGGTTTGAAAGGGCAGCAAGCGGGTGCCAGACTTGGAGCCCGTGCACACGAAGCCAACTAATATACGTGCCACCCGCGCTACGGAAAAGACGGCGCGAGGTGAAATTCAGCCTGCCGAGGTCCTCACATGCAAAAGATCGACAAAACCCTGGAAGAATGGCGCGCAATGCTCGACCCGGCGCAGTACCAGGTGTGCCGCCTGAAGGGCACCGAGCGACCGTTTACCGGCAAGTACAACAGTGAAAAGCGTGCGGGCGTCTACAACTGCATCTGCTGCGGCTTGCCGCTGTTCGATTCAACCACCAAGTTCGATTCCGGCTGCGGCTGGCCGAGCTTCTATGCACCCATTGAAGAAAGCGCGATGATCGAGATTCGCGACACCAGCCACGGCATGATCCGCACCGAGGTTACCTGCGCGCAGTGCGACGCGCACCTGGGCCATGTGTTCCCCGACGGGCCGCCACCGACCGGGCTGCGCTACTGCATCAACTCGGTGTGCCTGGACTTCAAACCCAATGACGGAGCCTGAAATGGCTGGATCGATGCTGGACATCCCCTGCGTGACCCTGGGCGGCGAGCACAAGGTGCTCGGCGACTTCACCGGCAAGGCGCTGTTGGTGGTCAACACCGCCAGCCAGTGCGGCTTCACCCCGCAATACAAGGGCCTGGAGCAGTTGTGGCAGGCCTACCGCGAGCGCGGCCTGGTGGTGCTGGGCTTTCCCTGCAACCAGTTCGGCAAGCAGGAGCCGGGTGAGGCGCGCGAAATCGCGCAGTTCTGCGAACGCAATTTCGGCGTGAGCTTCCCGTTGTTTCGCAAGGTCGAGGTCAACGGCCCCGGCGCTCATCCACTGTTCGTCGAGCTCAAGCAGCGCGCTCCGGGCTTGTTGGGGTCGCAGAAGATCAAGTGGAATTTCACCAAGTTCCTGGTCGACCCGGCCAGTGGCAAGGTCGTGCGTTACGCCCCGACCACCAAGCCCCAGGCCCTGGAAGCCGACATCGAGCGCCTGCTCAGCCGTTGAGCGGTACCCAGTGGTCGACCAGCGCCAACAGTTCTTCGCGGCGAAACGGCTTGGCCAGGTAGTCGTTCATGCCCGCCGCGCGGCAGCGTTCACGCTCCTCGGGCATGGCGTTGGCGGTCAGCGCGACGATCGGCAGCTCGGGCCAGCGGCCACTCTGGCGGATGCGGCGGCTGGCCTCATAGCCGTCCATCACCGGCATGTTGCAGTCCATCAGCACCATGTCGAAGGCTTCCCGTTCCAGCCACTCCAGCGCCTCTGCGCCCTGGGTGGCGATTTGCACCTGGCAACCGAGCTTGGCCAGCATGCCCTTGGCCACCAGCTGATTGACCGGGTTGTCCTCCACCAGCAGGATCCGTGCGCGCCCTTCGCTGGTGCGCAGGGCCGGGGTTGCCAACGGATGCTCGGGAGCCTGGCCCTGCAGGGTGCGGCGCAGGGTCTGGTACAGCGCGTTGCGCGCCAGCGGGCGGGCCAGTTGGTGCAAGGGCGCAAGTTGCGTCGACTGCTCCGGCGGCAGGAAGTTGCCATACGCCGTCACCAGCAGGATTGGCACCTTGAACGCTGGGCGCAGCTGCAACAAGTGGTCGAGATCATCGGTGACCAGCAAGTCGGTCGCGCTGCCATCCACCGTGGATGCGCTGTCGTGCCTCTGCACCACCAGCCCCCAGCATGTAAGTACACTCAGTAACAACTCGCTCAGGCCGCTACCTGCGTTGCTCAAGACCACGATTCGCCCCTGCAGGGGCGGCGGTGGGATGGCCTCGGTGTGGATGGTCAGCGGCAACTCTGCGCTGAAGCTGCTGCCGAAACCGGGTTCGGAGCGGATGTGCAAATGGCCCTGCATGGCTTTGCAGAGGTTGCGGGTCAGGGCCAGGCCCAGGCCAGTGCCGCCGTACTGGCGCGTGATGCCGGCGCCTGCCTGGGTGAACGGCTGGAAGATCCGCGCCTGGGCGTCCTCAGGGATGCCGATGCCGGTATCGCGCACTTCCAGGCGCACGCCGCCGACGATCCGCGCCAGGCGGATGTCGACGCGGCCGAAGCGGGTGAACTTGAGGGCGTTGGACAGCAGGTTGCTGACCACCTGGCGCACCCGGGTCGGGTCGCCGAGCACGGTGCTGGGGAAGTCGCTGGCGATCAGGCAGGTCAGCTCGACGCTTTGCGCGGCGTTCTGTGACAGCAGGTTGGCGGTGTCTTCGACCATGGCGCCCATGTCGAAGGCGATGCGTTCGAGCTCCAGTTGCCCGGCGTCGAACTTGGACAGGTCGAGGATATCGTTGAGCAGCTCCACCAGCACCTTGCCCGAGTCGTGGGCGATCGACAGTTGCTGGCGCTGCTCGCTGGCCAGCGGGCTGTCCAGGGCCAGGGCGATCATGCCGAGCATGCCGTTGAGCGGGGTGCGGATTTCGTGGCTCATGTTGGCCAGGAATGCCGCGCGCGCCTGGGCCATGTCGAGGGCGCGCTGGCGCGCATCGACCAATTCCTGGTTGGACTGGCTGAGGCGGCTGTTGCTGGCCTTGAGTTCCTCGGTGCGTGCCGAAACGATGTCTTCCAGTTCGTTGAGGTACTGCGTCAGGCGGTTCTCGGCGGTGCGCCGCTGCTGGATCTCGGTGGCCATGCTGACGAACTGCTGGTTGGCCACCTTGACCAGCACGCCGATCTCATCCAGCTCATGGCCATGCGGGCACTCCAGGCGGGTTTGCCCCGGCTGGCGCGGGTCGCGGCCGCTGAGTGCGCCGATCACGTTGACCAGGGGTTTGGTCAACATCATGTAGAACAACGCCAGAAGGATGCCAGTCAGCACCAGGCTGCGGGCGAAGCCGTTGAGCAGGGTGACCCCGGCGCGGTCGAGGAAGCGGCTGCCGAAGGCGTAGGTGTCGACGTCCAGGTACAGCGTGCCGAGGTATTCCTCGGGCATGTGGGTGAGGAACAGGCGCTCCTTGAACTGGCGGTGCTCGCCGAACAGGAAGTCGCTCAGGGGTCGATAGCTGTCGTCCAGGCGGGCACGCTCGACATCGGCCAGCACGGTTTCGTTGTTGTCGATCAGCCGTGCGCGGATGATCGCCGGCGACTGCAGCAGGCCGCGGGTCAGCTCCAGCGCCAGCTCAGAGTCGATGTTGTAGGCAATGCGCGAGGCCGGGTTGTGGCTGATTTGCAGCAACGCCTGCACTTCGCGGTTGATGGATGCGTCTTCGCTGGCATAATCGATGCCGATCTGGATGAGACTGAGCAATGTACCCAGGATGAAGCCGACCAGGACTGTCAACCGGGCTTGCTTGTATGACAGGCGATTGGTGAACTTGATATCCATGAGTCCCGAGCCGGTTCTACGTCCCTTGCGCTGCGCAAGCATAGCCGATCAGCCCCGGCTACTGGTGGGCCTGTCACATATTCAGCCTTGATAGCCCGGCTGGCCTGTGCGGGCCTCTTCGCGGCTAAAGCCGCTCCCACAGGATAATCACTGCCCTTGGGACCTGTGATGTACCTGTAGGAGCGGCTTTAGCCGCGAAGAGGCCTGCACAGGCAGCCCCGAATCTGAACTTTCAGGAGCCCTGATGGACGCTCGCTTGAACGCTTTCCTGGAACGCGCCGAATCCGTGCTGGCGCGTCTCGAACCGATGCTGCCGGCGCCACGCCCGGACATCGACTGGTCTACCACGCTGGCCGCGCGCTGGCAGCGCGATGGCCGCAGCGGTTACCTGATGCCGCTGCAGGTCAGCCTGGACATCCGCCTGACCGACTTGATCGGCGTCGACAAACAGCGTGACCAGTTGGGCCGCAACACCCATCAGTTCATCAATGGCCTGCCCGCCAACCATGCTCTGCTGTGGGGCTCGCGTGGCACCGGTAAATCGTCCCTGGTGCGTGCCTTGCTGGCCGAGCACGCAGGCGCCGGGTTGCGCCTGATCGAGATCGAGCGCGATCACTTGGCCGATCTGCCGCGCGTGGTCGAGCAACTGCAGAAGCTGCCGCAACGCTTCATCCTGTTCTGCGACGACCTCTCGTTCGAAGCCGGGGAGGGCGATTACCGGGTGCTCAAGAGCGTGCTCGACGGCTCGCTGGAGCAAGCGCCGGACAACGTGCTGCTGTATGCCACGTCCAACCGCCGCCACCTGGTGCCGGAGAAGGAGAGCGACAACGAAAACTGGAAGCGGGTCGACGGCGAGCTGCACCCCAGCGAAGCGGTGGAAGACAAGATCGCCTTGTCCGACCGCTTTGGCCTGTGGCTGTCGTTCTACCCCTTCACCCAGGAACACTTCCTCAGCGTGGTCGAACACTGGATCGGCCAGCTGGCGCAGCCTGCCGGGCTGGCCTGGCAGCGCGATGAAGCACTCGACATCCTCGCCGTGCGCTGGGCCACCGGCCGCGGCAACCGTAATGGCCGTTGTGCCTATCAGTTCGCCCGCTACTGGGTCGGGCTGCAATTGTTGGAGCAAAAGTAAATGATCGACCTCAATGCCAGTGGCGCAGGCCTCGACGGCTATGACCTGCTGGCGGCGCAAGTGCAGGCCCTGTTTGCCGACGAGCGCGACTTCATCGCCAATGCCGCGCAGTTTTCGGCGTTTTTGTACAACCAGGTGGACGACCTGAACTGGGCGGGGTTCTACCTCAACCGCAATGAAGAGCTGGTGCTCGGCCCGTTCCAGGGCCAGGTCGCCTGTGTGCGCATTCCGTTCAGCCGCGGCGTGTGCGGCGCGGCGGCCGCCACCCGGCAAACCCAGCGGGTCGAGGACGTGCACGCGTTCCCGGGGCACATCGCCTGTGACAGCGCGTCCAACAGCGAATTGGTGATCCCGCTGGTGAAGCAGGGCAGGCTGATCGGCGTGCTCGACCTGGACAGCCCGAAGACTGGGCGGTTCAGCGAGGCGGACCAGGTGGGCCTGGAGCGTTTGGCGGCGATCTTCCTTGAGTTGACTGACTGCTGATTATGATGCTGTCTGTGCTGGCCTGCTTCGCGGCTGAAGCCGCTCCTACCGGCGAAATGCCCCAGGCGGCATGCAATCCCCTGTAGGAGCGGCTTCAGCCGCGAACACGGGCGTAGCCCGTGCCATGCACCGCAGCGCCTGCTTCGCGGATAAATCCGCTCCTACCGGCGAAATGCCTCAGACGGGATGCAATCCCTGTGGGAGCAACTGTCTTCCACAAAACTTAAAAAGCTGCGCGGATTGAGCTGTGGGAGCAACTGTCTTCCACAAAACTTAAAAAGCTGCGCGG
>NZ_JBIVGP010000029.1:0-13568 GCF_044748725.1 Pseudomonas sp. NPDC089752
CACCTGATCCCATCCCGAACTCAGCAGTGAAACGATGCATCGCCGATGGTAGTGTGGGGTTTCCCCATGTGAGAGTAGGTCATCGTCAAGATTCAAACCCAAAGCCCCTGTCTGCGCTGCAGACAGGGGCTTTGTCTTTTCCGGCTGATCAGATCAGAACTGATAGCTGACCGTAGCGCTCACATTGCGCTCTTCTCCCATGTAGCAGTAATTCAAGCTGGCACACGAAGCGATGTAGGTTTCGTTGGTGAGGTTATTGGCGTTCAAACGCACGTCCACACCCTTGAGCCCGACCTTGCCCAGGTCGTACCCGACCGAAGCGTCGAATAGCGTGTAGGAGGGCACCTTCATGCTGTTTTCCGCATCCACCCAACTGTACCCCACGTAGCGCACGCCGCCCCCCAGCCGCAGGCCGTCTAGTGGCCCCTGGCGGAAGTTGTAATCGGCCCACAGCGAGAGCATCTGCTTGGGTGCCTGGGTGGGTGAATTACCTTTGTTGTCGAGCTGACCCGACACCAGGCTTGGCATCGACTTGGAATACTCGATATCGGTAAAGGTGTAACCACCCAGCAGTTTGAGGTTGTCGGTCACCTGCACGTGGGCTTCCAGCTCCAGGCCCTGCGAGCGCACCTCACCTACAGGGCGATAGAAGTCTTCGTTCGGCTGCTTGGATGCCAGGTTCTCTTGCTCGATGCGGAATACCGACGCTGTGAACAGATTGTCACTACCCGGTGGCTGATACTTGATGCCGGCTTCCCACTGGGTGCCCTCGGTCGGCGCCAGAGGGCGGCCGTTCTGATCGGAGACGGTATTGGGGTTGAACGATTCCGAGTAGCTGACATAGGGCGCTATACCATTCTCGAACAGGTAGAGCACGCCGGCACGTGTGGTGAACTTGGTGCGGTCATCGCTAGCTTTGGTATCGCTGTCACGGTTCTCCTCGGACACCTTCACCCAATCCTGGCGAAGACCCAGCGAGAAGCGCCACTGATCCAGCTCGACCAGGTCCTGCAGGTACACCCCGGTCTGCTGCAAACGACGCTGGTAGCGGTTTTCACCCAGTACCTGAAGGTTGCCATTGCCGTACTGCGGGTTGCCGGCATCAAGTGGGTCGACGGTGCCGTAGCGCCATGCCACATCCGCTTTACGCCGCTGATAGTCGGTGCCCAGCAGCAGCGTGTGCTTGGCCGTACCCGTGAAGAACTCCGCCTGCAGCATGTTATCGATGATGTAGGAGTGCAGGCGCTCATCACCGCCGGTATAGGCGCGGTTGAGGATGTTGCTGTCGGCGTCCGCCCAGCCTGCCGAGTAGACCTGATCCATCGACACATCGGAATCCTGGTAACGGAAGTTCTGCCGTGCGGTAAAGACATCATTGAAGCGGTGTTCGAACTGGTAGCTGAACGACTGTTGCGTGCGCTCGTAGTTGTCGATGCCCGGTTCACCTTCAAAGAAGTGATCGGACAAACGCAGGCCGTTGCGTTTGTGCAGCATGCCGTCAGCCGGGTTACCGCCGTGATAGCCCCCATTGGGGTCGTGCTGCAGGTAGGCCTGCAGGGTCAGCGAGGTGTCCTCTGTGAAGTCGATGCTGATGGCCGGGGCGATGGCGTAGCGTTCTTCCTTGTTATGGTCGAACTGTGTGTCGGAGGAATCCGCCAATCCGGTCAGGCGATAGGCAATGCGCTTGTCGTCATCCAGCGGTCCGCTGAAGTCGAAACCCATGCCACGCTGCCCTTGGGTACCCACCGTGGCTTGTACCTGGTGGTAAGCCTCGAACAGCGGCTTCTTGGTGGTCAGGGCCACCAGACCACCTGGGGAACTACGGCCGTAGAGTACCGAGGACGGGCCTTTGAGGATGTCGATACGCTCAATGAAGTACGGGTCCACCTGCATCGTGCTGTAGGTGCCGTTGTCGCCCATCGACTTGAGGCCATCGACGTAGATGTTATCCACAGAGCCATCGTTGAAACCGCGCATGGCCACGTAGTCATAGCGATGCGTGGCGCCGTAAGGGTTGGTTAGCACACCGGGTGTATAGCGCATGGCCTGGGCAACGGTTTGCGAGCCTTGGTCGTCGATCTGCTGCCGGGTCACTACCGATACCGACTGCGAGGTCTCCACCAGCGGCATACTGGTCTTGGTCGCGACCTGGCTGTGGGTGGCGTTGTAACCCTCCATGCTGCCCAGCGCGTTACCCAAGGTGAAACTGCGCACATCGGTATCGGGAAGCGATAGTGCCGCCTCTACGGGGCGTGCGCGAAGCACGTAGCTGCGACCGTCCTGGCTGACGGCTTCGAGGCCTGTGCCATTGAGCAACTGGCGCAGTGCCTGATCAGCCGAATACTGTCCCTGAAGGCCGCTGGACTTCAGCTCGCCGGTCAGCTGAGGGGTACTGGTCAAGGTGATGCCGGCCTGGCGGGCGAACTGGTTGAGCACGTCTTTCAAAGGGCCAGGTCCAAGCGCGTATTGCTGGCTTACCGGGGCAGGCGTTGCGGCGAGCGCCAGCACAGGCGCGCCCGTCATTCCCAAAGCCGTGCCGAACAGTGCGGCGCGTATCGCCTTGCCTAGTCTGGCTGAATCCAAGACAGGTCGAAAATCATTCTCGCCAGTGGCGTGCACTCTAGGTGTAACGATGGGCATATCGAAGTCCGTCGGGTGTTGAAGGGCAGAAGGGGTGCTTACTGTCCTAGCCGGACGTGTTACCAATACCCGCCAGAAATTTCTCAGGAATGTCGAATCAGGCCACAGGCTCCAGCTGTATCCACCAACGTGTGTGTTCGCGAAGCCGTACAGGCAGCGTCTGCGGTAGCAGTTGCAGTAGTCGATACGGGTCGTCCAGGCGATACACCCCAGACAGGCGAAGGTCTGCGACGTCTTCAGTGCAGCCCAGGTATCCATGGCGGTACCGGCTCACCTGCGCGAGAAAGTCTGCCAAACGCATGTCGCGTGTGACGATCAGCCCTTCCGCCCAGGCTGCGGCGTCCATGTCCACCTGCTCCAGACATTGCGCGCCGAAAGCATCCACCCGCCAGTCCTGCTCGCCGCCAATCCACTGCAGCTCACCGGTGCCTGGCAGGTGCAATGCGACCTTGCCCTGGCCGACGCTCACCCTCGTGCAATCGACATCCTGGCGTACGACAAAGCGTCCTTCAAAGCCTTCAAGCAGTGCGTCACGCGTCTGTACCAGCAACGGGCGACCTTGATACGGCGTTTCGCTACAGGTCAGCATCAGTTCGCCGTGCTTGAGGCGGATCATGCGCTGCTGCTCAGTGAAGGCCAGGTCCACAGCGCTACGCGTGTTGAGTTGCAGCGCAGAGCCATCCGGCAAGCGCACACTGCGCCGCTCCCCGGTCACGGTGGCAACGTCCGAGGTCCAGGCACTGACGCTGTCCAGGTCCTTGGCCAGCCAGCTTGCCGTGCCCACCAGGGCAACGCCACTCAGCAACTTGAGCGCCTGGCGCCGGTGCAGGCGCCGCTGGCTGGTCTCCAACGTCTGCAGGGCAACGCCGGCCCCGGGAATCGCGCGCAAGTCGAGATCCTGATGCAGGCTGATCACGCGTTGCCAGGCCAGCTCATGTTCCTGCTCAGCCCTGCGCCAGCGTTCGCACTGTTCAGACAACGCCGGATCGTTGCCGCTTTCACGCAGGCTGAGCATCCAGTGTATGGCCTGTTTCACGGCCGTGGAGGAGGGCGCCACTTCAGCACTCGTCTTCGAAGCGCAACAGGTAACAGTGGTAGAGCGCATCGGCGATATAGCGCTCCACCGAGCGCAGCGAGATGCCCATCTGCTCGGCAATGGCCTTATGGCTCAACCCTTCGCACTGGGCCAGCAGGAATGCCCTACGGACCTTGGGTTTGAGCCCGTCAAGCATGCGCGCGATGCGCTCAAGCAGCTCCAACAGCAGTTCGCGGGTTTCGGCCGAGGGCGCCTGCGCTTCAGGCAGGTGGGCCAAAGCTTCGAGGTACGCACGTTGCAGTTCTTCACGCCGCCAGTGGTCGATCACCAGGCCGCGGGCGATCGTGCGCAGAAAGGCCCGTGGTGTGTTTAGCGGCGGCTGTTCAGGACGTTGCAGCAGGCGCACGAAAGTGTCCTGGGCCAGGTCCGCGGCATCGGCCGCATTGCCCAACTTGCTGCGCAGCCATCTGTTCAGCCAGTTGTGATGGTCACTGTAGAGCGAGTGCACGGAGTCATTGGAGGGCATGACGCGCCATTGGCATAAATGATAATTAGTCTCATTGTTTGCCAGGGCGGGCGGCGATTGCAACTGTCATTTGCACTCAGTGCGGTTACGGAGCCGATTGCTTGTCCAGGTAGTTCCTGATGACCCGAGCGCCATTGTTCAGATGCTGCTCCAGTATTCGCACGGCTTCATCCACCAGTTTGTCGCTAGCCGCGTCCGCCAATGCGTTGTGATCGTCCTGGGTCAGTTTGCCCAGCCCCATCGACGACAGATGGAAGCGTAGGAATCGCTCTTCCTCGTTCAGCTCGTTCTCGATCAGGCGCAGCAGTTTCTGATTCGGTGCCTTGCCATACAGGGCCATGTGGAACAGCCGATTGAGACGGCCGATTTCGGCATGACGGGTTTCGTTTTCCAGCTGCTGAATATAGCCGCGGGCGCGGGCGATATCGTCGGCATCGAGCAGCGGAATGGATTGGCGCAGCGCCTCGGATTCAAGCAAAACGCGCAACGCGTAGGTATCAACGGCGTCTTCGCCAATCAAGGGCGCCACTACAGCCCCTTTGTGCATTTCAACCTTAAGCAGCGATTGCGCTTCGAGTTGGCGCAGCGCCTCGCGCACAGGCATGCGGCTGACGCCATACAAGGTGGCGAGTTCCTGTTGACGCACGGCAGTACCCGGCGGCAAGCGGCCATCGAGAATAGCGCTGCGCAGACGCTCTTCGATCACGGCACGGGCCAGATGTGCTGGCAGTTGTTCACTGGCCAGCACATTGCTCAGTTTGATTTTTTCGCCCACGCGAAGTCTGCCTCGACGACTAAAGTTGGATCCAATGACACTAGTTACAGGCAAGTGGGCTTGTCAAACCCGCGCACGCAGAGGGGCATGCGATTGAAGTCCATGGGATATGGTGGATGAACTCACTGGCCAAAGGAAGCGCCATATACCAAGCGCTAACAAGAAAGTTATAGCTGACAAGTTATTGGCCGCCATGATTGCAGGGTGCCATTGTTTTTTGATCTGGCAGGCCGCAACATCGCTGCTTTCGATTGGTCTGAACAGGTCTTCGCAGTGGCGATACCCTGGGTACTCAAAACCGCTGTGCGCCGTATTGGCCTCGCTGTACTGCTGGGTAGCTTGCTGCTGGGCGGCCTGCACGCGGACTGGGATTTCTCCGCAATCAGCCGCAAGTCACAGGCCCTGTACGGCCCGCTTGGTGCGGGGAAGGGACGCATCGATGCCTGGCAGAACCTGATGGCCACGCAGAGCCAAGGTACCGAGCTACAGCGGCTGCAAGTGGTCAACTTGTTCTTCAACCAGCAGCTGCGCTATGTCGAAGACATAGACCTGTGGCGCGAAGTCGACTACTGGGCCACGCCCATCCAGGCCTTGATCAAGGGCGCCGGCGATTGCGAGGACTACGCCATCGCCAAGTACTTCAGCCTGCGGCGCATGGGCATTCCCAGTGAAAAGTTGCGCATCACCTACGTCAAGGCCTTGCGCCAGAACCGCGCGCACATGGTGCTGACCTATTATTCAAGCCCACAGGCCCAGCCGCTGGTGCTCGACAGTTTGATGGACGCGATCAAGCCGGCCAGCCAGCGTACCGACCTGCTGCCGGTCTATGCCTTCAACGGTGAAGGGCTGTGGCTGACGGGCGCCGCGGGCAACAAGAAGGTCGGAGATACCAAGCGCCTGTCACGCTGGCAGGACGTGTTGAAGAAAATGCAGGCCGAAGGGTTCCCGGCCGAACCGGTTTACTGAAGGAGCACAGATGTCACTGTTCAAACAATTGCTGTTGGCCATTTGCCTGTTCCTGGTGGTCGCGTTCAGCGGCAGCTTCATGGTCAGCCTGGAGAGCTCGCGCAGCCAATACGTCAACCAGCTGCGCTCGCATGCCCAGGACGCGGCCACGGCGCTGGCGTTGTCGCTGACACCGAACATCGACGACCCGGCCATGGTCGAGCTCATGGTCAGTTCGATCTTCGACAGTGGTTATTACGCGAGCATCAAGGTCGTCGACCTGGGCTCCAATGCGGTGTTGGTCGAGCGTCACGCCGAGCCCGACCCAGGCGGCGTACCAGCCTGGTTCATCCATCTGATCGGGCTGGAAGCGGCCGGTGGCGATGCCATCGTCAGCCGCGGCTGGCAGCAGGCGGCGCGGGTCGAGGTGATCAGCCACCCCATGTTTGCGATTGCCAAGCTCTGGCAGAGCGCCTTGGGCAGCCTTGGTTGGTTGCTGCTGTGCGGTGCGGCGAGCGCGGTACTCGGCGCATTGCTGCTGCGTCGTCAGTTGCGGCCGCTGGATTACATGGTCGAGCAGTCCCACGCCATCGCCCGCCGCGAATTCCTCAGCCTGCCGGAGCTGCCGCGCACGCCGGAGCTGCGCCGTGTGGTGCAGGCGATGAACCAGATGGTAGAGAAGCTCAAGGCACTGTTCACCGAGCAGGCCGAGCGCAGTGAGCGGCTGCGGACCGAGTCCTATCAGGACAGCCTGACCGGCCTTTCCAACCGGCGTTACTTCGAAATGCAGCTCAACAACCGGGTCAGCAATCTGGAAGATGCCCGTGCCGGTTACCTGTTGCTGTTGCGCGTGCAGGACCTGGCAGGGCTCAACGCGCGCCTCGGCGGCCAGCGTACCGACCAATTGCTGCAGGCGGTTGGCGAACAGTTGCGGCGCACCTGTGCCCGTTTCCCGGAAACCAAAGACCTGATTTCCCGCAGCCGTGGTGGCGAATTCGCCGTGCTTGCGCCAGGCATGGTGCATGAGGAAGCCGTGCAGCTGGCCCAAGCGCTCGAGGCGACACTACAGAGCCTGCACGAGACTGGCGCCACCGACGTCGACCCGGTGGCCTGTATCGGCCTCGCCCCCTTCAGCCCCGGTGACGCTCCGCAGGCGCTGCTCAAGCTCGCCGATGAGGCTCTGGCCCGGGCGGAGAATCAACCCACGCCAGGTTGGGTGTGCCTGGAGCAAGGCGCCGCGGCGGTCGCTGGCGACAGCCATCATGACTGGCACACTCGGCTCGACCAGGCCTTCGTCAAAGGCCAGTTCGAACTGTTTTTCCAACCGGTGGTGGATTGCCATGATGCGCAACGGCTGCTGCATCACAAGGTCATCTCGCGGCTGCACGATGATCAGGGTGAGGCGCTGCCAGCGGGACGTTTCCTGCCCTGGCTGGAGCGCTTTGGCTGGATGCCGCGGCTGGATTCGCTTGTGCTGGAGAAGGTGCTGGCGCACCTGCGTAGCCACGACCAGGTGCTGGCGCTGAACCTGTCGGCCGCGACCCTGGCCGACCCCAAGGCCCTGCAACGTGTCTATGAGCTGCTGGGGCAGAACACCGCGCTGGGGCCACGCCTGATCTTCGAGATCGGCGAAGAGCAATTGCCGGAGCAGGCAGTACTCGAGCAACTGACCCGGCGCCTGCACGGGCTTGGATTCGGGCTGGCGCTGCAGCGCTTCGGAGGCCGCTTCAGCATGATCGGCAACCTGGCGCACCTGGGCCTGGCCTACCTGAAGATCGACGGCAGCTACATTCGCAACATCGACCATGAACAGCACAAGCGCCTGTTCATCGAGGCGATTCAGCGAGCGGCGCACAGCATCGACTTACCGTTGATCGCCGAGCGGGTCGAGACCGAAGGTGAGCGGCAGATGCTGGGGGAGATGGGCGTAGAAGGCATACAGGGCCAGCTGGTCGGCGAACCTGCTCCCTGGCGCTGACTGCGGTAAAGGGGCGGGTCAGATCAACCCGCCTTCCTCTTCCTCTTCGATCAGGTTGTTCAGGCTGCCCAGCGCTTTGCGCGCTGTGGAACGGCTGAGTAGCTTGGCCTGAGCACCGGGTGGCAGGTCAGTGATGCTGAACACGCCTTTGGCGGTGAGCACTTCGATCAGGTCCTCGAGCACACGGATCATGTCCAGGTCGCTCTGCTTGAGCTGCTTGAGGCTGTTCTCGACAACGTCGTCGGCGAACCATTCCTGGATCTCGGCATGATCCGCAGGGAGCATTTCGGTGAATTCAGCATAGGGTGCGGCTTCTACCCGTAGCAACTGGCCGTCGGCGTCGCGTTGCACGTAGAACATGGCGTCGTCCCTCGTCACGATAATTCCTTGTTGGTAGACAGCAGCATAGGCAACTTTGATCAGGCGTGTCAGCCCGGCGCATGAGTATGCGCTGTAGGAGGGTGTGAGAAAAGACCGCCCCGCGGTGGCCGGCTAAAGCCACCGCGGGCGTGGGTCAGTTGTTGTCGATCTTGATGGTCGGGTCGGCACCACTGATCAGCGAGTTGATCGTGGTATTCGACCAGTTGACGCCCTCCAGCTTGATCGACACATCGGCATTGGCCAGGCCGCCAGCCGCATTGAGCTTGCCTTCGGTACTCACCTGCAAGGTAGAAGAACCGTCTACCGTGGTGATCTTCAGGAAGTTGTCGATGGTGCTGGCCTTCTCGCCCTGCAGCAGGTCGCGCAGGTCAAGGCGGTCGCCTTCGGTGGCCTTGAAGTCCTTGATCACATCGTTGCCGATGTCACCGGCCTTCCACACGAAGGTATCGGCACCGCTGCCGCCGATCAGGATGTCGTTGCCCTGGCCGCCGATCAGCGTGTCGTTACCGCTACCCCCGAGCAAGATGTCATTACCTTTGCCGCCATCGAGGGTGTCGTTGCCACCCTGGCCGAAGATGATGTCATTGCCTGCACCGCCCATCAGGGTATCGGCGCCGTCGTTGCTGCCCGAGATATCGAACTCGGTGTAGTGCTCGCTGACGTACTTGTGCATCGCACGCGCATCCACGTCACCGGCATCCACGCCCAACTTGCTGGCGACGTAGCCCTGGATCGCCTCGACGCCGGTACCGGCGACCGACGGGAAGGTCAGCAGGTCGCCGAAGATGATGTCGTTGCCATCACCGCCGTTGACCGTGTCGTTACCCGGGTTGGTGACTTCGGTGTGGCCGAGGATGGCATCGGCGAGCTTGCTCGGGTCGATGTTGGTCTGCGGCTTGCCATCGGAGTCGAACGGCTTGAGATCGCTGGTCTTGACGTCGTCGTTCAAGCCAATGGCTTCGACGCTGGACAGGCCGGACAAGATCTTGAAGCTGTCGGTGGAGTTGTTCCAGGTGGCATCGCTGGTGCTGCTACCGGACCCGGAACGGCTGGACAGCTCGTAGCCGCCGTTGCCTTCGGCGCGAATGTCGCCGGACAGGCTGGTGGTCCACCTGCCGCTCCAGTAGTTGTAGGTTTGCACCGTCAAGCCGCCATCGCTATCGATGGTCAGGTAATTGCTGTTGTCCAGGTACTTGCTGACCGTCATCCCTGCCTTGTAATTGATCGAGGCCAGGTAGCTGTCGAAGGTCTGGTTGGTGCTGCCCAAGGTCGGGTTGCCTTGCTCACCGCTCTGGTAATAGGTCGGCTTGCCGTCGGTGATGAAGAAGGTCTGGTTGGTACCAGTGCTGCCCGCTGCCTTGAGGTTGGTGAACCAGTTGGCGGTGGTCTTGAACGCATCTTCGTAGTTGGTGCCGCCACTGGAACTCATGCTGTTCAGTGCGTTGAGCAAGGTTTTCAGGCCGGCATCGTTGAGGGTCACCGATACGCTGGTCTTCACCTGGCTGGCGAAGTCCACCAACAGGATGTTCACAGTACCAGACTGCGCACCCTTGACGCTCGCTGCCAGGGTCTTGAACACCGATTCCAGCGAAGACTTCGCTGCGTTCACACCGGACGAACCCATGCTGCCCGAGGTGTCGACGACGAAGGCGATGTTGTAGTCCTGGCCCGGCACCACGTGCAGGCCGCTGACATCGGCGACGACGATGTCATTGCCGTCGGTGCCGGTGATGTTGTCGTTCTCCGCCGACAGGTTGCTGGTGGTGTAGCTCTGAGGGTAGACCGTGACCTTGATACTGCCTTCGCTGGTCGCGGAGCTGCCGCCCACGTTCTCGGTGGAAGTCGAGGTGACCTTCACATCGAACTGACCGGAGTAGTACGCCGGCGGCTTGATGGTCAGGCTGCCGAGGTTCCAGCCGGTCACGTCCACAGCGGAGGAACCGACGGTGAACGTATGGCCGGCGTTGTCCGCGACCACCGAACCTGCCGGGATGCCGCTGAGTTTGACGCTCAGGCTTTCCGAGCCATCGGTGTCGGTCAGCCCGGTGCTGATGCTCACCAGCTTGACCGGCGCGCCGTTCTCGCCGCCTTCGTTGAGCTTGTAGCCGTCGTAGTAACCCTGGCCATTGCTGCCATGCAGGTCCGAGACGGTCACCCCGGCATTGGCCAGCGCACCGAGGTTCGGATACATCGGGATGTTGGCGCTGTTGAGGTCGGTGACCGCACCATTGCCCACCTTGATGTTGACGTCGAGGCTGCCTGGGCCGGCCTGGTTGGCGTTGTAGATTTCCAGGGTGTAATAGCCGCTGGTGGTCGGCGTGAAGCTGCCGGAAATGCTGCCGCTAGCGGAACCCCAGGTGGCGCCGGCTACGTTCTTGCCGCCGATGACGATTTGCAGGCTGTCGTCGGCGGTGCCGCTGAAGGTGTAGGTCTTGCCGGCTTCGAGGTAGATCAGGCCGGAGGTCTTCGAGCCAGTGCCTGGGCTGACGGTGGCCGTGGTATCGACCGTGGTCACCTGCTCGCTCTTGCTGGCGCTGCCGGAGTTGGCGAACACGTTTTTCAGCGCATCGCCGGTGATGCCGTTGCCGTTGGTGCCCAGGCCGGTGAGGCTGGTCCAGCTTTCCTTGGTCAGGCCCAGCGAGTTGACGTTGTTGTTGCCGATGGCCAGGTCCGGCTTGTCGGCGACCGGCGTGATGTCGACCTTCAACGTGGCTTCGCTGCCAGCGTCTTTGCCGTCGGTAGGTTTGTACTTGATCTGCGCGTAGTCAGCCTGCTTGTTGCCCACACCAGTGCCGCCGTAGCCGTCCACGCCCGACTGGTTGGCCACTGGCACGAACTTGAGTTTGCCAGCGGCGATGTCGGCTTGGCTGATGGTCTGGCCCGCCTTCACGTCCACCCAGGTGGTGCCGTTGTACAGCTTCAACGTGCCGGCATCCGGCAGCTTGGTGATGGTGATGCCCAGGCTGCTGGTCGGTGAGTCGACATCGCTCACGTTGAAGTCGCTCCAACCCAGTACCAGGTCAGTGTCCTCGGTGCCGGTGACCGCACCACCTGTGGTGGTTGGCGCGTCGTTGACCGCCACCACATTGACCGTGGTGGTCGCCGTGTTGGAGGTGTTGACGCCATCGGTGACCGTGACCGTGATGATCCGCGGTGTAGTGCTCGGGTCTTCGCTGGTGTTGATGAAGGTGATGTTCTTGATCGCCTGGATGTAGTCAGCCAGCGAAGCTGTGCCGCTCAGGGTCAGGACCACCTTGCCGTCGGTGCTGTTGGCGTTGATGGTGATGCCGTTGACGCTGTTGCCCAGATTGAGCGCATCGCCTGGCTGTCGGTTGGTCAGCGTCACGGTCGCACCAGTCAGCTTCGAGCTGTCGAAGTCGGTGATCGATACATCGATATCGCCGATCGAAACGCCGCTGCCCGGCTGATTTTCGGTGAAAGTGGTCTGGTAGTCGGCGCCGGTCTTGCCGCTGGAGTCGTTGGCGTCCAGGTCAAGTACCGGGGCTGGCTCGAAGATCTGGGTGGTGACGCTGCCCGCAGTGCCGCTGACCGCCAGATTCTCGAAATTGCCGCCGCTGGCGGAGTCGATCTTCACCGTGAACTGCTCGGTGCCTTCGGTGACGTTGTCCTTGATGGTCGGAATGGTGAACGTGGCCGAACTGCTGCCAGCCTTGATCGTCACAATGGCCACGCCGGTGTAGTCGGCACCATTGCTGGCCGTGCCGGAATACGACAATTTCACCGTCACATCGGTTTGCGCGTTGTTGCTCAGGTTGAGCGTGTAGGTGGCATTGCCGCCTTCAGCCACGGCGGTGGTGCCGGTGATGCCCAAGGTAGTGGTCTGGATGGTGTCGGTCACGCTCGTGACTGCAGGCGTGTTGCTGACGACCAGGTTCTCGAAGTTGCCACCGGTGGTGCCGGTGATTTTCGCCGACACGTCACCTGCGTCGATGTACACGTCATCGGCCGGAGCGGCTACGGTGACCGAGCCAGTGGTTTTGCCTGCGGCGATGTTGATCGTCTGGCCGTTGCTCAAGGTGACGGTCATCGCCGTGCCCGCCGGGTTGCTCAAGGTGGCGGTGTAGGTAATCTGACCACCCTCGGCGACCGTCTGCGTGGCGCTCAGGGTCAGGTTGGTGTTGTCGATGGTGTCGCTGACTTTGGTTACGGCGAAGGCACCGTCGACAGACAGCAACTCGAAGTCGCCGCCGGTGCTACCGTCGATTTTGGCTTGCACCGAGCCCGCGTCGATGTACGGATCATCGCCTGGCGCGTTGATCGTGATACTGCCTTCGGTCTGCCCCTTGGCAATGGTGATCGTCTCGCCATTGCTGAGTTTGATGGACATGTCGGAACCGGCCTTGTTGGACAAGGTGGCGGTATAGGTGATCTTGCCGCCTTCGGCGACCGTTGGCGTGGCGCTGAGGACCAGGGTCGTGGTGTCCTTGGTGCCTGCGACATCCGTAACCGACGTCGACGGGGTACCGGCGGTGACCAGTTTTTCGTAGTTACCACCCTCGACCTTGGTGATGCTGTTGGTCAGCGGGGTATTGGTGTTGTAGACGTTGTTCGGCGCGGTGAAGTTGACCGAGCCGGTGGATTGGCCAACATCGATGGTGATGCTCTGGCCGTTGGCCAGGGTCACCACCAGCGGGCTGCCGGTAACTGGAGCGCTGACGGAGGCGGTGTAGGTGACTACGCCACCTTCGACGACCGAACCGTTGGCAGTCAGGGTCACGGTCGACGTGTCGATGGTGTCGCTGACATTGGTGATCGCTTCGGCTGGGTTCACTGCCAGTTTTTCAAAATCACCGCCGGTGGTGCCGGTGATGGTGGCTTTGACCTGGCCGGCATCTTTGTAGACATCGTCCGATGGCGCTGGGACGGTCACGGTGCCCGAGGTCTTACCGGCGGCGATATTGATGGTCGCGCCGTTGCTCAGCGTCACGGTCATGGCCGTGCCGGCCGGGTTGCTCAGGGTCGCGGTGTAGACGATCTGGCCGCCCTCGGCGACGTCGCCGGTTGCGCTCAGCACCAGGTTGGTGGTGGCCTGGGTTTCTGGGCTGTCGGTGACGGTGGTCGTGGTATTGCCGGCGGTTACGAGCTTCTCGTAGTTGCCGCCCTCGACCTTGGTGATGCTATTGGTCAGTGGGGTGTTGGTGTTGTAGACGTTGTTCGGCGCGGTGAAGTTGACCGAGCCGGAGGACTGGCCAATATCGATGGTGATGCTCTGGCCGTTGGCCAGGGTGACCACCAGTGGCGAACCAGTCACCGGTGCAGATACCGA
>NZ_JBIVGP010000030.1:0-11981 GCF_044748725.1 Pseudomonas sp. NPDC089752
GCAGTGAAACGATGCATCGCCGATGGTAGTGTGGGGTTTCCCCATGTGAGAGTAGGTCATCGTCAAGATTCATTTCGCAAAACCCCTATCTGCGCTAGCAGGTAGGGGTTTTGTCTTTTCTGGATTTTACTTAGCCCGGTTACGGCAGCTAGCCGTGATATCGTTCCCTATCAGTTCGCAGCCGCCTTCTAGAGAACCCTCAATGGCCAATTCCACCTCACTCCACCCCGGCTTCATGATCGTGCACGGCAACCGCCTTGACGACCTGCGCAGCCTGGTGGTGAGCTGGATGCGCCGCTATCCGCTGGCACCTCTGGAAAACGAGATCGCCCTGGTACAGAGCAATGGCATTGCCCAATGGCTAAAGCTGGCCTTGGCCGAAGACCCGCTCGACGATGATCAGGGAGGCTGTGGCATTGCCGCTGCCATCGATGTGCAGTTGCCAGGCAGCTTCATGTGGCAGCTTTACAGACAAATGTTGGGCCGTGAGGAGATTCCTGAGGTTTCTCTGCTTGATAAGGCACCTCTCACTTGGCGCCTCATGCGCCTGCTGCCAGCGCTCATCGAGCGCCCGCATTTCGAACCTCTGCGGCGCTTCCTCACCGATGACAGTGACCTGCGCAAACGCTATCAACTATCAGAACGCTTGGCTGACCTATTCGATCAATATCAGGTCTACCGCGCCGACTGGCTCAAGGACTGGGCTGCCGGTGAGCACATACTCAACACCGCCCGAAGCGAACGAAAACCACTGGCCCCCGGCAATCGCTGGCAAGCCGAGCTATGGCGAGCCCTGCTCGAAGATGTCGGCGAGCAGGGCATGGCCCAGAGCCGGGCTGGGGTGCATCAACGCTTCATCGAGCGCATCAACAGCCTTGAGCTGCCACCTGCCGGCCTGCCTTCACGGGTGATCGTGTTCGGCATCTCCTCCTTGCCCGCTCAAGCGTTGGAAGCGCTGGCGGGGCTCGCCCGTTTCAGCCAAGTGCTGCTGTGCGTGCACAACCCCTGTCGCCATCACTGGGCCGACATCGTTGCCGACAAGGATCTGCTGCGCCACCAGTACAAGCGCCAGCAACGCAAGCAGGGCATGCCGCTGCAGTTGGACGACGAGTCATTGCACCAGCACGCTCATCCCTTGCTGGCTGCCTGGGGCAAGCAAGGCCGTGACTACATCAACCTGCTCGACAGCTACGACGACCCCGGCAGTTACCAAGGTGTATTCAGCGATGGCCGCATCGACCTGTTCAGCGAAAGCGAGCCGACGAACCTGCTTAATCAACTGCAGGACGATATCCTCGAACTGCGCCCGCTCGCTGAAACCCGTGAACTGTGGCCTCAAGTCGATCCAGCCAAGGACCGTTCCGTGCGTTTTCACATCGCGCACAGCCCACAGCGTGAAGTGGAGATCTTGCACGACCAGCTGTTGGCGCGGTTCAGTGCCGACCCGACCCTACGCCCGCGTGACGTCATCGTCATGCTCCCGGCAATCGACATTTATGCGCCACATATTCGCGCCGTATTCGGCCAGTTGCAGCGCAATGACCCGCGCTACATCCCCTTCACCCTGACCGACCAGGGCCAGCGAGGGCGCGACCCGCTGCTGATTGCGCTGGAACATCTGCTCAAGCTGCCAGACAGCCGGTTCGCCGTCAGTGAAGTACTCGACCTGCTGGACGTTCCAGCGGTGCGCGCGCGCTTCGGCATCCGCGAAAGCGACCTGCCGACTCTACACCGCTGGATCGAAGGCGCCGGTATCCGCTGGGGCCTGAATGCCGAGCAGCGGGCAACCCTCGGCCTGCCCGAAGGCCTGGAGCAGAACAGCTGGCGGTTCGGCCTGCGGCGAATGCTGCTGGGGTATGCCGTCGGTATGGGCGAGGGCTGCGACGGCATCGAACCCTACGACGAAATCGGCGGCCTGGACGCGGCATTGATCGGCCCGCTGGTCGCCTTGCTCGACGCCCTCGATGTGGCCAACCAGGCCTTGTCCCAACCTGCCACGGCAGCCCAGTGGGGCGAGCGCCTGAATGCGTTGTTGCAGGTGTTCTTCCTCGCTGAGGACGAGCACGACGAGTACCTGCTGATGCAGCTGCAGGAGCTGCGCGATAGCTGGTTGGAGGTCTGCGAAACCGTCGGCCTGCAAGACCTGCTGCCGCTCACGGTTATCCGCGAGGCCTGGCTGTCCGGCCTCGACCAAGGCAAGTTGTCCCAGCGTTTTCTCGCAGGTTCGGTGAACTTCTGCACGCTCATGCCCATGCGCGCCATCCCGTTCCGGGTGGTCTGCCTGCTGGGCATGAACGATGGCGACTACCCACGCGCCCAGCAGCCGCTGGATTTCGACCTGATGGCCAGCGACTACCGCCCCGGCGATCGTTCGCGCCGTGAGGATGACCGTTACCTGTTGCTCGAAGCGTTGCTGTCGGCACGCGACCAGCTCTACATCAGCTGGGTAGGCCGCAGCATTCGCGACAACAGCGAGCGCCCGGCCTCGGTGCTCATCGGCCAGTTGCGCGATCACCTCGCCGGCGGCTGGCGGCTGGCCGGTGATGGCAATAACCCGCAGGCGGGCGAGCAGTTGCTACACGCACTGACGCAAGAGCACCCGCTGCAACCGTTCAGCCCCCGCTACTTCCAGAAGGGCAGTGCGCTGTTCAGCTATGCCCATGAGTGGCAGTTGCTGCACCAGCAAGTCGATGAGGATCAACAGCCCGCCCCCGCTCTGCCTCCTTACAGCAACGATGAAGCCCTGACCCTGACGCAGTTGCAGGACTTTCTGCGCCACCCGGTAAGGCATTTCTTCAGCCAGCGGCTGAAAGTGTTCTTCGAGGCGCTCGAAGCCCCGACGCCGGATGAAGAGCCTTTCGTCCTCGACGCACTGCAGCGCTACAGCGCCAGCGAACAGTTGCTCGGCGCCGCATTGGCCGACCCGGAAAACGCTGAACAGGCATTGCAGGCCCAGGCGCACCGCCTGCAGGCTTGCGGCATGCTGCCCTTGGCCGGGTTCGGCGAGTTGCTGCAGGCTGAGCTGATTCAGCCGCTGCCCGACCTGCTACAGCGTCACCGCCAGCTTCTGCAACGCTGGCCGGACGTGGTCGATGGCGCGCTGCCGATTCATTTCGAGCACGGCAGCCATCGCCTTGAAGGCTGGCTTGGCCGTGTGTATCAGGCTGATGATAAAAGCCTGCTGAGCATTACCACGGTGCCAAACACCATCAGCGCCGGGCGCAATGGCCTCAAGTGGCACCGCCTGATCAGCGGCTGGGTCATGCACCTCGCCGCTTGCGCCGCAGGCTACCCGCTACACAGCGCACTGCTGGCCAGTGATGTGACCTTGTTGCTCGCACCGCTGCCACAACACCAAGCTGCCGAGCAGCTGGGGCATCTGTTGGTGTCGCGCCAGGCCGCCATGAATGCGCCGCTACCGGTAGCCGCCAAGACCGCGTTCGCCTGGCTGGCCCAGGACGACCCTGATAAAGCGCTCGCCGCCGCCACCCGTGCCTACGAGGGCGACGGCCGCACCAGCTTCGGTGAGCGCAGCGAAAGCCTGGCCCTGGCTCGGCAGTTCCGCGACTTCGCCGCGCTCAGCGCTGACGAAACCTTTGAAGGCTGGTGCGAAACCCTGTACCGCCCGTTATTCAGCGCAGCCTGGCAGACCCTGGGCAATCCGGAGAGTGGCGCATGACCCAGGTCCGTCCCCTGGCATTGAGTTTTCCCCTGCACGGCAGCCAACTGATCGAGGCCAGCGCCGGCACCGGCAAGACCTTCACCATTTCTGCACTGTACCTGCGCCTGATCCTCGGCCATGGTGGCGATCAAGGCTTCGGCCGCGAGCTGCTGCCGCCGCAGATTCTCGTGGTGACCTTCACCGACGCCGCCACCAAGGAGCTGCGCGAGCGCATTCGTGCGCGGCTGGCCGAAGCGGCGCGTTTTTTCCGCGGCGAATTGCCAGGCGCCGATCCGCTGCTGCACCAGCTGCGTGACGACTACCCTGAGGACCTTTGGCCGCGCTGCGCGAACCGTCTTGAAGTCGCCGTGCAATGGATGGACGAAGCGGCCGTCTCGACCATCCATGGCTGGTGCCAGCGGATGTTGCGCGAGCACGCTTTCGACAGCGGCAGCCTGTTCACGCAAAGCCTGGAAACCGACCACAGCGATTTGCTCGGCCAGGTCATGCGCGACTACTGGCGGCGCTTTTGCTACGGCATGCAGGGCGAGGCTTTGGCCTGGGTGCGCAATCATTGGAGCAGTCCCGATGCGCTGTTGCCGCGGATCCGTCCGCTGTTTGGCCGCGTGCGTGCCGATCAGGACGAGCAGGATCCGCAAGCGCTGATCAATGATGCACTGCAGCAACGGGTCGACCAGCTGCGCCAGTTGAAGGCGCCCTGGCTGCAGTGGGCCGACGAGTTGCAGCAGATCTGCCGGGATGCCGTGGCAGCCAAGCAGGCGGATGGTCGCAAGCTGCAGGCGCGCTATTTCGAACCATGGATGGAAAAGCTGCGCCTTTGGGCCGCTGACGAGCAGGTAGTGGAGCTCGACCTGGGCACTGGCTTTACCCGCCTGACCCCTGACGGCATGGCCGAAGCCTGGAAGGTCGGTGAACCGCCTGAACACCCGGGCCTGCATGCCATGCAGAGCCTGCCGCAACAGTTGCAGGCTTTGGCCAGCCCGGATGCACGTTTGCTCGAACACGCCGCGGCCTGGGTCTCAGCGCGCTTCGAGGTGGAAAAGCGCCGCCGCGCCGAGATGGGTTTCGACGACATGCTGCTGCGCTTGCAGCATGCTTTGGCCAGTGACGCAGGCGAGCGGCTGGCCAGCCTGATACGCGAGCAGTTCCCGGTCGCGCTGATCGATGAATTCCAGGACACCGACCCCGTTCAGTACGGGATTTTCGAACGCATCTACTGCATCAGCGAAAACCGCGCGGAAACCGGCCTGTTCATGATCGGCGACCCCAAGCAGGCGATCTACGCCTTCCGTGGCGCCGACATCTACACCTATCTGTCCGCCCGACGTGCCACAGCCGGTCGGCTGCACAGCCTGGACACCAACTACCGCTCCAGCGAAGCGATGGTGGCGGCGGTCAATCAGGTGTTCCTGCAGGCCGAAGCGCGTGACCAAGGGCGCGGCGCCTTCCTGTTCCGCGAAGCCGACGACAACCCGCTGCCGTTCATCGAGGTGCGGGCGAAAGGGCGCAACGAACAGCTGGAGATCAACGGCGAAACCAGTGCTGCCCTGCAATGCTGGAAGTTGGAAAGCGATGAACCCGTATCAAGCACCTTGTACCGACAACAAATGGCAGCCAGTTGCGCCAGCCACATTGTTGCCCTGCTAAATGGTGCTCAACACGGCGTCAGCGGCTTACGTCAGGCTGACGGCGAACTTCGCCCATGTCTGCCGTCCGACATCGCCATTCTGGTACGCGACGGTCACGAGGCACAGTTGGTCCGTGCAGAGCTGGCCGCCCGCGATGTGCGCAGCGTGTACCTCTCGGACAAGGACTCGGTGTTCGCCGCTCAAGAGGCGCATGACCTGCTGGCCTGGCTCAAGGCCTGCGCCGAGCCCGATTCCGAGCGTCTGCTAAAAGCCGCCCTTGCCAGCCTGACGCTGGACTTGTCATTGCTCGAGCTTGACCAGCTGAACCAGGACGAGCGCGTTTGGGAAGCCTGGGTCATGCGTTTTCGTCGCTACCGCGACACCTGGCAGCGCCAGGGCGTGCTGCCGATGTTGCGGCACCTGCTGCACGACTTCCAGCTGCCGCGCACGCTCATTGCGCGCAGCGATGGCGAGCGGGTGCTGACCAACCTGCTGCACCTGGCCGAGCTGCTGCAGCAGGCGGCCGGCGAGCTGGATGGCGAGCAGGCGCTGATTCGCCATCTTGCCGAGCACCTCTCCCATTCCGGCCAGGCCGGTGATGAGCAGATCCTGCGCCTCGAAAGCGACGAACAGCTGGTCAAGGTGGTAACCATCCACAAGTCCAAGGGCCTGGAATACCCCTTGGTCTACCTGCCGTTCATCTGTACCCACAAGCCGGTGGACGGCAGCCGCCTGCCGTTGGCCTGGCATGACAGCCAAGGCAACGCGCAGATGACCTTGAGCCCCGACCAGGCGCAAATAGCCCTGGCCGATGACGAGCGCCTGGCTGAAGACCTGCGCTTGCTCTATGTGGCCCTGACTCGCGCCCAACACGCCTGCTGGCTGGGTGTCGCCGACCTCAAGCGTGGTAACCAGAAGAGCTCGCAGCTGCACCGTTCCGCGCTCGGCTACCTGCTTGGCGGTGGCCTCCCGTTGCAGGGTTCGGCACAACTGGGGGAGTGGCTGCAGCATTTGTTGGAGGGCTGCCCTCACATTACCTGCCCAGGCGTGCCGCAGGTCGATGACACGTGCTACCGCACGCCCCACGATGAACACGAGCTGTTGCCTGCCCGCAAACCACGTCGCGCAGCGTCAGAGCATTGGTGGATCGCGTCCTACAGTGCCTTGCGGGTAGGTGAGCAGACGCTGGGGGCCGATAGCTCTCAGGCGCAGCAGCTGCTCGATGATGAGGTCGTGGACGCGCAAGTGTTGCGCGAAGTGCCTGCTGACGGCGGCGACATCCATCGCTTCCCACGCGGGCCGAATCCCGGCACTTTTCTTCATGGCCTGCTCGAATGGGCCGGCCGCGAAGGCTTTGCCGAAGTCGCCGCCAATCCCAAGCTGATCGAGCGCACCGTGGGCCAGCGCTGCAACCGCCGCGACTGGACCGGCTGGATTCCAACGCTCAGCCAATGGCTGCAGCAGCTGCTCAGCGAGCCCCTGCCAGCCCACGGTGCGACCCTGACACTGGCGCACCTGCAGCACTACCAGATCGAAATGGAATTCTGGTTTGCCAGCCACCAGGTCGACGCCGAGCAACTGGACCGGCTGGTGGCCCGCCACACCCACGCAGGCGCAGCGCGCCCGGCCGCTCAGCCGACCTTGCTCAACGGCATGTTCAAGGGCTTCATCGACCTGGCCTTCGAGATGGACGGGCGCTACTACGTGGCCGACTACAAGTCCAACTGGCTCGGCCCGGACATCCAGGCTTACGACGCTTTGGCCATGGAGAAGGCGATCCTCGCGCACCGCTACGACCTCCAGTACGTGCTCTATCTGCTGGCCCTGCATCGCCAGTTGCGCGCGCGGTTGCCCGATTACGATTACGACCTGCATGTCGGCGGTGCCTTGTTCATCTTCCTGCGCGGCGCCAACAGCAGTGGCCATGGCGTGTATTTCGCCAAGCCGCCGCGCGAGCTGATCGAGGCCCTCGACGCGTTGTTCCGGGGTGTACACACCCCTCAACAGCAGGACCTGTTTGCCGGAGTCGCGCCATGAGCCGTACCCTCGATGACCTCTTGCCCACGCCGCTGAACGCCGAGCATCTGTTGGCGCTGGCCCCCCAACGCAACAGCGCAGACCTGCTGCAACTGCTCGACCGTTGGGTCGAGCGTGGCTGGCTGCGCGCCCTCGACCGTGCGTTCGTGTCCTTCCTCGAAGAGCGCGCTCCCGGCAGTGACCCTCTATTACTGCTGGCTGCCGCGTTGGCCAGCCATCAACTAGGCCACGGGCATGTCTGTCTCGACTTGCAGCAGACCCTCGCCGAGCCGGACTTCGCCCTGTCGCTGCCCCCGGAAGGCGATGCGCTGGCCGGCCCCTTGCTGCTGCCTTCGCAATTACTCGCCAACCTCGATCTGCACACCTGGCGCCAACGGATTGCCGCAAGCCCCTTGGTGGCCGCTGGCAACACCCCCGGCCAGCACGCGCGACCGCTTGTCATCAGCGCCGAGCGCCTGTACCTGCGCCGCTACTGGAGCTATGAGCGGCAGATCGACGAAGCCCTGCGCCATCGCCTCAGCCAGGCTGACGCGGCCCCGGCAGACTTGCCGGCGCGCCTGGCGCAGCTGTTCGATGAAGGCGCCTTGGCCGGCCAGGTGGACTGGCAGAAACTGGCCTGCGCCCTGGCCACCCGCGCAGGCTTCAGCATCATCACTGGCGGCCCCGGTACCGGCAAGACCACCACGGTCGTGCGCCTGTTGGCCTTGCTCCAGGCACCTGCGGTGGAGCAGGGCAGGTCGTTGCGCATTCGCCTGGCGGCACCGACCGGCAAGGCCGCCGCGCGCCTGACCGAATCCATCGGCCAGCAGGTCGAGCGCTTGCAGGTGAGCGACGATGTGCGCCGGCAGATTCCCACCGATGTCAGCACCGTGCACCGCTTGCTCGGCAGCCGCCCAGGCTCGCGGCACTTCCGTCACCACGCCGGCAACCCGCTGCCGCTGGATGTGCTGGTGGTCGATGAAGCGTCGATGATCGACCTGGAAATGATGGCCAACCTGCTTGATGCACTGCCACCCAAAGCACGGCTGATTTTGCTGGGCGACAAGGACCAGCTGGCCTCCGTGGAGGCGGGCGCGGTGCTCGGGGACCTGTGCCGGGATGCCGAAGAGGGCTGCTACTCGCCCGCAACGCAGGCCTGGCTGGAGCAGATCGGCGGCCAGTCGTTGGCCGACAGCGGCCTCAAGGCTGGCGACGCACACCGCAACCCCTTGGCCCAACAAGTGGTGATGCTGCGGTTCTCCCGGCGCTTTGGCGAAGGCAGCGGCATCGGCCAGTTGGCCCGCCTGGTCAATCGCCAGCAGGCCCAGGCGGCACGCGACCTGTTGACGATGCCGCCAGCAGATATGTTCGGCCTGGCCCTGCGCGGTGAGCACGATCGCGCGTTCGACCGCTTGATACTCGATGGCCTCAACCGCGGTGCCGAAGGCCCACAAGGCTATCGCAGCTACCTGCGGGCGATCGGCCGCTTCCGTCCCGCACTGGGTAGCGCCTTTGACGACCCATGCTGGGAGCAGTGGGCCGGCAAGGTGCTGCGCAGTTTCGAAGACTTCCAGTTGCTGTGTGCGGTGCGCAAGGGCGCCTGGGGTGTCGAAGGGCTGAACGAGCGGGTGGCGCGCGTGCTGCACAGTGCCGGGCTGATCGACAGCCAGCAGCCTTGGTACGAGGGCCGGCCCGTGCTGGTAACGCGTAACGACTACGGCCTCGGCCTGATGAACGGTGACATCGGCATCGCCCTGCGCTTGCCGGATGAGCAGGGTGAGCCGTTGCTGCGTGTGGCCTTCCCACGTAACGACGGCAGCGGCGGGGTACGTTTCGTCCTGCCCAGCCGCCTGAACGAAGTGGAAACGGTGTTCGCCATGACCGTGCACAAATCCCAGGGTTCGGAATTCAGCCACACTGCGCTGGTGTTGCCGGACGCGCTCAACCCGGTACTGACCAAGGAACTGGTATACACCGGTATTACCCGGGCCAAGCACTGCTTCAGCTTGATCGAACCACGCCAGGGCATTTTCGAGGAGGCCGTGGCGCGCAAGGTAAGGCGGATCTCCGGGCTGATGCTCGAGCAGGTATAGCCCGACTGGATTGGCGGCGTTGTGCTATCGTTGCGCCAACATCTGAAGGGACTTTACGAGATTTCCCACATGACAGTGGCCGGGAAACGAATGACGGGCTGTGTGCATTCGCTGTTGCTGGCCGTGCTGCTGCTATTGGCAGGCCCTGCCTGGGCGGAAGATTCGGCCACCTCTTTGCAGGCCCTGCAGCGGGCCAGGGCGGTGACCCAGGTAGTGCTGGGCATTCTCAGCTATGCGCGCTGGCCAGCCGAACCGGTGCCGCTGCGCCTGTGTCTGGTAGGCCCCACCGAATACGCCGATGACCTGATCAAAGGCAACCTGCAGAACTCCGGCCAACCGCTGCAGGTGCGCCGCCTGCTTGCCGATGACCGCGAAGTGGCCCAGGCCTGCGATGCGGTGTATATCGGCAAGCTTGACCCCGGGCAGCGTGATCGGTTGTTCCAGGCGGTCAGCGGCCACCCGGTCTTGAGCATCAGCGAAGCCGACGACCCCTGCACGGTCGGCAGCTTGTTCTGCCTGCGAGTGAGTGACCAGCAGGTAGCCTTCGAGGTCAACCTCGACTCCGTGGCACGTTCTGGCGTGCGTATCCACCCCAGCGTGCTGCAATTGTCGCGGCGCCGGGCGGTGCAGCCATGAAGCCCATCGGCCAAAAACGCGTTCGTCCGACGCTGCGCTCGGTACTCGGCCGTGGCCACCTTAGCGTGGCCCTGCTGGCTGTCGGCCTGGCCGGGATCTCACTGACTGTACTGGGTGTGCTCGCCCTGCGCGTTTACGCGGATCACAACCTGCACCTGATCGCCCGCTCGATCAATTACACCGTTGAAGCCGCCGTGGTGTTCGATGACAGTGCTGCGGCCAACGAGGCGCTGGAATTGATCGCCCGGTCCGAAGAAGTGGCCGATGCCAAGGTGTTCAACAACGACGGGGAGCTGCTGGCGCACTGGCGGCGCAACGCTGACGGTATGCTCGGGCAGCTGGAAGCACAGGTGGCAACGGCCTTGCAGGGTGAACCGATCCATCTGCCGATCATGCATCAGCAGCAGAACGTCGGGCACATCGAGCTGACCGGCCAGGGGCGCAGCCTGTTGCTGTTCCTGCTCAGCGGCCTCGGCGGCATCCTGTTGTGTACGGCCCTCAGCGCGTTTGTCGCCCTGTACCTGTCGCGGCGCCTGCTCGGCGATATCGTCCGACCGCTGCGTGCGCTGGCCAGTGTCGCCCACGGCGCCCGCCGCGAGCGCAGTTTCGACCGCCGCGTGCCGGAAGCGCCCATTGCCGAACTCAACGAGCTTGGCAACGACTTCAACGCCTTGCTCGATGAACTGGAGGTCTGGCACAGCCACCTGCAGAGCGAGAATGCCACCCTGGCGCATCAGGCCAGCCACGACAGCCTCACCGGCCTGCCCAATCGCGCCTTCTTCGAGGGCCGGCTCAGCCGCAGCCTGCGCAATGCTGCGCGGCAGCAGGATCACATGGCGCTGTTGTTCCTCGACAGCGACCACTTCAAACAGATCAATGACAACCTCGGCCACGCCGTGGGTGACGAAGTGCTGATCAACGTGGCCGACCGTGTGCGCGCTCAGCTGCGCGAGCACGATTTGGTTGCGCGCCTGGGCGGCGATGAGTTCGCCGTGCTGCTGACTCCGCTGCAATCACGCGAAGACGCCGAGCGCATCGCCGAGAAGATCATCGCCAGCATGCACCTGCCGATGCTGTTGGACAGTGGTGGCAGCATCAGCACTTCGCTAAGCGTCGGCATCGCCTTTTACCCCGAGGATGGCGACGACTCCGCCAGCCTTCTCAATGCCGCAGACGCGGCGATGTACCAGGCCAAGCGCAAGCGCCGTGGCCAGTGGCAAGCGGCGCAGACGGAACGGTCCGCCGCCGAAATCAAGAACAGGAGCTGAACCGTGATACAGCGTTTGCGTTTTCCATTCGTCGCCTTGCTGCTGGCCTTGCTGGCGCTGACCGGCTGCCAGAGCACTCCGCAGAAAGGGCTGACGGCCGAACAGGTCGCCGTGCTCAAGCGCGAAGGCTTTGCCCCCACTGACGAGGGTTGGGCGTTTGATCTGTCGGGCAAGGTGCTGTTCGGCAGTGACCTGGACAGCCTCAACGGCGCTAGCCAGGCGATCGTCGAGCGTATTGGCAAGGCATTACTGGGCGTGGGCATCCAGGGTGTGCGGGTCGATGGCCATGCCGATGCCTCGGGCAAGGCGGCCTACAACCAGCAGCTGTCAGAACGCCGGGCACAGAGCGTGGCGAAGGCGTTGATCGGCGTAGGTATGCCGGCGCAGAACATCAATACCCGAGGTTTGGGTAGCAGCCAGCCGGTGGCGGATAACCGCACCAGTGCGGGGCGCACCGAGAACCGGCGGGTGTCGATTGTGGTGGCGTCCTACTGACAGCACACAACCCCAGTGGAAGCGGCTTCAGCCGCGAAGCAAGCGACGCGGTGGATGGCACCGGCGTTGCCGGTGTTCGCGGCTGAAGCCGCTTGTGTCTTGAAGGGGGATTAGAATCTGGAGTGAGAGCGGTGAATGACAAGCTGAGTGCCGCAGGTGCCAC
>NZ_JBIVGP010000031.1:0-10592 GCF_044748725.1 Pseudomonas sp. NPDC089752
ATCGAGTACATGGGCCGGATCGACCACCAGGTGAAGATCCGCGGCTTGCGCATCGAGCTGGGTGAGATCGAAGCGCGGTTGCTGGAACAGGACGAGGTCCGCGAAGCCGCCGTGCTGGCGGTGGACAGCCCTTCCGGCTTGCAACTGGCGGCCTATGTGGTGGCGGCTGCGCCGCCCGAAGCGGCCGTCGTATTGCGTGAGCGGCTGCGTGCGGCACTGGCCGAGCATTTGCCCGACTACATGGTGCCCAACCACCTGCTGTTCCTCGACGCCTTGCCACTGAGCCCCAATGGCAAGCTCGAACGCAAGGCCCTGCCGGGGTTGGGCGAGCAATGCCTGGCTCGCGCCTGGCGTGCGCCGCAGACCGAGCTGGAAGGGCAATTGGCAGAGGTCTGGGAGCAAGTGCTGCAGGTCGAACGGGTAGGCCTGGACGACAACTTCTTCGCCCTGGGCGGGCATTCGCTGCTGGCCACGCAAGTGGTGGTGCGGGTGCGCAGCCTGGTGCGGGTCGAGGTGCCGCTCAAGGACCTGTTCGAAACCGACAGCCTGGAGGCGTTTGCCGAGCGCGTCCAAGGCCTGTGTGCGGTACATCGCTCGGTAGACGACGAATTGGCTAAATCTTTGGAGGCTCTCAAACGTTTATCCAGCACTGAGTTGGAGAAACTACTTTCGTAAAGGAGCCTTGGGTGCAAGCGTTGATCGAGTCGGTTGGAAGTCTCTCGGCAAAAGAGAGAAAAGCGCTGGCAGTACTGCTCAAGCAAAAGGGCATCAACCTGTTTTCGGTGGTGCCCATTTTCAAGCGCGACAGTGCCGAGCCACTGCTGTTGTCCTTTGCCCAGGAGCGTCAATGGTTCCTCTGGCATCTCGACCCGACGAGTTCGGCGTATCACATCCCGACCGCCCTGCGCTTGCGTGGGGCGCTGGATGTGCCGGCGCTGGAGCGCGCCTTCAACGCGCTGATCGCCCGTCACGAAAGCCTGCGCACCGCCCTGGTGGAAGACCAGGGCCAGGTGGTGCAGGTGGTCAACGACGCGTTCACCCTGAGTTTGCCAGTCGAGCCCTTGGACGCCGTCGACCCGGCGCAGCTGCACGCCTGCGTGGAGGAAGAGAGCAAGCGCCTGTTCGACCTGCGCCAGGCGCCACTGTGGCGCGTGCGCGTGCTGCGCCTGGCCGACGACGACCATGTGCTGGTACTGACCCAGCACCATATTATTTCCGATGGTTGGTCGATGCAGGTGATGATCGACGAGCTGATGCACTGTTACCAGGCGTTCTGCCTCGGGCAGGCGCCGAGCCTGCCTGAGTTGCCGATCCAGTACGCCGACTACGCCCAGTGGCAACGCCAATGGATGGACGCCGGGGAGCGCGAGCGGCAACTGGCCTACTGGACCGCGCAGCTGGTAGACGAGCCCGGTGTGCTGTCGCTGCCTTATGATCACCCGCGGCCGGCGCAACTGAGTGACCGCGGTGCGCGTTACGACCTGCAGGTGCCGGCTCCCCTGGCTGCGGCCCTCAAAAGCATGGCCCAGCGTGACAATGTCACCCTGTTCATGTTGCTGCTGGCAAGCTTCCAGGCCTTGCTGCACCGGTACAGCGGGCAGGGCGATATCCGTGTCGGCGTACCCACCGCCAACCGTAATCGGGTGGAAACGGAGGGCCTGATCGGTTTCTTCGTCAACACCCAGGTACTCAAGGCCGACTTCACCGGCGTGACGACTTTCGCCGAACTGTTGCAGCAGGTGCGTGCCACCGTGCAGGCGGCGCAGGACCACCAGGACTTGCCGTTCGAACAGCTGGTCGACGCCTTGCACCCGCAGCGCACCTTGAGCCACAGCCCGCTGTTCCAGATCATGTACAACCACCAGGGTGACGGCCACGGCCGTCGCCGCGAGGCCGGCCGCAGCCAGGGGCTGGCGCTGGAAAGCCTGAGCTGGGACAAGCAGACGTCGCAGTTCGACCTCACCCTCAACACCCAGGAAACCGGCGAGCAACTGAGTGCCAGCCTGACCTACGCCACCGACCTGTTCGACGCCCCGACCATCGAGCGCATGGCCGGGCATTGGCTGGCCCTGTTGCAAGGGCTGGTCGACGACCCCGCCCAGCGCATCGAGCGGCTGCCACTGCTGAGCGGCACCGAGCAGCAAGCCCTGGCCGAGGGCTGCAGCGGCCCAGCCCAGGACTACGACCGCAGCCAGTGCATTCATCGGCAGATCGAGGCGCAGGTGTTGATCAAGGCAGACGCGCCAGCGCTGTATGCCGACGAGCAGGTGCTGGGCTATGCCGAACTCAATCGCCGGGCCAACGCGCTGGCGCACCGCCTGATCGAGCTGGGCGTGGGCCCGGAAGTGCGGGTGGCGGTGGCCTTGCCGCGCACGACGGAAATGCTCGTCGCCCTGCTGGCGGTGCTCAAGGCCGGCGGCGCCTATGTGCCGCTCGACCCGGACTACCCGGCCGAGCGTGTGGCCTACATGCTAGATGACAGCCGCGCGCGGGTGATCATCAGCCAGCAAGCGTTGCTGGCGGAGCTACCCGCCCTCGATACGCTGCACGTGGTGCTGCTGGAAGCGGGCGCTGACCTGGCGACCCAGGGCTACGGCGAAGGCAACCCGAGCACGCAGGTCAGCGCGCAGAACCTGGCCTATGTGATCTATACCTCCGGTTCCACCGGCAAGCCGAAAGGCGTCGCCATTGCCCATCGCAACGTCATGGCGCTGATGCGCTGGTCGGCCACGGTTTACCCCGAAGCCGCGATCCAGGGCGTGTTGGCCTCCACATCGATTTGCTTCGACTTGTCGGTCTGGGAGCTGTTCGTCACCCTGGGCAATGGCGGCTCGCTGGTACTGGCGCGCAATGCCCTGGCGCTGCCGGAGCTGGCTGCCCGCGACCAGGTGCGGCTGATCAATACAGTGCCGTCGGCGATTGCCGGCCTGCACCGCGCCGGGCAGATCCCGCCTTCGGTGCGCATCATCAACCTGGCGGGCGAGCCGCTCAAGCAGGGCCTGGTCGATGCCCTGTATGCGCAGTCGACGGTCGAGCATGTCTATGACTTGTACGGCCCCTCCGAAGACACCACCTATTCCACCTGGACCCGCCGTGAGGCGGGTGGCAAGGCGAACATCGGCCTGCCGCTGGGCAATACCCGGGGCTACCTGCTGGATCCACAGTTGCAGGTGGTGCCGGCCGGTGTCGCGGCCGAATTGTACCTGGCGGGCGAGGGCATCACCCGTGGCTACCTGGCACGCCCGGGCCTTACCGCCGAACGTTTCGTGCCGGACCCGTTCGCCGCCGATGGGCAGCGCATGTACCGTACCGGTGATTTACTGCGCCAGGCCTGGCAGGCGCCGCTGGAGTATGTCGGGCGTATCGACCACCAGGTCAAGGTGCGCGGATTCCGCATCGAGCTGGGTGAGATCGAAGCGCGCCTGCTGGCGTTGGGTGAACTGCGCGAAGCCGTGGTGCTGGCAGTGGACGGCGCCGTTGGCCAGCAACTGGTGGCCTATGGCGTGCCGGTGACTGCCGCCGCCGACCCACAAAGCCTGCGCCAACGCATCAAGGCTGGCCTGCGCGAACACTTGCCGGACTACATGGTGCCGGCGCACCTGGTGCTGCTCGACCAGCTGCCACTGACCCCCAACGGCAAGCTCGACCGTAAAGCCCTGCCGCAACCCGAGGCTACCCCGCTGCATGCCTTCGTTGCCCCGCAGAGCGCGGTGGAAAAGGCGCTGGCGGGCATCTGGCAAGACGTGTTGAAGCGCGAGCAGGTCGGTGTAAGCGACAACTTCTTCGAACTGGGCGGCGATTCGATCATCACCTTGCAGGTGGTCAGCCGCGCGCGCCAGGCGGGCATCGTCATCAACGCCAAGCAACTGTTCCAGCACCAGACCGTGCAGGGCCTGGCCACGGTTGCCGAGGTCGGTGGTCAGGGCCTGACGATTGACCAGGCGCCGCTGCAGGGGCCGATGCCGTTACTGCCGATCCACCATGAGTTCTTTGCCACCGCCATGCCGCAGCGTCACCACTGGAACCAGTCGGTGCTGTTGCAACCGCGGCAGGCGCTGGACGCCGTTGTGCTGGAGCAGGCGTTGCAAGCCTTGTCTCGCCACCATGACGCCCTGCGCCTGGTGTTCGACCCGCAACCCGGCACCTGGGTGGCGCGCTACCGGGGCCTGGACGAGCAGTCCGCGCAGCCGTTGCTCGAACACCTGCACGGGCTTGGCCTGGCTGGCCTGACCGCTGCCTGCAACCAAGTCCAGGCTAGCCTGGACCTGCAGCAGGGGCCACTGCTGCGTGCATTGCTGGTTGATCTGGACGACGGCAGCCAGCGTCTGTTGCTGGTCATTCATCACCTGGCAGTGGACGGCGTGTCCTGGCGTATCCTCTTCGAAGACCTGCAAACCGCCTACCAACAGTTGCAGGCCGGCCAGGCACCGCGCCTGCCGGCCAAGACCAGCTCGGTCAAGGCCTGGGCCGAACGCCTCGGTGAGTATGCCCGCAGCGAAGCCCTGCAGGCCGAGCTGGGTTACTGGCAGGCACAATTGCACGGTGTCGACGCCGATCTTCCGTGCGAGCGCGCCGAAGGTGCCCTGGGCAACCAGCACGCAGCGACCGTGCACCGCCAGCTCGACCCGGCCACTACCCGGCAGTTGCTGCAACAGGCGCCTGCGGCGTATCGCACCCAGGTCAATGACCTGCTGCTCAGTGCCTTGGCCCTGGTGGTCAGCCGCTGGACCGGCCGCGCCGACACGCTGATAAAGCTCGAAGGGCACGGCCGTGAGGCTCTGTTCGACGATATCGATCTGACCCGCAGCGTCGGCTGGTTCACCAGTGCCTTCCCGATGCGTCTGCAGGCCGGCCATGACCTCGACAGCACCCTCAAGCAGGTCAAGGAACAACTGCGTGCGTTGCCGGCCAAAGGCCTGGGCTTCGGTGTGCTGCGCCACCTGGGTGATGAGCCTACACGTGCCGCGCTGGCCAGCCTGGCGGTGCCGCGCATCACCTTCAACTACCTGGGCCAGTTCGATGCCAGCTTTGCCGGCGAAGGCGCTGCCTGGCTGCGCCCGGCAGCTGAGGACGGTGGTGCCCAGCAGAGCGCGTCGGCGCCGTTGGACAATTGGCTGAACATTGCCGGCAAGGTGTTCGATGGCCAGCTGAGCCTGAGCTGGACCTACAGCCAGGCCATGTTCGACGCGGCCACCGTCGAGCACCTGGCCGATGCACTGATCGCCCAGTTGCAGGCGCTGGTACGCCACTGCCTGGACGAGCAGGTGTGGGCGGTGACCCCTTCGGACTTCCCGCTGGCGGCGCTGACCCAGGCGCAACTGGATGCACTGCCGCTGCCGGCGGCGCGCATCGACAACCTCTACGGCCTGTCGGCCATGCAGCAGGGCATGTTGTTCCATTCGTTGTACCAGCACGGCTCGGGCGACTACATCAGCCAGATGCGCCTGGACATCCAGGGGCTGGACCCGGAGCGCTTCGCTGCGGCCTGGCAGGCAGTGATCGATAGCCATGACATCCTGCGTACCGGGTTTGTCTGGCAGGGCCTCGAACAGCCGCTGCAGATCGTTCAGCGCCAGGTGGGGCTGCCGTATGCGTTGCACGATTGGCGTGGCCGAGAGGACCTGGCGCCAAGCCTGGACGCCCTGGCCGACGCCCAGCGCGCGCAGGGCTTCGACCTGGCCGAGGCGCCGCTGTTGCGCCTGGTGCTGGTGCGCACGGGCGACGACCGTTACCAGCTGATCTACACCCACCACCACATCCTGATGGATGGCTGGAGCGCCTCACGGCTGCTCGGTGAAGTGCTGCAACGCTACAGTGGTGAGGTGCCACAGGCCACGACCGGACGCTATGCCGACTACATCGCCTGGCTCCAGCGTCAGGACCTGGGCGCCAGCGAAGTCTTCTGGAAGCAGCAACTGGCCGACCTCGGCACGCCGACGCAACTGGCCCGCTGCGTGGCCGCTGGCAGTGGCGCCGAGCAGGGCCACGACAATTTGCACGGCGGCCTGGATACCGCGCAGACGGTGCGGCTGGTGGAGTTCTGCCGTCAGCACAAGGTGACCTTCAACACCTTGGTGCAGGCTGCGTGGCTGCTGCTTCTGCAGCGTTACAGTGGCGCCGACACCGTGTGCTTCGGCGCCACCGTGGCGGGCCGGCCCAGCGAACTCAGCGGCATCGAGCAGCAGATCGGCCTGTTCATCAACACCTTGCCGGTGATCGCCAGCCCGCGTGCGCAGTTCAGCGTAGCGCACTGGTTGCAGACGGTGCAGACACAGAACCTGGCCCTGCGCGAACAGGAACACACGCCGCTGTTCGAAATTCAGCGCTGGGCTGGGCAGGCCGGTGAAGCCTTGTTCGACAACATCCTGGTGTTCGAGAACTACCCGGTATCCGAGGCGCTGGAGCAGGCCAACCCCCCGGGCATTCAGTTCGCCAACCTGCACAATCACGAGCAGAGCAACTACCCGCTGACGCTCTCTGCGAGCCTCGGCGAGCGGCTCAAGCTGCACTTCAACTACGACCGTCAGGCGTTCGCTGCGCCAGCGATTGCGCGCTTGCACGGCCAGCTCTGCCAACTGTTGCTGCAGATGGCCAGTGGCGACGGCTCGCAGCGCCTGGGCGCCTGCCAGTTGCACAGTCCCCAGGAACAGGCGGCGTTGCTGCGCCGGTGGAACCCCAACACGCTGCACTGGCATGACCAGCCGTGCCTGCACCAGATGATCGCGGCCCAGGCCGCGCGCACGCCGCACGCCATCGCGCTGAGCCACCAGGGCGAGCACTGGAGCTACGCCGAGCTGGACGCCCAGGCCAACCGCTGGGCGCACCGCCTGGGCGAGTTCGGCGTGGGCGCCGATGTGCGGGTTGGCATCGCCGCCGAGCGCGGCCCCTGGATGATCGTCGGCTTGCTCGCGATCCTCAAGGCGGGCGGGGCCTATGTGCCGCTTGACCCGCAAGCTCCCGAGCAGCGCTTGAGCTACATCATCGAGGACAGCGGCATTGCGCTGCTGCTGACCCAGGCCTCACTGCAGTCACGCATCGCCACGCCTGCCGGCCTGGCCACGCTGGTGCTGGAAGACGACGTGCAGGCGTATCCCGCCAGCGCGCCGCAGGTACAGGTGCAGGCCGACAACCTGGCGTATGTCATCTATACCTCCGGCTCAACCGGCCGGCCCAAGGGCACGCTGCTGCCGCACCGCAACGTGGTCCGGTTGTTCCAGGCCACCGAGGCCTGGTTCGGCTTCGCGGCCGACGACGTGTGGACGCTGTTCCACTCGTTCGCCTTCGACTTCTCGGTATGGGAAATCTTCGGTGCGCTGCTGTACGGTGGCCGCTTGGTGATCGTGCCTCAGGAGGTCAGCCGGGCGCCCGAGGCGTTCTACCAGCTGCTGTGTGAGGAGCGTGTCACGGTTCTCAACCAGACTCCGTCGGCGTTCAAGTCGCTGATGCAGGTGGCCTGCGCCTCGCCAGCCAGTGCCGAACACAGCCTGCGCCACGTGGTATTCGGTGGCGAAGCCCTGGAAGTCAAGGCACTGCGGCCGTGGTTCGAGCGCTTTGGTGACCAGGCCCCGCGCCTGATCAACATGTACGGCATTACCGAAACCACGGTGCACGTCACCTACCGGCCATTGTCGCTGGCGGACCTGGACGCCCAGGTCGCGAGCCCGATCGGCAAGCCGATTGGCGACCTCAACTGGTATTTGCTCGACGCCGACCTCAACCCGGTCGCCCAGGGCGCGACCGGCGAGCTGTTCATTGGCGGCGCGGGCCTGGCCCGTGGCTACCTGAAGCAGGCGGGGTTGAGCGCCACGCGCTTTGTCGCCAACCCATTCGACGACAACGGTTCGCGCTTGTACCGCACCGGTGACCTGGTCACCGAGCGTGAAGATGGCTGCATCGAGTACATCGGGCGTATCGACCACCAGGTGAAGATTCGCGGCTTCCGCATCGAGCTGGGTGAAATCGAAGCGCAGCTGCTGGCCCTGGCGCAGGTGCGCGAGGCCGTGGTGCTGGCCGTTGACGGCATGGCTGGGCAGCAACTGGTGGCCTATGTGGTGCCGCGTGAAGCCGGCGGTGACCCGCTGGCCCTGCGCGAAACCTTGCGCGCCCACCTCAAGGCGCAGTTGGCCGACTACATGGTGCCGGCGCATGTGCTGTTCATCGACGCGTTGCCGCTGACCGTCAATGGCAAGCTCGACCGCAAGGCCCTGCCCAGCCCGGACAGCGGCCCGCGGCTAAGCGATTTCGTTGCCCCGCAGAGCACCCTCGAGTGCCAGGTGGCTGCGGTTTGGCAGGATGTGCTGGGCGTTGCCCGGGTGGGCCTGAGTGACCACTTCTTCGAACTCGGCGGCCACTCGCTGCTGGCAGTGAATGTGGTGTCACGGCTGCAACTGGAGCTGGGCTTGAGCCTGACCCCACAACTCATTTTCCAATTTCCGAACCTGGCTGATTTTGTCGCCCAGTTGGAAGTCAGTGGTGAACAAGTCAACACGTCGACGCTGAACAAGCTGGAAAGCCTGCTCGACGAAATGGAGGAAGTCTGATGGACAAGTTGGTTGCCGCTCGAATCGCCAAGCGGTTCATCACGCTGCCTCTGGACAAGCGCAAGGTGTACCTGGAGAAGATGCTGGCGGAGGGCGTGTCGCCCGCCAACCTGCCGATCCCGCCGGTACGCGAGGCGTTCGCGGCGCTGCCGCTGTCGTTCGCCCAGCAGCGCCAGTGGTTTCTCTGGACGCTCGACCCGCACAGCACCGCGTACCACATCCCCACCACCCTGCGCCTGCGTGGCGCGCTGGATGTCGCCAGCCTGGAGCGCAGTTTCAATGCGCTGATTGCGCGGCACGACACCCTGCGCACGTGTTTCGAGCACGTTGACGGTGAAGTCCGTCAGGTGGTGCAGGCCCACGCGACGCTGCGCCTCGAGGTGGAAACGGCGCAGCGTCAGGGCCAGGACCTGCAAGCAGTGATCCGTGCCTTCGTCGAGCGCGAGACGGCACAACCCTTCGACCTGGACCACGGCCCGTTGTTGCGCGTGCGCCTGCTGGCGCTGGGCGAGCAGGACCATGTGCTGGCGTTGACCCAGCACCATATCGTCTCCGACGGCTGGTCGATGCAGGTCATGGTGCGTGAACTGGTCGAACTCTATGGCCACTTCAGCCAGGGTAGCGAACTGCAACTGCCGGAACTGCCGATCCAATATGCCGACTATGCCATTTGGCAGCGGCACTGGATGGAAGCGGGCGAGCAAGAGCGCCAGCTGGCCTATTGGCGCGCCCACCTGGGTACTGAGCACCCGGTGCTGGCGCTGCCGCTCGACCAGCCACGCCCGGCGCAGCAGAGCTTCCGGGGTGAACGCCTGCAGGTGGCGTTGCGCCCGGGCCTGTTCCAGGGGCTGCAAGCGCTGGCGCAGCGCCACAACGTGACGCTGTTCATGCTGCTGTTGGCCTCGTACCAGGTCTTGCTGCACCGTCACACTGGCCAGGCGCGCATCCGCGTCGGGGTACCGACGGCAAACCGTAACAGGGTCGAGACCGAGCGGCTGATCGGCTTCTTCGTCAACACCCAGATCCTTCAGGCCGACGTGCACGGCGAGCAACCGTTCACGGCCCTGCTGCAGCAAGTCAAGCAGCATGCCCTGGACGCCCAGGCGCACCAGGACCTGCCGTTCGAGCAACTGGTGGAGGCGTTGCAGCCCGAGCGCAACCTCAGCCATAACCCGCTGTTCCAGGTGTTGTTCAACCATCAGGGCAACGCTCGCCCGGCTCGCGTTGCCTCAAACGGTGGCAGTGGGCTGGACGTGGAGTCGTTGCAGTGGGACAACGGCACGGCGCAGCTTGACCTGGCGCTGGATACCTTCGAATCGGCCGATGGCTTGTCGGCCAGCCTGACCTATGCCACCGACCTGTTCGCCCGCACGACGGTCGAGCGCCTGGCCGCGCACTGGCAAAATCTCTTGCAGGCGATCGTCGCCGACCCCAGCCAACGTGTCGGCGAACTGCCGATGCTCGATGCCGCCGAGCAGCAGCTGATCGTCGAGCAGTGGAACGCTACCGCGATCGACCACTACCCGCTGGACAGCGCCGTGCACACGCTGATCGAAGCGCAGGCGGCGAAAACCCCTGACGCCGTGGCGCTGGTGTTCGGCGACGCACAGCTGAGTTACCGCGAGCTGGACCAGCAGGCCAACCAACTGGCGCACCAATTGATCGAGCAAGGCGTCGGCCCTGATGTGCTGGTCGGCATCGCCGTGGAGCGCAGCCTGGAGATGGTGCTGGGCCTGCTGGCGGTACTCAAGGCCGGTGGCGCCTACGTGCCGCTGGACCCGGAATACCCGCGTGACCGCCTGGCATACATGTTCGAGGACAGCGGCATCGAATTGCTGCTGAGCCAGAGCCACCTGCAACTGCCGGTGCCCGCTGCGGTGCGCACGCTGAACCTGGACCTGCACGGCCACCTGGGCTATTCCAGCGCCCCAACCGGCGTGTTGCCAGCGCCGGAAAACCTCGCCTACGTGATCTACACCTCGGGCTCCACCGGCAAGCCGAAAGGCGCCGGCAACCGCCACAAGGCGCTGACCAACCGGCTGTGCTGGATGC
>NZ_JBIVGP010000032.1:0-9849 GCF_044748725.1 Pseudomonas sp. NPDC089752
GTGAAGATCCGCGGCTTGCGCATCGAGCTGGGTGAGATCGAAGCGCGGTTGCTGGAACAGGACGAGGTCCGCGAAGCCGCCGTGCTGGCGGTGGAGATCAGCGGGGGCTTGCAGTTGGTCGCCTACCTGGTTCCAACCGAGCTGTCGCAGGTCCAGGCCGCTGCTGAAACCCAGCAGGCGCTGCGTGAAACCCTGGGTACGCAGCTCAGGGCACACCTGCCCGACTACATGGTGCCCAGCCACTTCATCCTGCTCGAGCGCCTGCCGCTGAGCCCAAACGGCAAGCTTGAGCGCAAGGCACTGCCGAAACCCGATGCCCGTGCAGCACAGCGCACCTTTGTCGCCCCGCGCTCGGCGCTGGAGGTGCAATTGGCCAGCATTTGGCAAGACGTGCTGGGCCTGCCCCAGGTGGGAGCCACCGACAGCTTCTTCGACCTCGGTGGCCACTCGTTGCTTGCCACGCAAGTCATGTCACGGGTACGCCAGCTCAAAGGCGCCGACGTGCCCCTGAGTACCCTGTTCGAGCACCCGAGCTTGGCCGGTTTCGCGCTGGCGCTGGACGCGCTTTCCGCCAATGCCCTGCAAGCGCCGCCACTGCTGCCGGCTGGCCGCGATAAACCGTTGCCCATGTCATATGCCCAGGAGCGCCAGTGGTTCCTCTGGCAACTGGAGCCGCAGAGCACCGCCTATCACCTGGCCAGCGCCCTGCGCCTGCGCGGCCGCCTGGATGCCGCTGCCCTGCAACGCAGCTTCGACGTGCTGGTCGCGCGCCACGAAAGCCTGCGCACCGTGTTCATCCAGGCGCAAGGGCAAACCCACCAGTTGATCCTGCCCCAGGGCCAGGTCACCGTCGAACACGCACAGCTGGACCTTGCTGCGTTCGACGCCGACGGCCAGGCCGCCGCGCTGAAACGGGCCGTGCAGGATGAAACCCAACGGCTGTTCGACTTGACCCAAGGGCCATTGCTGAGGGCGCGGTTGATCCGCCTGGATGGCGATGACCATGCCCTGGTGGTCACCCAGCACCACATCATCTCCGATGGTTGGTCGCTGCAGCGGATGGTGGAGGAACTGATCGGCCTTTACGCTGACCTGACCCAGGACCGGCCCCTCGATGCAACGCCTGCGCCGCTGCAATACGCCGACTACGCCGTCTGGCAACGGCAGTGGATGGAGGCGGGTGAGCGCGAGCGCCAACTGGCGTATTGGACCGAGCAACTGGCGGGCGATCAGGCGGTACTGGCGTTGCCCTGCGATTACCCGCGCCCGGCGGTGCAGAGCTTCCGGGGTGCCAGCCACGACTTCAGCCTGGACCCTGCGCTGTTCGCCGCGCTCAAGGACATGGCGCAGGCCAGCCAGGCCAGCCTGTTCATGCTGCTGCTGGCGTCGTTCCAGGTGCTGCTGCACCGCTACAGTGGCCAGCGCGAGATCCGCGTCGGGGTGCCGGTGGCCAACCGCAACCGCCTGGAGACCGAAGGCCTGCTGGGGTTTTTCGTCAACACTCAGGTGCTCAAAGCCGAACTGCAAGGCGAGATGCCGTTCGTCGAGGTGCTCGCCCAGGTACGCCAAGCGGCGCTGGATGCCCAGGCCCACCAGGACCTGCCGTTCGAACAGCTGGTGGAAGCCCTGCACCCACAGCGCAGCCTCAGCCACACGCCGCTGTTCCAGGTGATGTACAACCACCACGATGAAACCCGCGCAGTACTGGCCGGCCAGCGCCTTGCCGGGGTGGAGGTCGAGCCGCTGAACTGGGGCAATGTCACTGCCCAGTTCGACCTGACACTGGACACCTACCAGCTGGACGCCGGCATGGGCGCCAGGCTGACCTATGCCTGCGACCTGTTCGAGGCGGCCACCATCGCCCGCCTGGCCGAGCACTGGCAGCGCCTGCTGCAGGCGATCGTCGAACAGCCGCAGCAGTGCGTGGCCGAGCTGCCCATGCTGGTCGCCGCCGAGCAGGCCCGCTTGCACGAGTGGAATGCACCGCGGCGGACACAGGGGGGCGAGCCGGCTGTGCATCGCCTGATTCAGGCGTGGGCCGAACGCTCGCCGCAGGCCGTGGCGTTGCTGTGTGGCGAACAGGCCATGGGCTATGGCGAACTCGAAGTCCGGGCCAACCGCCTGGCCCATTACCTGATGGCCCAAGGGGTAGGCCCTGAAGTGCGTGTCGGCATCGCCCTGGAGCGCGGTTTCGACATGATCGTCGGCTTGCTGGCGGTACTCAAGGCTGGCGGCGCGTACGTACCGCTCGACCCGCAGTACCCGCAGGAGCGCCTCGCCTACCTGATGCAGGATTCGGCCATGACCCTGTTGCTGAGCCACTCGCAATTGCTACCCGAACTGCCTGCGCCGGGTGGCCTGCATTGCCTGGCCATCGACCAGCTCGAGCTGACGACGCAGCCAGCCCATGCACCGGACCAAGACCCTGCGCCGCAGAACCTCGCCTACGTGATCTACACCTCCGGCTCGACCGGCCAACCGAAGGGTGTCGCTGTGCCCCATGGGCCGTTGGCCATGCACTGCCTGGCGATCGGTGAACGCTACGCGATGAGCGAGCGCGATTGCGAGTTGCACTTCATGTCGTTCGCTTTCGACGGTGCCCACGAGCGCTGGCTGACCACCCTCAGTCACGGTGGGCGCCTGCTGATCCGTGACTCCAGTCTGTGGACAGCGGAGCAGACGTACCAGGCCATGCACCGCCATGGCGTGACGGTGGCGGCCTTCCCGCCTGCGTACCTGCAGCAACTGGCCGAGCACGCCGAACGCGACGGCAACCCCCCGCCGGTGCGTATCTACTGCTTCGGTGGCGATGCTGTGGCGCAGGCGAGTTTCGAGCTGGCCAAGCGCGCCTTGCGTCCGCAGTTCATCATCAACGGGTACGGCCCTACCGAAACCGTGGTCACCCCGCTGATCTGGAAAGCCGGTCCACAGGACCAGTGCGGCGCGGCCTATGCGCCCATCGGCAGCCGCATCGGTGAGCGCAGTGCGTATGTCTGCGACAGCGCCATGAGCCTGTTGCCGGTGGGGCTGGAGGGCGAGCTGTACCTGGGCGGGGAGGGTGTCGCGCGCGGCTACCTGAACCGTCCTTCGCTGACCGCCGAACGCTTTGTGCCCGATGCCCTGGGGCAGCAGGGCGGCCGTCTGTACCGCAGCGGCGACCGTGTCCGTCAGCGTGCCGATGGCACCTTCGACTACCTCGGGCGGGTAGACCACCAGGTCAAGGTCCGCGGGTTCCGTATCGAACTGGGTGAAATCGAGGCCTGCCTGCAGGCCCACCCCGGCGTGCGTGAGGCGGTCGTGCTGGCGCAGCCGGGGCCGGCGGGCCCCCAGCTGGTCGGCTACCTGGTCGCCGGCAGTGCCGATGCCGTGACCCAGGGCGCGTTGCGCGACGCCTTGCAGGCGCAGCTGCGCGAGGCCCTGCCAGCCTACATGGTGCCCAGCTACCTGCTGTTTATCGAGCAACTGCCGCTGACCCCCAATGGCAAGCTCGACCGCAAGGCATTGCCCCAGGCCGACGCCAGCCAGCTCCAGCAACTGTACGTAGCCCCGCAGGGCGAGCTGGAACAGCACGTCGCGCAGATCTGGGCGCAGGTGCTCAAGCTCGGGCAGGTCGGTCGTACCGACAACTTCTTCGAACTGGGCGGGCACTCGTTGCTCGCCACCCAGGTGACGGCCATGGCCCAACAACAGCTGCAGGCCAACATCCCCCTCGATTTGCTCTTCAAAGCCGGCACCTTGCATGAATATGCCAGTGCGGTCGGCGGTTGCCTGAACGGCAATCTCACCCAGGACCTAAGCGACATGCACGACTTCCTCACTGAGCTGGAGACCCTCTGAAATGGCTGAATTGGACAATCTGGCACTGGTTCAGCGTTTCATCCGCCTGCCGCTCGCGCAGCGTCAGGCCTTCCTCGCCAAGCTGGCGGCGCGGGGCATGAGCCTCAGCCAGTTCCCGATCCCGGCAATGCGCAGCGAGTTTGCGCAGTTGCCGTTGTCGTATGCCCAGCAACGTCAGTGGTTCCTCTGGCAGCTGGACCCTGAGAGCCGGGCGTATCACATCCCCAGTGCCCTGCGTCTGCGCGGTGCGCTGGACACCCAGGCGCTGCAGGCCGCCTTCAACGACCTGATTGCACGGCATGAAGCGCTGCGCACACGGTTCCGGATTGCCGACGACGACCAGGCCTGGCAAGTGATCGACACGCTCGTCGAACTCGCGGTACAGGTGGATCACGTGCAGGCGGGGCTGGACGACGTCGCGCGCGAGCAGGCCGTGAAGGCCTTCATCAGCACTCAGACCCAGCAGTTGTTCGACCTGCAGCAGGCGCCGCTGCTGCGCGTTGGCCTGTTGCGGCTGGCCGAGGATGAGCATGTGCTGGTGCTGACTCTGCACCACATCGTTGCCGATGGCGTGTCGATGGGCATCCTCATCGAGGAAATGGTGGCCTGCTACGCAGCTCGCAGCCAGGGCCAAGTGCCGCAGCTGGCGGCGCTGGCGATCCAGTACCCCGACTATGCCATCTGGCAACGGCAGTGGATGGAAGCGGGCGAGTGCGAGCGTCAGCTCAAGTACTGGATCGAGCAGCTCGGTGACGACCATGCGCTGCTGGAGCTGCCCACTGACTTTCCGCGCCCGGCGCAGCAAAGCTATCGCGGCGGGCGCCTCGCAGTCAGCCTGCCAGCGGCGCTGGCGCAGGGCCTCAGAGCTCTGGCGCAGGCTGAAGGCACTACCTTGTTCGTGGTGTTGCTGGCGTCGTTCCAGCTGTTGCTGCACCGCTACAGCGGCCAGGCGCGCATCCGCGTCGGCGTGCCCATCGCCAACCGCCACCGGGTCGAGACCGAGGGGTTGATCGGCTTCTTCATCAACACCCAGGTGCTCAGTGCCCAGTTGGATGGGCGTCAGCGCTTCGTCGAGCTGATCGCCCAGGCCAAGGATGCCGCGATGGGTGCCCAGGCCCACCAGGACCTGCCGTTCGAGCAACTGGTCGAAGCCCTGCAGCCGCAGCGCAGTCTCAGCCACAGCCCGCTGTTCCAGGTGCTGCACAACCACCAAAGCGATGAACCGCGTGCGTTGAGCGCGCAGCTGGCTGGACTGCAGGTCGAGCAACTGGCGCAGGGCGACCTGACCAGCAAGTTCGACCTGACCCTGGAAACCGTCGAGCAAGGCGCAGTGCTGAGTGCCACGTTCGTCTATGCCACCGACCTGTTCCGCGCCGAACGCATTGAGGAAATGGCGGCGCAATGGCTGGCCTTGCTCGAACAGCTGCTGGCCAACCCGCGCGCATGCCTGGGTGAGGTCTCCGTGGTGGGGCCATCGCCTGCATTGGCAGGCCCGACGCTGGCGCCGGCGCCGGTCGCCGGTGTGCATGAACTGATCAGCGCCCAGGCCCGGGCCAACCCGCAGGGCCTGGCCGTGGTCGCGGGCGAGCAGAGCTTAACCTACGCCGAGCTAGAACAGTGGGCCGCAGGCCTGGCTGGCCGCCTGGGCGAGCAGGGCGCGGGCCCTGAGACGCGGGTGGCGATTGCCGCCGGGCGCACGGTCGAATGGGTGGTGGCGATGCTTGCCGTACTCAAGGCCGGCGCCGCGTACCTGGCGCTTGACCCGGCACTGCCAGAGGAGCGCCAGGCGCAGTTGCTGCGCAGCAGCGGGGCGAGCGTGCTGCTGCTGGACGACCTGGCGGCCTTGCCCAGCCTGCAGGCCCCACGCCTGGCCATCGCTGCCGGCAAAGCAGTTGCTCCGGCCGCCGTACGGCGGGTCGAGCCTGGCAACCTTGCGTACCTGGTCTACACCTCAGGTTCCACTGGCCAGCCCAAAGGCGTGATGGTCGAGCACGCCGCGTTGCTCAACTACGTGCAGGGCGCGCTGCAGCGCATCGAGTGGCAGGGTGTGCAGCACATGGCGCTGGCCTCGACCTTGTCGGCCGACCTGGGTTACACCCAGTTGTTCGGCGCACTCTGTACGGGGCGTACCTTGCACCTGCTGGGTGCCGACCTGGCAATGGATGCCGATGGCTTTGCCGAGTACATGCAGCAGCACGCCATCGATGCGCTGAAGATCGTCCCTTCGCACCTGGACGCATTGCTCAAGGCCGCCCGGCCTGAACAGGTGCTGCCTCGACGCTACCTGGTGCTGGGCGGCGAAGCCTGTCCGTCCGCCCTGTTGACCCAGGTGCGGACGCTGGCACCGCAGTGCCGGGTGTTCAACCACTATGGGCCGACGGAAACCACCGTCGGCGTGCTGGCCGGCGAAGTCGACCTGGGCGTGGCGCCACCGCGCGCCAGCCTGGGCCTGCCGCTGGGCAACAGCCAGGTACAAGTGCTCGACGCCAACCTGCAGGCGGTGCCCGAGGCGGTCGCCGGTGAACTGCACATTGCCGGAGCCGGGCTGGCCCGAGGGTATGTGGGCCAACCGGGCCTGACTGCCGAGCGCTTTGTCCCCGATCCCCATGGCACGCCGGGGGCGCGCCTGTATCGCAGCGGTGACCAGGTGCGCCTGGGCACGGCGGGCGTGGAGTACCTGGGCCGGGTGGACGACCAGGTGAAAATTCGCGGCTATCGCGTCGAGCCGGGCGAAGTCGTCACAGCACTGCGGGCGTTGGCCCCGGTGCGAGATGCCGCCGTGCTGGCGATGCCGGCGGCCAGCGGTCGGCAGCTGGTCGGCTACGTGGTGGCCGAGGGCAACTGCGACGCCGCGGAGCTGCTCGCGCAATTGCGCCTGGCACTGCCCGAACACATGGTCCCCAGCCAATTGCTGCTGCTGCCCAGCCTGCCGCTCAATGCCAACGGCAAGCTCGACCGCAAGGCGTTGCCTGCCCCTGACGCGCTGGCCGGCGGATCGGCCTATGTAGCCCCGCGCAGTGGCCTGGAGCAGCGCCTGGCAGGCATCTGGCAGGATGTCCTCAAGCGCGAGCAGGTCGGCGTCAGCGACAACTTCTTCGAGCTGGGTGGCGATTCGATCATTTCCATCCAGGTCGTCAGCCGCGCCCGTCAGGCCGGCATCCACTTCACCCCCAAGCAGTTGTTCCAATACCAGACCGTGCAAGGCCTGGCCAGCGTCGCCCGGGAAGGCGAGGCCAAGGTCGGCGAGCAGGGGCCGGCACAGGGCGAGCTGGCGCTGCTGCCGATCCAGCAAGCGTTTTTCGCCCGTCCCATGAGCCAGCGTGCTCACTGGAACCAATCGTTCCTTTTGCACTGCCAGGCGAGCTTGCCAGCCGCGCAGCTGGACGCGGCCCTGCAGGCGCTGGTGCTGCACCACGATGCCTTGCGCCAGGTGTTCCGTCAGGTGCAGGGGCAATGGCGCGCCGAGTATCGCAGCAGCGAGCAGCAACAAGCCGTGTGGCAGCAGCACGGCCTGCTGGAACACGCGCAATGCGCCGACGCTGGCGCGCTGGAGGCACTGTGCGAATCGGTGCAGGCGGGCCTCGACCTGGAGCAACGTTTGCTGCGTGCGGTCTGCATTAAGATGGCCGATGGCAGCCAACGCTTGCTGCTGGTGATCCACCACCTGGTCGTCGATGGCGTGTCCTGGCGTGTGCTGTTCGAGGACCTGCAGCAGGCCTGCAACCAGTTGCAGGCCGGCCAGGCAGTGCACCTGCCTGCACGCACCAGCTCGGTTCAGCGCTGGGCCGAACGGCTGCATGCCTTGGCCCGCCAGCCGCGCCTGCTGGATCAGCTGGGCTTCTGGCAGACCAGCCTGCACGGGGCGCCACAGAGCTTGCCCGGCGCCAATGCGCAGGCGCCTGCGCGCCACTGCGACCGTCACAGCGTGTTCAGCCGGCTGGAGGCTGGGCTTACCCAGCAGCTGTTGCGACAGGCACCGGCTGCCTACCGGACCCAGGTCAACGACCTGCTGCTCAGCGCCCTGGCGCGGGTGATTGCACGCTGGAGCGGCAGCGATTCGGTGCTGGTGCAACTGGAGGGCCATGGCCGTGAGGAGTTGTTCGAAGACATCGACCTCAGCCGCACGGTCGGCTGGTTCACCAGCAAGTACCCCGTCCAGCTGACGCCAGCGGCGGAGCCTGGGCAAACCATCAAGACCATCAAGGAACAGCTGCGCGCCGCACCCGACAAGGGCGTCGGCTTTGGCATCCTGCGCTACTTGGGCGATGCGCCGACCCAGGCGCTGATGGCGGCCCTCCCTGAGCCGCGCATCACCTTCAACTACCTCGGCCAGCTCGATGGCCAGTTCGACGCGGGCGCCGCCGCCGTGTTCGTGCCGGCCAGCGAATCGGCCGGTGCCGAGCAGGATGCGCAGGCCCCGCTGGGTAACTGGCTGACCCTCAACGGCCAGGTCTACGAAGGGGTGCTGACGCTGGAGTGGACCTTCTCGGCGCAGATGTTCGCGCCGCCGGTGATCGAGCGACTGGCAACCGAGTACAGCGAGGAGTTGGCGCGCCTGGTCGGTCATTGCTGCGCAGGGCAGGCCCACGGCTTCACCCCGTCCGACTTCCCGCTGGCGCGGCTGAGCCAGGCGCAACTGGATGACCTGCCGGTGAGGGCCGAGGCGATCGAGGACATCCTGCCGCTGGCGCCGATGCAACAGGGCATGCTGTTCCACACCCTCTACGAGCAAGGCTCGGGTGACTACGTCAACCAGCTGCGGGTGGATATCGACGGGCTCGACCCGGAGCGTTTCCGCCAGGCCTGGCAGCATGTGGTCGAGCGCCACGATGTGCTGCGCAGCAGCTTCCTCTGGTCAGGCGAACTGGCACAACCGCTGCAGTTGGTGCAGCGGTCGCTGGTGGTGCCGTTCCAGCTGCATGATGCCGCGCAGGACAGCGATCGCCTGGCCGCCGAGGCCCTTGCCCAAGGCTTCGACCTGGCCCAGGCGCCGCTGCTGCGCCTGCAACTGGTGGCCAACGGGGCAGGGCGTTATCACCTGATCTACACCCATCATCATATCCTCATGGATGGCTGGAGCAGCTCACGCCTGATCGGCGAAGTGATGCAGCATTACGCAGGCCTGACGCTCGAAGCGCCACGGGTGCGCTACCGCGACTACATCACCTGGTTGCAGGGCCAGGATGCAGAGGCTAGCCGCACCTTCTGGCAGCAGCAACTGGCCGGCCTGGATGAGCCGACCCGCCTTGCCAACAGTTTGCCGCGCCCGGTTGCCGGCGCGCACGGCCAGGCCGAGCATCGCCGCCTGATCGAGCGCCCGACCACCCAGGCCCTGGCCGATTTCGCCCGGCTGCAGAAGGTCACCCTCAATACCCTGGTGCAGGCCGCCTGGCTGCTGCTGTTGCAGCGCTACACCGGGCAACGCGCGGTCACCTTCGGTGCCACCGTGGCGGGGCGGTCGACCGACCTGCCAGGGGTGGAAGAACAGATCGGCCTGTTCATCAACACCCTGCCGGTGATCGCCAGCCCCAGCCCGCAAATCACCGTGGCCCAGTGGCTGCAGGCAGTGCAGGCGCAGAACCTGAGTGTGCGCGAGTTCGAGCACACGCCGCTGTTCGAGATCCAGCGCTGGAGTGGGCGTGGCGGTGACGCCCTGTTCGACACCATCCTGGTGTTTGAGAACTATCCGATTTCCGAAGCCTTGCAACAGGGCGCACCGGGCGATGTGGGCTTCGGCCCGGTGGCCAGCCATGAACAGACCAACTACCCGCTGACCCTGGCGGTGAGCCTGGGCGAGACCCTGGAGCTGCGCTACAGCTTCGACCAGGCGCGTTTCGATGGGGCACAGATCCGCCACATCGATCGCCACCTGGTGGCGCTGTTGCAGGCCCTGGCCGAGCAGGCCGAGCGCCACCTGGGCGAACTGCCGATGCTCGATGCCGCCGAGCAGCAGCTGATCGTCGAGCAGTGGAACGCTACCGCGATCGACCACTACCCGCTGGACAGCGCCGT
>NZ_JBIVGP010000033.1:1216-4196 GCF_044748725.1 Pseudomonas sp. NPDC089752
TTGAGCGAAATGCGAATTTTCGGCGAATGTCGTCTTCACAGTATAACCAGATTGCTTGGGGTTATATGGTCAAGTGAAGAAGCGCATACGGTGGATGCCTTGGCAGTCAGAGGCGATGAAAGACGTGGTAGCCTGCGATAAGCTTTGGGGAGTCGGCAAACAGACTGTGATCCAGAGATCTCTGAATGGGGGAACCCACTCAGCACAAGCTGAGTATCTTGTACTGAATACATAGGTGCAAGAGGCGAACCAGGGGAACTGAAACATCTAAGTACCCTGAGGAAAAGAAATCAACCGAGATTCCCTTAGTAGTGGCGAGCGAACGGGGACCAGCCCTTAAGTTGATTTGAGATTAGTGGAACGCTCTGGAAAGTGCGGCCATAGTGGGTGATAGCCCCGTACACGAAAATCTCTTGTCAATGAAATCGAGTAGGACGGAGCACGAGAAACTTTGTCTGAACATGGGGGGACCATCCTCCAAGGCTAAATACTACTGACTGACCGATAGTGAACCAGTACCGTGAGGGAAAGGCGAAAAGAACCCCGGAGAGGGGAGTGAAATAGAACCTGAAACCGTATGCGTACAAGCAGTGGGAGCCTACTTTGTTAGGTGACTGCGTACCTTTTGTATAATGGGTCAGCGACTTATATTCAGTGGCGAGCTTAACCGAATAGGGGAGGCGTAGCGAAAGCGAGTCTTAATAGGGCGTTTAGTCGCTGGGTATAGACCCGAAACCGGGCGATCTATCCATGGGCAGGTTGAAGGTTAGGTAACACTGACTGGAGGACCGAACCGACTACCGTTGAAAAGTTAGCGGATGACCTGTGGATCGGAGTGAAAGGCTAATCAAGCTCGGAGATAGCTGGTTCTCCTCGAAAGCTATTTAGGTAGCGCCTCATGTATCACTGTAGGGGGTAGAGCACTGTTTCGGCTAGGGGGTCATCCCGACTTACCAAACCGATGCAAACTCCGAATACCTACAAGTGCCGAGCATGGGAGACACACGGCGGGTGCTAACGTCCGTCGTGAAAAGGGAAACAACCCAGACCGTCAGCTAAGGTCCCAAAGTCATGGTTAAGTGGGAAACGATGTGGGAAGGCTTAGACAGCTAGGAGGTTGGCTTAGAAGCAGCCACCCTTTAAAGAAAGCGTAATAGCTCACTAGTCGAGTCGGCCTGCGCGGAAGATGTAACGGGGCTCAAACCATGCACCGAAGCTACGGGTATCACCTTTGGTGATGCGGTAGAGGAGCGTTCTGTAAGCCTGTGAAGGTGAGTTGAGAAGCTTGCTGGAGGTATCAGAAGTGCGAATGCTGACATGAGTAACGACAATGCGAGTGAAAAACTCGCACGCCGAAAGACCAAGGTTTCCTGCGCAACGTTAATCGACGCAGGGTTAGTCGGTCCCTAAGGCGAGGCTGAAAAGCGTAGTCGATGGAAAACAGGTTAATATTCCTGTACTTCCAGTTATTGCGATGGAGGGACGGAGAAGGCTAGGCCAGCTTGGCGTTGGTTGTCCAAGTTTAAGGTGGTAGGCTGAGATCTTAGGCAAATCCGGGATCTCAAGGCCGAGAGCTGATGACGAGTTGCCTTTAGGCGACGAAGTGGTTGATGCCATGCTTCCAAGAAAAGCTCCTAAGCTTCAGATAACTGGGAACCGTACCCCAAACCGACACAGGTGGTTAGGTAGAGAATACCAAGGCGCTTGAGAGAACTCGGGTGAAGGAACTAGGCAAAATGGCACCGTAACTTCGGGAGAAGGTGCGCCGGTGAGGGTGAAGGACTTGCTCCGTAAGCCCACGCCGGTCGAAGATACCAGGCCGCTGCGACTGTTTATTAAAAACACAGCACTCTGCAAACACGAAAGTGGACGTATAGGGTGTGACGCCTGCCCGGTGCCGGAAGGTTAATTGATGGGGTTAGCGCAAGCGAAGCTCTTGATCGAAGCCCCGGTAAACGGCGGCCGTAACTATAACGGTCCTAAGGTAGCGAAATTCCTTGTCGGGTAAGTTCCGACCTGCACGAATGGCGTAACGATGGCGGCGCTGTCTCCACCCGAGACTCAGTGAAATTGAAATCGCTGTGAAGATGCAGTGTATCCGCGGCTAGACGGAAAGACCCCGTGAACCTTTACTATAGCTTTGCACTGGACTTTGAATTTGCTTGTGTAGGATAGGTGGGAGGCTTTGAAGTGGGGACGCCAGTTCTCATGGAGCCATCCTTGAAATACCACCCTGGCAACTTTGAGGTTCTAACTCAGGTCCGTTATCCGGATCGAGGACAGTGTATGGTGGGTAGTTTGACTGGGGCGGTCTCCTCCCAAAGAGTAACGGAGGAGTACGAAGGTGCGCTCAGACCGGTCGGAAATCGGTCGTAGAGTATAAAGGCAAAAGCGCGCTTGACTGCGAGACAAACACGTCGAGCAGGTACGAAAGTAGGTCTTAGTGATCCGGTGGTTCTGTATGGAAGGGCCATCGCTCAACGGATAAAAGGTACTCCGGGGATAACAGGCTGATACCGCCCAAGAGTTCATATCGACGGCGGTGTTTGGCACCTCGATGTCGGCTCATCACATCCTGGGGCTGAAGCCGGTCCCAAGGGTATGGCTGTTCGCCATTTAAAGTGGTACGCGAGCTGGGTTTAGAACGTCGTGAGACAGTTCGGTCCCTATCTGCCGTGGACGTTTGAGATTTGAGAGGGGCTGCTCCTAGTACGAGAGGACCGGAGTGGACGAACCTCTGGTGTTCCGGTTGTCACGCCAGTGGCATTGCCGGGTAGCTATGTTCGGAAGAGATAACCGCTGAAAGCATCTAAGCGGGAAACTTGCCTCAAGATGAGATCTCACTGGGATCTTGAATCCCCTAAAGGGCCGTCGAAGACTACGACGTTGATAGGTTGGGTGTGTAAGCGCTGTGAGGCGTTGAGCTAACCAATACTAATTGCCCGTGAGGCTTGACCATATAACACCCAAGCAATCTGCT
>NZ_JBIVGP010000034.1:0-2474 GCF_044748725.1 Pseudomonas sp. NPDC089752
GGCGACCTGGCGCGCCAGCGCGCCGACGGGGTGATCGAGTACATGGGCCGGATCGACCACCAGGTGAAGATCCGCGGCTTGCGCATCGAGCTGGGCGAAATCGAAGCGCGGTTGCTGGAGCAGGATCAGGTCCGCGAAGCGGCGGTGGTCGCACAGACCACGGCCAGTGGCGCGCAACTGGTGGCCTATGTAGTGCCCACCGAGCCCGCCGAAGCCCTGCTCGACAGGCTCAAGCTGGCGCTGCAGGCAACGCTGCCGGACTACATGGTGCCCGCGCACTTCGTGGTGCTCGAAGCGCTGCCGCTTTCCGCCAACGGCAAGCTCGAGCGTCGCGCCTTGCCCGCACCGCAGGCCAGTGCCGGCGTGACCTACCGCGCGCCGCAGAGCGAGCTGGAGTGCCTGCTCGCCACCACCTGGCAGGAACTGCTCAAGGTTGAGCGAGTGGGTCTGGATGACGACTTCTTCGAGCTCGGCGGCCATTCGCTGCAATTGATCATGCTGCAAGCCCGACTGCGCAGCGCCCTGGGCATCGAACTGACCATCAACGATTTCTACGCTTTGCGCACGCTGTGGCAACTGGCCGAGCGCGTGCAGGCGATTACAGCCGACAACGATCCGGGCGACGAACTGGACTTGATCTTCGGTGCGCTCGACGAATTGGAGGAACACAATGCTTAAGCCCCAAACCGCACGCTCGCAGGAGCTGGTCGCCCGCATCGGCAGCCTGGACAGCGACAAGCGCCAACAGCTGTTCCGCAAGCTGGGTGAGGCTGGGGTGAACGTGGCACGTATGCCGATCGTCCCGGCCACCGAGCAAGGCCTGTTGCCACTGTCCTATGCCCAGCAGCGTCAGTGGTTCCTCTGGCAGCTCGACCCGCAAGGCAGCGCCTACAACCTGTGCCAGGCCCTGCGCCTGCGTGGTGCGCTGGACCAGGCCATGCTGCGCAGTGCCTTCGAGCAGGTACAGGCACGCCACGCCAGCTTGCGCACGCGCTTCGTCGAGGTTGACGGGCAACCCCTGCAGGCGGTCAGCAGCCACGCCGAACTGGACTGGCAGGTGCTGCCAGCGCAGCCTGAAGTTGCCAGCGAACAGCTGATCGAGGCACGCCTGCGGGAGGAGGCGGGGATGCCGTTCGACATCGCTCATGCCGCGCCGATGCGCGTGCGGGTACAACCCTTGGGCCCGGATGATTTCCTCCTCCAGGTCAGCCTGCACCATATCGTCACCGACGGCTGGTCGATGGGGTTGATGATCGAGGAACTATTTGAGTGCTACCGCGCCGCCTGTAGTGGCGAAACGGCGCAACTGCCGGCGCTGGCCATCCAGTACAGCGACTACGCCCTGTGGCAGCGTCAGTGGTTGCAGGCCGGTGAGCGCGAACGACAGCTGGCCTACTGGCGCCAATGCCTGGGCAGTGGTGACGATGTCCTCGCCTTGCCCCTCGACAAACCGCGCCCGGCGCGCCCGAGCGGCCGGGGCGCGAGTGTGGCGGTGCAGTTGCCCACGGCGTTGGCAGGCGCCCTGAAACACTTGGCGCAACAGCAGGATGTGAGCCTGTTCACGGTGTTGCTGGGTAGTTTCCAGTTGCTCCTGCGGCGCTACAGCGGCCAGGAAGACTTGCGTATCGGTGTGCCATTGGCCAACCGTAACCGTGCCGAGACCGAGCGCCTGATCGGCTTTTTCGTCAACACGCTGGTGATCAGAGACACCGGCGCTGCACACCTCAGTTTCGCTGAGCACCTGCAAGGCCTGCGCGAGACCGTGCTGCAAGCCCAGGCTCACCAGGACCTGCCGTTCGAGCAACTGGTCGAGGCTTTGCAGCCACAGCGTAATGCCAGCCACAGTCCATTGTTCCAGGTGATGTTCAACCACCAGGTGCAGCCGGCCGTGGCCCCGGGCCTGGCCATCGCCGGCCTGCAAGTTGATTTGCTGGAGCAGCCTCAGCGCAGTGCGCAGTTCGACCTGAGCCTGGACACCACCGAAACTGCCCTCGGGCTGCATGCCTGTTTCACCTATGCCAGCGACCTGTTCGAGCCGGCTACCCTCGAGCGTCTGGTGCGGCACTGGCAGAACCTGCTCGAGGCGCTGGTGGCCGAGCCGCAGCGCCCGATGCTGGCATTGCAGCTGCTCGACGCTGCCGAGCGTGAGCAACTGATCGAGCAATTCAATGCCACCGCTGTTCACTACCCGCTGGACACCCCGGTGCATCGCCTGATCGAGGCCCAGGTCGCCCGCACCCCGGACGCCGAGGCGCTGCGCTTCGGTGAGCACGGCCTGAGCTATGCGCAGCTCGATGCGCGCGCCAACCAGCTGGCTCACAAGCTGCAGGAGCAGGGCGTCGGCCCCGATGTGCTGGTCGGCATCGCCGCCGAGCGCAACCTCGAAATGGTGGTCGGGCTGCTGGCGATTCTCAAGGCCGGGGGTGCCTATGTGCCGCTGGACCCGGACTACCCGGCAGAGCGCCTGAGCTACA
>NZ_JBIVGP010000035.1:0-2135 GCF_044748725.1 Pseudomonas sp. NPDC089752
GAGTATTGTTCATGCTGTAACCTGATAAAAATGATAGGTGCCTGCCCCGGCGCGCGTACTTTTCCGTAATTGGCGTTGCAGGTGAAGTTCACCAGCACTTTAACGGGCTCTGTTGGAAGTAATTTTGAATGACGCGCTGGAAATCGCTTAATGCTGCCGTTCGGCCACCGCACGCAGAGTTCTCAGCGTGACCACCGGCGTATCTACCACGAAGCGGTTGGCCAGCCACCCTGGCACATCGCCGGCCGGGTCGGCCTGCAGCTGATAGATCACTTCGGTCTCACGTTCCCCCAACGGTTTTGGTGCGGCCTTGTATTAGTAAACTTCACCCCGCTCTGTTCGCAACCATGAGGATAGTGCTATCGAACATTTCGTTGACGTTGACGTTGACGTTGACGTTGGCGTTGGGGTTGGCGTTGGCGGTCGGCAATCAGGGCAGCTGAATAGCTCAGGCTGTCTGCATTGTTGGCTGCCACCCGAGCGCGAAGTTGACTGTTACTCTTGAACTCATTGAGGGCCTGAGCCCTACCCATGTACGCAGGCTGCTCTCGCGCTCCGTAGGTCAGGGCCACTGGGTCTGTACTAACAACATTCCAATTATGGTACTGGGCAATCGCACTAAACAAGCCTGGCAAGTCAAACAGCTCTATAGGTTTCATGTTGCCACGGAATACGATTCTTTTTGTATCCTGCTCTGGTCGATCATTGTTCACATAGAAGAAGTCCCGGGAGCTGACGCCGGGCGTATCTGCCTGTGTGCTAATGTGAGTTAGCTCATGTATCAATGTGATGGCTCGCAATCGATCCGAAGCTCTGTCGCTAAAAAACGCATCGTAAATCGCTACGCGTCCTTGGAGATCGGCAGTGCCAATTTCGGCGAGTGCATCAGGGGTATCATTTTCTGCATTAATGAATTTTACACGCTGCTGCAGAGGGTCAGAATAGGCAGTCAGAATATCATGGGTTGTTTTCCACGCGTCGACAACGTCCTCTGTTACCGTTGAGTGATCCGGGCCAAAGAAGGCTTGCATTAGATCGGCTGGAAGCGACGTAGGATCTACGGAAGTCACGGTTGCGAGAATTTCCAGAGCCTCATTGATTGCCCTAAGTAACATTGCTTGTCTAGCATCGTCGAAGGTATGCAGTCCCGTCGATCGTATGCGGTAGGGGAGATCGTTGGGCTCTGGCGGCTGCAGCATGAAGCCGTTGGCATCAATATAACTAATTGGGTTGTTTTTTACCATGCTGAAGATGTTCAGTCCATCTACCGTACCGGCGGGGTCCGGGCTCAGCCATCGTCCTGCCCATGTTTGATAGTAACGATTCCCGAAGTAATACAGGCCCGTAGCATCACGCTCTTTTCCAGAAAATCGTAGGGTTTTGAAATGGATGTTGGTTGACTGGGATGTCGACCATATGGCTGTGCTTCCAAAGGGGTAGTACTCCTCAAGGCTGATGAGGCTTCCGGTATCGTCCAGCTCGAGGCTATGGTTGTTCGTAAGGTCCTGGTAGTTGAACCGGTAATGGGTGCGCTCAGCGTCATCAGTCAAGCCAGTGGTTCGATGGTATACGCAAAGGTTACCGTTGTTTGTTGTGTTAATGACTTGTGTGCTTTCTTCGATAGCTGGCTTCACAGTGGTTGTTCGCAATTCCAGTCCGGGCAAATAGATGACTTGCTGCCTGCTATGACCTTGTTCGCTGGTTTTTAGTGTGCGTTGTTTGTGCGCGTCATAGAGATAGAACTCCTGATCGCTTGGCGCCCCATCGCGCACTACGGGTGTCACACGTTGCAGCTCTCCACTGGGTGTCCAATAGAGCTTTTGACCTGGCTGCAATAGTTGCTGGTATCCTCCCGCCGTGAACAGCCTATCGACTTCTGCTGGGCAATCCGTGAGCAGATCTAGTACCCCACGGTTACTGCGGTCACTGACCGTAATGTTCGTGGTATGGCAGTTACTCGTAGCGAGTGCGCTGTGGCGGATTTGGGTGAGATTGCCTGCGGTATCGTAGTCGTAGGTGCGGGTGTAGTTGGTATATTCCTCATTGCTGGGTAGCGGCAGGCTCGCGGGGGCAGATCTGCTTTGCTGGCGCCCGGCATTTGCCATCTCCCGTCCGGTGGCACTGATAAGCTGATA
>NZ_JBIVGP010000036.1:0-1994 GCF_044748725.1 Pseudomonas sp. NPDC089752
ACGCCGAACCCGGCGCCTGCCCAGACCGTCATTTCGGATTCGGTCGATACCACTACCGCGACCCTCACTGCCTCGCCTAGCGTGACCGAGGGCGGGGTGATCACCTATACCGTGACGCTGAGCAACCCAGCTCAGACGCCGGTGACCGTGACCCTGTCGAATGGCCAGACCGTTACCGTCGAAGCCGGGCAGTCCACTGGCAGCGTTAACTTCCAGACGCCGGCCAACGATGTCTACAACAATGGTTCCACGGTCAGCACGACCATTACGACTGTCGCGGGTGGAAATTTTGAACAGCTGTCGATCAGCCCGTCGGAAGCTGTCACGGTTATCAACGACAGCATCGACACGTCGACCGTAACCCTGACCGCGACTCCAAGCGTGGTTGAGGGCGGCGTGGTGACCTACACCGCTTCGGTTACGGCACCGGTGACCGGTTCGCCGCTGGTGGTGACCCTGGCCAACGGCCAGAGCATTACCATCGATGTTGGCCAATCCACCGGCACGGTCAACTTCACCGCGCCGAACAACGTCTACAACACCAACACCCCGCTGACCAACAGCATCACCAAGGTCGAAGGCGGCAACTACGAGAAGCTCGAAACCGCCGGTACCCCGACCACCACGGTCACCGACAGCCCAGAGACTCAGGCCACCACCAACCTGGTGCTGAGCGCGACTGGCGACGTGGCCGAGGGCGGCCAGATCGTCTACACCGCGACCCTGAGCAATCCAGCGGGCACGGCCATGACCGTGACCTTGAGCAATGGCTCGACGATCAATATCGCTGCGGGCCAGACCACTGGCCAGGTCACCGTCGCTGCGCCAACCGATGACGTCTACAAGGACGCCGGTGAAGTCAAAGTCAGCATCACCGGGACCACCGGTGGTGATTTTGAACAACTGGCAGTGAACCCAGCCGAAGCGGTCACCAATGTCAGCGATACCATCGACACCAGCACGGTCACACTGACTGCTAATGGCTCGGTCGTCGAGGGTGGCGTCGTCACCTACACCGCCTCGGTATCGGCGCCGGTCACCGGCAGCCCGCTGGTGGTGACCCTGGCCAACGGCCAGAGCATCACCATCGATGTTGGCCAGTCCACCGGCACGGTCAACTTCACCGCGCCGAACAACGTCTACAACACCAACACCCCGCTGACCAACAGCATTACCAAGGTCGAAGGCGGCAACTACGAGAACCTGGACACCACTGGTACCCCGATCACCACGGTCACCGATAGCCCAGAGACTCAGGCCACCACCAACCTGGTGCTGAGCGCGACTGGCGATGTCGCCGAGGGCGGCCAGATCGTTTACACCGCGACCTTGAGCAATCCAGCCGGCACGGCGATGACCGTGACGCTGAGCAACGGCGCGACCATCAATATCGCCGCCGGCCAGACCGCTGGCCAAGTGACCGTTGCGGCGCCAACTGACGACGTCTACAAGGACGCCGGTGAGGTCAAAGTCAGCATCACCGGCACCACCGGCGGTGACTTCGAGAAGCTGGCGGTCAACCCAGCCGAAGCCGTGACCAATGTCAGCGACACCATCGACACGTCGACCGTGACCCTGACCGCGTCTCCAAGCGTGGTTGAGGGCGGCGTGGTCACCTACACCGCTTCGGTCTCGGCACCAGTCACCGGTTCGCCGCTGGTGGTGACCCTGGCCAACGGCCAGAGCATCACCATCGATGTTGGCCAATCCTCCGGCTCGGTCAACTTCACTGCGCCGAACAACGTCTACAACACCAACACCCCGCTGACCAACAGCATCACCAAGGTCGAGGGCGGCAACTACGAGAACCTCGAAACCGCTGGCACGCCGACCACCACGGTCACCGATAGCCCAGAAACCCAGGCCACCACTAACCTGGTGCTGAGCGCGACCGGCGACGTCGCCGAGGGCGGCCAGATCGTTTATACCGCGACCTTGAGCAACCCAGCCGGCACGGCGATGACCGTGACCTTGAGCAATGGCTCGACGATCAA
>NZ_JBIVGP010000037.1:0-1858 GCF_044748725.1 Pseudomonas sp. NPDC089752
CGGTCGACGTGTCGATGGTGTCGCTGACATTGGTCACGGCTTCAGCCGGATTGACCGCCAGCTTCTCGAAGTCACCACCGGTGGTGCCGGTGATGCTGGCTTTGACCTGGCCGGCATCTTTGTAGACATCGTCCGATGGCGCTGGGACGGTCACGGTGCCCGAAGTCTTACCGGCGGCGATATTGATGGTTGCGCCATTGCTCAGGGTCACGGTCATCGCCGTGCCGGCCGGGTTGCTCAGGGTCGCGGTGTAGACGATCTGGCCGCCTTCAGCGACGTCGCCGGTTGCGCTCAGCACCAAGTTAGTGGTGGCCTGGGTTGCTGGGCTGTCGGTGACCGTGGTCGTGGTATTGCCGGTGGTTACGAGCTTCTCGTAGTTGCCGCCCTCGACCTTGGTGATGCTGTTGGTCAGGGGGGTGTTGGTGTTGTAGACGTTGTTCGGCGCGGTGAAGTTGACCGTGCCGGTGGATTGGCCAACATCGATGGTGATGCTCTGGCCGTTGGCCAGGGTCACCACCAGTGGCGAACCGGTCACCGGTGCCGAAACCGACGCGGTGTAGGTCACCACGCCACCTTCGACGACCGAGCCATTAGCAGTCAGCGTGACCGTGCTGGTGTCGATGGTGTCGCTGACATTGGTCACAGCTTCGGCTGGATTGACCGCGAGCTTCTCGAAGTCACCGCCGGTGGTGCCGGTGATGCTGGCTTTGACCTCGCCGGCGTCCTTGTAGACGTCATCGGTTGGCGCAGCGACGGTGACCTGGCCAGCGGTCTGGCCGGCGGCGATATTGATGGTCGCGCCGTTGCTCAGGGTCACGGTCATCGCCGTGCCAGCCGGGTTGCTCAAGGTGGCGGTGTAGACGATCTGACCGCCCTCGGCGACGTCGCCGGTTGCGCTCAGCACCAGGTTGGTGGTGGCCTGAGTCTCTGGGCTGTCGGTGACCGTGGTGATCGGCGCACCAGCGGTTTCGAGATTCTCGTAGTTGCCACCTTCGACCTTGGTGATGCTGTTGGTCAGTGGCGCATTGGTGTTGTAGACGTTGTTCGGGGCGGTGAAGTTGACCGTGCCGGTGGATTGGCCAACATCGATAGTGATGCTCTGGCCGTTGGCCAGGGTCACCACCAGCGGCGAACCGGTCACAGGTGCCGAGACCGAAGCGGTGTAGGTCACCACGCCGCCCTCAACCACGCTTGGAGACGCGGTCAGGGTCACGGTCGACGTGTCGATGGTGTCGCTGACGTTAGTGACCGCTTCCGCTGGGTTGACCGCCAGCTTCTCGAAGTCGCCGCCGGTAGTACCGGTGATGCTGACTTTGACTTCACCGGCATCCTTGTAGACGTCATCGGTTGGCGCAGCGACGGTGACCTGGCCAGTGGTCTGGCCCGCAGCGATATTGATCGTCGAGCCGTTGCTCAAGGTCACGGTCATGGCCGTGCCCGCTGGATTGCTCAGGGTGGCGGTGTAGACGATCTGGCCGCCCTCGGCGACATCGCCAGTCGCGCTCAGCACCAGGTTGGTGGTGGCCTGAGTCTCAGGGCTATCGGTGACCGTGGTGGTCGGCGTGCCGGCGGTTTCCAGTTGCTCGTAGTTGCCGCCTTCGACCTTGGTGATGCTGTTGGTCAGCGGGGTGTTGGTGTTGTAGACGTTGTTCGGCGCGGTGAAGTTGACCGAGCCGGAGGACTGGCCAACATCGATGGTGATGCTCTGGCCGTTGGCCAGGGTCACCACCAGCGGGCTGCCGGTGACTGGAGCGCTGACAGAGGCGGTGTAGGTGACCACGCCGCCCTCAACCACGCTTGGAGACGCGGTCAGGGTCACGGTCGACGTATCGATGGTGTCGCTGACATTGGTCACGGC
>NZ_JBIVGP010000038.1:0-1382 GCF_044748725.1 Pseudomonas sp. NPDC089752
CCCGCAGCGATATTGATCGTCGCGCCATTGCTCAAGGTCACGGTCATGGCCGTGCCCGCTGGATTGCTCAGGGTCGCGGTGTAGACGATCTGGCCACCCTCAGCGACGTCGCCAGTCGCGCTCAGCACCAGGTTGGTGGTGGCCTGAGTCTCTGGGCTGTCGGTGACCGTGGTGGTCGGCGCACCAGCGGTTTCGAGGTTCTCGTAGTTGCCACCTTCGACCTTGGTGATGCTGTTGGTCAGTGGCGCATTGGTGTTGTAGACGTTGTTCGGCGCAGTGAAGTTGACCGAGCCGGTGGATTGGCCAACATCGATGGTGATGCTCTGACCGTTGGCAAGAGTCACCACCAGCGGCGAACCAGTCACCGGTGCCGAGACCGACGCGGTGTAGATGACCACGCCGCCCTCAACCACGCTTGGAGACGCGGTCAGGGTCACGGTCGACGTGTCGATGGTGTCGCTGACGTTAGTGACCGCTTCGGCTGGGTTGACCGCCAGCTTCTCGAAGTCGCCACCGGTGGTCCCGGTGATGCTGACTTTGACCTCACCGGCGTCCTTGTAGACGTCATCGGTTGGCGCAGCGACGGTGACTTGGCCAGTGGTCTGACCCGCAGCGATATTGATCGTCGAGCCATTGCTCAAGGTCACGGTCATCGCCGTACCGGCTGGGTTGCTCAGCGTCGCGGTGTAGACGATCTGGCCGCCTTCGGCGACATCGCCAGTCGCGCTCAGCACCAGGTTGGTGGTGGCCTGAGTTTCTGGGCTGTCGGTGACCGTGGTGGTCGGCGTGCCAGCGGTTTCCAGGTTCTCGTAGTTGCCACCCTCGACCTTGGTGATGCTGTTGGTCAGCGGGGTGTTGGTGTTGTAGACGTTGTTCGGGGCAGTGAAGTTGACCGAGCCGGAGGACTGGCCAACATCGATAGTGATGCTCTGGCCGTTGGCCAGGGTCACCACCAGCGGGCTGCCGGTAACTGGAGCGCTGACGGAGGCGGTGTAGGTGACTACGCCACCCTCGACGACCGAGCCATCAGCAGTCAATGTAACCGTGCTGGTGTCGATGGTGTCGCTGACATTGGTGACCGCTTCGGCTGGGTTCACTGCCAGTTGTTCAAAATCACCACCGGTGGTCCCGGTGATGCTGACTTTGACCTCGCCGGCGTCCTTGTAGACGTCATCGGTTGGCGCAGCGACGGTCACTTGGCCAGCGGTCTGACCCGCAGCGATATTGATCGTCGCGCCATTGCTCAAGGTCACGGTCATGGCCGTGCCCGCTGGATTGCTCAGGGTCGCGGTGTAGACGATCTGGCCACCCTCAGCGACGTCGCCAGTCGCGCTCAGCACCAGGTTGGTGGTGGCCTGAGTCTCTGGGCTGTCGGTGACCGT
>NZ_JBIVGP010000039.1:0-1228 GCF_044748725.1 Pseudomonas sp. NPDC089752
TGTATCTCGACTTTCGCCTCCCAAGAGGCGAAAGTTCTCGACTGATCATCGAGGGAAGGTCTTGAAGCGGAGCCGCTCCTAGGGCATCGAGCCCGTACTGTAGATAACGCTCTGGCCTTCCAACCCCACTCGACAAGTTCGAACGGTATCTAGTGCCCGTCCCTGGCGTGAGTACGCATTGACAAGGTTGAACTGAGTGTAGGGTGATCGACTTTCGTAGTTTGAAGGAGAAGATCATGTCCGTCTTTGTTGGCGTTGATGTCGCCAAAAAATCTTTCGACATTGCCACCCCGCTTCCCAACGGCAAGACGCGCACCAAAGCCAAGCTGTCCAACGATCTTGGAGGGTTCAAGCAGTTCAGCGACTGGCTTGAGCGCCACGCCGAACCAGGCGCCTGGATCGTTATGGAGGCCACAGGCACCTATCATGAAGCGTTGGCCGAGCATTGTCACAACCAAGGTTATCGGGTGTGCATTCTGAACCCGGCAGTGATCGCGAAATTCGCTGACGTGGAGCTTCGGCGCGTCAAAACCGATAAGGCTGACGCCAAAGTCATTGCTGCTTATGGCCAACAGAAGGCGGCCTCGCTTCGCCAGTGGGAGCCCGAGCCACCTGCACAGCGCCGTTTGCGTGCTCTGGTGCGGCGACTGGACGACCTCAAGGAAATGCGCCAGATGGAGCAGAATCGTTTGGATGTCGCACAAGATGCGGTGCAGCAGTCGATTCAAGACGTCATCGGACACATCACCGAAGAACTGGAAAAGACCAGGAAGGCTATCGAGCAGACGATCGATGATGATCCAGACCTGCGCAAGCGACGTGATCTGATTACCTCGATTGATGGTTTGGGTGACACCACTGCTACGTTGCTGCTCGCCGAGCTGGGTGATCCACTGAAATACCAAAGCCCTTCTGCGATTGTCGCGTTCTCAGGCCTGAACCCGGTAGTGCAGCAATCGGGAGAGTTCATAGGCCAGAGTACTATCTCGCGGACAGGCGCCTCACGGCTGCGTGCGGGCTTGTGGATGTCAGGCACTGTCTCGATCAGGCATAACCCTGTCGTGAAGGCCCTGGCAGAGCGGTTGAACAGCCGGCACAAAGCCTACAAACAGATCGTCTGCGCGGCGATGCGCAAGCTGCTGCACCTGGTTTACGGGGTGGTGAAGTCGGGGATACCGTTTGACCCCAAAATCGCTCTTGCAGGGTGAGGGTCAAGACGGTATCTACA
>NZ_JBIVGP010000040.1:0-1162 GCF_044748725.1 Pseudomonas sp. NPDC089752
AATGCCTCAGGCGGCATGCGATCCCTGTGGGAGCGGGCTTGTCCCGCGAACACGGGCGAAGCCCGTGCCATCCAGCGCGGTGCCTGCTTCGCGGGGCAAGTCGGATCGCCGCACCGCCGCTCCCACTCGGATTACGCTACTTTTTTGATCTGCGTAACTTCACGCTGGGGCAACACCACATCTCGCCATGGCGTGCCTGTCCTGAGCATTGCATTGAGCTGTACGATGAACACCCTCATGCAGGCCACGATCGCGACTTTGGCCAGCTTTCCACGCTCGCGAAGCCCTTCATAGCGCGCCTTGAGGGCCGGGTTATGTTTCACCGCCACCAGGCATGCCATGTACAGCGATCGCCTGACTTCAAATCGCCCTCCTGAGATAGAGCGCTTTCCCACGGATTTTCCGCTGTCGTGGTTGAACGGCGCTACTCCGACCAGTGAGGCTATCTCTCTGGACTCAACACGACCGAGCTCCGGTAGCAGCGCTACCAGCTTGCCCGCTGTCACCAGCCCAATGCCTTTAACCTGGACCAGCTGGGCAACGCGCTCATCGTTCAGCGCAGTCGTTTGCTGTTTGATCGCTTGCTCAACCAGTTTGATCTGCGACCTGAAGTGCTGAAGGTTGGTTTTCAGGAAATTGGCAACCACGGCTGACTGCGCCTGCTTCAGGCGCCGCCGGTCGTCATCCCGCTGCTGAATCAGGCGATCACGCTGCTGCAGCAGCTCCCGCAGAAGCGCTCGGTCTGGGCTGATTCGCAGGGTAGGCTGGTCTGGAATGACTTCGGCGTAATGGGCCAACACTGCGGCATCGATAGCGTCGGTCTTGGCCTTGATGGCCATGGAGTCGGCAAAAGCCCTGGCGCGCTTGGGATTGACGCGTATGACTTTGAAGCCTGCGTCCTGTAGAAAATGCATGACATCGCGTTCATAGCCGCCAGTGGCCTCCAGCAAGACGCGCTTAATGCTGAACCCCCGCAGCTCCTTGCACAGCGCATCAAATCCTGCCGGATCATTGTTCACACGGATCTTGATGCCCTGCGGTCGCACCAGTGCATCAAGCGAATTACTGGAAACATCGATTCCCAAGAAGGAAGCCATCACCAAAACCTCCTAAACTCAACACAGTGAGAGGACTTTGGCTTGGCCCACGCTTGTGATTCGAG